>NZ_CP107052.1:1023750-1687500 GCF_025736875.1 Candidatus Kirkpatrickella diaphorinae
TGCATAATTTTTTGGCCATTGCCCTTCGCGGAAGAAGCTTCTAGGGGGAAAGTGGTCCACGGAGTCTGCCTTTTCCCCGCAATAAATGCATTGATCGCTCCTTTTTAAAGCTTCCTCTCTCTCCCTATTTCTCCTCCTCTTTTTGACTTCACTCATTGCATTTCTTCGCAGCCTGCGCCGCCCTCCAATTCCAACCCCGTGACATGGAAACAGGTCCGTCGCCAGGATTGGGTGGGACGGCATTTTAAAGAAGAAATTAACTCGCCTACTCAACCAATGTCCAGCATCCCCGCATCAAAGACCGGTAGTTTCGCGATCTCATTGCAATCTTGGTCGAGACTGCGATAAACTCCCGGGCGACGCATAGTGACACGGTGTAATTCTCCCCGCCGTAGGACGCCCCATAATGGGCGGATCGCTATGTGGGGTTCATGGGAGGCCCCACCTATGCGTCGACTGCCTTGAGGACAGTGACCCGTCCAAGACGCTTCAGACGCGCGATCTCCTTGTCGGAAATTCGACTTAGTGACGTCAGGAATAACTCGTCACCCTGCTCTGTCCGTTTAACGGCGATCCGGTAAAACACCTCGCTGGATTTCGAGATCACGACGGTCGCTCGCTCAATGTTCCCTTATTCCAACATTGAGATGTCCGTTAACAGTCAAGCTTATTGGTCATGATGAAGGTCGGCATGATGCCGTCATTAGCGGCCCGCTACATCGTCTCCAATCTTATTCTTATTGATCGCGTCCATGGCGGAGAGGGTGGGATTCGAACCCACGGTACGCTTCCACGCACGGCGGTTTTCAAGACCGCTACCTTAAACCGCTCGGTCACCTCTCCTTACGGAGACACTCTTTGCCGAAAAGCGCGTTCAAACGCAAGTCCCGTTTCCTACCGCTTTGTTGTTACGGCTTCAGCCTGGCGCAACAGGGTTGGGGCGCATCTCATCCAGCGGCCATCTTGGGCGGGGTGCGATGTTGAGGTCGTTTATAGCCGCAGCGGGGTGCGCCCGTCTTTTCTGCCACGCGGCCCATGCAATCATGACAGCATTATCCGTGCAATATCGCACAGGCGGGACAAAGAGCGGTAGGCCGCTTTCCTGCGCCACGGCCTCAATGGCGTTGCGTATTGCCTGATTGGCGGCAACACCGCCCGCCACGACGATATTCTTCGCCTCGGGAAAAGCCGATAGCCCGTTTCTGACGCGATCCGCCATGACGCGCGCGACACTGGCCTGAAAGCTGGCTGCGATATTGGCGGCATCCCGCCGGGTAAGCGCTTCCGCCCCGAAACGGGAAACAACCCGGGATACCGCCGTTTTCAACCCGGAAAATGAAAAATCACACCCCGCGCGCCCGACCAGAGGGCGTGGGAAATCCCATTGACGTGCATCCCCCTCCCGCGCGAGCATTTCCAAAGCCGGGCCGCCGGGCCAGCCAAGGCCCAGCATCTTTGCCACTTTATCGAAGGCCTCACCAGCCGCATCGTCAATCGTGCTCCCTAAAAGGGTGTAATCCACGATATCGCGCACAGCGACGCACTGGCAGTGCCCACCAGAGACAAGCAGAAGCAGGAAAGGGAAAGGCGCCCCCCCGCCCGGCATAAGCGGCCATGTCGCCATCAGCGCATGGGCCTCAATATGGTTGATCGCGATAAAAGGCCGGTTCATGGCCAGGGCGAGACCTTTGGCATAATGACTGCCGACAATTAAACCACCAATCAACCCGGGGCCTGTTGTCGCCGCGAAGGCGCCCATGTCTGAAAGTCGGTAGCCCGCATCGGAAAGACATTGCGAGACGAGGTCCGGCAAATGCGCAAGATGGGCGCGCGCCGCAATTTCCGGAACAACCCCACCCAGCGCCGCGTGTTCATTCTGTGAATAGATCCGGTCCGCGCAGATCTGACCATCAGGCAACATGATGGCGCAGGCCGTGTCATCGCATGAGGATTCGATTGCGAGGATCGGGGCATGCCCGTTTATGGCGGCAGAAGAGTCAGAGGAAAGCGACGCGGTCATCCCATCATGTTACGACATTGCTTGACTTTAAGTAACAATTTTCCCTCCGACGGAGAGAATAGTTTCTTTTAAACCCTGAAAAGAGTAGTTAAACCCTGAACGCACGATAAGGCCATTGATCAGATTGAGCTTGAAATTGTGAAGAGCGCACTTCAGAAAGTCGCCGCTGAGGCGATGAAACGCCGCGCCATGGGTCGCGCCCATGTTTCGGAGGCACGGCGCGCCCTCCCCCTCCGCGTCGGCACGCGTGGTTCACCCCTGGCCCTCGTGCAGACGCGCACCTTCCTGACGCGTCTGACGCGTTTCTGCCCGATTTTGCGGGATCTCGGAGCGTTTCAGGAGCACCAGATTTCAACAACGGGGGATCGCGTCCAGTCCCGCGCCCTGGCTGAAATCGGGGGTAAAGGGCTGTTCGCGAAGGAAATTCACGAGGCTTTGATTGAAGGGCGGATCGACTTCGCCGTTCACAGCCTCAAGGACCTGGAGACGAAACTGCCCCACGGCCTGGCGCTGGCCTGCACGCTCAAGCGGGAGGATGCGCGCGACGCGCTGATCGTCCATCCGCGCCTGCGGGAAAAAGCGCGCGCCATCGTCGCAGCGGGGGGTGACCCCCTTGATGTGCTGCCGCAAAACGCCATGATCGGCTGCGCCTCCGTCCGTCGACAGGCGCAATTGCGCTATAAACGCCCGGACCTCCGCTTCTGCCTCCTGAGGGGCAATGTGCAGACACGGCTTGACAAGCTTGCAGGCGATACGTGCGACGCAACAATGCTGGCCTATGCCGGGCTGAAGCGCCTGGGTATGGAAGACCGGGCCGATGCCGTGCTCAGCACGGATGATATGATCCCCGCGGCCGGGCAGGGTATTGTCGGTGTCACCGTGCGCAGCGCGGATACGGAGCTTAAGGAGCTTCTCCTCGCGATTGAAGACCCGGAAGCCCGCGCTGTCGCCACGGCGGAACGCGCCCTGCTCGACGCGCTTGATGGCTCCTGCCGCACGCCGATCGGCGGGTATGCGCGGCTGCGCCCCCGCCCTGGACACACATCGCGCACCGTGCTTGAGGATTACGAAATTGTGCTGACAGGCATTGTTGCGCGCGAGGATGGGAGTTTCTACCTTCAGAAAGAAGTTGCCGGCGCGCCGGAAGATGCGGAGCAACTTGGCCTGGCGCTTGGCGATGCATTAAGAGCCGAAGCGCCTGAGGATATATTTCTGGATGACACGCCCGTCTGAAAGATACGCCGTCATCGTGACGCGCCCCGCCCCAGGGGCTGAAAAAACCTGCCGACAGGTTGCGGCTTCAGGCTGGCATGTCATCTGGCACCCTTTGTTACAGATTGAGGCCACCCCACGCCCTGTTCCTTCAGGGCCTTTCACGCAACTGGTCGTTACCAGCGCCCAGGTCATCCCCGCACTTGATGACATCGCACGGGACATACCGGTCTGTGCCGTTGGGGCCGCGACAGCCGCACGCCTCCGGGCGCACAGGTTCACCAACATCGCAACCTGTGCGGGAAACGCATCATCCATTGTGGCGCATTTGGGGTCAGTGCCGCCATCGGGGCGTCTTCTCTTCCCCACCGGGGCGCAACTGGGCCTGAAATTGACGCGTGCGCTTCAAGCGCGGGGCTGGGATGTCGTGCGTTACCTCACTTATCGGAGCCGACCGGTCACGTCACTTTCTGATTCGCTGTTATCGCAAATACGATCCGGTGCAGTTGACGCTGTCATGTTTTTTTCTTCCCGAACCGCATCGGCCTGGGTCAAAGCCGCGTCGGTCAGTGGCGTCGATACGCGCAATTTGCGCGCCATCACTCTATCCGCTGCCATCGCAGCGCGCCTGAAATCCTCTGACTGGCGGGAAATCTCCACCAGCGACGCGCCGGATCATGACGCGATCCTCCAATGTCTCGGCCCCGGGCCGCAGACAAAGCGTGACGGATGCGCCGAATTTCCGTAAAGCCTGAGCATGAATTACCGCCACGCATTTCACGCCGGAAATTTCGCCGATGTCGTCAAACATGCGCTTTTGGTTGACCTGCTGGCGCATTTTAAAAGCAAGGATGCCGGTTTCGCCGTGCTCGACACACATGCGGGCAAAGGTATTTATGAGCTGAATGCCGAGGAAGCGCAAAAGACGAAGGAATGGCGCGACGGGATTGGCCGGCTCATCCCCCCGCGAATCGCGCATGGCGCCGCATTGCCGGATGTTTTGACACCTTACATCAACCTCATGCGCCGTTTCGGCGCGCCACAATCCTATCCGGGTTCCCCCAGCGTGATCGCGTCGCTGTTACGCCCGCAGGATGCGTTGATCTGCTCCGAGTTGCACCCCGATGACGCCGCCGCGCTGGCGCGTCTCTTCCGCAGCAACCGACAGGTCTCTGTGCACCATCTTGACGGTTACCGTGCGGTCAAAGCCTTTCTGCCGCCCCGCCTCATCGGGCGCGGGCTGGTCCTGATTGACCCGCCTTTTGAAAAAACAAATGAGTTTGATCGGCTCCGCGCGGCAATTTTTATGGCGCGTCGGCGCTTCCCGGCCTCGGTGGTCGCGGCATGGTATCCGATCAAACATCGCGCCCCTGTTCGGGAGTTTCAGGATATGCTGATTGAGACGGGTCTCAAGAAACTTCTGACCTGCGAATTTCTGCTTAACCCGCCGACGGACCCGACACGCCTGAATGGATGCGGCCTTCTCGTGGCGAACCCGCATTATCGATTTGATGAAAATGCGCGCCACATTCTTGAAGCGCTCGCACCCTATTTGCAGCAGGAGGAGCCGCCTGAAATCTCCGTTCGCTGGTTGGTGGAAGCATGAGCCCGCCGCGCCACATCGCCATTATCGGAGCAGGTGCCTGGGGGATCGCCCTCGCGCAGAATTTCGCCCGCGCAGGCCATGACGTCACACTTTGGAGCCGCAGCTCCGTTGACCCCACCACGCGCAGACTTCCACGGCTGCCGCAAGTCGCGCTTCTGCCCGCCGTGAACGTCACCAACATGATGCCGAAAGGCGCTGATGACACGCTTTTCGCCACCCCCACCCACGCATTGCGCGACGTCGCCGCTGCTTCTATGGGCGACGGCCTGGTTATCGCATGTTGTAAGGGTTTGGAGCGTGACAGCTACGCCTTCCCCGCCGACATCTTGCGCGCTACCTGTCCGGGGCGCGATGTCGCTGTGCTATCCGGACCGAATTTTGCCGGTGAAATTGCGAAAGGCCTGCCCGCGGCGGCCACGTTGGCCGCATCGCACTTATCGTTGGCGGAGGAGATCGCGTCCCGACTGGCGTCACCGCGCTTTCGCCTTTACGCCTCCGATGATTTGACGGGTGTGCAATTGGCCGGTGCGGCTAAAAACGTCATCGCCATTGCGGCCGGTATCGCCATCGGGGCGCAATTGGGGGAAAATGCGCGTGCCGCCTTGATGTCGCGCGGCCTGGCGGAGATGCACCGCCTTAATCGTGCCCTTGGCGGGCAGGCAAAAACCCTCTCCGGCCTAAGCGGCATGGGGGACCTTATCCTGACCTGCACCGGCCCCTCATCCCGCAATTTCCGGTTCGGCCTGGCGCTGGGACAAAATGCGGATGCGCGCGCCCTTGCCCTGGATGAGACGCATGGCATTGTCGAAGGCTGTCGCACCGCCCCGCTCCTCCTTAAGCTGGCGCGCCGCCATGCCATCGACATGCCCCTCGTTGAAACCGTGTCAAAATTGATCGCGGGCGATATGTCTGTCGCGGCGGCGAAGGCAGCCCTCATGTCCCGCCCCCTCGCGACGGAGTAACCCATTCCGGTGCTTTCATATCCCCGACGTGACGCCGTCCCTGTGCGAGGCAATCTGTCGCGATGAGGTAAGGGACGGCGACGAAATTCGATGATGCCCGCGTGATGCTGCTGGCGAAATCAGCGTATAAGGCGCGATACTCCGCATAGGCATCGGCCGCATCGGGCGACAAAATTTCGCCATTGACCGACCAGGACGCGCCACTCTCCAGCGCCTGGATGATCGTGCCATCTTTGAGGTGCCAGGTGATGGTCCAATTCTCATCATCCGCCTCTGCACCGATATCAAACCACGCTTTAACCGGGATTTTCTCGGCACCCGCTGAAAGATGAAGCGCGACGCGGATTGGAGTCTCCGCGCCTGCCGCGAACGCCATATCTCCTTGTTGATAGACCAACGGCGCTTTCATAATAGCGTGCAGGAGTGAGAGGGCGTTGACACCCGCATCAAATGCGCCGAACCCCCCGGCTTTCCAGAGCCATCGCGCCCCGGGATGCCAATTACGGTGATCTTCCTGCCAGCAGATCACGATCTCCCGGATGTCGCGATTTTTGAGGCATGTCGTGATGGCGGGGATGCACGGCGCATAGCGACTATGCCACCCCGTGAAAAGCGTCACATCACGCTGCACCGCCATTTGCTTCAGCGCAAAAAGCGCGGAAAGGGAGGAAACAGGCGGCTTCTCCAACAGAACATGAAGGCGCTTCTCCATCGCTATTGCCGCCAGAGCATAGCGGGACGCTGGCGGGGTGCAGATTGCCACGCAGTCACAATCTCGGCCTGTCTTAAAGAATGCGGGCAGATCCGGGAAGCAAGGCAGACCGATATCAACATCCATTTGCGGATCGACCACGCCGACCAGCTCAAATTCCCGGGATTTTCGTAGCACCGGAACATGTTGGGATTTCGCGATCTGCCCATAACCCACCAGAACGATCTTCATCATGCCGCGCTCCTGAGAGCATTCAACCATCCGCCTCGTGAAGAATCAGCGTGCACCCCTGACGCAACATGGCAGCGTGCCAGAAGGCCATCTTCCTTTGGAAGCACCTTACCGATCCGGCCGCAATTTCATGACGCTTCAAGGGGTGACGGGCCAAGCTCCTCCAACAATGCCAGTAATTTTGCGTAAGCTTTGTTACGATAAGCGACAAGGGCGGCCTTTTTTTCAGGGCTGTAATCTCCGTAGAAACCTTTGCCATTTTTGACACCATGGGCGCCCTTCTCCACCATCTCCGCCAGCAGGTCAGGCATCGCCATCCGGCTGCCATAGGCTTTTTCAACCGTTTTGAAACAATCCGCGTAAACATCCAGCCCCGCCATATCCGCGATGGCGAAAGGGCCGAAAAAGGGCAGGCGGAACCCGAATGTCGTGCGCACGACCGTATCGAGTTCAGACGTCGTCGCGACCCCTTCCTGCACAATTTTATCCGCCTCTTTCAGCAGCGCATATTGCAGGCGGTTCAGCACAAAAGCGGGCCTGTCCGCCACCTCCGCCCCGATGCGGTTCGCACGCTTCAACAAGGCTTTTACAGCGGAGACGACGTCATCAGTGGTCGCCTCACCACGCACAATTTCCACGCCGGGTATGAATGGTGCCGGATTACTGAAGTGGATGATCAGAAAGCGCTCAGGATGCGTGACATAGGGCGCCAGCGTGTGTACAGGCAGGGTCGATGTATTGGTGCCCAATATCGCGTCGGGCCGTGCAGCGGCGCAGATGCGCTGGTAAACCGCCTGCTTGATGGAGGGCACTTCCGGCACGGCCTCCTCGATCAGGTCCCGGTCTTTCACCGCGGCCTCGATGGACTCCGCCATGCGCAGATTCGCCCTGACCAGCGCCGCGTAGCCCGCCTGCTTCAGGCCCTCCGCCTCAAAGCGTGCGGCTTCCTCAAGGAGGCGCTGGTAATTCCGGCGTGTTGAAACGGGGTCGATATCGGCGATCGTCACGTCCAGCCCGGACGCGGCGAGAGATTGCGCGATGCCGCCCCCCATATATCCGGCACCCACCACGGCGACCATCTTCAGTTCTTCCGTCATCGTGAAACCCCGCATGAATATCGGTGTCAATTGGCACTTTAAAATTTACTTTATGGATATTTTCCGTCCAATAATAAAACCTGAAGCATATTTCAGTATTTTGAATTGCGCGGCACTCAAGATGTGCTGGCCAGACGTCGCGTCCCCTACTTCCAATGAAGGTGTGCAGACGTCGATGCGCGGGTCAGACGTCTCACCGTCGCACGGTTACAGGTGTTGACGCCGCATCGCGTTAATCACAGCCGGCCAGGCTTCGCTCCCTCATTGAGGGTCCGGTCGATTAACCGTATAACCTAACTTGTCTCTTACGCGGAGCACCTGATGACGACGACGACCCTTGACGACTTTTATCGACTTGAACTCAAGGCCCTTGACGAGAAGACCCCCATCTCATTCAGCGCCTTCAAGGGGAAGGTGGTTTTGATTGCCAATACCGCCTCCAAATGTAAATTCACGACTCAATATGAGGATCTGCAACATCTCTGGACGCTTTACCGCACCTCCGGGCTGGTTGTTGTGGGCGTACCATGTAATGATTTCGGCCAGCAGGAGCCGGATGATGCGGCCACCATCAAAGAGTCATGCGCCGTCAATTACGGCGTCAGCTTTCCGATGACACAGAAAACCACGATCAAGGGCCCGGAAATTTCGCCCCTGTTCCAATGGTTGCAGCATGAAGGCGGCTGCCTGAGCAAACCGCGCTGGAATTTCTACAAATATATTGTCGGGCGGGACGGACATCTTGCCGCGTGGTTCTCATCCATCACACGCCCCAGCTCACGTCGTTTTAGGGAGCGAGTGCGCCGCTGCCTCGACAATTGATCTCTTTCAGGCATAATCGCGCACGTTAAACCATGTGCCGTTAAGGACTCTTCCCGTCCGAAGCCTGTAACAGAGACGCCATGCTCAGAAATTTTCTCACCGTCGGTGGATGGACGCTCGTCTCCCGCGTCCTCGGGCTTGTGCGGGATCAACTTCTGGCCGCGCTGCTGGGTGCGGGCATCGCGCAGGATGCTTTTCAGATTGCCTTCCGCCTGCCCAATATGTTTCGCCGTCTTTTCGGTGAGGGGGCGTTCAACGCGGCTTTCGTCCCGCTTTTTACCGAGAAGATGACGTTGCACGGCGCGTCAGCCGCACGCCGTTTCGCCTCAAACACCATGAGCTGGCTGGCGATCTGGCTGGCCGGGATCACCATCCTCGGTGAACTCTTCATGCCATGGGTGATCTCATTCATCGCACCCGGTTTCGGCGCCGGGTCAACGCGGTTTGATCTGGCGGTCACGCTCAGCCGCATCACCTTCCCTTACCTTTTGTTGATTTGCATCGCGGCGCTCCTTGCCGGGGTGTTGAACGGTATGCACCGCTTTGCGCTGGCGGCCGGGGCTTACGTGTCTTTCAATGTTGTCGGCATCGCGGCGATCATCCTCGGGGCACATGTGTTTCATATGCCGGCGCAGGCAGCGTCATGGGGGATCACACTTTCCGGCATTGTGCAGCTTGGGTTGCTTTACGTTGCCACGCGCCGGGCGGACATGAAACTGCGTTTGCAGCGCCCCGTCATGGATGGCGACATGCGCAACGTGCTGCGCCGCCTCGCCCCGGGTCTTGTCGGCTCAGGGGTGACGCAAATCAACCTGACGATTGATACGATGATTGCGACCTTGCTGCCAGCAGGGTCAATTTCCTGGCTGTATTTTGCTGATCGCATCAATCAGCTTCCCCTCGGCGTGCTGGGTGCAGCGGCTGGCACGACCATTCTGCCGGTTCTGACCCGCCACCACGCCTCCGGGGACCGGGAGGGCAGCCGGGAAACCCTCAATCGCGCCATTGATTACGCGATGTTGCTGACCCTGCCCGCCAGTTTCGGGATCATCGCGCTGGCGCCGGAAATCATGTCGGCGCTTTTCGGTTATGGTCGTTTCACGATGCAGGATGCGTCATTCGCCGCGCAATCCCTCCGCGCCTACGCGATCGGACTGCCCGCTTTCGTGCTTGTCAAAGTCCTGTCACCCGCTTTTTTTGCGCAAGGTGACACGAAGACGCCGGTCCGCATCGGGTTCGGCATTCTTGCGCTGAATCTCGCGCTCAATCTTTCCCTCTATCGCCCTCTCGCGCATATCGGGCCGCCATTGGCAAGCTCCCTCGCGGCGATGGTCAATTTCGGTCTGCTCTGGTGGTTGCTCCATCGACGCGATGCAATGCGAATCGCTGGCGTGACCATGCGACGGCTTTTGATCATGCTGGGTTCCGCATTCATCATGGCTGTGTTGATTCGGATCGCGGCGCTGTATTTTATCCCGGATTTTATGTTCTGGCGAGGCTGGACCCGGATTGGCGTTCTGGGCGTCATGATCACCTCCGGCGCGGCAATATATCTTGCCTGCCTTCAGATTTCAGGTGTTGCGCGCGTGCGTGACCTCGCAGCG
The DNA here is from genome assembly GCF_025736875.1 of Candidatus Kirkpatrickella diaphorinae. GTDB lineage: Bacteria > Pseudomonadota > Alphaproteobacteria > Acetobacterales > Acetobacteraceae > Sorlinia > Sorlinia diaphorinae. Next base: position 1,034,017 of record NZ_CP107052.1, read on the forward strand.
GCCCGACGCAGGATGCAAAACCCGGCACCATGACATGCGCAGAGGCTTGATAAATACTTACCTCGTGTGAATTTTTTGCGTATGATCGGTGTCAGGACCGTCAACGGTTCTGACATGCCCCCCTCGCAAGAAAAGCAGCCATCGTCGACTGATGAATCAAAAAACCGGAAAAACGCCCAGCCCGACCCCTGAAGGCGCGACGCCCGCCATGGCGCAATGGTTTGCCCTCAAAGCACAGGAGCCGGATGCCCTTCTTTTTTTCCGGATGGGGGATTTTTTCGAGCTGTTTTTCCAGGATGCTGAAACTGCGTCCCTGGCGCTTGATATCAGCCTGACAACACGTGGCCGCCATCAGGAAACACCGATCCCGATGTGCGGCGTACCCGTCGCTGCCGCAGCCAGTTACATCGCCCGGCTGATCCGGCGGGATTTCCGTGTCGCCATCGCGGAACAGATCGATGCGCCGCCCAAAAAAGGCGATCCGGCGCAGAAAGGCCCCCTCAAACGGGCAATCGTGCGTCTGGTAACACGCGGCACGTTAACAGAGGATGAATTACTGGAGTCAAGCAAGGCCAATATCCTCCTGTCACTCATCCGCCTCAAATCCAACGCCGCCTCAGCCCCGATCGGCGCCGCCTGGATCGACGTTTCAACCGGGGAGCTTGAGACCTCCATCGTTGATGTCGTTGAAGTGGATGAGCTGCTTTCACGCATTGACCCGGTTGAGATCCTGACCGACCTGCATGATTTAGTGTCGGAACCGTACCGTAGCCATGTCGTGCGTGACCTGCGCATCCCCGATATCGATATTGCCCGCCTTGCCGTGGCGCGTCGCTTCGGCCTGACGCAGATCGGCTCACTCGGTCCCTTCTCGGATGAGGAGATCGTCGCCTGCGCAACTGTCCTTGCGTATGTCAAGCGTACATTGGCGGATAATGTGCCGCGCGTCTCACGCCCGCTCCGCCTTGATCAATCCTCCGCCCTTTCCCTCGACCCGGCAACGCGGGCAAGTCTTGAGCTTCTATCCGCGCGTGACGGGACCACCACCCACACTTTATTATCCGCCGTGGACCGCACGTACACGGCAGGTGGAAAGCGCCTGCTGGCGCGCTGGATCTCATCGCCCTTGATTGAGCCCGGCACCATCGCCGCGCGACAGGAAGCATGGAAATGGCTCGCCCGGACGCCGAGCTTCCTGGATGCATTGCAGGATGTGCTGAAACACACGCCCGACCTTGCACGCGCGCTGACGCGCCTCTCCTCCCTGCGTCTCGTCCCGCGGGATCTCGGTGCGGTCAAGGTGGCGTTACTGTCCGCGGATCGCATCATCGCGCTTTTACGACCTGTTTATAGCGACAACACGCCTGAATATATTCGCAGGCTTTATACCGGCCTTCACCGCCGTGCGGACCCGTTGCTCAACAAGCTTGAAGCCGCCCTGAAGCCGGACCTGCCCGCACGGCTTGAAGATGGCAATATCATCGCCGCGGATTATAATGCCGAGCTTGATGCGGCCCGCGCCTTGCGGGACCATAGTCGTCAGGCGATCGCGGCATTGCAGGCGCAATATGCCGCGCGTTATGAGGTCAGCAGCCTCAAAATCAAATATCACGCGCAGCTCGGTTATGTTGTTGAAACGACAGCGACCCACGCCAACCGCCTGCGGGAGGACAACTCCCTGATCTTCCGGCAGGGCACGGCCAATCTGGCCCGTTTCAGCACAGATGAGCTGATATCGCTGGAGCGCGCTATTATTGAAGCCGCAGACCGGGCGCAGGCGCTGGAAGTCGAGATTTTCACGAAGCTCGCCCATGAAGCGCTTGACCACCCGGCCCTTGCCGGGATGGCGGAATTATTCTCCCTCGCCGATGTGCTGGCCAGCGCGGCAGAACTCTCACAGGAGGGTGTGTGGTGCTGCCCGGACGTCACGGCGGACCGCGCTTTTGAAATTGAAGCCTGCCGCCATCCGGTGGTGGAGGAAGCGCTGGATGACGGGACGCATTTTATCCCCAATGACTGCGCCTTACCGCCTGAGCATCGCGTCATGCTGCTGACCGGGCCGAATATGGCGGGCAAATCGACATTTTTAAGGCAGACCGCGCTTGCAGTGATCCTCGCCCAGGCGGGGATGCCGATCCCGGCGAGGCGCGCACGGATCGGCGTCGTGGATCGCCTCTTCTCACGGGTCGGGGCCGCTGACGACCTTGCGCGCGGACGCTCCACCTTTATGGTGGAAATGTCCGAGACAGCCGCAATTTTACGCCTTGCCGGGCCGCGTTCCTTCGTTGTGGTGGATGAAATCGGGCGGGGCACCTCCACGCTGGATGGTCTCGCCATTGCGTGGGCCACTCTGGAAGCGCTGCATTCACAGCTCGGCGCCCGCACGATTTTTGCGACACATTTCCATGAATTGGGCCGCCTGACGGACTCAATGCCGCACCTCACCCCTTATACGATGATGATCAAAGAGTGGAAGGGCACGATTATTTTCCAGCATGAAGTGCGCAAGGGGGCCGCGCGTAAAAGCTGGGGCGTCCATGTGGCCCGCCTCGCCGGTGTGCCGGAATTTGTCGTTAACCGCGCGACGCGTCTGCTGGCCGCGCTGGAGGCACAGCAACCGGGCATTGCGGCGCCTCTACCCCTTTTTGAACCCTTGGCGCCGTCCGAGAATGACGACACGCCGATAGCGGATAACGCAGGGCAGACGGAAACTTTGGCGGCGGACGCCACTTCGATTCATAAGGTCATCCGCAAGCTGGAAGCGCTGGACCCTGACAGCCTCACCCCGCGGGACGCGTTGGCGGCGCTGTATGAGCTTCAACGCCTCGCGCGGGAATCAGGGCACGCGCGACGCGACGCATCATGATGGCCCGGGAGGATATGCGTGCAGATCAGGAGCGCCAGAGGATGATCGAACAGGCTCTCACAAATGCCCAGACGATGCACACCTCGCTCGAAATAGCGATCGACGCCCTATATCGTGAAAGCGGAACCCCGACGCGGGAAGACGCCGTGGCCATCTTCCGGCGGCATCTTGGACGTCATTATGGGGAGATCCGGCAATTATTTGAGGGCCGCCACATCAAAGGCATCGCCTCCGCCAGCATGATGGCCGCGCTGATGGATGGCGTGATTGACTGCCTTGATGTTTTCGCGCGCAAACATACGTCGGCCAGCACGCAACCTCTCTGTATCTGTGCAACAGGGGGTTATGGCAGCGGCTTACTGGCGCCGCATAGTGATATTGACCTGTTATTTCTGACGTCAGGCGCATTGACGCCGCCATTGGCGGAGCGCATCGAATTCATCCTCTATTTTCTGTGGGATCTGGGCATTCGTGTCGGCCATGCCACGCGTTCCGTCGCGGGCTGTCTGGAGGCCGTTAAGACGGATATCACCATCCGAGCCAACTTGATGGATGCCCGCCCTGTCGCTGGTGCGCTGACGATCTTCACCGAATTGCAGAACTGCCTTCTCTCTGAAAAAGGGGATGCGCGGGCCTTTATCCTCTCCGCCCTGAATGAAAGGGAACGCCGGCACAAACAATTCGGGGATAACCCTTTTATCGTTGAGCCCAATATCAAAGAAGGGCGCGGCGGATTACGTGATTTGCAAACTCTCGGCTGGATGGCCCGGATCGCCTCTGAAAGCGATGGCTCGGTCTTTACGGTGCCGCACCCGCATACGGAACCCGCTTTCAGCGCCCTTGATATCCTGACCGAACAGGAACGCCAGCGCGCACGCCGCGCCTGGAACTTCCTCTGGACCATCCGGCTGCATCTGCATTACATCGCCGGTCGCGCGGATGAGCGGCTTTTGTTTGAGACACAACCCGTCATCGGCGCGCGCATGGGTTATGCCAGCCATGGACGCCAGCAGGGCGTCGAGCGCTTTATGCGGCATTATTTCCTCACCGTGCGGGAAATCACCCGCCTAGGCTGTCTGATCGAGCCTGTCATCATGGCGCGCCTTGACCCGCCGCAACCGTCCCTGACGAAAAACAACCCTGCTTACGAGGCTTTGAAAGGGCTGCATCTGACATTGGTCGATGGTCAGATCGCACCGACAGACCAGACGGATTTCGATGCACGGCCCGCCGATATGCTGCGCCTGCTGGACGTCGCGCAGAATAACCAGTTACCCATTCACCCCCTCACCATCCGCGCATTGATCCAGCATGAGCGGCGCGCAACAAGTTTGCGGGATGATGCTGAGTGCATGCTTATTTTCGCGCGGCTTCTCACCGCGCGGGGCCTGCCTTCGGAGGTGGAAAAGAAAGCACCGGGGCAGAATGCCCCCTGCCGGAAAACCGCGGCGGACTGGCTACATCTGCTTAATCAGACGGGATTGATGAGCGCCATTCTGCCGGAATGGTCGCGGGTTGTCGGGCAGATGCAGTTCGACACCTACCATATTTACACGGTTGATGAGCACAGCATCGCCGCCGTCCGCATGCTGGGGGAAATTGAAAATGGCCGCATGGCGGACGAAATCCCGATTGTTTACACGCTGGTCGACGCTATCCAGTCACGCCCTGTCCTTTACTTCGCGACGCTGATCCATGACATCGCAAAGGGACGCGGGGGGGATCACTCCGTTATCGGCGCTGAAATCGCAGCCCGTTTGGGACCAACACTCGGCCTGAAAGCGGAGGAGACGGAAACGCTCTCCTGGCTGGTGCTGCATCATTTATTGCTGTCGCAAACCGCCTTTCGGCGGGATATTGATGATCCACGGACGATCCTTGACCTGGCGGACGTCATCCAATCGCCGGAGCGCCTGCGTCTTCTGCTGATCCTGACCGTCGCGGATATTAGAGCGGTCAGCACAACAGTCTGGAATGCCTGGAAAGCAACCTTGCTGCGCGAGCTCTATATTCGCGTCGCGGAAGTGCTTGAAGGCGGACTCGCCGCCTCGGAAACGGATGAGCGGATTAATTTCGCGAAAGCCCTGGCCGAGAAAATGCTTCAGGAGAACCGCGTCAAGCGCGGTGAAACAGCGCGCTTTCTGGCCCGGGGATATGGGAGTTACTGGCTCGGTTTTGACTCAGCGACCCATGTGCGCCATGCGCGCCTGCTGGCGGAGGCCGATGCCGCCAACGCGCCTTTATCGGTTGAATCCACCCCCGTCCCCTCCCGCGACGTGACGGAAGTCACAGTGATCAGTAAGGACCGTGTCGGTCTGTTCTCGCGGATTGCGGGCGGGCTGGCCGTGGCGGGGGCATCCATCGTCGATGCGCGGATTCATACGCTGCGTGACGGATTCGCACTCGACACATTCTGGATTCAGGATGCGCGGGGGAAAGCATTTGATACGCCCGCACAATTGATGGAACTTAACAGCAAAATTGAACGCAGCATTAATGACCAGCTCGACGTGCCCGGCCTTCTGTGCCGCGCGGTGGCGGAGCGGTCACGCAAGCGCATGCGGCTGATCAACGTGCCCATTCGCGTCGTTATCGATAATCGTGCGTCTGACCGCCACACCGTGATTGAAATTAACGGCCGGGATCGGCCTGGCCTGCTTTACCGCATCGCGCAGACGCTTAACGGCCTGGGACTTCAGATTTCCTCAGCGCACATCACAACCTATGGCGTGCGCGCCGTGGATGTTTTTTACGTACGGGATGCTGACAGCAATAAAATCACGGCGCCTGATCAGTTGGATCTTATCCGAAGTGCCATTATTGAAAGCCTGACGGAAGCCGACTCTGTCTTCATTGAATTGGAAAGCTGAGCGGACCGCCCTTTATACCCCCCGGGTCTCACCGATATTGGTCGGCGCGTTGCCGCAAATCGTGACACGCAGCGTCGATGACCGGCTTCCATGCCGCGCAGGGAGGCTCCGCTCGCGCGGCATTGAAAATGGTGACGTTGCGATACCAGCGCGGCCCCAGCCAGCGCCAGTCGCCGCCAAAACGGTTGAGTAACCACACATCGCGTCCCATAGCACCCGCAAGATGCGCGATGGACGTATCGACCGAGATGATGAGGTCACATCCTTGAATTTCCGACGCTGTCGCCCGCCAGTCCTGCAACTGGCCTTGCGTGATGTGGCACCCTTCCACCGCATCATCGTGCTCTTTTTGTAAAGAGACGAAATTGACGTTAGGAATGGCAAAAAGCGGTGCGAGAAGAGCCGGATCAATGGAGCGCCGTGCATCGAAACGATATCGCGACGACCCGCGCCAGCAGATTCCCACCCGAAATGAGCGCCCTGCCGCGATGGCGTTGGCGGAAAGATAAGGCGTATCATCCGGTTCAGCAATCTGAAGCAAATGTGGCAGGCTCATCATGCCGCAAGATGCGGTCGCGTCCCCCGCCCAGCGCAGCCGCCCCGATTTTAAATGCGCGTCAAGCGCGGGATGCAGGTGGATAAGAGGATGCAGAGCCGCATCAGCCTGAAGAATAACCGGCACACGTGCCAGCGCAGCCGGTAGAAACCGCATGAACTGGATGAAATCCCCCGCCCCCTGCTCCGCCTCAATCAGAACGCAATCTGAACCGACCCGCCCATCCCATGGCGGCAATGGAGAAGATTGCCCGAGGACCGCATGTCGCGCCTCAAATAAACGCCACCCATCGCGCATTCTGCCCTCTGCCAGGCGCAATGTCGCGAGGTTGTAAGCCGCGCGCGGCGCTTCCGCATCGTCGCCCTGCATCAACGCTGCGTAAATCGCCGCAGCTTCACGCGTCTGGCCCATCTGCTGCATCAATGTCGCGGCATTGTTGCGTATGCGCCGATCATCCGGCGCCAGGTTCCGCGCGCGCGCCATATCGGCTTCCGCCGCATCGAAATAGCCTAGGGCTAAAGCGGTGAGCGCGCGATTGACGCGCGTATAGGCGCTATCGCCGCCCAGTGCCACCGCCTTATCGAGCGCCGCCTGCGCCGCCTCCATCTTGCCCGCTTCAAATAAAGCCGCACCCAGATTGGCCCAGGCGAACCCGTTTTCAGCAAGGGTTTCCGCAATCATCCGGAAAGGCGCGGCGGCGGCCTCAAATTGCCGCAGGGACATGAGGCGCTCAGCATATTCCTGCCAGACCGGGATCGGCTCTGCCGCGAGGTCAGCGGCGCGATTCCAGCTTTCGGCCCCTTCCTCATAGCGGGATTGCTGGATCAACACTCCGCCTAAACCGGCATGGGCGCGGAAATCCTGCGGCGTCAGTAATGTCGCAACGGAAAATGCTGCCCGCGCGGGCTCGAGATGCCCGGCCTCATACAGCGCATGTCCAAGGGTGATGTGATAAAGCGCCCGCTTCTCATCCGAGAGTTCCTCTTTGAGAACCTGCCCGATCAAAGCAATGGCGCGGTCAGGCCGCCTTTCCGCACGCGCGACGCACGCCATGCCGTGAATCGCATCGTGATCATCCGGCATCTGCGCCAGAATATTCTGGAAGCGCGCAGTGGCTCCTTTCAGGTCCCCAGACGCCAGAAGCGCCATTCCTGTATCGGCAATATTCTGTTTTTGAGAAGCAAGGCGCATCGCTCTATTTTTAACTTAGATGACGGGATTGAAAAGCCCATCATGTCAGGCGCGCAATAGACGCACGGGAAGGAAGCCGATAAGCTCACTCCCTCAACAATGTGAGATCAGGTCGGACGCCATGGCGCATATCTTCCGGTGGGAAAGCATGAAAAACGCAGCGAGCCTCTCCCATTTCTTCAAGGTGATCCTGTTATTCGTCGTTCTGTTCTGCCCATTCAGGGGTTTTGCAGCGCGGGAGCGACCCTGGGCGCCCGTCCCGCATCCGGCGGATGTCACGGTCATCGCGCATCTTCCGGAAGGGTCAGACTGGCATGATGTGGTCGCGGTCAAGGACGGATTTATCCTGCAACGCGCCCCGAAAGACGGCGCAGCATCATTGATCAAGGTGGATCGGGCGGGGGACGCGCATCCCTTCCCCATGGCGCAGCGCGATAAAGATGGTCTGGACGCACCCTCCGCCCTGGCGCGCGCGGATGACGGCGCGATATGGGTCGTCAATGCGCGCCCGGGCGCACAACCATTTCTACTGAAGCTGGATGCGGAGACAGGCGCGTTACAATCCCGCATTGATGCAAGCCCGGATGTTTATGACGGGACAAGCCGCTTCATCGCCATCGCGGCACATGGGCCGATGATCTATCTCGCTGATGAGGGCGATGCGGCACTCGTCACTTATGACCTTGAGAAAAAGATCTGGCGTCGGTTTTTCGCCCATTATCCGGCGATGCTCGGGCAGCGTCCCATGAATATTGGTGGGCAGGAGGTGCGCGCTGCGGATGGGCGTCCCTTGCAGCGCAATATTTCACACCTCGCGCTCCAGCGGGATGGCGCATGGCTTTATCTTCAGACACCGACCGGCCCCCTCTACCGTCTGAAAACGGAGCTTCTGCGTGACCCGGAATTCACCCCCGTTGAATTGATGGAAAGCCTGACGGAATGGCGGCGCACGCCGACCATTGGTGGCCTCACAATCGGCCCGGATAACACGCTTTATATCATTGACCGGAGTGAAGGCCGCCTGCTCTCATTTGATGCGGGTCGCAACCCTTTCATGCAGCTTGCCGATCATAGATTTGTGGACGCGCAGACACCTTATGCCGACCCCATCACAAACGAGATTTACGTTGCTGCCGGGTCGGAACTTCTGGGCGTGACGCCGCACCGGAATCCGCAACCATGACAGCGATCATCGCCCGGATGGCCGGTCCCTCCCCGTACCAAAAAGAATGTGGTAGATTATTTTAATGCTTTATCAATCAACGCGTGGCGCCATCCGAGGTAAGGATTTTTACGATGTTCTCCTTGGCGGGCTGGCAGAGGATGGCGGGCTTTTTGTGCCCGAGACCTGGCCGCAATTCACACAGGATGACTGGCGCAGTCTGCGGGGCCTCTCTTATGCGGCGCTCGCCGCGCGCGTCATTGCCCCTTTCACGCAGAATGTGCTGACCCTCCCTGAACTGGAAGGCTTCTGCAGAAAAGCCTATGCGCGTTTCGATCACCCTTCCGTCACGCCTCTTGTAGAAATTGCGCCAGAGCAATATGCCATGGAGTTATTCCACGGCCCGACCTACGCGTTTAAAGATGTCGCCATGCAATTACTGGGGCATCTTTTCGAAGACGCCCTGCAAAAGCGCGATCAGCACGTCACCATCGTCGGTGCGACGTCCGGCGATACCGGCTCCGCCGCGATTGAGGCTTTCAAAGGGCGGGATCGCGTTTCCATCGTCATCCTGCACCCTTATGGCCGGACATCCGATGTTCAGCGCCGCCAGATGACGAGCGTCACCAAAGCCAACGTGCTGAATATCGCGATTGACGGCACATTTGATGATTGTCAGGATCTCGTCAAAGCCATGTTTGCCGACGCCCCCTTCAGGGAGGAGGTCGCGCTCTCTGCCGTCAACTCCATCAATTGGGCGCGGATCGCGGCGCAGATCCCTTATTACGTCCGGGCCGCCCTCGCTGTCGGTGCGCCGGATCGGGACGTCTCCTTCGCGGTGCCGACCGGTAATTTTGGCAATGTCCTCGCCGCATGGGTCGCGCAACGCATGGGCCTGCCCATCAGTCACTTCTGCATTGGCTCCAACAAAAATGACATTCTGACCCGATTTATCCTCGATAATGATATGTCGGTGCAACCGGTTGCCCCCAGCCTGTCACCTTCCATGGATATTCAGGTCTCCAGTAATTTTGAGCGCCTTCTTTTTGAATTTCTGGGCCGGGACAGCGCCCTTTGCCGCACCACCATGCAGGGCTTCCGCCAGACCGGCCGGATGGCCGTACCGACGGAAGCATGGCACGCGATCGGAACGCTCTTTAAAGCCCGTCGCCTGGATGATGCGCAGACGCGTGCGGAAATAAAACGTATCTTTGAGAGCAGCCATTATATTGCGGACCCGCATTCCGCCATCGGTATCGCCGCGGGTGCCGGAAATCAGAAGCCCGGCACCCCGATGATCGCCGCTGCCACGGCACACCCGGCGAAATTCCCGGATGCGATTGAAGCAGCGCTCGGGTTCCGCCCGGACATGCCGCCCGCCTTGCAGGACATCATGCAGAAGCCGGAGCGATATGACAGGTTGGCCTGTGACCTCGGGCTTGTTCAGGACGCTGTCCGCGCCCACATCGCGGCTGACGCAAATTGACACAGATGATTTCAGGAGATCCTCAGACCTTATGACGGAACATTGCCAAATCACCCGGTTGGATAACGGCCTGACCATTATCACTGAGAAATTGGACCGGGTCGAAACGGTATCGTTCGGCGCCTATGTCGCGTCCGGCACCCGCCATGAGGAAGCTGAGGAAAATGGCGTCGCGCATTTTCTTGAACATATGGCGTTCAAAGGCACAAAACGTCGAAGCGCCGCTGAGATTGCCGAGCAGATTGAAGATGTAGGCGGCCATATCAATGCCTATACAGCGCGTGAGCAGACCGCTTATTACGTCAAATTACTGAAGGATGATCTCGCCCTCGGCGTCGATATGATCGGCGACATCCTGACGCACAGCACGTTTCTTGACCATGAATTTGAGCGTGAACGCGGTGTGATTTTGCAGGAGATCGGCCAGGCGAATGACACGCCGGACGACATTATCTTCGACCAGTTTCAGGAAACGGCCTTTACGGACCAGCCCATGGGCCGCCCGACCCTCGGGACGGAAAAATTGATCCGCAACGTGCGGCGTGAGACGCTTCTTGCCTTCATGCAGCGAAATTACACGACGCACAATACGGTCATCGCCGCAGCGGGTGCCGTTTCACATCAGGATGTCGTCGCGATGGTCGAGACATCTTTCGCAGACCTGCCGACGCATAAGGCTCCTTCATGGGCACCGGCCACGTATGCAGGTGGGGAAATCGTGACGCATAGGGAGCTGGACCAGACACATATCGTTCTGGGTTATAAGGCGATTTCCTATCTTGATGATGATTACCACGCGGTCATGCTGCTTTCGACCCTGCTCGGTGGCGGCATGTCATCGCGCCTCTTTCAGGAAATCCGAGAAAAACGCGGCCTCGTTTATTCGGTCTATTCTTTCGTCCAGCCTTTTATGGATACGGGTCTTTTTGGCATTTACGCCGGCACGGCGGCGGAGGATGTGGCGACATTGCTCCCGGTCATAGAAATGGAACTGCAAAAGCTTGAAAACGGCTTTACCGACGCGGAACTTCGGCGCGGCAAGGCGCAGCTTAAATCCTCTCTTCTGATGTCGCTCGAAAATACCGGAAGTCGCTGTGAGCAGATCGCCCGCCAGATGCAGATTTTCGGCCATACTATCCCGACCTCGGAAACAATCGCCAAAATTGACCGCGTTTCGGGAGACGACATTCTGCACGCGGCCCGCAAGATCTTCTCAACACCGCCCACCCGTGCCTCTGTCGGGCCGATCAAGGAGCTGCCCCCGCTGCGCCACGCCGCCATTTGTCCCGTCGCATGAAAACGCAGGAAGATCTCCTCAGCGCCCTGCTGGATGCGGCCAAAAAAGCAGGCGCCGACCAGGCTGATGCGATGCTGGTTGAGGCCACGTCTCTTTCAACAACGATCCGGCAGGGTCGGTTGGAGGATACGGAACATGCGCAGACCGTCAAACTCGGCTTGCGCGTGTTTTCGGGGCAGCGCGTGGCGAATGTCTCCAGCACCGTCACAAAGAAGGAGAGCTTCGCGCGGTTGGCGTCTCATGCTGTCACCATGGCGCGCGCCCTGCCCGAAAACCCTCATGCGGGCCTGGCTTCCCAAGACATGAAAGGGCAGCTTTCCGCGAGGGAAATGCGCCTGGCAGACCCGACCCCCGATGTCACCATCGCGCAGCTTCAGGAGGCTTCTCGCATTGCGGAGGAAAGCGCATTGGCGGGAGACGGCATCACAAAAAGCAATGGAGCCTCCGCCTCATCCTGGCGCGCACGCACATCTTTAGCCGATAGTGACGGGTTTATGGCGCAGAGTGAGGAGACGATCTTCGGCGCAAGCGTCAGCGTGATTGCGGGCCAGGGCGATCACATGCAACGCGATTACGCCTCTCACGTCACGCGTCATTGGGGTGATCTCGATTCACCCGCAATGCTTGGGCAGGATGCAGCCTCTCGGGCGAAAAACCGTCTTAACCCGCGCAAGCCCCGCACCGGGCGGATGGCGGCCGTGTTTGACCCACGTGTCTCGGGCAGTTTGCTGGGCCATCTGGCTGCCGCGCTGAATGGTATGGCGGTTGCGCGCGGCACCTCATTCCTTGCAGCTTCACGAGGCCGGCAGGTGCTTCCCGCCGGGTTGCATGTTATTGATGACCCGACACGCCCGGCAGGGCTGGCCTCACGCCTATTTGACGGTGAAGGCGTGCGGCCGCAAGCTTTGACATTGATTGAGGATGGGCACCTTCAGAACTGGCTTCTGGACCGGACGAGCGCCTCTCACCTCAACCTCCCTAATAATGGATGCGCACGGCGTGCCCCGGGTGGCGTCCCCGCCCCGACAAGCAGCAATCTTTACCTTTCCGGTGGGCAGGGAAGCCCGGCGGACCTCATCGCGGATATCGTTGAAGGTGTCTTTATCACTGAGATGATCGGATCGACCATTAATATGCTGACCGGGGACTATAGTCGCGGGGCGTCAGGTTTTATGATAAAAAATGGTAAAATTGCCGAACCTGTTGCGGGGATGACCGTTGCAGGACAGTTAAGCAATATGTTTCTTAACATATATGCAGCAGACGACCTCACCTTCCGACGCAGTATCAATGCGCCAACATTGCGCATTAATGATATGATGATCGCGGGCGAGTAGTTGGAATACGGATCATGAAGAAACTCAGTATTTATGCGCTCCTTGCAGCGCTTATCATCAGCACCTCCGGAATGGACGCCATGGCGCGCGCGGGCGGCGGCGGGTCCTTTGGCAGTCGGGGTGGCCGCACATGGTCGGCCCCGCCCATGACACGGACGGCCCCCTTTGCCGCGCGTCCTTTTGATCGCAGTTATACGCCGCGCACCCCGCCCAGCGCGGCGCGGCCCTGGGGCGCGCAACGGCCGATGGGGGCGCCGGGTATGGGGTTCGCACGCCGTAACCCGCTCATGACAGGTTTCCTCGGGGGGATGCTGGGGGCCGGTTTATTCGGCATGTTGTCGGGTCACGGCTTCTTCGGCGGTGTTGGCGGGATGGGCAGCCTCCTCGGCGTCATCATCCAGCTCTTCCTGTTGTTCATCGTGGTGAGATGGGCTGTGCGGCTTTTCACACGAAATGGCGCGCCGGTGCAGGGTCAATATAACGGCGTCACACCCCCACGAAATGAGGCAGCGCCCGGCCCTTACGGTTTCTCATCCAATGCGACACCGGGTTTCGGCAGTCAGAACGTCACCATCAGCGCCGAGGATTATCAGACATTCCAGCGCCTTCTCGTGGATGTGCAGGCAGCCTGGAGTGCGCAGAATGTGCAGGCTCTCTCCACGATGGCCACGCCGGAAATGACGTCATATTTCAACCAGCAATTGACGGATTATGCCAGTCGCGGCGCGCGAAATGTTACCTCCAATGTCACCTTCCTGAATGGAGACCTTGCCGAAGCTTGGCGAGAGGGGCGGCTTGTCTATGCGACGGTCGCGATGCGCTATAGTCTGATCGACATCACAACGGACCAGATGGGCCATGTGATTGATGGAAGCCAGACGGAGCCTCAGATCGTGACGGAGCTTTGGAGTTTTGTCCGAGCCGATGGCCGCGGGAATTGGGTGCTTTCCGCAATACAGCAGGCGGGCGGCTGACTTCCCCGCCACCCGGGCGGCACGTGTCAAGCTGGTGATTTGTTGCCAGCCTGACGTGCCGGTGGTGGGGCGTGTTGACTGGGCCAGGTGAAATGACGAGGCTGGTTTAGAAAAACAGCGCGTCATCCTCGCGCATGTCGGCGTGATTGACTACAGAGAAATCCACGCAATGGCGAAAAGGCACAGCCACAGAAAGGCCATGCCCGCCATCATCGCCCAGAAACGCTGCTGCTGCGGTGACCGCTTCCTCGGTGACTGACGTCGTGACTTAACTTGCGTCATGACAGGAAAACCCGATCAATAAGAAGCGCGAGGAAGAGGAGAAAAAGATAGAGAAGGGAATATCGGAAAGCCCGCCGCGCCGGCTTATCTACGGTGAGACTTTGCCCGTCACGATCCTGAGGATCACGCAGTACACCCAGCGCCATGATTAAAAAGCCAAGGCCCAGAAGCCCAGCCGCCATGTTATAAAGCGGGCCTGCAAGATGATAGAACCCCGGCACGAGAGAGGCCGCCACCAGAATGACCGTATAAGTCAGGATCTGCCACCTTGTATGGCGCGGACCTTTGACCACGGGTAACATCGGTATGCCAGCGCGCGTGTAGTCCTTACATGCGTAGAGGGAAAGCGACCAGAAATGCGGCGGCGTCCATAAAAACACGATTGCGAACATGATGACGGGCAAAAGATGCAAAGTGCCCGTGGCGGCAGCGTAACCAATCATGGGCGGGAAAGCCCCGGCCGCCCCGCCAATGACGATGTTTTGCGGCGTCCGGCGTTTGAGCCAGATTGTATAAATGACGGCGTAGAAGAAGATTGAAAAAGCGAGGATGGCCGCAGCAAGCGCGTTACTCGCCAGCCAGAGCAATATAACGGATAGGACGGAAAGCACGATCCCGTAAGTCAGCGCCCGGTCAGGGTCCATGCGGTGGTCCGGAATCGGCCTGACGGATGTCCGCCGCATGATTGCGTCAATATCCCGATCATACCACATATTAATGGCGCCCGCCGCCCCGGCCCCGATGCAGATGCAGAAAATATCGATGAAGGCCAGGATGACAGGCGGCCATTGCGGCGCCACAGCCATACCGGCAGCCCCTGTAAACACGACGAGTGAGATGACACGTGGTTTGAGGAGCGCCAGCCAATCGGCCATCGTCGCGCCTTCTTCAGGCACGAATGGCGTTGATTGATGGATTGAGGTCACCGGCTCGGCGCGCATAAAGGCCCCCTCTTCAAACCCTGTGCGACATTTCAATGTGCGGCGATGTCGCCTGCCCATCGCGCGTGCAGAGGACAAGACGCAGAAGCAGCACCCCAACAAAAGCGAGACAGAGCGACATCATCAAATGCCCGATGGACTGCGCCGCAGGCCAAGGCGCCATTGACAGAAACACGCCGGAGAAAAACGTCGAAAAATGGAGGATGCCGAATAATGGTGAGACCACAATCATCGATTGGGCACGCTGCCACGCATAGAAACTGCCGAAAAGCGCGCAGATGGCGGCGAAAAGAGTTATGGCATGTTCCGCCATGCCGGTCGGGCTTCTCCATTGCAGCACGCCATCCGCCACCAATAAAAGCATCGCCCCGATGGACCAGATGATGGCGGCGATATCCTGTCGCACCGGTCGCCAAAGCTGGCGGATGAAAATCGCAATAACGGCGATACTCGGCACACTCAGCCAGGCCAAGGCGACGTGACCCGCCTGAAGCACGCCAATCGTGAAGAATTTCAGCCAGATCACAGGAACAGCCAGCCCAATAAAGCTGATCAGCACGATCAATGGGATGGAAGGTGCATGATCATCGGAAAAAAATGCAGATGACATCATCCCGATTGTCGCCGACATGGCGATGGCCTGAAGGGGCAAGGCAAAAACCCCGACAAAGAGGGACAGGCTGGCATTTGAAGCGGGAAGGATTTTGAGCGCCATCATCGCGATAACAGGGGTGATGGCGATCAGCCCGGCCGACGTGGCCAACTCCGTCCATGCCAGACACGACATGTCGGCAAAACCTGTCCGACGATTTTCCAGAATGAAAATAACTGTATTGGTACTGAGAAGCGCCATACTAAGGGACCAAGCGATCAGGCTGTAAGCCATCCCGGGTGCGAAACCGCCGAGTGACGCGAGCGCGCATCCGAGCCCGAGCATCAGGAGGGCCACGGCGACCCAGTCAATCGGGTGAAAACGCGCCTCAGGCCGGCCTAAAGCGGAAGGGAGAAGGAGTCGCCCCAACCCGCCAAGAAATGCGGGGGTGATCACGTAAAATTCAAGCAGCACGCCATGGACAGCGCGCATCGCGCCCCCGGAAACACCGGTTTCGCGCAGGCCAAGCAAACCGCCAAGCGTACCTGCAATCAGGGAAATCATAAGCAGAAGGGCGCCTTGACGATTTTGAGAGATCATCATGCCCCGATAGATCGGCTTGCCCTGCGCCATCGTCAAGACCCTCCAAGCGCGAAGGGACGATGACGTGCCGTCGCGCTGCAAATATGCACCAAATTGCGCCGCAATTTGGTTGATGGTCAGGGGTTTAGCACAAAATCGGCACCGCCCGCACCTGTTAAGACAATATCAGGACTCATCGTCGCATTGCAGCGTCACAAGCGTAAAGAGGCCGAAAGGTGGCACGGGCGTGATCTTCGCTTTGCGAATATCGGACTCCGTCAGCAAGGCTTCAAGCGCAAAATCCGGGTGCCAGCCAAGGGAGTGAGAAGCACGCGCCATCGCACGCTCACAAAGCAGGCGCACACCACCCGTCGCGAGGAAGTGATTGACAAAAAGCACATGGCCGCCCGGACGCACTACGCGCTTGAGTTCCGCAAGGAGGCGGCGCGGATTCGGCACGACGGATGCGACAAACATCGCCACAGCAATATCAAAGCTGTCATCCGCGAAATCTGTGGCTTCCGCATCCATTTCTTGCAGAGAAGCGACATTGCCGAGGGCTTCTCGCGCGACACGTTCCCGCGCTTTCGCGAGCATTGCTTCGGAGAGGTCGATCCCGGTGATGATTTTATCAGCGCGGTAATGCGGCAGGGCCAGCCCCGTGCCCACCCCCACTTCAAGAACCCGATCCCCGTTTAAGCCATTGACAGCATCAACAGCACGGCGCCGCCCGAAAGCTGAAATCCCGCCAAAAACCGTGTCGTAAATATTGGCCCAGCGCCGGTAAGCCGCCCGCACGGCCTCCGCATCCAAAGCGGATTTCGGTTGATGAGACTCGGTCGCCAGACCCGACATGTCAACGGGCTGATGGGCGGCGTCTGGCATTTTGGTCCGTGTCATCGCGCTGATCTTGCTCTCTTCCGCAACTTCTACCACGTATTGAGCCCGTATTGCACTTTTGGACTCCTGAAGACATTATTGTCGTTATGCCCGAGAGGGCGTGATGCAAACAGATGCGCCAATCTTATGATCATCGCAACGCTGCGCCGTCATTCCCTTGCTTACACCGTCGTCCCCCGTTATGTCGAGAACCCTCAGCAGGATATCAGAGCGTAACAAGATGCTCCTTGAAATTCTTATCGCCATCGTGGCCATTTTCTCCTGGCCGTTGATTTTCGCTTTATATTATCATCATGAGATCAGGACATTCCTGAGTCAGCGTTTCAGTTGGCGCCATGAAACACCAACTGAGTCCGATCTCCCGCCCCTCAGCCTGCCCATGCGTTATGATCACGCCGCAAAAAAGAGTGCCGAGGCGGATGACGAGGCCCCGCCCATCCGCGTGATGCAGGAAGGGCAGGAAGACACGACACCCGACAAAGCGGAGTGATTCAGAGGCGCGCCTCGACCGCGTCCCAGATCATTCCCGCACTATTGATGCCGTTAAAATGGTCAAGCTCCTGAAGGCCGGTTGGGGATGTCACATTGATTTCGGTCAGGTAATGGCCGATGACGTCTATCCCGACGAAAATTAAATTATTCTCACGCAGATGAGGGCCGATCCGCGCGCAGATTTCCTGATCCCGTGCCGAGAGGGGAATCGCCGTGGCCTTCCCGCCCACATGCATGTTTGAGCGTGCCTCCCCTAATTGCGGCACTCTGTTAATGGCGCCGACCGGCACGCCATCGACCAGGATGATGCGTTTATCGCCATCCCTTACTTTGGCCTCGTAACGCTGGATCATTAAAGGCTCCCGCCCGCGTGAAAAATGCATCTCAAGCAAGGAAGCGAAATTTTCATCATCCTCCCGCACTCGGAAAATCCCAACCCCGCCATTGCCGTAAAGGGGCTTCAGGATGACATCGCCATATTTCTTCCGGAATTGCGTCAATGCCGCGATGTCCCAACTCACAAGTGTCGGGGGCATCAACTCCGGAAATTGCATGGGTAGTAATTTTTCCGGCGCGTCGCGCACAGCGCGCGGATGGTTGAAAATGCGCACCTTATCCGGGCCCGCCCCCTCAATCTGCTCAAGCATGTAAGTGGCGCTGATGTAACCCATATCGAATGGCGGGTCCTGACGCATCCAGACAACGTCGAATGATGTCAGTCGACGCCGTTGAGGCGGACCGAAAAACGCATGGTGGCCTCTCCGCCTTTTGACCTGCACGGCACGGGTTACCGCTGAGAGCGCGGCCTGGCCGGTGTCAGGGCCCGGCATCGCGGCATCTTCACCATAGGCAAGTGATCGGAAGTCATAAACATGCAGATTATGCCCTCTCGATTGTGCCTCCAACATCAGCGCGAAAGTCGAATCGCCATCAATATTCACGTCTTCGAGCGGGTCCATCTGAAAGGCGATGTCAAGAGTCATGATTTGTCCTTTGATTTCGGATATCGCCTTCCAACCCGTCGCCGTGGATTGGCAGCGCCACCGAATAACGTCTTTTAATGATCATCACGCGATAAATCATCGTCATAGGAAATGGACGTGATTTCAAGCGTGGTTTCACCTTTCGCGGATTTTAAGACAACTTCATCACCCGCGCGGCGGCGTAATAAGGTCTGTGCAAGGGGAGAGATCAGACTGATTTCGCCCTGATCAATCCGCGCCTCATCACTGCCGACGATCTGCACACGGTGGGTGCGGTCTTCCTCATCAATATAATCGACAACAGCCCCGAAATAGACGATGTCCCGCTTTTCCTGCCGCGACGGGTCGACAATAACGGCGTTTTCGAGACGCTTGCGCAAAAAGCGGATGCGTCGGTCGATTTCATGGAGGCGGCGCTTACCGTAAATATAATCGCCATTCTCGGAGCGGTCCCCGTTCCCGGCGGCCCAGGAGACAATTTCAACAATTTTCGGCCGTTCTTCCAGCAGGAGGGCGTTGAGTTCCCGCCTCATACGATCAGCGCCCCCGGCCGTGAGGTAGGTGCCCAAACGGCTGGACGTCGTTTCGACCATGTCAATGCACTCGGTAAATATGTCCGTGGGAAACCGCTTATGACGCGCGCGCCATGTTACGGTCAATATGGTAGGTGATGGTGCCGGAAAGCGCGTCACCGGGTTTCAAGATGGTCAGACCCGCATCCAGCACTTCCGGGTGATGGATCGCATCATTCATATTTGTCACGGCTTCAAGCGCGAGAAAAGGCTTTTCCGGCGATGTGAACATGACGATATGGTCAAATATCGATGTCGCGCTGATGACGACATCATATCCGGCATCCGAATAACTCAAACGCGCCTCATGCGCCCAACCGGCGAAACAATGATCGACATTCAGCGTGTCGACGCGCTGCGCTTTTGAGAAATCCCACTTGCCGGTTGAGGGCAGGAGCGCCGTCGGGAGGTGCGCCGCATCATTTTCCCACACGCCCCGCGCGCTGAAAGCCACGCGCATGTCCGGCGTCCGCCGGAAGAAAGGGTGATAGCCGAAACCCACCGGTTGCGGCACATCGCCGCGATTCGCCAGTAAGATTTCAATCTGCAGCGCGTCACCGGTCAGGATGAAAGAGAGGACCGCCCGGTAGGGGAAAGGCCACTCCGCGAAATCGCGCTCAGTTTCGGGTTTATGGTCAAAATAAAGGATGGCGCGGTTAACATCGTGCTGCGCGACCTTCCATTCATGCTCCCACGCATTGCCGTGGATACTGTGCGTTTCGCCGCGCATATTCGGCGTGAGGCGGTAATTTCCCTCATTGAAGGAAAATTGACCCTGCGCAATACGGTTTGAGTAAGGAATAAGGGGATATCCCGCAACTGCGACACCATGTTGCGCCTCAAGGTTCGGGTCCGGGACGGGGACAAGGATATCCGTCGCGCCATCACGCCAGAAGGCGATGGCGGCACCTGTCTCGGGCAGGATGCCAATGGTATTTTGCCCGGATTGCAGCTCGATCATTATTTTTTCCCACGTCGTGATCGTTGTTTATGCGGGTCATAACCGCCCCCGCCAGGTCCGAAAGGCTTCGGCGTGCGGACTTTATCCCCGGTTTTGCGCCCCCTGCCCGCTGTGGAACGGGCGATGGGGGGTGGCTCCATGCCCAATTCAATGGCTTCAAGGCGTTTGACTTCATCCCGCAGGCGCGCGGCTTCTTCAAAATTAAGGTCGGCGGCCGCTGCGTGCATGCGCTTTTCCAGCTCAGTAATGGAGGTCGCGAGGGATTTGCCGACGAATTCCGCATGGCTCTGTGTTTCATCCGCCGCGACAGTGACGTAATCCTGCTCAAAGACGGAAGACATCGCCTCCCCAATGCGTGAGCGCACTGTCTGCGGGGTGATGTTATGCGCCTCATTCCACGCTGTCTGGCGCGCGCGACGGCGGGCTGTTTCATCAACGGCATATTGCAGGGAGCCGGTCATATTATCAGCGTAGAGAATGACCCGCCCATCAACATTGCGGGCGGCTCGCCCGATTGTCTGCACCAGCGAGGTACGGCTGCGCAGGAAACCTTCCTTATCCGCATCGAGGATCGCGACAAGGGAGCATTCTGGTATATCCAGCCCTTCCCGCAAAAGATTGATTCCAACCAAAATGTCAAAAGCACCGAGGCGCAGGTCACGGATGATCTCAATGCGCTCAAGCGTATCGACCTCAGAGTGCAGGTAGCGCACCCGCATGCTATTTTCAGTGAGGTATTCCGTCAGGTCCTCCGCCATGCGCTTTGTCAGAGTGGTGACAAGCACGCGCCCCCCCTCCCTGATCGTCGCTTTCGCCTCACCGAGGAGGTCATCCACCTGGCCTTCTACCGGGCGGATGATCGTAATCGGGTCGGTCAAACCTGTGGGTCGAATGACCTGTTCCGCAAAAATCCCCTGAGTCTGATCCAGCTCCCAGGGGCCGGGCGTCGCGGAGACGAAAATTGATTGCGGGCGCAGACTGTCCCATTCATGAAAATGCAGGGGCCGGTTATCAAGACAGGATGGCAGACGGAAACCATATTCCGACAAAACCGACTTCCGCGCATGGTCACCGCGCGACATGCCCCCAATCTGCGGCACGGTCACATGGCTTTCATCGACGATCAGAAGAGCGTCTTCCGGCAGATATTCAAACAGCGTCGGCGGGGGGTCGCCCGGGCCGCGTCCGGACAGGTAACGTGAGTAATTCTCGATCCCTTTGCACACGCCGGTCGTCTCAATCATCTCAAGATCAAATTGTGTGCGCTGGGCGAGGCGTTCCGCTTCCAGAAGCTTGCCCTCCGCCGTCAATTGCGCCAGGCGCGCGCGCAGCTCATCCTTGATGCCGATAATGGCCTGGTTGAGGGTGGGGCGCGGCGTGACATAGTGAGAATTCGCATAAATGCTGATTTCCGATAGATCCGCCGTTTTAGCACCGGTTAAAGGGTCGAACTCGATGATCTCGTCAATCTCATCACCGAAAAGCGTCACCCGCCAGGCGCGATCCTCATTCTGCACGGGGAAGATATCCACCTGCTCCCCCCGCACGCGGAAGGTGCCACGCTCAAAGGCCGCATCATTTCGCCGATATTGAAGCTCAACAAGCGCTTTGATCAGGCGGTCACGATCAATCGAGCCACCTGTCTCAAGCCGCACCACCATGCGGGAATAGGTTTCAACCGAGCCGATACCATAAATGCACGAGACGGAAGCGACAATGATGACATCATTGCGCTCCAGCAGCGCTTGAGTGGCCGCGTGGCGCATCCGGTCAATCTGCTCGTTGATCTGGCTGTCTTTCTCGATATAGGTGTCCGAGCGCGGGACATAAGCCTCAGGCTGATAATAATCGTAATAGGACACAAAATACTCAACCGCATTTTCGGGGAAGAATTGCTTCATCTCCCCGTAAAGCTGGGCGGCGAGCGTCTTATTGGGCGCAAGGATGAGGGTTGGCTTCTGGGTGGCCTCAATCACTTTCGCCATTGTGAAGGTCTTGCCGGACCCGGTGACGCCCAGCAGAACCTGATCCCGCGCATTTTCCCGCACCCCGGCAACAAGGGTCTCAATGGCGGTCGGCTGATCACCTGAGGGTGAAAAATCGGACTGCACCGCCATATGGCGCAGTTTTTCCTTCGCCGGCTGGCGCTCGGGCTTGAAACCGGTCAGTCGAATATCGGGGATGTTCTGAAGTGTCGATCGCGTTCGCATGGACATTCACCAGAGATAAGGAACACTCTGCCTAAGCGCAAGAAAGGCGGCAAAGTCGCAAACCATGTGCGAACTTGCTCGGTTTCCCAGATCCGGCTGCATCATGGTAGAGATGCGTTGCCCAAATTAAGAGCTTTTGCGATGATTTCCACGACAACAAGCTGGCAAAGGCGCATCCATGACCGAAACGATCATCACGATACCGCGCCACCGCAAAATTCTCGATATGGTCCGCGCGGAAAATTATATTTCGAATGAACAGCTTGCCCGCGCACTTGACGTGACCGTGCAGACCATCCGCCGCGACCTCAATTTCCTTTCCGCCCATGGGTTTCTGGCGCGGCATCATGGTGGCGCCAGCAGCGTCGCCGCTTTCGAGAACATCGCCTACCGCCAGCGACAGGTCCTGAATGCCCGCGCCAAACAGGGAATCGCCGCCTATGCGGCTGCCATGATACCGGACAATACGTCACTCTTCATTAATATCGGCACCACGACGGAGGCTTTCGCACGCGCCCTGATGCAGCATCATGATTTGCGCGTGATCACCAACAACCTGCATGTCGCCTCGGCGCTCTCCCGGCATGAAAGCTTCGAGGTTTTTATCGCAGGCGGGCGAATCCGTCGGCAGGATGGCGGCATTGTCGGGGCGGAAGCGACCCAGTCCCTCACCCACTTCCGGACGGAAATCGGGGTGATCGGGATCAGCGGCATTGATGAGGACGGGGCACTTCTGGATTATGATCTGGAAGAAGTGCAATGCGCCCGCGCCATCATCCGCAATGCGCGGCGCGTCATGTTACTGACGGATCACACAAAATTTTCCCGCACGCCAATGGGGCGTGTCGGCCAGTTACGGGATATTGATGACCTTGTGACGGACGCCCCACCCCCTGAAAACATCCGTAAACTGCTTGAAGCTTCCGGCGTCACGCTACACGTCGTCAAAAGCTGACCGTGCGATTTACCCGGGCGGGCGGACGCGTTTGCAGGGCTGGAGGACGCGCAGCCCTGACATCACGCTGAGTTTAGTAAAATCTCATAAAATATGTTTTAAAATACACGCATTTGTTATTTCCATTTTAAGGATGTTCGTTTAAGTTCTCTTTAACGGAAGTTACGCATTCTGTATTCGGTTTCGACGGCAATCCGACGGTGTCATAGGACGAAAGCGCGCATGAAAGAACCGAGCAACATGCCCCTTGATTATGATCTTCTCATTATTGGCGGAGGTATCAACGGCACCGGCATCGCCCGGGACGCGGCAGGACGCGGGGCGCGCGTACTTCTCGTTGAGAAGGATGATTTGGCCGGCCACACATCATCGGCAAGCACAAAATTAATTCATGGCGGGCTGCGTTATCTTGAATATTACGAGTTTCGCCTCGTCCGTGAGGCGCTGATGGAGCGGGAAAATCTGCTCAGGATCGCGCCCCATATCATCTGGCCCATGCGCTTTGTCCTGCCCCATTCCGACATGCTGCGCCCGGCCTGGCTACTTCGGGCGGGGCTGTTTATCTATGACCATCTCTGCATGGGAATGACCCTTCCCAAAACGCGGCGCATTTATTTCAGGGAGGACCCCACTGGCGGGATTCTACAGCGCCAATATGTCAAAGGCTTTGAATATTCCGACGGGTGGGTGCAGGACAGTCGGCTTGTCGTGCTGAACGCGATCAGCGCACGTGAGCATGGCGCCACAATCCGCACGCGTACGCGCCTCCTGGCTGCGGAAAGGTTTGACGATTATTGGGAAGCCCGAATTGAAGACAATGTCACTGGCGCGGTAACAAAAGTCACAACACGCGCCATCGTCAATGCGGCCGGGCCATGGGTGACGGACCTCCTGCATGGGGAGTTATCCGTCACAAGCCGCAATTCAACGCGGCTTGTGAAGGGGAGCCACATTGTGGTCCCGAAGCTTTTCGACACGCCGCAGGCTTACATCCTGCAAAACCCTGATAAGCGCATCGTCTTTGCTGTGCCTTATGAAAGAGATTTCACGCTGATTGGCACAACGGATGTCAATTGGGACAAGTCCGCCAATCATGTTGAGATAAATGATTCCGAGGTCACATACCTTTGTGAAAGCGTCAACCGCTACTTCAACAAAACCGTCTCTCCGAAAGATGTCGTCTGGCAGTATGCCGGGGTGCGCGCCCTTTTTGATGATCATGCCGGAAATGCCTCCGCCGTCACCCGGGATTACAAGCTGGATCTCGACGTGGCGGGCGCCCCCGTCATCTCCATTTTCGGCGGCAAAATCACGACCTACCGCAAATTGGCGGAGCATGTGATTGAAAAGCTTACCCCCCACATGCCGGTTTTGGGCGCTGAGTCCTGGACAGCGCACGCTGTCCTGCCCGGAGGTGACTTTGCGCGTGCGGAATTTGACAGGCAGGTCGCCGCACTCGCGGATAAAGCGCCCTACCTGTCCCGTGAGACGGCCTGGCGGTTGGTGCGCAATTACGGGACACGCGCCGGGAATTTTGTGACATCGCGTCAGGAAGCTCTCGGACAGCATTTCGGTGCGGACCTCTATCAGGCGGAGGTTGATTACCTCATCTCGGAAGAATGGGCGCGATCAGTGGAGGACATTATCTGGCGACGCGGCAAATTCGGCCTGCGCCTGTCGCAGAGCGAGGTGACGCAGCTTGCCGCCTATATTGATGGGAAAATGGCCGCTCATGCTTGAAATGACTTCAAGGGCCGCATCGCCGCGGCGCAATCCCGTGCACTTTCTTCCGTGCTGTAAGGCGCGCTCTTACCGCCATTAAAGCTGAAAACGGCAGGGAGCAGATGTGAAAAAGACCATGTTCAAACTGCCGACAGACATTGTTTCCCCGCATCGCACAGCGCCACCTGTCCGCTGGCGACGATCTTTCAAGGCGCGGGATAAGCCCGGCTGACGGACCCAACTCTACCTTTCAGCGGCCGACCAAGGTGCGCCCACCTTCTTCGGCATCATCGCCACATGATCTGTCTGGACGTCTGACATGTCTCCCTCGAAAAGATTTTTTGGTGAGTTGATCTCGGAATTTATTGCTGTCGTGATCATCATTGCGTTTGGTGACAGTGTCGCCGCCATGTATGTGCTTTACGACCCCAGCCCTTACGCCAATGCCTATTGGGGTGTCGCCATCGTCTGGGGGCTTGGCGTGACCATCGCCATCTATGTGACTGGCGCCGTCAGTGGTACACATGCCAATCCGGCCGTCACCATCTCCCTCGCGCTGTTTCGTGGCTTCAGCTGGCGAAAAGTCCCTCTTTACTGCCTGGCGCAGATTGCTGGCGGCTTTGCCGGGGCGGCCCTCGTCTATCTCAATTTTGCGCCGGTCATTGATCATTATAACGCCGTGCATCATTTCAGCCGCTATCTTGATGGCGGGGCGTCAGGCGTGTTTTTCACCCATCCGGGGCTGGCCGTCACGCCCCTGCACTCTCTCGTCGTTCAGATTGTCCTGACCGCGCTTCTCCTCCTCGGGATTTTCGCGGTGACCTGCCACTACAACACCATGGCCCCGCAGGCGAATTCCGGCGCGCTCATCATTGGTCTTATCGTGGCGGCCATCGGGGCCTCTTCCGGCTATCTGGATGCGTGGGCCATTAATCCGGCGCGTGACTTCGGGCCGCGCCTTTTTGCCTGGTGCGCCGGTTGGGGTCCCTCCGCCATCCCGGCACCCGGAAATTACTGGTGGGTGCCGATTATCGGCCCCATCACGGGCGGCATTATCGGTGCGGGGATTTACCAATATCTCGTGCGCCCCTTCATGCCGCGCTTCCATCCGGGGGAAGCACACGCCCTCTCCAGCCCCAACAATCCCGACATCCCCGTCTGCTGAAGCCTGACCGGATCTCAAAGGCCGCCTTGCGAACTCAAGTCGCATTACAGGAAAATAACCATGTCTAAAAAAACGCATATTCTCGCGATTGATCAGGGAACAACATCGACACGCAGCATTGTCTTTGATCGTGACGCCCATGCGGTTGCGCTGGCACGACGCGAGTTCCAGCAATATTACCCGGAGCCGGGCTGGGTGGAACACGACCCGGAGGAAATCTGGAAAGATGTCCTCACCACAGCGCGGGAGGTGATCAGCAAAGCGGGCGGGGCGGATAAAATCGCCGGGCTGGGCATCACGACGCAGCGTGAGACAATTGTGATCTGGGAGCGTTCATCAGGTCGTCCCATCCATCGCGCCATTGTCTGGCAGGACCGCCGCACCGCACAGACCTGCGCGCGGCTTAAACATGAAGGGCACGAGAAAATCGTGCGGGAGAAGACAGGTCTGCTTCTGGACCCCTATTTCTCCGCCAGTAAGGTTGCATGGATTTTGGACAATGTGCCCGACGCGCGCCGGAAAGCGGAGAAAGGCGAGCTGGCTTTCGGCACAATTGACTGCTTCTTATTATGGCGTCTCACGGGCGGCACGGTCCATGCCACCGATATCACAAATGCGTCGCGCACGGCCTTATTCAATATCCATACGCAGGAATGGGACGACGCGCTGCTGAAGCTCTTCAATGTGCCCGAAGCCATCCTGCCATATATCGTCGATAATAGCGGCCATCTGGGTGATACGGACCCTTCGCTTTTCGGGGAAAAAATCGTGATTGGCGGCATGGCGGGTGACCAGCATGCGGCTTTGGTGGGGCAGGCCTGTTTTAAACCCGGCATGGCCAAATCCACCTATGGCACAGGGTGTTTTCTGCTGATGAATACCGGGTCAAAACCCGTCACATCGCGCAATCGCCTTCTCACTACGATTGGTTACCGGATTGGCAATGAAACGACCTACGCGCTTGAGGGGTCCATTTTTGTCGCGGGTGCCGCGATCAAATGGCTGCGTGACGGGCTTCATCTGATCACCCATGCATCCCAAACCGATGATATGGCGACACGTGTCCCTGACAGTCACGGCGTCTATATGGTCCCCGCTTTTGTCGGGCTTGGCGCACCGCATTGGGACCCGGATGCGCGCGGGCTGATTTGCGGGCTGACGTTGGGGTCAACCCAGGCCCATATTGCGCGCGCCGCTCTGGAATCCGTCGCGTATCAGACTTATGACCTGGTGCACGCCATGCGGGATGATGGCACGGCAGAAACGCGGGCCCTCCGGATTGATGGCGGCATGGCGGCAAATGACTGGTTCGCGCAGTTTCTGGCCAATATACTGGACACACCGGTTGAACGCCCGACAGATCTCGAAACAACGGCGCTTGGGGCCGCCTTTCTGGCGGGGTTGGCGACCGGCGTCTGGCAGTCCACCGATGAGCTTGCCAAAAGCTGGAAGCAGGACTCGGTTTTCAAACCACGCATTGATCAGGATTTGAAGAGAAATCTCCTATCCGGCTGGCAGGATGCCATTCGCCGCACCCTCACCCCGGCGGCGAGATAAGCAGAGGGCGGCGCTGCGGCATGAGGGCAGCGTCGCACCTTTACGCAGCGCTGCGACGCTTACTAAAGATCGCTGAGCGGCGGGGGCACTTCCGCTCGGGCGAGGGCTTCCTTCTGGCGGGATGCGAGGGCATCGACGTCAAAATGGGCGATGAGTTCCTGAAACAGGCGGTGCCAGTTGAGTTTCGCTTTCAACCTGACAAAGACGCTTCCAAGCCCGATCGCTGAACGATCAACCAGCACAAACTCCCGCGACGGCCGGACACCACCGGTGCGCTTGAGCCCTTCATAGACCCGCTCCGCAATATCCCGCCCGAAATTCGGGTCGTCATCCTCCTGAATCAACCGCTCACGATCATCCATCAGGGGACCATAGACGAAACGCGCCCATTCATTCAGGACGCGCGCCGTATCCCGCGAGAGGCCGGTAAAGCCCCAATTTTCATAGGCAGCGAGGGCCATATCCTCATCATCCGCCTGTAAAGCTGAAAAAAGATCGATGATGGCTTTGACAAAATGCGGCGGGAAAATCCTTATCGCGCCGAAATCGAGCAGGTTCAGCCCGTGATCCGGCCGGACGGTGAAATTACCCATATGCGGGTCACCATGGATAATGCCGTAGCGATAAACAGGCGTATACCATGCGTAAAACAAGGCGCGCGCGACGTCATTCCGCGCCGCCTGCGATGGATTTCCTTCAAGAAACGCTTTGATCCCCGCGCCGGAAACCCATTCCATCGTCAAAAGCCGCCCGGTTGAGAGCGTTTCGACAACTTTCGGGACCGTGACACGCTTCTGATCCGACAACATGTCGCCATAGAGCCGCATGTGGGAGGCTTCACGCTGGTAATCGAGCTCTTCCCGCAGCCGAGCTTCCAGCTCCTTGACAACCTGATCCTGCTTGATGGCGGGCAGGACGCGCTGTAGCACCCCGACCGCCAGCTTGAATTGCCGCAGATCAGACTCAACTGTGGCGCGCATATTGGGATATTGCAATTTGCAGGCAACATCCTGCCCGTCCATCGTCGTCGCGCGATGCACCTGGCCCAAACTGGCCGCCGCAGACGCTTCGTGACTGAAATGGCGGAATTGCCGCTCCCATTCCGGCCCCAGCTCCGACATCATGCGGCGGCGCACGAAACTCCATCCCATCGGGGGGGCATTGGCCTGAAGTTCGGCCAGTTGCTCCGCATAGGCGTCGGGCAGCGCGCCGGGGATGGTGGAGAGGATCTGCGCGCCCTTCATTAAAGGGCCTTTAAGCCCCCCCAATGCCAGGCGCAGCTCATTCGCATGTGCGGACGTGTCGGGTGAGAAGCCGAGTTTACTGCCGATCAGCCTTGTCGCGATCCCCCCTACCGTGCCTGACGTGCGGGCGAGGCGCTTGAACTCACCGAATAACCCGGTCTCATCGAGAGGATCTTTCTTCGTCATGCTGCAGGTTGTCTTTCCTCAAGGGCCTCATCCTCCAACGCATCAATCAGGCCGGAGATGACATCGAGACCTTTTTGCCAGAATGTCGGATCCGTCAGATCGATCCCGAAAGGTGCCAGCAATTCCTTATGAGACTGCGTGCCGCCCGCCTCAAGCAAAGCGCGATATTTGCGGGTGAAGTCCGGATGTCCCTGCTGGTAAAGCTGATAGAGCGCATTCACGAGGCAATCCCCGAAAGCATAGGCATAAACGTAAAATGGCGCATGGATAAAATGCGGCACGTAACTCCAATAGATGCTGTAACTTTCATCCAGCGTAATGGCCGGGCCGAGACTGTCGCGCTGGGTTTTCAGCCAGATTTCACCAAGTTGCGCTGCGGAAAGCTCACCATCCTGACGCGCCGCGTGCACCTCCCTTTCAAACTTGTAAAATGCGACCTGGCGCACGACAGTATTGAGCATATCCTCAATTTTTGCCGCGATCATATGGCGACGCCTGACTTTGTCTTTTTCATTGGCGACAAGGCGGCGGAAGACCAGCATCTCACCAAATACGGACGCGGTTTCAGCGAGCGTAAGCGGCGTGGCTGATTGCAGATAACCCTGCCGCCCTGCGAGGATCTGGTGCAGACCGTGGCCGAGCTCATGCGCAAGCGTCATCACATCACGCACTTTGCCGTGATAATTCAGCAGAAGATAGGGATGCACGGCAGGGGTGACGGGATGGGCAAAGGCGCCGGCGCTTTTGCCGGGATAAGGCGCGGCATCAATCCAGTCTTTGTCAAGGAAATCACGGGCCATTTCGCCCAATATCGGGTCAAAATCCTGATAGGCATCCGTTACAATTTGACGGGCGTCCTTCCAGGAAATCTGGGCTGTTTCATCCTGCGTTAAAGGTGCATTTCGGTCCCAATGAGACAGGCTGTCCAGACCCAGCCATCTTGCCTTCAGACGATAATAACGGTGTGAGAGATTTTCATAATTGCGCGTGACCGTCTCAACGAGCGTATCCACAATTTCCGGGGCAATGAAATTTGCAAGGTGACGACTACTATCGGGCCGCGCGTAACCGCGAAGTTGATCCTCAATCGCCTTGTCTTTGCTAAGGACATTGGTCACCATCGTCAGCACATGTTGATGCCGGGACAAGGTGGTGTGCACCGCATCCGCAGCGTCCTTGCGTCGGGCGCGATCAGGGTCGCTCAGGCGATTCAGCGCGTCGCCGAGAGGCTTCACGGCCCCATCAAGTGAGACGGTCATCGCGGCCTGCGTTTCATCAAAAAGCCGTACCCAGGCCGCGCGCCCCGTCACGTCTTTTTCAAGCAGGACTTTTTCCACGTCATCGGCGAGCTGATAAGGCCGCGTCAGACGCACGGCGCGGAGGAAAGGCGCCCAATGATTGAGAGACGTGTCCGCAAGACAGGCTTCCAGCCTGTCATCCGCCATACGGTTGATCTCCAGCGTGAAAAACATGATGTCAGAGGCGATCTTATTCAGCCGCTCCTGAATCATCTGGCTGAAGCGACCGACTTCATCCTGCGTCGCCTCCGTCGCGAAACGAAGCTGCGCATAAGCGTGGAGGCGGCCCATGCGCTCATCACATGTCTGATAAGCCGCAATTGCGTCAGCTAGCGCCTCCCCGGAAAGCTGCGCCACCTGCCCTTTATATTGCGTTGCGAAGGCACGCGCCTCTGCCGCGCAGCTTTCAATATCCCGGGCAATGGCAGGGTCATCAAGGCCTGCATAAAGGTCAGAGAGATCCCAGCGGGGAAGCGTCGATTCTCTATCGGTCGGCGTCGTCATGTCAGTCAAGTTATGATCCGTTTCATGTGTCATTCAGCGGAAAGGCGGCTCGTCAAAGCCTCTTAATTTGCGGGAGTGGAGGTGATCGACTCCATTGCGTCGCAAAGCGCGCATTGTTTCAATGCCGATCATCAAATGTTGGGAAATACGCGTCCGGTAAAATGTGTTGGCCATGCCGGGGAGTTTCAACTCACCATGCAAAGGGCGGTCCGAGACGCAAAGCAGCGTCCCGTAAGGGACACGGAAGCGAAAACCATTTGCTGCGATGGTCGCCGATTCCATATCCACGGCAATGGCACGGCTCATATTGATCTGGGAGAAAAGGGCGCGCAGGCGCAATTCCCAATTACGGTCATCCGTTGTCAGGACGGTGCCGGTGCGCATACGGGTTTTGATTTCCGACGGGCCAAGCTGCGTCACTTCCTGCGTGGCCTGTTGCAGCGCCACCTGCACCTCCGCAATGGGGGGCACCGGCACCCAGGCAGGCAGCATGTCGTTCAGGACATTATCATCGCGCACATAGCCATGGGCCAGCACATAATCACCCAGCTTCTGGGAACGTCGCAGTCCCGCACAATGGCCAACCATCAGCCAGCAATGCGGCCGCAACACGGCGAGGTGATCCGTGATCGTCTTGGCGTTTGACGGCCCCACCCCGATATTGACGAGGGTGATGCCGTGACCATCCGGCCGACATAAATGATAGGCAGGCATTTGCGGCAGGCTTGAAGGCTCCTCACCGGAGATCGGCCCCTCCTTGCCATAGACCGTATCCCCCGGCGCGACGAAATGCGTATATTCCTCCCCCAATTGTGCCGCGGCAAAATCCCTGAAGCCATCGACGTAACGTTGATAATTGGTGAGGAGGATGAATTTCTGGAAATGCTCGGGCGATGTCCCCGTATAATGATGCAGCCTCGCGAGGGAATAATCCGTCCGCTCCGCTGAGAATAATGAGAGGGGACGCGGGGCTTCGCTTTCCGGCTTATAGACGCAATTGGCGATGTCATCATCCGTTGCATGCAGGTCCGGCAGGTCAAACCCCGCGCCATGACGTTGCAGCATTTCAACCGAAAGCCCCTCGCCGGATTTGACGACATAAGGCAGCGGAATAGGACGTCGGGAGAGCCCGACATAAACGGGCGCCCTGTAAGTTGCCATCAGATCTGCAAGCTGATCCCGCAAATACGCGTCGTAAAGTTTCGGGCGGGTGATGGTCGTGCCGTAAAATCCGGGTTCAAGCAGAATATCATATCGGGCACGCGCCGTGATATCCGCCGCATTATGGCGCTGAAAGAAAGCGAGATAGGGATAATAGCTCGACCCTTTCCCCTCTCCCTTAATGGACGCCGCAACGCGGGCGACCTCACCCTCATAGAGCGCGACGAGGCGTTCATAGGCGCTTTCCGCCGTCGCGGCGCGTTCAAACGCCGAACCCACGCGCGATAATGCCTCCAGATCCTGCGTTTCGTCCATTGAAGCCCCCCTGGCCTGCGCCTTACCCACGCACACTGCGCCGCAGCGTCGCGCGGAAGCCATTATGGTAGCCCTTGTTAAGGCTTGAGGGAAGGCAGGAAGCGGACGCCTTTATAAAACGCGCGGCGGACCCGCCGGAGGACGCAAATCATGCGCTCCCCAACCTGATAATCACGGGTGAAATGCCTGTGTTCCATCATTGATCAATGACACAATATTTGGCATGACAAAGCATATCGGTGCCTTCAGGCGGTCTCTTCTTCAGTTCGGCAGCTTCCCATCCAGCTCAATTGTCAAAATGGGCAGTGTTGCCTCTTAAAAGGGGGTTTTATGCGTTACCTGGTGACGGGCGGGGCCGGCTATATCGGGAGTCATATCGTCCTCGCTCTTTTAGATGCGGGGCATGAGGTCGAGATCATCGATAATCTGTCGACCGGCCATCGGAAGGCCGTGCCCTCTGCCGCCCGCCTGCATGAGGTTGACCTGCGCGATGGCGCGGCGCTCGCATCGATTTTCGGGGCGCATCAATGGGATGGCGTGTTTCATCTTGCCGCGCTCTCCATCGTGGGGGAAAGTATGCGCGACCCCCTTCATTACCTTGAGCATAATTTCACCTCATCGCTGAACCTGATTAGATCCTGCACGCAGCACGGCGTTCGCAAGATGGTATTTTCCTCAACCGCCGCGCTCTTCGGGGGGCCGGACCGGCACGGCGCCATCACAGAGGATGCCGCGATCATTCCGGGCTCAGCCTATGGGGAAAGCAAGTTCTTCATTGAGCGCACATTACATTGGGCGGATCAGGTGCATGGCCTCCGCAGTGCCTGCCTGCGTTATTTCAACGCGGCCGGGGCGGACCCTGACGGCCGCGCGGGGGAAGATCACAAGCCGGAAACGCACCTCATCCCGCTTGCCCTCGATGCAATGCTGCACCGCCGTCCCGCCTTGCAGATTTTCGGCACGGATTATGAGACGCCTGACGGGACCTGCATCCGCGATTACACGCATGTATCCGATATTGCCGCGGCGCATATTTGCGTTCTGGACGTGTTAGACCAGCGCAGCGTCGCCTATAATCTCGGCACCGGCACCGGGCATTCCAATCTCGACGTTTTAAAGAGTATCGCACGCGTCAGCGGTCGCGATGTCCCGTGGCATGCGGCGGAGAGACGGGCCGGCGACCCGTCCGGCCTGGTCGCTGATGCGACGTCTTTCACAAGAGATACGGGTTGGACACCCCGTTATGCCGCAATTGATCAGATCATCGCGACGGCGCTCGCCTGGCGCGCGCGCCATCCTGATGGTTACGGAGATGCTGCGCGCCAGATCGATGCCGCCAGCGTGATGCGTCGGTAAGACCTCACGCAACCACGCTTGCGGGCGATACGGGCCGGATCAGGCGCGCAGGCTTTCCGGCGCGTCCGTCACGTCAAAGCCGATTGACCGCGCATAATCCTGTGGCACAATCATCCAGAAACGCGGGAGATGATCCTCCCAACGATGCAGGATCTCCTGCGCATAGGCACTGCGCGTTTCCGAAACGTGACGTTCGACAAGGTGCCGCAGCCGCGCCTGCCATTGAGGCGCGATGACGCGACTCCATAATAGGGTTTCACGGTTCAGCTTCTCCTCAAACCGCCCCTCTACATCCAGCACAAACGCCATGCCGCCAGTGAAGCCAGCGCCAAAATTTGCGCCTGTCTGTCCGAGTATGACGACTTCCCCACCTGTCATATATTCGCACGCATTCGCGCCGCAGCCTTCAATGACGCTGAGCGCGCCGGAATTGCGGACCGCGAAGCGCTCACCCGCCTGCCCCGCTGCAAAGAGCGCGCCGGACGTCGCGCCATACAGCACCGTATTGCCGATAATCGCGTTTTCCTGTGATCGCCAATGGGCTGTCGGGGGCGGCCGGACGACGATCGTGCCGCCGGAAAGACCTTTCCCAACATAGTCATTCGCATCTCCGACAACATCAAGTTTAAGGCCCTTGACGGCGAAAGCTCCGAGTGACTGCCCCGCCGCGCCACGCAGCCGCAGGGTCAGATGGTCATCCGGCAGGGCATTCATCCCATAGCGCCGGGTGATCATGGACGAAATGCGCGTACCAATGGCGCGATCCGTATTCTGCACCGTGTAATGCAATTGCAATTTTTCACGATGGTCAAAAAAGGGCTTGGCGTCCGCGATGACCTGCTCATCCAGCGCATCCGGCACCGGGTTCCGGCCTTCACGCGTGCAATAACGTGCATAGGGCCCCGGATCGGCCTGGACGAGGAGGGAATTCAGGTCGAGATCGTCCAGATAATCCGCCCCGCGTGAAACCTGATGCAGAAGATCCGTGCGTCCGATCACGTCTTCCAGCTTACTGTAACCAAGCTCCGCCAGGATATTGCGGACATCCTCCGCGATGAAGGAGAAAAGATTGATGACTTTCTCCGGCGTGCCTTCAAATTTGGCGCGCAGCGTCTCATCCTGCACACACACACCGACGGGACAGGTGTTAGAGTGACATTGACGCACCATAATGCACCCCATCGCAACCAGCGCCGCCGTGCCAATCCCGAATTCCTCCGCGCCGAGCATGGCGGCGATCACGACATCCCGCCCGGTTTTGATCCCGCCATCCGTGCGCAGGACGATGCGATGGCGCAGCCGGTTGAGCATCAGCACCTGATGCGCCTCACTCAACCCCATCTCCCACGGAAGGCCCGCATGTTTGATGGAAGATTGCGGGCTGGCCCCTGTTCCCCCACTATGACCCGAAATCATGATCGCATCCGCCTTGGCCTTCGCGACCCCCGCCGCGATCGTGCCGATCCCGCTCCGTGCGACGAGCTTAACCGTCACTGTGGCATCGGGGTTGATCTGCTTGAGGTCGTAAATAAGCTGTGCGAGGTCCTCGATCGAATAAATATCATGATGCGGCGGGGGGGAGATCAGCGTCACGCCTTTCGTCGCGTGGCGCAGGCGCGCAATCAACTCCGTAACTTTGAAGCCCGGCAACTGGCCGCCCTCACCCGGTTTGGCGCCCTGCGCGACCTTGATTTCAATCTCCCGGCAGCTATTGAGATATTCCGCCGTGACGCCAAAGCGCCCGGACGCCACCTGCTTGATGGCTGAACTCGGATTATCCCCGTTTTCCCGCGGGCGAAAACGCGCAGGATCCTCACCGCCTTCACCGGAATCAGATTTGGCACCGATGCGATTCATGGCGATTGCCAGCGTCTCATGCGCTTCCGGGCTCAGCGCCCCAAGGGAAATCCCCGGCGCAACAAGGCGACGGCGGATTTTCGTGATGCTTTCCACCTGATCAACCGGGATAGGCTGACGGTTTTTGCGGAAATCGAGGAGGTCCCGCAATGCGACGGGCGGTTGCTGGCGCACGGCGTCCGCATAACGCTGATAGAGCGCGAAATTTTCGCTACTCACCGCGCTTTGCAGCATATGGATCAATTGCCCGTTGAACGCATGGACCTCACCCTTGCGGCGCAGTTTGTAAAGCCCGCCAATGGGAAGCGCCTGGACATCCTCCCCCCAGGCTGCGCGATGGGCCGTGATGACGTTGCGCGCCAGTCCGGGTAGGCCGATCCCTGAGATACGCGAGGGCATGCCGGGGAAAAACTCCGCGACAAAAGCACGCGATAAACCAACCGCCTCAAAATTATAGCCACCGCGATAGCTCGCCACGATGGAAATGCCGGATTTCGACATGATTTTGAGGAGGCCCTTATCCAGCGCCTTGCGATAACGCTCGACCGCATCCCGTAAACTCAGAGCACCGAAAAGGCCGCGTTTGAGGCGGTTGGCGATGGCCTCCTGCGCGAGGAATGGATTGACGGACGTCGCGCCCACGCCAATTGTTACCGCCATACCATGCACGTCAAGCACGTCGGATGACCGGACATTGAGCGATGTAAACGTCCGCAAAGATTGCCGCACCAGATGAATATGCACCGACGCCGTCGCCAAAATCATCGGGATCGCGACCCGGGATGCGTCCTGTTTCTCATCGGATAAGAAGAGATGGGTGCATCCACCGCGCACACTTTCCTCCGCCTCACGCCGGATGCGGGTGATTGCCTGTTTCAAACCCGCCTCCCCTTCCGCAAGCGGGAAGGTGCAGTCAATCATCTGCGCTTCACGTCCACAGAACTGCCGCAACGCTTCGAACTCACCATTCGTCAGGACGGGGCTGGGCAGAAGCAACATGTCGCATTGGTCCGGCGTCTGGTCGAGTATATTGCCCAGATTGCCGAGGCGCGTGGCCAGACTCATCACGTTCAGTTCACGCAGCGAATCGATGGGTGGGTTCGTGACCTGGCTGAAACCCTGACGGAAATAATGCGCCAGGCCACGATAGGTCTTTGACAGCACCTGCAAGGGCGCATCATCCCCCATGGAGCCGATGGCTTCGGACGCATTCTCGATCATGGGATGAAGGATCATCTCCAGATCTTCGTAAGTCAGGCTCATGGCGAGTTGCCGCCGCATGAGGGCGTCATCATCAAGTGTAACGGGTTCCGCGACGTCATCCCGCACGATGGCCTTGATGTTTCGCGTCCGCTCTGTCCAGGAGGCAAACGGTTTTTGTGCCGCGAGGTGGCGCAGCATCTCATCGGGCATGTAAAGCTGCGCTTTATCCAGGTTGAAGCCCAGCGTCTCGCCCGGGCCCAACCGCCCCTTGGCGGTGACGCGCGCATCTTCAACATGCACCATCCCGGTTTCCGAACCGACAATCAGCAATCCGTCCGTCGTCATCGTATAACGCAGAGGCCGCAGACCGGCGCGATCCAGCCCCGCAATCACCCAACGCCCATCCGTGGCGCAGAGGGCGGCCGGGCCATCCCACGGCTCCATCACCGCATTATGATAATGAAACAGCGCGCGCTCATCTTTCGTCAGCCCCGAGGCCTGGCTCAGAGATGCCGGGACGAGCAAGGTTTTGACCAGCGGCGCCGGTCGCCCGGCGAGCGCGAGAAGCTCAAACACATTATCCAGCATCGCCGTGTCAGAGCCCGCAGCCTGTATGACGGGTTTGATATCATCCATGTAAGCGTCGAAATCCGGATGGGCCAGGCGCGTTTCATGGCTGCGCATCCAATTGACATTGCCGGAAAGCGTGTTGATTTCGCCATTATGGGCAATGCGCCGGAAAGGCTGGGCGAGCTTCCAGGTCGGGAATGTGTTGGTTGAGTAACGCTGATGGTAAATGGCGAAGCGCGAGATGAACTGCGGATGGAGCAGATCCGGATAAAAATCCGTCAGATTCTCCGCCAGGAACATGCCTTTATAAATGACGGACCGGCAGGAAAGGGAGCAGACATAAACGTCCGTCTGGCTGGCGGAAGCAGCTTTCTCGATACGACGCCGGATAACGTAAAGGTCGCGCTCAAATTCATCTTCCGAACGGCCGAGCGCATTGCGGATAATGATCTGCTCAATTTCCGGCCGGGTCGCATTGGCTTTTTCCCCGATGCATCGCGTGTCGATCGGCACTTGTCGCCAGCCATAAATGCTGTGGCCGAAATTAAGAACTTCACTCTCAATGATGGAGCGCCCGGCCTCCTGCGCGACGAGGTCCGTTTTCGGCAGGAAGATCATACCGACAGCGAGCCGGGCATCTTCCGTCCCCGCACCGCTATAATGAATCACATCCCGGAAGAAGTTCTGCGGAATTTCTATATGAATACCTGCGCCGTCACCCGTCTTGCCATCAGCATCCACGGCACCGCGATGCCAGAGGGCCTTTAACGCCTCAATGCCCGCCTCAACCACATCGCGGCGGGGCTTCCCGTCCAACGCGGCGATAAGACCAACGCCACATGCGTCTTTCTCCTGCGCGGGGTCATAGAGATTTTTGAGGGCGGCGACGTTATTCTGCCATTCCGTGACGAAGTTATTTTCTGACATGGTTTATTCCCCCACCCGGCGCTTTTTCATCATCGCCGCCGCTGCGTGCGATTCGGCCGCGTCACGCGCCTTGAGATAAGCGTGCATGGATTCAGCGGCCTCCTGCCCATCACGTATGGCCCAGACAACGAGGGAGGCGCCGCGCACAATATCCCCGCCAGCAAATATGCCTTCAAGGTTTGTCTCATATTGCCCGGGGCGGGTCTGCACCGTGCCCCAATGTGTCACGCCCAATTCAGGCACGCGCCAGTCAGCACGCAGGTCTTCCGGCTCAAAACCAAGCGCCAATATGACAAGATCCGCCTGAATCTGCTGGACATCGCCGGGCACAGGCTCAACATCCCGTCGTCCCGTCGGGCCGATACCGCCCAGGCGCATGGCCTGCACCTTGATCGCCTCAATCTGCTGTGCGCCGATAAATTCGACCGGCGTGGTGAGCCAGGAGAAAGTGACGCCCTCCTCCTCCGCATTCCGCACTTCCTGCGCTGAGCCGGGCATATTTACACGATCCCGCCGATAAAGGCAGGTCACGGAAGCAGCACCCTGCCGAATCGCCGTGCGCACGCAATCCATGGCCGTATCACCGCCCCCAATCACGACGACGCGGCGATCCCGGGCGTGGAGAGTGGTTTCCGTGTCGGGAACATCATGATAACCGCGTTTATTCGACTCCGTGAGGTAGGCCAAAGCCTGAATGACGCCCGCGCGCGCCGCGCCGGGGAGCGCGATATCCCGGGATTGATAAACACCCGTCGCGATGAAAACCGCATCATGCTGGTCTCGCAATGCCGCAAAGCTGATGCGCCCCTCACCTTCCCCGATTTCCGTCTTGAGATGAAACTGAATGCCCTGCCTGACGAGCAGATCATGACGCCGCGCGATAATGTCTTTTTCAAGCTTGAAACTGGGAATACCGTAGACGAGCAACCCGCCGATACGGTCATGCCGGTCATAAACATGGACCTGATAACCGCGCGCCCGAAGCCGCTCCGCTGCTGCAAGCCCCGCGGGACCGGCACCGATAATGGCGACAGATTGCGCCAATTCCACGCGCGGCAGACGCGGCTTGACCCAACCCTCGGCAAAGGCATTTTCCGTCACGAATTTCTCGACAGCGCCAATTGTGACGCTCTCAAAGCCCTTCTGGATGACGCAATTGCCCTCACAAAGGCGGTCCTGCGGGCAGACGCGGCCACAAATTTCGGGGAAGCTGTTTGTCGCGGAGGAGACCGCGTAAGCTTCCTCCAACCGCCCTTCCGCCGTCAGCATCAGCCAATCGGGGATGTTATTCCCCAGGGGACAATGCACGGAGCAGAAGGGCACGCCGCATTGAGAGCACCGGCTGGCCTGACGCTCAGCCTGTTTGAGCGCAAAGTTTTTATAGATTTCTGCAAAATCCCGTCGGCGCGCATCAGCATCACGCTTCTGCGGCATTTCCTGCGGGACAGAAACAAATTGAAGCATCCGCTCGACCATCGCCAACCTCTCTCCCAGAGCATCAGATGAAACGCTTACGGAAATCGTGGGAAGAGCCCACGCTTGCCGCTTTTCATCCATGCAAGAAACAGGCGCTGAATGAAGGGAAGGCGCCCATATCGCGACATAAAGTAAGTAGGCCGAGAATATAAGTCATTTATGTTGACCTAATTGTCGTTTTTGGCCTTATTGTCTCGGGTCAGAAATTTTCTTCAGTCTCAAATAGGTCTCATTTGAGACGTTTTATTTTGACCCTCCTGGCTTCTCGCGCCCTTCAGCGCATCCTGCCGCGATGGACAGACGCATGAGACGTAAAACACCATATTGACGCCAGGCCGCGAGCCGTTTAAACGCTTGCTCACCAACTGCATGTGTCGTTGAGATGCATGACAGGCTCCGTGCCCAGATGGCGGAATTGGTAGACGCGCAGGTTTCAGGTACCTGTGTCCGCAAGGACGTGGAAGTTCGAGTCTTCTTCTGGGCACCAGTTTTCTTTAAAAATGCCTGACGGTGTGAGCGACATTTTGCCGTCACCGCCCGGACCGGGCCGGATGAAGGACGATTGCCGATGGCTTCCAGCCCGCAAGCCCAACCCCTCCTCCATGATGGAGACCTGCCATCCGGCCTTGATTTCGGCGCTGTTGTCGCGATCGATACGGAAGCCATGGGGCTCAACCCGCATCGAGACCGGCTTTGCCTTGTGCAGCTTTCCGCCGGTGATGGCACGGCGCATCTTGTGCAGATCAGACCGCCCCGGCCCGATGGAGGCTACGCGGATTGCCCCAATCTCAAAGCGCTGCTGACAGACCCGCAAACGACGAAGCTCATGCATTTTGCGCGTTTCGATGTCGCCCTCCTGCAACATGCCCTCAAAATTGACGTGACGCCCATCATTTGCACGAAAATCGCCGCGCGCCTCGTGCGCACTTTCACCGATCGTCACGGCCTGGCGCATTTATGCCGGGAGCTTCTGGGCATTGAGTTATTGAAGCAACAACAGACGTCCGACTGGGGCGCCGAAATTCTCAATAAAGAGCAATTGGCTTACGCGGCCTCCGATGTCCTCTATCTTCACGCTTTGTGGGCGAAGCTCAAGGCCCTTCTGGAGCGGGAAGACCGCATGGCGCTTGCCCAGGCCTGTTTCGATTTCCTCCCGACACGGGCGAAGCTGGACATATTAGGTTACACGGACCCTGACATATTCTCCCACCGCGCTTGAACGCGGTGTTGTTTCGTCGTCTGATGCGTTAGGGTGGTCGGGACATGACTCATTGATCAGTCAGCATGACCAACTCAACTCGATTTGAGGCTTTACGCGTTTTGACGGCAAGGACCGGCTTATGAGTGTTCTCCAATCTGCGATTGACGCAATCGACGCGGAAAGCGTCGGGCTTGCGCGTCTGCGGGAGGCCCTCACCTGCGACGCGACGTTTCAGAACGCCTTCACGGAGGCGACCCAACTTATCCTGTCGATGCGGGGCCGCCTGGTTGTCTCCGGCATCGGGAAATCCGGGCATGTCGGTCGTAAAATACAGGCCACGCTGGCTTCAACAGGCACGCCCTCGCTCTTCCTGCATCCGGCGGAAGCCGCCCATGGCGATCTTGGCATGGTGCGTCAGGACGATGTCCTGCTCCTGATCTCTTACTCCGGCGAAACGGGGGAGCTTGTCGCCGTCATTGAACATGCCATCCGGAATAATCTCTCTGTCATCGCAATGACGGGCCATGCGCAAAGCACGTTGGCGCGCGCCAGCCGCGTGCTCTTGCTCCTCCCCATGGCAGCGGAAGCCTGCCCGATGGGCCTGGCCCCGACCACAAGTACGCTCATGCAATTGGCTTTGG
Organism: Candidatus Kirkpatrickella diaphorinae; assembly: GCF_025736875.1. Classification (GTDB taxonomy): domain Bacteria; phylum Pseudomonadota; class Alphaproteobacteria; order Acetobacterales; family Acetobacteraceae; genus Sorlinia; species Sorlinia diaphorinae. Next base: position 1,075,609 of record NZ_CP107052.1, read on the forward strand.
GCGATGCGCTGGCGGTCTCCTTATTACAGAAGCGGCAATTCTCCGCCCATGATTTCGGCGCATTTCACCCTGGTGGCAAATTGGGCACGGCGCTGCGGCCCATCTCACAATTGATGCATTCAGGCGCGGCCATGCCTCTGGGTCGGCCGGACATGACCCTCACCGACGTCATTGTTGAGATGACGCGTAAGACGTTCGGATGTATCGGGATTATTGATGACGAGCGACGGTTGATCGGCCTCATCAGTGATGGCGATTTGCGGCCCGCTTTATCCGGCGACCTCAAAACGCGCACAGCGCGCGACATCATGAATGTCTCGCCCCTGACGACCGAACCCTCACGACTGGCGCAAGAGGTGCTGCAATTAATGACGGAGCGTGCACGCCCTGTCTCCAGCGTTTTTATTCTGGATGAGTCAGGGCGCCCGCAAGGTATTGTGCATCTCCATGACCTCCTCCGTGTCACGGTTCCATGAACGATACGCCACGCACACCGCCACCGCGACGGGATGACTTCCAACGCGACAGTGAGGCGCAGGCGGCCCATCGCCGCGCCCTGCTGGACCATCAGAATGAGCGGCCGCGCAACCTGCCCACCAAGGCCTCCCTGCATACAAGGCGCAAGCGGCTTGATATGGCAAAATGGGTGCTGCCCTGTGTGGCCATTCTGATGCTGGGCTCCATTGCCGTCTGGCCCGAAGTGGCGCGCTGGGTCAATGTCAATCAGGCCGTCCTGAAAGAGATGGAAGAAATGCGCGTGCAGAATGGCACGCTGGAGGACGCGGTTTATCGCGGGCTTGATAATAGCAACCGGCCGTACATGATCACCGCGAAATTCGCCAATCAGCGGGATCAGGATCGCATCGACCTTGTGGACCCGGTGGCTGACCTGCATCTGACGAGCGGCGGCTGGGCGCAGATCCGTGCCGATAGCGGCGTTTACATGCAGCATGAGCAGACGTTGAACCTGCGCGGCCACGTCGTGCTCTATCGTGATGATGGAACGCTGATGAACAGCCCGACCGCAGATCTTGACCTCCATGCCGGGATCATCGCATCTTCAGACTGGGCACATGCGGAGGGCCCTTTTGGCAAGCTTGACGCGCAGGGCTATTTTCTGGACCAGCACGCCGGATTGCTTGAATTTACCGGGCCGGAGCGCATCGTTCGTAATAATGACCAGAACGACACGCTCCCGACACGTCGAAAGGATGAAACTTCCAGTCCATGACCTGCCGTCTGACGCGATCCTTCGCCCTTATGACATGCATCTCGCTCTATGGCGTGGTCAATGCCCGGGCCGACACGATTGATAAATCTCACGGGGAGCAGATCACCATCAGCTCAGCCGGTCCGCAGACTTATGATCACGATTCCCAGACGATCACTTTTCTTGATCGCGCACGGGCGGTGCGCGGCGATGCCACGATTGATGCGGATCAGCTCATCGGGTTTCTCCGCAAGAAAACAACGCCCCAATCCGCACCGAAACCCACAGGGAATGCGCCTCAAACAGGTGCCGCAAACGGGGATGATGCGATGGGCGGGTCGATGGAGCTTTACCGCATGGAGGCCATCGGGCACGTCCATATCTACTCCCCGACCGATCAGGCCTGGGGCGACAGGGCGCTTTACGATGTCGACCAGGCGACATTGGTCATGACAGGAAAAAACCTGAAAATGACGACGCCGACCACCGTCATGACCGCGCGTGACGTCATCGAATATCACACCACAAATAAAATGTCGGTCGGGCGCGGCGACGCCACGGTCACAACGAATGACGGGAAGCGGATCCGGGCGGATATTCTTGTTGCGTTCGGCAAGCCGGATACACCGGAAGCGTCGCGCCATAAGGCGACAACGCAACAGGATGGACAATCCGGTGCGAAAGCCGGCAAGCTTGACCGCGCCTATGCGTGGGGCAATGTCATTATCCGCACCCCGACAGAAACAGCGACCGGGGACCGTGGCGTCTATGTTTTCGATACGGAATTGGCCCGGCTGATCGGGAGCGTCCATGTTACGAGTGGGCAGAACCAGAATAACGGGCAATCAGCGATCGTGAATGTCAAAACAGGTGTCGCGATTATGAACCCGGCACCGGGGCAGCGTATTGAGGGCCTTGTCATCCCGAACCAGACCAACAGCACCAGATCAGGGCCTACGAAATGAACGAGACGATCGCTTTGCATGAAATCGTGGATAATCCCGCGGTTTCGTCAGGTCTGATTGCCCATGGCATCGGCAAAAAATATAAAAAGCGCCAGGTCGTGAAAGATGTGTCGCTTCAGGTGCAGCGTGGCGAGGCGGTCGGACTGCTCGGCCCTAATGGCGCGGGCAAGACGACAAGCTTTTATATGATTGTCGGCCTCGTCCAGCCCGATACGGGCACCATCACCCTCGATGGCGCCGATATTACCGGCCTGCCCATGTATCGCAGGGCGCGTCTGGGCATCGGCTATCTGCCGCAGGAGGCCAGCATTTTTCGCGGGCTCAATGTTGAGCAGAACATCCTCGCGGCGTTGGAAGTCGTCGAGTCAGATTATGACCGACGCCATGCGATGCTGGATGGGCTCCTCGGCGAATTCGGCATCTCGCATTTGCGTCATGCCCCGTCCCTCGCCCTCTCCGGTGGTGAACGTCGCCGCCTCGAAATCGCCCGCGCCCTTGCGAGCCAGCCAAATTACATTTTGCTGGATGAGCCACTTGCGGGGATTGACCCGATTGCGGTGGGTGAAATTCGTGACCTCGTTTCTCACCTCAAAGATCGCGGGATTGGCGTGCTCATCACGGACCATAATGTGCGTGAGACGCTGGAAGTCATTGACCGGGCCTATATCATGCATAGTGGCCAGGTTTTGATGGAAGGCGTGCCGGAGGCCATCGTCGCCAATGAGGATGTGCGTCGCGTTTATCTTGGCGAGAATTTCTCGCTTTAAACGCGTCTCACTGCCTGATTTGCGACAAGCAGGCGTAAGCGCTTTGGGCAGCGTAAACATCGCCCCTTGGCTCGAAACATTCGTTACGCGTCGTATGCATCCGGGCGGCAGGCCGCGATGGCCGTGACTTCAACACGCCATGACGGGTCCACCAAACGCGCCTCAACCGTTGCGCGTGCGGGTTTGCAACCCACATCAATCCACGCATCCCATGCCTTGTTCATAGCGTCGATATCCTTGATGTCCGCGAGAAAAATTTGCACGGACAGCAAATGGCGCTTGTCCGACCCGGTTTCCGCGAGCAGATGGTCGATCTGGGCGAGGATGTCGCGGGTCTGCCCCTCTGCATCAAGCGAGGTGTCATCCGCGACCTGCCCCGCCAGATAGACGAGACCCCCATGGCGCACTGCGCCACTCAGGCGTGGTTCATCAGCGTAACGACGAATCACCTTAATGGAGCCAGGTCGGCGTCAACTCATTATCGATGATCGCTTCAACCGCGCTATCATGGTCCTCGGCCAGGGCCATAGGCGTACCATCAGCCGCATGAATCGCAAAAGCGGCCTCACCTTCAAAGACGACTTCCCTGACATAGGCAACCTGTTTCATGCCAAGTTCGAGCAGTTCCAGATTGGAGATGGTCCGAAGGTCCGATGTCGCTCCGGCGGGGTAAGGCGCGTCCGAAGCGGAGGATGTTCTGGCCATATTCAAGCGTCCTTTCAGTATGAAGACACTAAGCGGGGGCGAAACCCCTTCAGGTTTTAATTGTCGCCAGGGGCGGGAGTTCCGCGCGGGCGCCTGGGTCGAGGCAGCTCGATCTCCGTATTCGGCATAGCACGCGCGCTGCGTTTGCCATCCGAAATTTCTATCTGCTTAACGCGAACTTCAGGCTGAGGGCGATGCAAATCAATGTGAAGCAACCCGTTATCCAGCCACGCATCCCCGACTTCTATATTGTCGGCAAGCACAAAAGATTTCTGAAATTGTCGCGCCGCAATACCGCGATGAATAAAGGCGCGGCCCTGCGAGTCGTCATTCTGACGGCCTCTGATCACAAGTTGGTTATCTTCCTGCGTGATCTGGAGATCCGTCATGGCAAACCCGGCGACGGCCAGTGTCACGCGCAGCGTTTTCTGGTCAAGCTGCTCAATATTATAAGGCGGGTAGCCATCTGAAACGGTTTTGGCCGCGCGCTCCAGCATTTGCTCCAGATAATCGAACCCGAGAAATGTCGGGGAAGTGAATAAGCGTCCTGACAAAGCAAGCCTCCTCATTGAGCGAGACAAACCGTCCTGACCCGAATGGCGTCAGACGGTTGAATAAGGGTCATTTTATCACATATGCGACTCAAACTGACAACTTCAACCACCCCGATCCCGTTTTAACTTTTGCTTCGGCGACATGGCGATGACGAAAATCGTTGGCGCGACGCCGAAATTTCGGTAGGAGCGCGCTATGGAAGCTCTCTCATTCTTGAACGATCTCGACTCAGTCACGCCGACACCCATCCTGGTTGCACCGCATCCTGTCCTCTCGCGCAAGGCTGCGCGCGTCCAGCCCTCGGACCTGCCGCAAGTTCGTGCTGCCCTGCCCGGTATGTTTGCGGCCATGTATCGTGCGCCGGGGATTGGCCTCGCCGCGCCGCAAGTGGGGATCGGGCTGCGCTTCATGATCATCGACATTACCGAGAATGACGCAAGGCGCCCGCGTATCTTCATCAACCCGGAGATCACCTCCTTTTCAGATGAGGAAGCTGTGACGGAGGAAGGCTGCCTCTCTGTCCCCAACCAATATGCGGAGGTCATCCGGCCGGAGCGCGTCACGGTAAAATATCAGAACCTCGATGGCCAGGATGAGGAGCTGGAGACAGATGGTCTCCTCGCAATCTGCATCCAGCATGAGATCGACCATCTTGATGGCATTCTTTTCGTGGATCATCTTTCAAAATTGAAGCGCAATATGCTGCTAAGAAAACTGGCGAAAGAACAGCGCGGGAAGTAGTCATGCGCCTCATTTTCATGGGCACGCCCGCTTTCTCCGTTCCGGTTCTGGACGCGCTTCGGGCAGCCGGTCATGAGATTGTCGCGGTCTATACCCAGCCGCCCCGCCCGTCGGGACGCGGCAAAAAATTGCAGCTTTCGCCGGTGCATCAGGCCGCAGAGGCGGCGCACCTCCCGGTTATGACGCCTTCCAAGCTGCGTGATGAAGCTGAAGAACTCAAAATATTTATCGACTTCCAAGCGGATGCCGCGATTGTCGTCGCTTACGGAATTATCCTCCCCCCGGCCTTTCTTACCGCCCCGCGCCTTGGCTGCATAAATGTGCATGCCAGCCTCCTGCCACGATGGCGCGGTGCGGCGCCGATCCAGGCCGCTATCATGGCGGGCGATGCGCAAACGGGTATCTCCATCATGCAAATGGATGCGGGGCTGGATACAGGCCCCGTCCTGTCCATGGCCCCCATCCCCATTGCGCCGGATGAAACCGGGGCGAGTTTGCATGATAAATTGTCGGCTCTTGGCGCAAAACGCCTCATTGACACCTTGAACGCGCCATTACAGGCCACACCGCAATCTGATCAAGGCGCGTCATATGCGGCGCGTTTAACGCGGGAGACGGGCCGGATTGACTGGTCCCTCCCCGCCGAAACGCTGGAACGCCGGATACGCGCCCTTACGCCCTGGCCGTCCTCCTTCACGACCTATGATGGCACGACCCTCAAAATCGGTGGGGCGATGGTCGTGCAAGGCGTTTCATCCGCACAGCCCGGCGTGACTTTGGATGACGCCCTTACGGTGCAATGCGGCCAGGATGCCTTGCGGCTGACCCATATTCAAAGGCCGGGCAAAGCCATGCTCACGCAGGATATGTTTTTGAGAGGCTGGGCCGTGCCGCGAGGCAGCCGCTTTGAATAACCATCTGGAGGCGGGATATACGCGCTGGGCGCTTCTCCTCGAATTTGACGGGACAGGGTTTGTCGGCTGGCAAAGACAGGAAAATAATCCCTCTATTCAAGGCTGCCTGGAGGAAGCGGGCGCGGCTTTTTTCGGCGGCCAGTCCGTGATGTCGGCCACATCGGGGCGGACAGATGCCGGGGTGCACGCGTCAGCCATGGTGGTGCAGCTTGATGTGCCCGATATGCGCGCCGTCTCCGCCCACCAACTTCGTGACGGGCTGAATTTCCACCTGAAGCCCCATCTGATCGGCGTCAGAATGGCCCGTCCGGCACCGACGGACTGGCATGCACGATTTTCCGCCATTGGTCGGCGCTATCGTTATACGATCCTCAACCGCGCGGCGCGCCCTATATTGGATGCCCATCATGTCTGGCACGTCAAACATCCCCTCAATGTCGATGCCATGCAGGAAGCGTCGCGCTTTCTGATCGGTCGACATGATTTTTCATCATTCCGGGCCGCGTCCTGTCAGGCCAGCGGCCCGATCAGGACATTGGATGAAATGACCATATCCCGTTCGGGCGATCATGTCGTCCTTGAGGTGCAGGCGCGCTCCTTCCTCCATCATCAGGTGCGGAATTTTGCGGGGTCACTGGCTTTGGTGGGACGGGGCAAATGGTCCGCAACGCATTTACGCGATGTGCTTGATGCCCGGGACAGAAGCCAGGCCGGCCCCACCGCCCCGCCTGAGGGGCTGTGCCTGATCAGGGTGGATTACCCGGAAAAACTTTTTGAAAGTGCATGACGCAGGGCGCGGCGCCGATCTACGGTGCCTTTGGTTTCGCCGGGTCCAGCCATAAAGATTGAGCCGGGAGATTGTGATTGAGCCGCGTCCCGACCTGCACCACAAACACACTGGCGACGAGGCTGAGCAGCATAATCGCCGCGACCTGACGCCATTGGATTTTCAACCCCGCGCGCAGGACGCGGCACATCACGATGATCAGATAGATCGAAAGCATGACCGGCACGCCGGACAGCGCCCTTCTGGCCTGGGACGCATCATTCATGAGGATCTGTATCAGCGCACTGCCGGCCAGAACGCCGAAAATCAGAAACAAATTGGTCAGAGCCGTAGCGGAGAGGATCGCTGTCGCACAGCGCGGCCAGAGCGCCTCACGCCCCCAACGCTCCGCCGCTGCCTGAATAATGGTGATGATCACGAGATATTGGCAGATTTCGCCCAGCGCGACGCGGGGATAACTCCATGGATCCATCCGCAATTGCGGCGCTAACAGGGAGAGGCAGAGAAAGACAAGTTCGGAGAGGAAGACGACGACAATCAGCGCGCTGAACACCGCAAGGCGTGTGCCCGCGAAATAGGCATAGGCCCCACCATCCATGCGCAATAACCCGTTCAGGCCCTGCTCAAAATTCTGCCGCATGGTTGAGTCAAATTTCACGTAATGTCACCTTTTGGAGAAAATGGGTGAAGTCTGATCAAAGCCCAAGATCCATAATGAAGGTACGATATATGTCCCGCAACGCGTCAAGGTCACCAAGATGCACCGCCTCATCGACTTTGTGCATCGTGGCGCCGACCAGACCGAACTCCGCCGTCGGGCAGTAGGGTGCGATAAACCGGGCATCAGACGTACCGCCGGACGTGTCCATCTGGGGGCGCTGTCCCGTCACGGCTTCAATGGAGCGGGCCAGGCTTTCAACATAATGGTTCGGTTCTGTCAGGAAGGCCTCGCCGCTGATGGCGACATCAACCGTGGCGTCAGGGGCATATTCCCGCGTCGTTTCTTTGATCCATTGCGCCAGATCCGCGCCAAGATGATGGTTGTTGAAACGAATATTCAGCCGCAATGATGCCTGGCCAGGGATGATATTTGTCGCTTCATTGCCGACATCGATATTGGTAATCTGCAGTGATGAGGGTTGGAACCAAGCATTCCCATCATCAAGCGTGCGGGACCGGAGCCCATTGACCAGCGCAATCAGTCGATGGATCGGATTATCTGCGCGAAGGGGATAAGCGACATGGCCTTGCACACCCCGGATGGTGACCGTCGCATTCAGGCTTCCGCGCCGGCCGATCTTAATTATCTCACCCATTTTCTCCGGGTTGGAGGGCTCGCCCACCAGGCAGAAATCCGGGATATGCCCTTCCGCCTTCATCCATCCTAACACGTCCCGCGTGCCGTGCTGCGCCGTCCCCTCTTCATCACCCGTGATCAGAAAACTGATTGAGCCATGAAGCTCACGCGTTTGCAGAATAGTTGAGACCGCACTCGTGAAGGCGGCGATTGCGCCTTTCATGTCACTCGCGCCGCGACCGTAAAGCACATTCTCCTCAATCATGGCCGCGAAGGGTGGGTGGCGCCAGCCCTCCCCGGGCGGCACGACATCCGTATGCCCCGCGAAACAGAGATGCGGCCCGGTTCGGCCTCGCCGCGCAAAAAGATTAGGCGTTTGCGCCCCCTCCGGTCCGAAGGGAAGGTGCCATATCTCGAACCCCAACCCCGCGAGAACATCCGCGAGATAAGTGAGGGCGCCCTCATCCGCCGGTGTGACGGAGGGGCACTTTAGTAGAGCCTGCGCGAGTTCAAGAACCGGGACCTCCATGGCTCAGTCTCTCAACAGCTCGTTGATTGAGGTTTTCGCACGCGTGCGGGCATCGACCCGCTTGACGATGACGGCGCAGGCAAGAGACGGCCCACCCGGCGTCTTCGGCGGCAGCGAGCCGGGCACGACGACAGAGAAAGCGGGTACGCGTCCCATAAAGACCTCTCCCGTTTCCCGATTGACGATCTTCGTCGAAGCACTGAGAAACACACCCATGGACAGGACAGCGCCCTCCTCGACGATGACGCCTTCCGCCACCTCTGAACGGGCACCGATGAAGCAGTGATCCTCAATGATCACCGGCGCAGCCTGGAGCGGCTCAAGCACGCCGCCAATTCCGGCCCCGCCACTGATGTGGACGTTTTTACCAATTTGCGCGCATGAGCCTACCGTGGCCCACGTATCGACCATCGTGCCGGTATCGACATACGCGCCCACATTCACGAAACTTGGCATCAGCACCACGCCGGGCGCAATATAGGCGGAGCGCCGCACGATCGCACCTGGCACTGCCCGGAAACCGGCGCGGTCAAAATGGCTCTTTTTCCAACCGGCAAATTTGAGCGGCACTTTATCGAACCCATCCACCCCGCCACAAGCCTGTGTGACCGGCTGACTGTCAGTCAGCCTGAAGGATAGGAGGACCGCTTTTTTAAGCCACTCGTGAATAGTCCAGCCCTGTCCGGATTTTTCAGCGACACGCAATTGACCCTGATCAAGCGCAGCGAGCACATTTTCCACCACGTGACGGTCTTCGCCACCCGTCCTGGCATTGAGGGTATCACGGCGATTCCAAAGGTCATCAATATGGGATTGCACTTTTGTAAGCTGCATGAGGGTATTCCAACTTATTGTTGCCAGACTCAGTGACTGGCTGAAATGCGGCCTCATGACCGCTGCCCCTGTATGTCCGGGGGACGGTCATCAAGGCAAGCTTAAATTGTTTCCGGCACCTTTCCGCACCATGATAGAGCGCGCGAACGGAAACGAACTTTGCGGCCCTGACCGGTCTTGCGCGTCTCATTCTTTCGCGGGCTAAATATGACGCGCAATAGTCTGAGCGCAACCGAGGGCCTGGAATGACGATGATATAAATAACGGTGACCGCGATGGACCGCGCCCTGTAAATGTCACCGTGACGCGCCGCCCTTTTTACCTGCGGACGATGAACATTGAAACGCATTTAAAATCTTTGCAACAGCATTAACCTTGACGCCGGGACGCTTCAGCCTGCAAAACAAAGTATCACTTCGGGGCTTGATAAATGGCCTCGAGCGGCCAATCTTTTGACCGTAAAACAACCTCCCTGCAAAGCCTTATGAGAGCAACGTGCGATCACCGTCATTTCTGAGTAATGCCTGGTTCAAGCGCCGTAGTGCCGAGAATCAAACCGCTCTCTGCGTTGGCAAGACATGCCGGTGCAGTTTCGAGTTTGTTTCGCGTTTGAGGGCCGGGCCTTCGATTGCCCGCGGATTGGGTGAAGCGTTCGACGTCTTATGTGATCGTCTTGGCCCGACGGAGGCTGACCTGATTTCCTCCGGCCCGCTCGTTGATGAGCATGATGGGGCGGAGCGCCAATGGTATAGCCTGCGTCACTGGTCAAACGGTAAAGCCACATCCACCTCTCCAATCCCGATCGATGAATCGACGGTCATGGACAGCGAATATCGCCATTTGTCGCGCGTGCGTTACGTGGGCGAGATCGGCATCATCGCGCATGTCAATGAGCGGCGCAATGTCTGGGAGGACCATATCGCCGATATTGACGCCTTCCTCACCACGGCCGCCGCGTTGCTGGAAGTTGATCTGACCTATCGCAAGCTTCTTGAAAATCTTCCTTATGATCTGCTGAGTCACCTCCCGAAATGGGAGTTGTTTCAGACAGAGGCGGAGCGCCGCATGGCGCGGCTCGATTTCGACAATGCCCCGGCGACCTTTATGGCGATCCGCATCGAAAATCTTTCCACGATCCCGGTTGAGCAACTCAAAGCGGTCATGACGCAGATTTCCGAACGTCTCAAAATGACTGTCCGACCGACTGACCTCATCGGCCAGCTTGATTCACAGACTTTTCTGATCATGCTTGATGGCGCAGACCGCTTCGCTGCCGCGGAAAGGGCGGAAGATCTCTGCTCCCGCCGGGATTATGCGACGCCGCTCGCCTCGACCCTCGCCCTCAAAATCGGGTTGGTAACGCGTGAGGCGCATAGCGTTGACACTTTGGAGACGTTTCTTGAACGTGCGTGCCTGGCGCTTTATAAAACGGCGTCCTCACGCTCCTGCTGGTCGTTCTTCCACGAAAATGCTTAGTCAGCATCCACTTTGATGAGTGTGCCGGAGCCTTTCCGCGTGAAAAGCTCCAAAAGGCAGGCATGCGGGACGCGTCCATCCAGAATGACCGCCGCATCAGCGCCAGCCTGCACCGCCTCCAGGCAGGTTTCAACTTTCGGGATCATACCGCCGGATATCGTTCCGTTCTTGATCCGCGCCCGCGCCTCACTGGCGGTAAGTTCGGGGATGAGATGCCCGGATTCATCCAGCACACCCGGCACATCTGTCAGCATCAGAAGGCGAGATGCATTGACGCTGCCCGCAACAGCACCGGCCACCGTGTCCGCATTGATGTTGAAGGTCTCCCCTTTCTCACCATAACCAATCGGCGCGATGACCGGCGTCAGGCCGGCACCGAGGAGAGAGAATAGAACGCGGGGGTCAATTTCCGCCGGTTCACCGACAAAACCGTAATCCGGCGTCGCGTCGTCTGTCGCCACGACATGCTTGCGTTGCGTCAATTTTCGCGCCTTGATGAGGCCGCCATCTTTACCCGATATCCCCACCGCCAAGGCACCGGCGCGATTGATCAATTCCGCAACCTGTTTATTAACGCTGCCACAAAGCACCATTTCAACGATATTGATGCTCTCTTTATCCGTGACACGCAAACCGTCAATGAAGCGCGATGGGAGTTTGAGTTTGTCCAGCATGGCGCTGATCTGAGGACCCCCGCCATGGACCACAATCGGGTTGATGCCCACCAGTTTGAGCAGGGCGATATCGCGGCCGAAAGCACTTGATAACTGCATGCTGCCCATGGCGCTACCGCCATATTTGACGACAATCGTATCCCCGACATAACGCCGTAAATAAGGCAGGGCGCTTGTAAGAAGCGTCGCCTGGCGCTGCTCATCCCGATAAAGATCGGCGTCAGAAGATTTATCGGTGTGGTCGTCCATAACGTAACCTTGTCAAACAATGTGACGGGCGGCGGGTGCGTCAATGAGACGCGCCACCTCGGCCCGCAGCAGGGGAATGCCAGAGCCGGTCTCGCTACTCGTCCAGATGCTGAACGGATAAGCGGCCGGATGTTTGCGGATCGTCTCATCCACCTCGCGCCGCTTTGCCGCGAGAGCTGCCGGTCTGACCTGGTCACATTTGGTCAGAATAAGCTGAAAAACCACGGCAGCGTGATCCAGAAGCGTCATCGCCTCCAGATCAACTTTTTTAAGCTCAATCCGAGCATCGAGCAGAAGGAAGACACGCGCGAGGCTGGGCCGACCGCGAAGATAGGCGAACATCAGCTCCTGCCAGTCTTCCTTCACCTGCTTCGCGGCTTTCGCGTAACCATATCCGGGCATATCAACAAGAGAGACATCACCGCCGAGATTGAAGAAATTCAACTGCTTCGTGCGGCCCGGTTCAGAGGAAGCACGCGCGAGGCGGTTCCGCCCCGTCAGCGCGTTGATCAGGCTGGATTTCCCAACGTTTGACCGCCCCGCAAACGCAATTTCAGGCCCACCCACCGGGGGTAACATCTCCAATTTCTGGGTTGCGAAATAAAACTCGCACGGCCCGGCGAAGAGGAGACGACCACGCTCAATCTCCTCGTCCGAAAACGTCGCAGGATCTTTCTGAGTCATTTTTTTCCGGTCTTCACGCGCTTGCCACGTTTCGCGGCCGCATCGACGCGCGCCTGAATGATCCGTTGCTGAAAATAACTCAGAATATTGTTCCAAGTATAATAAATGACAATCCCGGCTGAGAGACGCCCGAGGAGGAAGGTGTAAAGCACGGGCATGAACTGCATTACACGTTGCTGCGTCGGATCCATGGTGACGGTGCTCTGCTTCTGCATCAGCCAGATGGTGATGCCGAAAAGCAGGGGCCAGATGCCGACTTGCAGCATGGGCGTGATCATTGTCGGGTTGAACGGGATCAGCCCGAAGAGATTAAAGATATTTGTCGGGTCAGGCGCTGACAAGTCACGCACCCAGCCAAAAAACGGCGCGTGGCGCATCTCGATCGTGATGTTAAGCACCTTATAGAGACAAAATGCCACCGGCGCCTGAACGAGAAGCGGCAGGCAGCCCCCGGCCGGATTAACGCCCTCTTCCTTGTAAAGCGTCATGATCTTCTGGTTCATCGCCATCTGATCATCTTTAGAGCTTTCGCGGATGGCCTGGATTTTCGGCGCCAGAACCCGCATCCGCGCCATGGAGGCAAAGGATTTGGTCGCAAGCGGGTAAAGAATAACCTTGATGATCAGAGTCATGATCAGCAATGCAATGCCAAAATTACCGACCAGGCCGAAAAGCCAGTGCAATACATGGAACATGGGGCGGGTCAGGAAGGCGAACCAGCCGAAATCCACCGCCTTGTAGAAATAAGGAATGTGAAGCTGATTGGTGTAATCATCCAGAAGCGTCACTTCCTTCGCACCGACGAAAACCGCGCTGCTGCGAAGGCCGCTTTGATGGGCCGCGATGATGACGGGGTGTGCAGCCGCAACATCAACGGCGTATTCTCCGCCTTCTTCCTCCCCCTGGAACTGATATCGCACCGCGACATCATCCTTCTGATCCGGGATGGCGGCTGTCAGCCAGTATTTATCCGTAATGCCCGCCCAGCCACCATGACTGTCAGCCGCCCATGACACGTGATCGGGGTTTGCCGTCCCTTTTCGCATGTCTTTGTAAGAACCCTCATTGAGACGGTCATTGACGACGGCAATCGGCCCTTCATGGACGATGAAGCTCCCCTCATCATCAGGCTTGTAATCACGCTCCGTCCGGGTGAAGGGCACAACGGAAACCGCGTGGCCCGTATTATTCTCGACCGACTGCGCGATGGAGAAGAGATATTTGCGACTGAGCGAGATTTTGATTGAAAAAACCAGTCCGGCACCATTATCCCAGTGCAGGGTAAGAGGGTGATCCGGGTCGAGGCGTGATGAGTCCCCGGTCCATTCCGTCTGCGCGTTCGGGAGTTTCAGGGCCTCGCCCGGCGCCTGACGCCAGCCAATTTCGATAAAGCCCGGTCGTTTCCCGTCAGCCGATTCAAGCAGCCTTACATGAGGGCTGTTTTTATCGAGCGTCTCGCGATATTGCGTCAGTGACACGTCATCAATACGTGCCCCGCGCAGGCTGACGGACCCTGTCATGGCGGGAGAGGTAAAAGCGACGCGGCGCGCGGGCCCGGAGGGCGCGACTGCAGGCGCGGCAACCCCCATCGCCGACTGCGCCCCCGCAGAAGCTTTGTCCCCGCTTTTTGCATCGACCATTTTGGTCGCGGCAGGCGGCGTTTTATCCGCAGGCTTCGGCACGAAATAATCGAAGCCGAAGAGAACAGCCGCGGCCAGAGCCAGAGCAATAAGGGTGCGCTTAATTTCCATAAACCCGACGCCGGTCTTCCATGTCAAAACAAGGCGAGAGCAGAAACGCGTCGCGCCACGAGAATATGCAGCCACCCACGCGCGGGGGTCCGGCGGTCAGGCTGAGCCCTTCTTTACCTCCGGAACCGGATCATATCCACCCCGGCATAGGCGATTACATCGTAAAATACGTCCTACAGCGAGAATAATCCCTTTTTGCAAGCCGTGACGCTCCAGGGCTGTGCGCGCATAGACGCTGCAACTCGGCTCGAATCGGCAATTTGCGCCAAGAGAAGGACTTATGGCGTATTGATAGAATTTGATGAGGGCGACAAGCCCTTTAACGACCAAAGTCCCAGGCCGGAATTTGAAACGGCTAGGGAAGGACATCCAGCTTCCTCAGACTATCACGCATATCGCGCAGGAGCTGGTTGAAAGGTAATTGCCGGGTTGCGGCGCGACCGATGACGACGATATCGGCCGGGCGGCAGGTGGCTTCAGCAATCGTCAGCCTCAAAGCTTCCCGCAAGCGACGCTTTGTGCGATTGCGCGCCACCGCATTGCCGATTTTTTTCGTGGCCGTAAAACCGGATCGAAGACCGGAATTGGCGTCAGTCTCAAGCGATTGCAGCACAAGGCTGCGCGTGGCCGCCTTGCGCCCTTCGCGCGCGACACGCAGAAACGCCGACCTCTTTTTGAGGCGCTGTGCAGGCCGCGCGGTCAAAATCTGACCCTCAGGCGGAAAGCTTTTTACGGCCTTTTGCGCGACGGTTATTAATGACCCGACGCCCACCGACCGTCGCCATACGCGCCCGGAAGCCATGACGACGCTTGCGAACGAGCCGAGATGGCTGGAAAGTACGCTTCATAAACTTGATCCCTCAACAAAAAAGTTGCCAGAGGCAACCGTTTAAGTCCATCACTCAACCGTCGGGCCTGCGCCAGACCCTGTAAAGATGGTGCGGTTTTTACGGTGCGCCGGGGCTGGTGTCAATCCAAATGCACATGCCCGGCCGGAGACAGGAGGTAAAAATGAGCGATGATCACGCGCGGCACGATATTAAAAATGCGCTCGCGACGGCTGTCCTCGCAGCAGACTCCCTCACCGGCCATGCCGACCCCCATGTCAGGAAAAACGCGCTGATGATCATTGAGGCCATAGAGACCGCCTTGATTCATCTGCGCGCCACGCACCCTCAGAAAGGCTGACCGGGTTTTGTCTCGATCAGTTCGACTTTATATCCGTCAGGATCTGCAACAAAAGCGATGACGGTTGTGCCGAATTTTACCGGTCCCGGCTCCCGCGTTACCTTGACACCCACTTTGCGCAATTTATCCACGACAGTATGGATATCTTCGACGCCAACGGCCAGATGTCCGAAACCATTGCCGAGGTCATAAGGTTCTGCCTGGTCCCAATTATGGGTCAGTTCAACCTCCGGCCCGTCGCCGTAACCGAGATAGACCAGTGTATAACGTCCATCGGGCACATCGCGTCGGCGGGTCTCCTCCATACCGAGAGCTTTGTAAAAATCCACGCTGCGATCAAGCGCGCGCACGCGAATCATGGTGTGAAGAAACGTCGCCATAAGCGTCTCCTTAACTCAAACTTATCCATTTATGTTTTAACGGGGCTCAATACCCATCAGAAAAAGGCGACGCGCATTGGCCTCAGCCACGCATTGCGCCAGATCTGTGAAGAGCACCCCATCGGCCTGATAGGCAATACCGGCCAGCCCGCTTTCAGCAGCAAGCTGGATCGTGCGCGGCCCGATCGTTGGCATATCGGCGCGCCTCTCCTGCCCCGGCTTTAACATTTTGAGCAGGATACCGCCGGGGCCTGGCTGACGCAAGGCCGCGCAACGCTGTAACATCGCGTCCGTGCCCTCCAGCGCCTCCACGGCAAGGACAAGCCCGGACTGTACCACACAGCCCTGCCCGATATCCAACCTGCCGAGCGCCTTGACGACATCAACCGCGCGCGAAATATCCTGCGCGTCATCAGCGGAAGGAGCCAGGGGCGTCAAAACGCCTTTTGGTCCCAGCGCCTGCGCTAAAAATTCATGCGCGCCACGCACATTAAACCCTTCCTCCCCCAGGACACGCACAATGGCGCCGAGGAGACCGTCATCCCCCGCGAAAACCGCGCGCCCCATCCGGGCGAGGAGGCGTGCGCCTTCCTTATCCGGTTTGAGATCACGCAGAGCGGGACGTTTGACAGGGCCGATCAGGACGATGTCCCGGCATCCCGCATCGCGCAAAGCACGGATAATCTGGCCCGCTGCCGCGAGACGATAAAAGCCATGAGGCCACTGCGCGATGAGGTCCGGGTCCACAAAGCCTTCGAAACCCACAATAAAAACTTCCCCCCCCTGCGCCGTAACCGACTCGGCCACAAGGGCGGGAAGAGGCCCGCCGCCTGCCAATATGCCAAGTTTTGGGGGGATCAATCCTGAAATGGTTCGCCTTCCCGCCTGCGAAGACCCGAGACTTTAACCAGGCCACGACGGCTTTTAGCTTCCATGAAATCGATGATTTCTTTCACGCGGCTGTTCTTCTCGTAATTTTTTTTGACCTGGGCCAGCCGGCTCGCAAACACGTCCGCATCCGCGTCTGAGCCAGGTTTTGAGGACGCGCGTGAAGCGTCGAGATAGCGGGGATAAAGATCAAGATAAGCTTGTCGCATCTCCTTCATCTCCGGATGCGAGACACCCTGCCTTTTCAGCCAGATCCAATGCAGCCCGACCAGGCGGGCGCGATTTCCGAGGACACATCCATAGGGAATGACGTCCGCCTCCACACCACAGAGGCCACCAACAAGCGCGCCCCGTCCGATGCGGACAAATTGATGCATGGCCGCCGAACCCATGATGCGCGCGCCATCGCCAATTTCGACATGTCCCCCCATGACGACATTATTGACAATGATGACGCCGTCACCAATGACGCAATCATGCGCAATATGAGAGTTGGCCATGATCAGGCAATGCGCACCGACTTTTGTGCTCGATATCCCCTGTGTCGTGCCCCGGTGAATGGTGACATTTTCCCGGATGATGGTGCGCTCACCAATCTCGCAACTTGCGGGTTCACCGCCATATTTAAGGTCTTGCGGGGCCATGCCGATGGTCACGAAGGGAAAGACCTCCACCCCCTGCCGTAAGATCGTGTGCCCGTCAATAATCACATTGGCATGAAGCTTGACATTTTCCTCAAGGACCGCGTTCGCGCCGACGACACACCAAGGTCCAATTTCGACATTTTCACCGATCTGGGCATTAGGGGCGATGATGGCGCTCGGATGGATGGAAGATAGACGCGACGGGTCAGACATCGAAAACTCTTTCAGACGTAAATCAGTCCTTGATCATGGCGCTGAAGGTCGCCTCAGCCGTTTTCTGGCCAGCAACGAGCGCCTCCCCCTTGAAGCGCCATATTCTTCCACGCTGCTGGATTTCCTCAACATGGATACGGAGTTGATCGCCAGGACCGACAGGTTTGCGGAATTTGGCGTTTTCAATCGTCATGAAATAAACAATTTTGCCCTCAGCATCCGGCCCCTGCGACAGCACGACCAGCGTTGCCGCGGTCTGCGCCATGGCCTCCACAATCAGAACACCGGGCATCACCGGATGTGACGGAAAATGTCCGGCAAAAAACGGCTCATTGATTGTGACGTTTTTGACCCCGACCGCCGAAATCTTGCCGTGCTTATCCTTGGATGTCAGGTTCCGCAGATGGATATCCTCCATGCGGTCGATAAGTAAAAAGGGGTAGCGATGCGGAATCGACGCCATGATGCGCGCAATATCGATCGATTCAATGTGTATAGAGCCTTGTCCGGCTTCCTGCACCGCGCCGCCCTCCCCTTTTCCCGTCGCATCAGAATTCGAACTCACGTTATTTTCCTAAACTCAATGGCCATAACTTGTCACGATATCTTAAGCTGTGACGTTGTGTGGCTGGAATGAACTGAAGGCAATCTAACAAAATCCGGTCGTCAGCGCTATATAGCGGGTTTTTCGGGGATTGGCGGGGCTGATCCGGCCTCTTTCTTTTCCATTTCCCTTTTTGTCGCTTTGCGCACCCATGCCACATTACGGAAAAATTCCCGGAACGGCATGGCGGGGCTCCCGATCATATCGGCACCCGCATCAACATCCGACATCACGCCGCATTGCGCCCCGATCCGGGCTTTGGCGCCGATTTTGATGTGGCCGATGAGACCGGCCTGGGCCGCGATCGTTACGAAATCACCAAGTTCTGTCGAACCGGAAATCCCCGCCTGGGAGACGACGATACAGCATTTACCGAGGATGGCATTGTGGCCAATCTGCACCAGATTATCAATGCGCGTCCCCGCACCGATGACGGTGTCACGCATTGAGCCACGATCAATCGTCGAGTTGGCGCCGATTTCAACGTCATCCTCAATAATTACGCGCCCGATCTGCGGAACAGCCTCAAAACCGGTCGGCCCGACCGCGAACCCGAAACCATCCTGGCCAATCCGCGCGCCAGGGTAAATGATGACGCGCTCACCAACGAGACTATATTCCAATGAGGCATGCGCACCGATGCGACTGTCATGCCCGATATGCACGCCCGCCCCGATGACACCATGCGCTGCGACGACGACATGATCGCCAAGCTTCGCGCCATGCTCAATGACGGCAAAGGGGCCGATTTCGACATCTCTCCCAAGATGGGCTGTCTCCGCCACACACGCTGTTGGATGGATGCCGGGGCGGACACTGCGCCGGGGGTGAAAGAGTGTCGCAACACGCGCCCATGCGAGGTACGGGTTTTTTGTCACAAGAGCCGTGCAGTGGGGCGGGACTTTATCCGCGAAAGCAGGTGTAACGATCACCGCGCCCGCACGTGTCGATGTCAGAAGTGGCAGATAGCGGCGATTATCGAGAAAACTGACTTCCGCCGCTGTCGCCGCCTGAAGAGGTGCCACACCATGTAATGCAAGCCCGGATGGTGAGTCGGCACCAGGCCTGATTTCCGCCTCGGCCTTCTCAGCCAGGACCGAGATATTGAAAGGGCCCGCACGGTTAAAAAAACGCCGATCGCCCGGCAGACCCGTCTCATCATGTAACGTCATGAGTTACTTCTTGCTGCGAAGCACAGATTTGGGCGTGGAGGACGCTGCCTGCGCCTTCGCCTGCAAGGGGATGCTTTCATCCTCGATGTCAGCAGTTGTCGGCATTTTGCCGGATTTTGCGAGCACTTCCGGATCCACATCCGCCGCGGGTATGAAGACGTGCGGCAAGATCTTGTTAAGCTGCTTCGCCGTCTCCTGCGTGATGTCCTGCCCCTCAACATGCAAAGCAACCTGCTCACCATGATAAACGAGGTTCATGCTATGCGAGGCGGCGACCTGACGCACGATCCGAACAAGCTCACGCTCAATCTGGTTGAGCGAGACGTTGGCAGCCTCCTGAATGATGCGGGCACGATTGGCGAAATCCCGTTGCGCGCGCGCCCGGCGCTCCTGCAAATGACGCTCACGGATCTGGATCTGCTCTGACGACATTGTGCGGGCATTTTGCTGGAGTTTCTGCTGTTCAGCCCGCCAACTGGCCTGCTCCTTCTGCGCGGCTTCCGCCAATTTGTCACGGCGCGCACCAAGGACGCGCTGTGCCTCCTGCGCGGCGACGGACATCTGCATCACGGTCGGAATACTGATGACGCCAATGACGGCTGGCGGTGGCGGCGCAGCCTTCGGCAGATCCGGTGAGTCAGGGATCGGCGGCGCCGGCAGGATAGGCGGCGCGTCGGAAGGTTGCGCTTCAGCCTGGTTCTGAGGCGCAGGTGCGGGCGCTGGCGCACGTGCCGGAGCGGGGTTTGCGGGGCGGGAGGCTTTCGGCACAAACCAGCCACCCTGGGTGGCGGGCGCTGATTGCGCCGCGAGGCTGGCTGTCGGGCTCACACCCAGCATCGCGACCAAAGCAATATAACGACCTGAAATGGCCATAACCCTGAACTCCTCTAGAATGTATCTCGACACCACGCGGATTTTTACCCGGCTTAAAATTGCTGACCAAAACCGAAACGAAGCGGGTAAAGACGGTCGTTTCTGGATTTTCTGATCGGGACGGCGGCATCGATATTTACCATACCAAAGGGACTCTTCCAGGTGATGCCGAAACCTGTCGAGACGCGCGGCGTCATACTATTGCCGGAAATTGGCGTGTAATTACTGTCACTCGGGTTTGTGTGACGTTGACGCAGGCGCAGCCCGGAGAGGCTACCCGCATCAATGAAATAACGCCCTGAAATGCCGATTGCGTCTCCCGCGGGGAGCGGGAAATTAAGCTGCGCAGATGCCGTGTAAATGAAGCGCCCCCCGATCAGATCTTCCTGACCGGCAATCGGGCGATATTGCTTCTGGCCGTTCACGTAATAAAGCTCATGGGCTGAGCGCGGCCCGGCACCACCTTGCAGGAAGCCACGAAGATTGGCGCCCCCAAGATAGAAGTTGTCGATGATGCTGACATCGCCGCTTTTGCTCCAGTCCCCCATATAGCCCGCACCGGCTTTAAACTGCAGGCCCCAGTCATGCGTGCCGGTCAGGCTATCGAGCGGAACGTAATATTCCCCGTCCGCTTTCGCGCGGGCATATTTGACATTGCCACCAAGCCCCGCGAAATCCCCGGTAGCGCGCAAGACAAAGCCGCGGCGTGGCGTCATGCGATTATCCCGCCGGTCATATGACAGGGTCGTGCTCAACTGGGAAAGCAGAGACCAGCCAATGGACTGCTGAACATAGATTGATGGCACATAGGCGTAATCATTATTCTTCGTCGCATATTTGCTGAGGTAACTGCCGACACTGACATGACGGTCAATCAGGGAGTAGCTCCAGGATTGCGAGAGATAATTATTGAATGCGTAGCCGAACCGGAACGTCATACCGATCTGATCCTGATTATAGGATTGATAGGTCTGGTTCGTGTTCTGAATCCAGAAAATATCTGCGCCCGCAACAATATTGCGCCCGAGGAAATACGGGTCCGTGAAGGAAACGTTCGCCTGCTTCTGCCAATAGGCGATTGAGCCGGACACACCGGCATCCATGCCCGTGCCGAGGAGATTATGCTGCTTGACGGAGCCATTCCCGATCGGCCCGACATCCGTTGCGTACCCGCCACCGAGTGAGAATTCTCCGGTCGGCTTCTCAACCACATTCACGCCGATATTCGATTTATCGGGTGCTGAACCCTGAGATTGATCGACGGAGACTGATTTGAAAAAGCCGAGATCCTGGAGGGAGGCTTTTGAGTATTTCTTATCGAAAGGCGTATAAGGGTCGCCCTCTGCCATGGGCAGTTGGCGCCGGATCACATCATCTTTTGTGACCGTATTGCCGTTAATATCAATCCGCTCAACATAGACTTTCGGACCTTCCATGACTTCGAATAGAAGGTCGACCGTCTTTTTCTCAGGGTTGCGGGCGATATCCGTGCGCACCATCGCGAAGGGATGGCCGCTCGCCTGAAGCTTCTCCTGCATGCTCGTCGCATTTTTACTGATCGCCGTGCCATCATACCATTGATGGGGAAAGAGTTCGAGATACTTCGTGACATCCTCTTTTTTGACGTGCTTGAGGCTTGAGCTGACATCCATCTTACCGATGTGATAGCGCGGCCCTTCATGCACGGTGAACGTGATGATGAAGTTCTTGCGATCAGCAGAGAGTTCCCCCGTCGCATTCTCCAGGCGGAAATCAACATAGCCATTATGGAGGTAGAAGCGCCGCATAAGCTCCGCATCGTACTTCATGCGCTCAGGATTATACTCATCGGAAGAGGAGAAAAAGCGGTACCACTCCGTCTCTTTCGAAGAGATGACGGAAGCAAGACGCGCCTGCGAGAAAGCCTTATTGCCGACGAAAACAACCTTATAAACAAGCGTCTGGCGCGACTCATTGATTTTATAGATGACGTCAACACGATTATGGGAAAGCTTGATGATCTGCGGGATGACGGTCGCCCCGTAACGCGCCTTTGACGCGTATAGATCCAGCAGCTTCTGACGATCGGCGGCGGCGGCCTGCGACGAGAAGACAGCACGCGGGCGCAGGGCGACTTCCTTCTGGAGATCGGCATCCTTGACCGCGCTGTTCCCTTCAAAGGCAATGCGATTGACGATCGGGTTTTCAACGACATTGACGACGAGTTCATTCCCCGCGCGGTTGATCGTCACATCGCTGAAGAGACCTGTCGCGTAAAGCGTCTTCAAGGTGCGGTCAATTTCATCCGCACTGAACCGATCCCCAGGTTGCACAACCATGTAGGACAGGATGGTGCCTGTCTCGATACGGTGATTGCCCTTGACGGTGATGACTTCAACCATATCGGAACGCCCATGGGCGCGCGCGGCACGACTCGCCTCCGCGTCAGAAGAGTCGCGACGGGCGAGCGCATCTTCCGACACGTTGGATAAGATGCAAATCGAAGCCATTAGGACGAGGCGCTTACACGTCAAGATGCACATTCTCCGATTATGACAATCTCTGAGACAAGGTCATCCCAGATAATTGCGTGTTTTGCAATGCGGTCCGCGCCAAAACGGCCTATTTTATGCCCAATATGTCGCAGCTTGTGACGATGCGCCCTGGCGCGGCGTCAGGCACCGCGCAGCCATCGAAAAAGCCCGATATTCAGCAGGTCATTAAATGTCGAGAAGAGGAAGAGCGCTGCGATGAGCGCGAACCCGACATAATACGCCATTTCCTGCAATTTCCGCGGGACGGGTCGCCGCAGGACCGCCTCAAACGCGTAAAAGACCAGCCGCCCGCCATCCAGGATCGGGATGGGGAAAAGATTGATCAGGCCGAGATTGATCGAAAGCACCGCCATGAAATTCAGGAGGCTCGCAACTCCCAGATGCGCCACCTCACCGGAAAGCTGCGCGATGCGGATGGCACCCCCGAGCTCCCGCGAGCTTCGTTGCCCTGTCAGCATCTGGCCGACGCCCTGCAGAGTCTGCACAGTAACATCCCAGACCTGCTGCGCACCCGTGACGACGGCATCTTTCAGGCTGAGCGGCGCGCCAGGCTGGAGCTTGAAACTCACCCCCATCATCCCTGCATGGGCGGTATCCTTCGCTGCCGGGTCCCGTCCGATCGTGATGGGAAGGGTCAGGATTTGTCCTTCCCGGCGGACCTGCAAGGTCGTCACCTCACCCGCCCGCTTGGAAGCTTCGGCGCGGACATCGCCCACATTCAGCATTTTGAGGCCGCCAATGGCCGTGATGACATCGCCCGTCTTCACCCCTGCCCGTGACGCGGCGCTGTCCGGCAGGATCTGCGCGATGCGGTCACTCAGCTTTGGCTGACCGAAAAAGCTGAATAAAGCGACGTAAAGGATGAAAGCGAGGAGGAAATTGAAGAGCGGCCCCATGACAATGACGAGTGCGCGGGAGCCAACTCCCTTCTCATGAAAGGTTCTACCCTTTTCCCAAGCGGCCTGTTGCGCTGGTGTGGCATCCTCAGGCCCTTCAAAGCCATGCGGTTTGACATAGCCCCCCAAAGGGATGGCGCTGATGCACCAGGCCGTGCCGGTCCGGTCATGCCACGTCCAAAGCTTGGGCCCGAACCCGATTGAGAACGTATCCACTTTAATACCGCGCCATTTAGCGGCGAGGTAATGACCTAATTCATGAATAAAAACCAGGACATCGAGAACAAAGGCAAAGGCAATAAGAATGTG
Source organism: Candidatus Kirkpatrickella diaphorinae (assembly GCF_025736875.1). GTDB lineage: Bacteria > Pseudomonadota > Alphaproteobacteria > Acetobacterales > Acetobacteraceae > Sorlinia > Sorlinia diaphorinae. The sequence goes on from NZ_CP107052.1 coordinate 1,099,448, forward strand.
CATCACAGTGTCGATCTCACTTGAGGTAGTTAAATATGAGGAGAAACATCGGCGCGTCGGGTCACGGGCCGATCCCGCTTTGAGATGCAGCTTTGGGCGCGCTTGCGGGCCTCCGCGTCCCAGTGAAGCACTGCATCCAGGCTTTCAATGGCTGGTGCGCCAAGTTTTTCAAGCGTGTATTCAATGACTTCCGCAATATCGAGAAAGCCGATCCGACGCTGAAGGAAGCTCTCCACCGCCACCTCATTCGCGGCTGAGTAAATTGTCGGCGCACCATGACCGGCGCGAAGGGCCTGCCGGGCGAGACGGAGCGCCTTGAAACGCGTTTCATCCGGTTTTTCAAAACTCAGCGTCGCCAGCTCAGCAAGGTCAAGACGCGGGGCTTTCGTCGCGAGGCGTTGATGGCCGCCCAGCGTGTGCGCGATTGGCACGCGCATATCATTGGCGCCAACATGCGCGATCAGGCTGCCATCCCGATATTGCACGAGTCCATGCACTGCGGATTGCGGGTGCACGAGCACATCGATCCGCGCATCCTCAAGCTGGAAAAGCCGCGCCGCCTCAATCACCTCAAGCCCCTTATTGGCCATCGTGGCGGAGTCGATCGTGATTTTCGCCCCCATGGTCCATGTCGGGTGTTTCAGCGCCTTTTCCGGCGTTGCGCGGCGCATCTCCTCCAGATCAGCCCGTATGAACGGGCCGCCCGATGCGGTGAGGATGATTTTTTCGACATCCTGCGCGTCATTGCCCTGTAGACATTGAAAAATCGCATTATGCTCTGAATCGACAGGCAGTAATGTCGCACCCGCCTTTTTGACGACGCGCAACATGACATCGCCCGCACTGACAAGCGCTTCCTTATTGGCGAGGGCGATGTCCCGCCCATTGGCCGTCGCTGCCAAAGTTGGCTCAAGCCCCGCGGCGCCGGTGATGGCCGCCATCGTGTAATCCGCCGGGATGGACGCCGCTTCGATAACCGCCTGACGCCCTGCCATGCATGTCGTTTCCGTGCCCTTCAAAGCGGATTTGAGCGCACCGAGAAGGGCCTCATCATGAATGACGGCATATTCTGCCCGTAACTCACGCGCCTGTTCCGCCAGGAGGGCGACATTGCGCCCGCCGACGAGGGCCCGTACGTGATAAAGCGCGGGCTGTTCCTTGATCAGCGCGATCGTTGAACAACCGATACTGCCCGTGCTTCCCAGAATGGTGACGCTGCGTGGGGGGGTGGACATCAAAATACAACTCCGGTCGTAAAACGAAAGAAGATCATGGCAGAATAGCCGAAATCAGATCCTGCCAGGCGGAGAGAAACGCGAAACACCAGAGGGGCTGATGGGTCACGCCAATGGTCAGCAGGGCCGCAAAAGGCGCCGCGACGAGGAGCCCGTCCAGACGGTCAAGAAGCCCCCCATGCCCCGGGATGAGACGCCCGGAATCCTTGACGCCCAGCCATCTTTTGGTCGCACTTTCCGCCATATCACCTGCCTGCGCCACCATCCCGAGAAAAGCCCCGGTAAGAAATCCGCCAAAGAGGCAACCGGGTGAGAAGATGACTGCCCAGATCAACCCGACAAGGGCGGCGCCGGATAACCCGCCCAGCGCGCCTGACCATGTCTTGTTCGGCGATATGCGCGGGGCCAGCTTCTTGCCACCGATGAGGCGGCCGGCAAGATAGGCGAAACTGTCGCTTGCCACCACGACGGTGACAACAAACCCCGCATGGATCAACCCGGTTTCCGGCCAGAAACGAAGATAGACAAGGCTTGAGACACCGAGGCAGATCGGCACGATCAACCCCAGGCAGCGCCAACCGAAAATCCATGACACGCTGCAGACATAGATGATCTCGCTCCATGCGCCGCGTTGCGCCATGGCGACGCAGATGACGGGCCAGGCGCAGAGGAGGACACGACGCCATTGCGATATGTCATCCCCTGACTGTGACAGCATGGTCGCGCCCTCATAGGCAAGCCCGGCACCGAGCAACGCCATCGCAAGTCCGAAGATCACCCCCCCTTTGATGAGCACGAATGCGGCAATCGGAATCATGACCGCGGCGGAAAGAAGGCGTGATCGAAGATCGGACCAATGCCCTGACTGAGCCTGTCCAGTTTTCACTTACATGCCTCCTCATCAAGCCGCCCACCATAACGCCGCTCACGTGAAGCGTAATCAGAGAGGAGCTGCTCAAAATGATTTTCCGTAAAATCGGGCCAGAAAACATCCAGAAAGGCCAGTTCGGAATAGGCGCTTTCCCAAAGCAGAAAATTGGAGAGACGCTGCTCCCCACTTGTCCGGACAATCAGGTCCGGGTCAGGAAGGCCATGTGTCTGGAGGCAGGAGGCAAATTGCACTTCCGTGATCGTGGCGGGGTCGATCTTCCCCTCGGAGGCCATGAGGGCCAGCTTGCGCGCCGCCTGCAGCACGTCGCTCCGCGCGCCGTAGGAAAGCGCAAGGACGAGTGTCAGGCGCTGATTTCGGGAAGTCAGTTTTTCCGCCCGGCGGATTTCATCCGCGAGATCCGTCTCGAAACGCGATAATTCTCCGATGACGCGCAACCTGACGCCTTCCGCGTGAAGTTCCGCCACTTTATGGCGCAGATAGTACCTCAGAAGCGCCGTCAGATCACTCACTTCATCCGGCGCGCGACGCCAGTTCTCGGAGGAAAACGCATAAAGGGTCAGGAAGGAAACACCGTGCTCCAGCGCCGCCGTCACGCAGCGCCGCACCGCGTCCGCGCCCGCGCGATGCCCGAAAACCGTCGGTTTTTTGCGCGTGCGTGCCCAACGCCCATTGCCATCCATAATGAAAGCAATGTGGCTTGGCTTCGCGATGCGCGTCTCGCGGGTCCGGACAGGCTTTGTTGACACGATGGGCACGTTGGGCTCTTATACCTGCTTGATTTCCTTTTCCTTCTCGGCAAGCGTCTCATCAACCGTTTTAATGAAGCGATCCGTCAGTTTCTGCACAGCGTCTGACCATGTCTTCATGTCGTCCTGGCTGATATCGCCTTTCTTCTCACGATTTTTGATCTGCTCCATACCGTCCCGGCGCACGCCGCGGACGGAAATACGTGCATTTTCCGCATAGCGCCCCGCCGCGCGGGCCAGCTCCACCCGGCGTTCTTCCGTCAATTGCGGAATCGGCACGCGGATCGTCTGGCCATCGGAAGCCGGATTGAGCCCCAGCCCTGCATCACGTATGGCGCGCTCCACAGCGCTGACCAGCGTCTTATCCCAGACGGAGACGGTCAGCATCCGGGCTTCCGGCACCGCGATTGACCCCACCTGGGTCAAAGGCACCTCACTCCCGTAAGCCTCGACCCGCACAGGCTCAAGCAGGTTGGGACTGGCGCGGCCCGAGCGCAGACCGGAAAGGTCACGTCGGAAGCTGTCAATCGCGCCCTCCATACGACGGGTCAGATCGTCCTGTAGCGCGTCAAGTCCGGTGGACATGGTTGTTTCTCCTCCTCGAAACCTCTTTTACTTCGTGGGGGCTTTTATACCGCCGCGTCAATCCGCGTAAATGGCCCCTTCCCGCGCATGACATCCTGAAATGCACCAGGCGCGTGAATATTGAAGACAATGATCGGCAATCTATTTTCTCGCGCGAGGGAAATCGCGGCCGCATCCATCACATTGAGGTCGCGTGAGAGGACATCCATATAGGTCAATGTGTCATAGCGCTTGGCGGCCGTGTCTTTTCTCGGATCGGAGGAATAGACACCATCAACCTGCGTACCCTTGAATAAGGCATCGCATTCCATCTCACTCGCGCGCAGGGCGGCCGCCGTGTCCGTTGTGAAAAACGGATTGCCCGTCCCGGCCGCGAAAATCACGACTCGCCCTTTATCCATATGGCGCACGGCGCGACGCCGGATATAGGGCTCCGCAATGGCGGACATCTGAATGGCGGACATGACGCGCGTATCCACTTCGAGGGCTTCCAGCGCATTCTGCATCATCAGCGCGTTGATGACCGTTGCGAGCATACCGGCATAATCGCCCTGTGTGCGGTCCATCCCCTTTGCCGCCGCCGCTACACCTCGGAAGATATTTCCGCCACCGATCACCAGACAGACCTGCGCCCCCTGCTGCGCCACCTCCGCCACATCCGCCGCGATGGCTTTGACAACCGTCGGATCGATCCCGAAAGACCCGTCACCCATCAGGGCCTCACCGGATACTTTCAACAATACGCGACGGTAGGGAAGGGTCATGATGTCTCGAGCCTCTCTTGCTTGTCAGATCACTTTAATCAGATTTCCGTCTCTCTTAAAGCGCCCTCCCTTTTGTCACAAGGCCCGTCAGCTATCGTCCAGCCCGATGGCACGCAGGCGCGCGCCCTCCTCATCCCACTTCGCACGTTCCTTGACGTTCAGGAACAGATGGCAGGGTCGCTCCAACAAGCGTGTCAGATCCTGACGGGCGCGCAATCCGATGCTTTTGATTTTCTGCCCGCCATCACCGATCAATATGGCCTTATGGCCGGCGCGGGATACGTAAATCGTGACGTCGATACGGATCGAGCCATCCGGACGCTCCTGAAAACTCTCCGTCTCAACCGTCGCCTGATAGGGGATCTCCTCATGCGTCTGCATGAAAATCTGCTCTCTCACCAATTCAGCGGCAAGCAGGCGGTCGGGTAGATCTGTCAAGTCATCCGGCGGGTAAAGATAAGGCCCCTCCGGCAGCGCCTTCGCCAGGGCCTCTATGAGATCGTCAACGCCATCTCCTTTACGTGCACTGACCATAAAAAGGTGCTCGAAAGACAGGGACGCGCGCAATTCGTCCGCTAAGGGCAGTAAGGCGGCGCGCGGCACCGCGTCGGTTTTATTCAGCACCACCCAGCAGCGTCTCTTCTGCGCCGCGAGCGTGTCGATGATGGCGCGCAGCTCCTCTGTCATGCCCGCGCGAGCATCAATGAGAAGCACGGTGACATCCGCATCCTGCGCCCCCGTCCAGGCGGCTGAGACCATGGCGCGGTCCAGCTTGCGGCGTGGTTTGAAAATACCCGGCGTGTCCACAAGCAGGATCTGCGCCTCACCCCGCATCAGGATCCCCATAATCCGGAAGCGCGTTGTCTGGGCCTTGGGGCTGACGATAGATAATTTCGCGCCTGCCATGCGGTTCAGGAGCGTTGATTTTCCCGCATTTGGCGCGCCGACCAATGCGACAAACCCGGATCGGGTTGTCATGACATATCCTTCTTTAAGTCAGTTTCTCGCCGTAACAGCCGCATCAGGGCCGACGCGGCCGCGCTCTCCGCCAGTCTTTTACTGCGCGCCGTGCCTTCCGCACTCAAGGCGAGGGCCGAGACGCGCACAGTGAATTGCGGCGCATGGGACGGCCCTTCCGTGCGGATCGTCTCATAAACGGGTAAAGTGCGGTCATTTCCCAGAACAAATTCCTGAAGAGCCGTTTTGGGATCTTTCGGCGGTGTGATCTGCGCTTCCATAATCGACGCCCAGTGACGATGCACGAAGCGCCTGACAGGGTCGAGCCCCCCATCAAGGTATAGCGCGCCGAGAATAGCTTCCATCGCGTCAGCAAGGACATTCGCAAGGTGGCGGATGCCCGAGCGCTCCTCATGTTCCGCGATATTCAGCATTTCCGACAGGTCAAGCGCTTCGGCCACCGGGGCCAGCGCGTTGCGTGAGACGAGGGCCGCGTGACGCGGGCCAAGCGCGCCCTCTGTCTCATCCGGAAAGCGCTCCAGAAGCCATTCCGCCACAACGAGGCCGAGGACGCGATCCCCGATAAATTCCAACCTCTCATTTGAGGCGAGGCTTTGCCGAGGGTCCGCCCGCCGCGCAGGACGTCGCCCACCACCTCGCAGGGCCACGGCGGAGCGATGCGTCAAGGCACGCTCCAGAAGGGCGGCGTCTTTGAAAACGTAATCCAGACTTGTCTGAAGGCGTGTCAGAGACACCTTCAGATGCGGTGATGGAAGAGCGGACTTCCTCGGAGACGACATAAATCCGTTATTTCACGACAGAGAAGAGGCGGGACCAGCGAATTTCCGCAGGCCAGTGCCAGATCTCCCAAAGAGGGTGGCGGGCATCGAAAGAATAGAAAACGAAACGCGCCTTACCGACGAGGTTTTCCATCGGCACATAGCCCAGCCCGTCTTCATCCTGAAAGCGACTATCAGCGCTATCGTCCCGATCATCCCCCATCGCGAAGAAGTAGCCCTGCGGCACGACATATTCTTCCGAGTTATTTGCGAAACCGGCCTGCGACCATTGGAGAATGTCATGCGTGACCGGCTTTCTACCGTCGGAGCCCGGGAGGACCTCCTGATAGAGAATACCGCGCAGCAAGCGGCGATTTTCATCCTGGATTTCGTAAGGTCGCAGGGGTGTGCGGTCGATCAACTGGTCATTTACATAAAGACGCCCCTCGCGCATCGCGATCCGATCGCCCGGCAGGCCGATAATGCGTTTGATGTAATCGATCGACGTGTCATGCGTGTATCGAAATACCGCGACATCCCCGCGATGCGGTGCTTTATCGGCTATGCGACCATTGAAGAGGGGCGGCGCAAAGGGAAAAGAATAACGGGACCAGCCATAATCAAATTTCGTCACAGCAACGTAATCCCCCACAAGCAATGTCGGGATCATGGAACCGGACGGGATTGTGAAGGGGGCGATGATCAACGTCCGTATCGCCAGAATGACGATGATTGTCGTGATGAGAGATCTCAGAACTTGCCACCAGCTCTCCCGCTTGGGGGCGTCCTCGTTATTATCCTGATTTATTGATGACATGGTGACCTTTACCTGCGCAACATGCGCCATCGCCCTTAGGGCGGGTTGGGAGGAAAGCTGTCTTTATCGATTTCCTGCGCTTCGATAAAGACCTGCGCGACAGCGTAGGGATGTTCATCCGTTAAAGATAGAAAAATGACGGCGCGTCGCCCTGGCGGCGTTATCGCATTCAGACGCGCGCGGGCGCCACCGGTCAGGACCAGTGAAGGCTGGCCGGTTGGTAGATTGACCACCTCAATATCCTGAAGAAAGACGCCCTCCGAAAACCCCGTCCCGAGGGCTTTCGCGCAGGCCTCCTTTGCGGCCCAACGTTTGGCCAGCGTGCCGAAACGACTCGGCCCCTGACGCCGCAAGGCCCGCTTCCGCTCATTCGGCGTAAAAACCCGATCAAGAAAGCGCCCGCCATGGCGCTGGCAGGCTTTCTCGATGCGGTTGATGTCGCAAATATCCATGCCCGTGCCGATAATCATGCCCACCTCAACTCTGCGCCCGTTCGACCTGAATCACCCCTTCGACAGAGCGGAGCGCGGTCATGATGGCGAGGAAATGCCGCAGATCCTGCACTTCAACGTCAAAAATAATTTCTAGAAAATCGAGCTGGCGGTTGACGATGCGGATATTTGTGACGTTCCCGCCATGTTTATTGGCGACGTTCGTCAGGCCGGAAAGCACGTTGGTTTCATCCGCCGTGATGACACTGAATCGCCCGGGAAATTTCAACTGGCTGTGCTCGAGCTTTAAGGCGTCGTAATTCCAGTCAACAGACAGGCGCTTTTCCGGCGATAAACGCGACGCGTTGATATTCTGACAATTGCGCCGGTGAACCGTCACCCCCCGCCCCTGCGCGATGGCCGCGACAATCTGATCCCCGGGCAGAGGGTGGCAGCACCCGGCGAATTGCACATCAATGCCATTCCCCACCCCGGCAAGGATGGCCGATGCCGCACGACCGCGCGCCGAGGCGGCATTGGCCGCAGCAAAACGCGATGTCAGGCCCGGCACCATGCGCGGCGCACGCGGTAACAGGCGCAATTCGGGGTAAGCGGCGTTCAGCACTTCACGCGGGGTGATCTGATTACCGCCGACCGCGACGTAAAGATCCTCAACGGTCAGGTATTTGAGGGCTTTGAGCGTCGTCTCGATGATTTTTTCGCTACCATCCACCCCTTCCTGCCGGAAGAGTTTGGCCAGTGCGGAACGCCCCTGATCAATATTGTTCTGTCTCTGCTGCAGGGCGATGAAGCGCCTGATGCGCGCCCGGGCTTTACCCGTGACAACGAAGCGCTCCCAGGTTGGAGAAGGCACACCGCCCCGCGCGGTCATGATCTCGACCTGGTCACCATTCTGCAGCTCATGCCGCAGGGGCATCAGGCGGCCATTGATTTTTGCCCCAACGCAGGCATCCCCGACCTGGCTATGCACCGCATAGGCAAAATCAATCGGGGTTGCGCCACGCGGAAGGGAGATAAGCTGACCTTTCGGCGTGAAGCAGAAAACCTGATCCTGATAAAGCTCAAGCTTGGTGTTTTCGAGGAAGTCTTCCGGCGCTTCCGAATCTTCCAGAATTTCGAGAAGATCCTGCACCCAGCGCATTTTGACCGATGTGAGCGGGGTGACTTCGGTGGACGCTGCGTGGGCGGACGGGCGCTCTTTGTAAGCCCAATGCGCGGCGACACCATTCTCGGCGAAATTATGCATTTCCGGCGTGCGGATCTGCACTTCGATTTTCTGGTTTCGCGGCCGGGAGAGTGTGACGCCTGTATGAAGGCTTTGATACCCATTGGCTTTGGGCGTGGAAATATAATCCTTAAAGCGGCCCGCGATCATGGGATATGTCGCGTGGATGGTACCTAACGCCGCATAACATGCCTCCCGCGTCGGCACGATGATGCGGAAGGCCATGATGTCCGAAAGCTGCTCAAACGCGACATTGCGTTTCTGCATCTTGGCCCAGATTGAGTAAGCGGATTTTTCACGCCCGCGAATTTCGACATCATGAAAATCCGCCTTATGCAGCAGCGCCAACAGGTCCTGACAAATCTGCTCAATAATGTCGGCGCCGTGCCCGCGAAGATAATTCAGTCGCCGCCGGATTGTCGCATCGGCTTCAGGCTCCAGCTCTGCAAAGGCCAGGTTCTGAAGCTCCGTCTTGACGCGATCCATACCGATGCGCTCAGCCAGCGGCGCATAAATATCCATCGTTTCCCGCGCGATGCGCAGGCGGCGGTCTTTACGCTCCACATAATGGAGCGTGCGCATATTATGCAGGCGATCCGCCAGTTTGACGATCAGCACGCGGATATCGCGCGACATAGCCAGGACAAGTTTGCGGAAATTTTCGGCCTGTTTTGTCCGGTCGGATTGAAGCTCAAGACGCGTGAGCTTCGTCACGCCATCGACAAGGCCGACAAGGTCATTCCCAAACTCGTTTTTCAGGACGTCCCTTGTGACGAGCGTATCTTCAACCGTGTCATGCAGAAGCCCGACAGCGATGGCCGTCGCATCCATGCGGAATTTGGCCAGAATATTCGCAACGGCGAGGGGGTGGACGATATAAGGGTCGCCATTATCCCGCAATTGCCCCTCATGGGCTTTGCTGGCCACGTCATAGGCGCGCTGGATGAGGTCCAGCTCGCCTTCCGGGATGTATTTCTGTAACCGGGTGAGAAGCCCGTTTATCGAAATGACGGGCGTGTTCCCCAACCCGTTTCGATGGGCGCTGGGCTGAAGTCCAGACGACACGTCAGCCCCCTTTCCCATCTGAGGATGCTGGGTGACGCGACGTCAAGATGTCAACTGCGCGGGCGGGCACCCTGAATGGAGAAGCCACGCTCCGCGCCGCCTTCGGCCAGATGAGCCTGCTCTTCATCCGCGGTGACATCCTGAAGACCGAAAATATTCTGATCGGTCGGGATCAGGTCCAGAACTTCCTCATCCACCGGCTCCGGCTCCGGCGCGCGGGTGAGAGAACGGACAATCCCCTCCTCCAGATGAGTCAGATTCAATTTTTCATCAGCGATTTCACGCAGGGCAACGACCGGGTTTTTGTCATTATCCCGTGCGACGAGGATTTCCTCACCGCGCGCCACGGCACGCGCACGTTGAGATGCGAGCAGAACCAACTCGAATCGGTTGGGGATTTTCTCAATGCAATCTTCAACGGTGACGCGAGCCATGCGGTACGTTCCCTAAAAACAGTGGAAGCCTAAAGATGTAAGAGTTACTCACATAAATATAAGACGTATTTACAAAATTTGGTCCGATAAATCAATGACGTTTGTAAGGGGAACGCCGCCCCTGCCCGACCCGCTTGCAGGAAGATCCTGACACCCGAGTGGAAGAGCCTCGCATTAGGCCGCCCCGACACCAAGCTATCGCCCCTCACGACAAAGAGGTTAAAATGTGAGGCCGCCATCGCTTCGGCAGGAAGAAGTTTTTGTCAGTCCGAATAGTGAATAAGGTGCTGGAAGGGAGGAAAGCAATTATAAACGCGGCCCTCGAAATATTTTTCGAAAAAAATATAAGTTAATATTAAAAAGATCGTTTCGGAAATACTTGCCAAATGACGATATCTATACCGTACTATTATAAAATATCTTAAATGACCATTTGTGCTGTAAAGCCATGTAAAAGAGGCATTTAAAACCTATCGCCGGTTCACAAACACGATCTTTCACGCCAAAGCACCCGCGTGCAAAACGTTTTTTTTACATAATGTGGAATTTGAGAACAGAATTCGAAATCTTCAATATTCACAATTTTATTTCGAATATCACGCGATCTACTTTCGTTTTTTCGACAAAGCAGTTCGAATCGATATCCACAGATATTGAAAAAAAACTTGAACAAAAAAATTTTTTATAGTGATATGTCGTCATGTTTGATAAGAATGAAAAAACGTCTCTCTTTATCGATGGTTCTAGCCTGTATTTCGCTGCGCGAAATCTGGGATTTGAAGTCGATTATAGAATGGTGCTTGATTTTTTTCGTTTGAAATCCCGACTTATGCGCGCGTTTTACTACGTCGCCATACCTGAGACAGAGGATTATTCCCCGTTAAAGCCGCTGACAGACTGGCTGGCCTATAACGGTTATTCCCTTGTCACTAAAACAGTGCGGGAATTTACGGATCAAGGCGGGCGCAAACGCCTCAAAGGCAATATGGATGTCGAGATCGCGGTCGATCTTATGGAGCAGTCGCGCCATATTGACCACGCCGTGATCTTCAGCGGGGATTCCGATCTCAGGCGTGTGACGGAGGCCGTGCAAAGGCGCGGTGTGCGTGTGACGGTGATCTCCTCCCTGCGCTCCAGCCCCAGCCTGATCGGTGATGATCTCCGGCGCCAGGTCGATCAATTTGTAGAACTTGCGGATATAGCGGGGCATTTCACGCGGCGGGCGTCAGAGCCTCATGCGCGTCAGAAGTCCTCCCCTGAACCAGCATTGGAGCGCGCATGACGGCCCTTATAACGCAACCTTAAACGTAGCGCCTCTGCCGCGACCACTCTGTAGAAGAGCAACCGTCGGGATATTTCTGGATGGTGAAGAATAGCTGAAGTGTGACCGCAGCAGCTCCTTGTCGATCGCGACTTAATATTGAGTCGAATTCGATCTCCTCCGCCAAATATCGACGCCCGTCCTATAGTTTTTGGGCTGACAGCCAAATCGAATCGGTGTTGCGCGGGGGGCACGATCATGCGACCGTTATTGATGCTTCTCACGAGGTCGAAAATTCACATAGCCGCCACAATTATTACAGTGACAGCACATCGTCTGCCTCGCAATTTAAGCGTCGCACGTTAAGGTGATGTCGTGTCCCGCTGCTTCCACAGTTCTTCCTGACATGCCACCACTTTGGACCCGCCTTCAACCCCCACCATTGCGCAGCATGCGCAGCGGGACTAAAGTGCCGTCCTCGATGCCCTCGGAAAATCCATTGTCAGCAAGACACCATCCGAGCAGTAAGCAACCTGACGGAGATCACCAGGTGCACGACGTCGTTACACCACGTCGCGCATCGTGATTTCTTATGACCGTCTACATGATAGGAGAGTTTTATGGCCTTTGAACTGCCCCCATTGCCATTTGAGGCAAGCGCCCTTGCAAAGAGAAATATGTGCCAGGAGACGCTCGAATTTCACCATGGCAAGCATCATCAGGCTTATGTCACGGCTTTGAATGGCCTCGTCGAGTCCAAACCTGCCTATCAGGGTAAATCGTTGGAAGACATCATTCTGGCAGCGCGTAAACACGTGGATGACACGCCCGTCTTCAATAATGCCGGCCAGCACCTTAATCATTGCATCTGCTGGAAAAGCCTGTCCCCGGAGGGTGGTCAAATTCCCGGTCGCCTTGAGACAAAAATCAATGAGGATTTCGGCAGCGTCGATAACTTTAAAGCCGCATTCAAAACCGCTGCCACGACGCAATTCGGGTCGGGCTGGGCGTGGCTTGTCCTCGGGAAAGACGGCAAGCTTGCCGTGACCAAAACAGCGAATGCGGCCAGCCCCCTTTCGGAAGATCAGGGCAAAGTCCTTCTCTGCGCCGATGTGTGGGAACACGCTTATTACATTGATTATCGGAACCGCCGTCCCGATTACATCTCCAACTTTCTGGATAATCTCGCCAATTACGCATTTGCTGAAGCAAATCTTCTGGCCGCCTGAGGCAGATGTCGGCCGGCATCGTGCCGGCCGCGCTCCTTATTTCTGTTTCGGCTTTTTGACGTCATTCGCCGGTTTGGCGCTGCTGCTTAAAACTGTGGCGACCTTCGCACGGAGGAGCTTCACACGTGTTTCCGGCGCGATTTCAATGTCGATTTCGGGGTCATTCTCTTTCGCGAGGATGACTGTGGCGATGATCCCGCCAGACGTCACAATGCGGTCACCGCGCCGCAATCCCGCAAGCTTCAGCTTAAGCTCCTTCTGACGCGCCTGTTGCGGGCGGATCAGCAGAAAATAAAATATGACAAAAACGATGATCAGCGGAAGAAACTGAACAATCCCACTATTTGTAAGCATTGATGCCGCCCATGATAGACAATCCAAGGTTCAAGGGATGTCTTCCCTATTGAGGGAGACCATAAATGGTGAGGCGCTGGCGTCAAGGCGGCGCATCCGATAAGAAAGCCCCATGAGACAGGAATTTCTCAAAAATTTTGAGCGGATCGCGGCGGCGCTTGAGCGTCTGGCACCCCCCGCGCCCGATAAAATCGATCTCCATCCGTCAGACGCCTATATGTGGTCTGGCGGAAGCCAGATCTTCACCCCGATTTCCCAGGTTGCACATGTTGAAGCCGCCCTCCTCAGGGGGGTATCGATGCAATATGACCGCGTGCTTGCCAACACGCTTCGGTTTGTTAAGGGGCTTCCCGCCAATAATGTCATGCTGTGGGGCGCGCGCGGCATGGGCAAGTCGTCCATCGTTAAAGCCGCCCATGCCGACGTCAACCGAGCCCTCCCGCACGCTTTGGCGATAATCGAAATTCAGGCGGGAGATCTCGCATCCCTTCCTGATCTCATGCGCCTTCTACGCGGACAGGCGCGACGCTGCATCATTTTCTGCGATGATCTCTCATTTGAGAGTCAGGATATGCATTACAAGCTTCTGAAATCCGCCTTGGATGGTGGCCTGGCGGGACGGCCGGAAAATGTCCTTTTCTACGCCACCTCCAACCGCCGCCACCTGATGCCGCGGGATATGATGGAAAATGAGTCTGATCACGCCATTGACCCGAAAGAGGTGGTGGAGGAGAAAGTCTCGCTATCTGATCGATTTGGCTTGTGGATCGGTCTGCATAGTTGTGACCAGGCGACCTATCTTGATATGGTCGATGCTTACGCAGATGCGTCACGCATCAGCCTGTCACGTGACAAGCTGCATCAGGAGGCGCTTATCTGGTCCCTTGAGCGCGGGAGCCGCTCCGGCCGGGTTGCGAAACAATTTATTGACAGCCTGGACATGACCCATCTCTGATCATGTTGCGACATGCTTTGAACCATTTTGGGAGATTTCAATGATGAGAGATGTGCTTTCATGACGATCGATCTCTCACATCAGACCGCCCCACCCCACCCTTATTCCGACCATCTCACCCTCCGCCCGCTGGAATCGCGGGATGCCGGGGCCGTGCACCGCCTCGCCAATGATTGGGAAGTTGTCCGGATGCTCAGCAACCTGCCCTTCCCCTACCCGCTCGGGCTGGCGGAAAGCTGGATCACCGGCACGCAGCGTCAAGCCCAGGCCGGGACGGCATGGCACTTCGCGATGGAACGGGACGGGGTTCTGCTTGGCTGTATCGGCGTCACGTTTGAGAAATTACGGAAAGCGGCGCGCATTGGTTATTGGGTGGGCCGGGCACATTGGGGGCAGGGCATCGCCACCCAGGCCGTGCAGGCCGTTCTGAAATGGGCGTTCGCACGGCTTAATATTGAACGCGTCTATGCGGAGGTCGCTGAGGATAATCAGGCGTCAATTTCCGTCCTCGCCCGCGCCGGCTTCCGGCAGGTTGGGGCAGATATACGGCACCTCGTGGCCCGCGGGGGCCGCCAGCCAGTCCTTATCTTCGAGACGACGACGCCTCCTGCTGCTGCAGGCACCGCCACCCCGAAAACTGAAACATCAGATATGTCTGTCACAGAAACCGGCAAACGCCTCATCCTCGTCGTCGCCGTTGCGCTCATTAATGCGGATGGGCGCATTCTGCTCGCGACCCGCCCGGAGGGTAAGAATATGGCCGGGTTATGGGAGTTCCCCGGCGGCAAGGTGGAAGCCGGTGAAACGCCGGAAGCCGCGCTGATAAGGGAATTACGGGAGGAATTGGGCATTGAAATCAACCCGTCCTGCCTCTCTCCCTTCACCTTTGCATCCCACGATATTGGCGCGGGTCATTTGCTCATGCCGCTTTATCTGTGCCGCGCGTGGTCCGGCACGCCGATGGCAAAAGAGGGCCAGACCCTCGCATGGGTCCGCCCCTCCGAAATGGCGCGTTACGATATGCCCGAAGCTGACGCACCCCTCATCCCTCTCCTCCAGTCACTCCTTTAACATCAGGCGGCGAGACATCTGAAAAGACGCGTTTCGATCCCGCGAAATGGCGTCTCCCCGGAAAACAGGCCGCCCGCTTCAGGATATTGTGCCAAAGATTCTTCCGACAGGTTCTGACGCGCTGACGTTGCATAAACAGTCGAGAGTTTAGGGCCGGTAAAGGCCACTTTTGTCATATTCGGGCTTGGGACTGACAATTCCAGACGGCGTGACCCGTCAGGCCGGAAGACAATGATTTTGCTGCCGCCCCAGGATGATGCCCATAAATTGCCGTCAGCATCACAGACGACGCCATCCGGCCCGCCCTCCCCGTCATCAAATTTCGCGAAGACGGTTTTATCCGACAACGCGCCGTCCGGCGACAGGCTGTGGCGGTAGATCACCCCGCGCGGCGTGTCACTGACGTAAAGAGTCCGGCCGTCAGACGTGACGGAGGGGCCATTCGTCACGATGAAGTCATCATCATGCTGACTGACCGCGTAACCGCCCGGCACAGCCTTGAAGCAGAAAAGAATGCCTTTCCCCTCCTTCTCCTCCTCATCCATCGTTCCGAACCAGAGGCGCCCCTCCGCATCGACGCAGGCATCATTCAGACGGGTGCGATCCCCATCCGCCATCGGGATGGGTTGGATGCAGGTGAAATCACCCTCCGTCTCATCAAAGAAATACAATCCATCTTCCATCCCGACGAGGAGTGACCCCGCATCGGTTGGCACAACGAAAACCGGCCTTAAAGGTGTTGCCCAGGTTTTGAGGGCATTGTGACGCGGGCGAAGGCGATGGAGGTTTTTATTGACGATATCAACAAAATAGAGCGCCTCACGTTCCGCAACCCATATCGGCCCCTCCCCAAGCTGCGTCCGAAGCGCGGTCGTGCAATGAAGCTGCGGCACGGCAAGTTGTGAATCCATTTTGCTATCCTTTCGACAACCGGTATCCTGCGAAAACGCGGAAGATTTTGATGAAAGTTTTTCACATGCCGGCCAAAGCCTGCCTTATCGTCATCGGCAACGAAATACTCTCGGGTCGCACTCAGGATGCCAATACGATATTTATTGCGCGCCGTCTCGCCGAACTTGGCATTGCTCTCGAAAGCGTGCACATCATCCCCGATCGCCCCGCACGCATTGTTGAAACGGTCAATCTGTGCCGCGCCGCCTATGACTATGTTTTCACGACGGGTGGGATCGGGCCGACCCATGATGACATCACCGCAGGGTGCATCGCCGAGGCTTTTGGCGTGCGTTTGACAGTGCACCAGGAAACATTTGACGCTCTGATGCACGCCATGGGCGCGAAGAAATTCAACGCCGCCCGGCAGCGCATGGCCTTTCTGCCGCAAGGTGCTCAGCCGATCAAATGTGCGGCTTCCGTCGCGCCAGGCTTCCGGATCGGGAATGTCTACGTGCTTGCGGGGGTGCCGCGCATTATGCAGTCCATGTTTGACGCCCTCGCCCCGACCCTGCAGAAAGGCCCACCCCTTATCTCCGCAACATGGCGCGGCCGGATTGGAGAAGGTGCGCTCGCCGCCGGGTTGGAAAAAATCCAAAGCCGATTCCCTGAACTCGATCTTGGCTCCTACCCATATGAAAGCGCGACCGGCGTGCACAGCGTGGCCCTCGTCGCCAAAGGTTATGCGCCAGACCGCGTGGAAGAAGCGAGTCAGGAGATCCGTCAGCTCTTCCTCGAACTCGGCGTTTCACCTGAGGAAGGTGAACCGCCCGTTGCCTGACGTGAAGCGAGCCTAATGCGCATGCCCCATTGACAGGAATTTATCCCGGCGCTGTGAAAGCAGCACGCCCGGTTCCAGTTGGGTGAGGCGCTCAAGCTCCTCATGTAGTGCCGCACCGACAGATTTCATCGCCTCTTCCGGCCGCCGCTGCGCGCCGCCGACGGGCTCCTCAATCACGCGGTCGATCAATTTCAGCTTCAAAAGGTCAGGCGCTGTCAATTTGAGGGCTTCCGCCGCGACAGAAGCCTGTTTCGGGTCCCGCCACAGGATCGAGGCCGCACCCTCCGGCGCGATGACGGAGTAAATGGAGTGCTCCAGCATCATCACACTGTTCGTCGCCGCCAGCGCCACGGCGCCGCCAGACCCACCCTCACCAATGATTGTCGCAATCGTCGGCACAGGCGCACGCAGAAAACATTCGACAGATTGTGCAATCGCCTCCGCCTGACCGCGCGCCTCAGCATCAATGCCGGGCCATGCGCCGGACGTGTCAACAAAAGTGAGAATCGGCATTTTGAAGCGCCCCGCCAGATCAACGAGACGTTGGGCCTTGCGATAACCTTCCGGCTTGGGCATGCCGAAATTATGTTTCAGGCGTGACTCAGTGTCATAGCCGCGCTGCGTGCCAATCACGATTACAGGGCGGCCCTCAAGACGGCCCATACCCCCAATGATGGCCTGATCGTCATAGCCAAGCCGGTCGCCCGCCAAGGGTGTGAAGTCGGTCAGGAGCGCATCGAAATATTGCAATGCCTGAGGACGCTGCGCATGCCGCGCGACCAGAACTTTCTGCCATGGGGTCAATTTGGCGTAGAGCATGCGCAACTGCTTTTCCACCTTCCCGGAGAGCTTGGCGATCTCATCAGAGATGTTGATGCCCCCACCGTCTTTGACCATTTGTCGAAATTCGGCGATTTTGTTTTCAAGCTCCGCGACGGGCTTTTCGAAGTCGAGATATTGAAGCATGGTTGATATGTAGCACGCTTGCGAGAGCTTCAACAATCCACGTTGCGTGCGAGGGGGTGATGTGTCTCCACCAGCTCCTGCAGACGCGCCTGAAGGACATGCGTGTAAAGCTGTGTTGTCGCGATATCCGCATGCCCGAGAAGCGTCTGTAAAGCGCGGAGATCCGCGCCGCGCTCAAGAAGATGCGTGGCGAAGGAATGCCTTAAAACGTGTGGTGACAGGCGCGCGGGGTCAATCCCAGCATGCAGGGCGCATTGATGCAGGATTTTATCAAATCCCTGTCGCGTCAAATGACGTTGCGGGTCCCGCCCGGGGAAAAGCCATTGGCTCCGCAATGCCGCATCATGCGCCTGCAACGCCAGAATCGATTCGCGGGCTTTCTCAGAAATCGGGATCAATCGCTCCCGCCCCCCTTTGCCCCGTATCGGAATCATCGCCGACTCGGATAAAGCGATTCGGGCGGGCAAATTCAGCAATTCGGAAATACGCAGTCCGGCACTGTAAAGCAGTTCAAGCGCCGCGCGGGACACAAGGTCACGTCGCGGGTCATCATGGCCGCGCGTGCCATCTTCGAGGAGGCGCTCAATTTCCGCCTCATTCAGAAATTTGGGCAGGACGAGGCCCAGGGAGGGGCTCTCGATTTTCGCCGTCGGGTCATCCTTCCGCCAGGATTCACGGACGCAGAACTGGAAAAACTGCCGCAGACAGGCCAGGCGGCGTGCCGCCGTCCGGGCTGACAATCCATCCTTGCCCAGACTTTGCATATAAGCTTCAACGCGGCCGCTTTCAGCCTGCATCACCGCATCCTCAGTATCCTCGCCCTGTGACGCCATGAAGCTGGTAAAATGACGGAGGTCCGTTTCATAAGCCGCGCGCGTCTGCGGTGCCGCGTTGCGTTCGGCAGCCAGCATTTCCAGAAAGGCTTCAACGTGACGAGACGGTGGTTTCACGCAGTCTCAACGTGTCAGGGCGCAGCGCCAGGCAAAGGCGGCGGCGCGGGCAGGTCCGGCAATGAGGGGACAGGCGGCGCATACCCACCAGCCTCCGCACCGGGCAGAGCGAGATCTTTCTGGATGACTGTCTGGGCAGGCGGGCTGAGCGTCGCGCCGAGGTAAAAAATCGCCGCAGCGCCGCCGAGAAGGAGCACTGCCACGAAAGCAAGCGAGATTTTAGGCCAACTCAGGCTCGACATGACGATGATCCCTTCATTCCCGATGCCCGCATCGTGATGCGGCATAAAGTGCACGTTTCTGATGACAGATGTAAGTTAAAAGCTTCATAGCGAGTCGAAGCCCGATATGGTAGCCTTCGCCTTTCTCATTCAAGCCGATAATGACCTGTCATACCATGACCACCAAACCTGCAACGCCTTTGATGACTCCAAAAGATGCCGTCGCAGGACAAGCTGACAGGCGGAAGCCTGCGTCCATCCCGCGCGTCATCGTGCTGATCGGCCTGATGGGCGCGGGCAAGACGACGATCGGCCGTCGATTGGCGCACGCTCTGGACCTGCCCTTCATCGACGCGGATCACGAGATTGAACGCGCCGCCGGATGCAGCGTCTCTGAAATTTTTGATCGACATGGCGAAGCGGCCTTCCGCGAGGGGGAGCGTCGCGTGATACAGCGCCTCCTTGACGGGCGGCCCATGGTGCTCGCAACGGGGGGCGGTGCTTTCATGAACCCCCAGACAAGGCAGATCATCCGGGAGAACGGCCATTCCGTATGGCTTCGCTGCCCTCTCAACATTCTGCGCAAACGGCTTGAGGGGCGCCCCGGTCGCCCGTTACTGTCCGACGGCAATATCTCGGACGTATTGGAAACCTTGAGGAAAACACGCCATCACATTTATGCTGAGGCGGATATCATCGTCGATTGCGGCGATGAAACCGTTCGTTCCGCCGTTGAACGGGTCGTGACGGCCCTCTCATCCCACAATCCGCCTTCCCGCCTTCCGATTGCACTCCCCAATAAGGCTTATGATATCGTGATCGGCAGCGATGTGCTCGACCGCGCTGGCGCGCTGCTCGCGCCAATTCTGCAACAGCGCCGTGCCGTAATTGTCACGGATGCGCGGGTCGCCCCCCTTTATCTGGCGAGATTGGAGGCCTCATTGCATGAGGTCGGGTTCGAAACCCATGCCGAAATCATCCCTGGCGGCGAGGAATCCAAGTCTTTCAAACAATATGCCCAACTCTGTGAAAACGTGCTGACGCACGGGGTTGAACGTCGCACGGCGATCATCGGGTTGGGTGGCGGTGTCGTTGGTGATCTCAGCGGCTTCGTCGCCGCGACACTCCTGCGCGGCGTGCCATTCGTGCAGATCCCGACGACCTTGCTGGCGCAGGTTGACAGCTCTGTCGGCGGGAAAACCGGCATTAATACGGCGCGTGGCAAGAACCTCGTCGGCGCGTTTCATCAGCCGAGCGCCGTCCTGACCGACATATCCACCCTGAAAACCTTGCCACGACGGGAGCGCGTTGCGGGGTATGCTGAGATTGTGAAGGCCGGGTTGATCGGTGACCGTGATCTTTTTGCCTGGTGTGAGGCAAATGGCGCTGCATTGCTGGACGGGGATGAGCAGGCCGTCCAGGAGGGCGTCCGGCGCGCCTGCGCTTTTAAGGCGTCCGTTGTGCTGGAGGATGAGCGGGAAATCTCACCTCATAATGGTCGCGCCCTGCTGAATCTCGGCCATAGTTTCGGCCATGCGCTTGAGGCCGAATTTCACTATGATGGCCGCCTTCTGCATGGAGAAGCCGTGTCCATCGGCCTTCACCTCGCAGCCTCCCTCTCCGTCCGGAAAAATTATTGCGACGCCTCGGTTTTGACTCGTATCGACCACCATCTGAAGGCGCATGGCATGCCGTGCACCCTGTCCGACCTCCCGCATCGCTTGAGTGCCGCCCGCCTGACCACGCACATGGCGCGAGACAAGAAAATGGTTGATCGGAGGATCATGTTGATCCTCCTCCATGATATCGGAGAGGCGTTTACAACTAAAGATGTAGATCTCGATGAGGTAAAACAGTTTTTAGTTTCTGAAGGATGTGATAATTGAAACTTGCTTTACCGCGATAGGGGACTTATACTTATGCGTTATTGTAAGGTTGTCACGTATCATGATAAGGTCGATGAGGATTTTAAGGTAGATCACGCTTATATGCCGCGTCTCTACAGCGTTTTATCTTAAATTGGTGGGGATAACCACTGTTGCATCCCCGACACAGTTTGTGAGATCCTGTCAAAATCAGCGTGTTGAGACCTTCCTCAAGCGCAACCTACGGTCTTATACCGGCGTATGCATCGCGCTAGGAACGTTGCAGTCTCTTCCCTTCGGCTAGAAGGAAGATGCAGCAATCTTGATTGGATGAATGAATAGAGGACGAAATAAATGCGTCTGCGCACGGCACTTCTTGCCATGACGGCAATGGTCGCTGCCCCTGTGGTAGCATCGGCCAGCACCATCACCGGCCCCTACGTCAATATTGGCGCCGGTTATAATCTTGTTCAAAACCAGCACGCGCACTTCGCGCCCGGCTCCTTCGCTGATGGCTCCGACAATGCGGGTGGCACCGTAGGTAACCTGCGCCACAAAAATGGCTACACAGGTTTTGCGTCGTTCGGCTGGGGCTTCGGCAACGGTCTGCGCGCTGAGGTTGAGGGCGTCTATAACTGGTCGCAAATCAACCATCGCGGCGGCACGGCTGTCCCTGGTTCGACAAGCGGTCATGACCGGTCTTATGGCGGTTTCATCAATGTCCTGTACGACATTGACCTCACCCGCTTCGGTCTTAACCTGCCAATGACACCTTATGTCGGTGTCGGTGCCGGTTATCTCTGGCAGACCTATGACTTCTCGACGACCTACACGAACGGCGCTGCCAACAGCCTGAACCAGACGCGCGGTGGCTTTGCCTACCAGGGCATCATCGGTGCAGCTTGGGACATCCCGGGCGTTCCCGGTCTTGCTGTCACGACGGAATACCGTATGATTGGCCAGACCTTCGGCGCAGGCGCTTACACGTCGGGCACAACGAATGCGGCAGGCTCCTATCAGGGCAATGTCAATTTCGACCACCGCTTCAATCACCAGTTCATTCTGGGTATGCGGTATGCGTTTGACACAGCCCCGCCGCCTCCGCCGCCAGCTGCTGTCGTGACGCCGCCTGCGGTTGCTCCGGCACGCACCTACCTGGTCTTCTTCGACTGGGATAAAGCGACACTGACATCCCGCGCAAGCGAGATCGTCCGTCAGGCTGCTGAAGCTTCAACGCACGTCCAGACGACCCGCATCGAAGTTAACGGTTATACCGATAACTCCGCGGCGCACCCGGGTGCGCGCGGCCAGCGTTACAACCTTGGCCTCTCCAAACGTCGTGCGGAAGCTGTCAAGGCTGGTCTGATCCGTAACGGTGTTCCGGAAACGGCGATCGACATCCACGGCTATGGTGAGCAGCATCCGCTGGTCCCGACGGGTCCCAACACCCGTGAGCCTCAGAACCGTCGCGTTGAAATTATCCTGCGATAATTCTCCGCGCATGGTTTGAGAGACGTGCAAATGTCTTTCGGAAAAGTCCCCCTGGTTCGCCAGGGGGATTTTTTTTGGTCCGGCCGCCTGCCTGAACTGTCTCGTGCCTCCCCTTTCGGGCTTCTCGACCTGTCTCAAAACGGCGTCGTGGCTCAGGGAAACGTGAAGATTCATCCTCGGCGTAGATATGCGCTGTGCCGACGCTCTGTGGTAGCCTCCTTGAGGGATGCGTTTCCAACCCGCACGCGCCTTTAAACGATGCGCGCGGTCACTTTCGCCTTTTAAATAGCCTCAAGGGGACCATAAGAATGATCGTGTGCCCTGAAAGACCTGACGTGGAGGAACCGTCCCATCCAGACGTCCCGACGCTGATCGCCACCTTTATTCAAGGTCGCGTCAAGTCGGACCGCCCCGACCTGATCGGCCTTTGCGGCCCACAGGGTGCGGGCAAGTCCACCGCTTGTGACAAGGTACGGCTTCGGCTTGAGAAGTCCGGCCTGACCACGCTCACCCTCTCTCTCGATGATTTCTATCTCCCGCGCCTGAAGCGGCATGAGCGCGCCGCGGCCACGCATCCACTTTTCAGGACACGCGGCGTGCCCGGAACGCATGATATCCCCTTGGCGCGCCGCACGATTGATAGCCTGCTGGACGGCCAGCCAACTCCCATTCCATTGTTTGATAAAAGCCTCGATGACGTGCTGCCATCTGGTCATTGGGCCTTATCCCCGGCCCATCCCGACGTGATTTTACTTGAGGGTTGGTGCGTTGGCGCCCGGCCGCAATCTCCGCACGCTTTGCAGAAAGCCGTAAATGCCCTCGAAGCGCATGAGGACCCACATGGCGTGTGGCGCGCCGCCGTCAATGACGCTTTGATGTCTGACTATCAAAAAGTTTTCTCGCGGCTCAATGCGCTTTGTTTGATCTCACCACCTGACTTCAGCATCGTCACGCACTGGCGTCAGGAGCAGGAAAGCGCATTACGGCGAAGTTTAGCGCAGCGTGGCGAAAGCGGGAGACATGTCATGAGCGATTCGGAAGTCACCCGCTTCGTGCAACATTATGAGCGCCTCACACGGCACATCATCGTCGAAATGCCCCAACGTGCCGATCTTGTCATCCATCTCGACACAATGCGGCGCGTCACATCCATCGTCAGGAGAGAGGGGCACCCGGCAGGCGCGCCTCATTCCTCAAGTTAGAGTCAGATCTTCTGCGTGCCGATCTGCTTGATGTCGTGGAAAGTCAGGTCAGGCGTCATATCGATGGTGCGACGCAGCATAAAGGCTGAGCTTGCCAGAAAGACGGGATCACCATCAATATCATCCGCCATCGCGCTTCGCTGCGCCAGGCTGAAAGCCTCAATGGCTTTGTCCTGTCCCGTGATCCAGCGCGCCATGGTGAATGGCGTCGACTCAAACCCGATCGCCACACCATATTCAGCCTTCAGGCGAGATTGCAGCACATCCAACTGCAAAACGCCGACAACGCCCACAATAGGCGCAAGACCATCCTGCGGGCGGAAAAGCTGAACAACCCCCTCCTCCGCGAGTTCAACCAGCGCCTGACGCAGTTTCTTCGCCTTCATGGCGTCATCAAGCCGCACGCGTCTCAGGATTTCAGGGGCGAAATACGGCACGCCGGTAAAGCGCAGATCTTCCCCTTCCGTCAGCGTATCGCCGATGCGCAATGTGCCGTGATTAGGTATACCCACAACGTCACCGGCAAAAGCCTCCTCCGCTAATTGACGCTCCCGCGCAAAGAAAAATTGCGGCGTGTGCAACGCGAACTGCTTGCCGGAACGGACATGTTTAAGGCGCATCCCGCGATAAAGCCGCCCTGAACAGACCCGCGCGAAGGCGATGCGGTCTCGATGGTTCGGGTCCATATTTGCCTGAATTTTAAAGACGAGCGCTGTCACGCCGGGCTCGTCACCTTTGACTTCCCTTGTTTCGGCCGGTTGGGCACGCGGTGCAGGCCCGTAAGCCACCAGCGCATCCAGCAGGTCGGTCACCCCGATTTCCTTCATCGCACTGCCGAAAAAAACCGGGGTCAGGTGCCCCTCATTAAAGCCATCATGATCAAAAGGTGAAAGCGCCCCTTCAACAAGCTCAAGCTCTTCCGCAAGCTGCACCATTCTCGAATCATCATCCGGCAAAGGCGCCGCGATGAAATGTTTCGCACGCGTGCGCAGGTCGTACGTTCCGACAAATTGCGCTGCGCGCCCGATCGGCCAGGTGGCGGGCGCGGTGTCCAAGGCCAGGGAGGCGGAAATCTCATCCAGCAACCCGAAACAATCCTGCGCCTCACGGTCCATTTTATTGATGAAAGTGACGATGGGAATATCCCGCAGGCGGCAGATTTCGAAAAGCTTGCGCGTCCGCTCCTCAATGCCTTTTGCGGCGTCGATCACCATCACCGCGCAATCGACGGCGGTCAGGGTGCGGTAAGTATCCTCGGAGAAATCCTCATGGCCCGGCGTGTCGAGGAGATTGAAGATGCACCCGCCATATTCAAACGTCATCACGGACGTCACGACGGAAATACCGCGATCCCGCTCAATCCCCATCCAGTCCGAGCGGGTGCGGCGCCTCTCACCCTTGGCACGGACATTGCCCGCCATCTGGATGGCACCACCCGCCCGCAGGATGCGCTCTGTCAGGGTCGTCTTGCCCGCATCAGGATGGGAGATAATCGCAAAGCTGCGCCGCTTGGCGATCTCCTGCATCAGGGCCTTGTGAGACGCGGATGTGAGGGGGCTTTCAGACATGGGAATGTTCCAACAACACGCGAAACAAAGACGCCGGACCAGGCTGCCCCGATCCGGCGTTGTCGCAACTCTTCAGCCAAAGCTGAAAATTAGCGAGAATAGAACTCGACGACGAGGTTCGGTTCCATCTGCACCGGATATGGCACATCTGTCAGACGTGGGGTGCGGAGGAACTTGCCTTTCATCTGGCGATGATCAGCCTCGATATATTCAGGCACGTCACGCTCACCGCTTTGCGCGGCGTCAAGGACGATGGCCAGCTGCTTGCTTTTCTCACGCACTTCGATGACATCGCCATCACGCACGAGGAAAGAAGGAATATTCACTTTGCGCCCATTGACCGTGATATGGCCATGGCTGACAAACTGACGCGCCGCGAAAGGCGTGATCGCAAATTTGAGGCGGTAAATCACCGCATCGAGGCGACGCTCAAGCAGGTCAATCAGGTTTTCCGAGGTGTCACCCTTGCGGCGCACAGCCTCATCATAATAGCGGCGGAACTGCTTCTCGCTGATATTGCCGTAATAGCCCTTCAGCTTCTGCTTCGCCATCAGCTGCACAGAGTAATCTGACGGCTTCTGCTTGCGGCGCTGTCCGTGCTGGCCCGGGCCATATTCACGCTTATTGACCGGCGATTTGGCACGTCCCCAAAGGTTGACCCCGAGGCGACGGTTAATCTTATATTTGCTTTCCTGGCGCTTGCTCATTTTTGCAAGAACTCATTTCACAATATGGGCGACCTCTGCGCTGCAAGATCACCACCTGTTGCGCCGGTAGGCTTCCTCTCGAATTAGAAGAAGCGGGCGCATATCCAATACCTTAACCGATGGGGCAGCACCCAGAGCGGTCCGGTCCGATATGTCCACGTTCCCGGCAATGAAGGGGCAAGTAGCGATTTTATCGCGATAAATCAACCTAAATCTGCGAACTGGCCGTTCAGGCCATCCATCAGGCCGCCCCCAACGCCGCGCGCCGCGCCCGCAGGACATAACCCATTCGGATGAGAAGCAGAAGCGACAGCACGGCCAGCCCCGCCGCCAGCCCCCACCAAAGCCCCTCAACACCGTAATGCCCCTGAAACGCCACCCAGCGACCACCAAAAACCGAAATCGGGATATAAGTGACGAACATGAAGATCATCGGCAGAAGCGTATCCTGACATCCCCGCAAAATCCCGTTACAGGCGGCCTGTAAACCATCGACGATCTGAAACAACCCGCTGATCTTCAGCAGGCTCGATGCCATCGCGATGACATGCGGGGCATTATCCGTTTTCGGGTCAATGATGAACCGGGCGATATCATCGGAGAAGACAAAGATAATGGTCGCGGCCAGCAGGCTCCAGAGCATGGAAAGCCCGATGCACGCCATGGCGGAGCGCCCCGCTGCGACGACATCCCGCGCGCCCAGCCAGAATGAAACGCGGATATTGACGGCCTGCGACAAGGCCAGATTCACCATAAAGCTCAGCGTTGCGATATTGAGGGCCACCTGATGCGCCGCAGCGGATTCCGTGCCGAGGACACCCGCATTGAGGCCGGAAATCTCAAAGGCCATCAATTCCGCACCGCTCGCCCCGACCATGGGGAGGCCGAGTTTAAGCATCTTCCAGAGTTGCGGCCAGTCGATGCGGGTCAGGCGCAGATGGTCCTTGAGATGATGACGCGACAGGGAGACAACCACCAAGGCGACTGCCGTGCCCCAACCCGTCACAGTCGTCGCGATTGCCGAACCCCACATGCCCAGCGCCGGCAGGCCGAACCAGCCATAGATCAGCGTCGCATTGAGGAAGCCATTGGCCAGCGCCATCAATGGCATGGTCCAGAGGAGGAGGAATTCACTTCCCAATGCCGGCAGAATGACGCGCAGCAGCCCGATCACGACCAATACCGGTGGCAATCCCCAGAGGAGGATATGCATGAAAACCCGGCCCTGCGTGACGATAATTTCCGGCTCACCCAACCAGGCGAAAATTTTGCCGATCGGGAACAGGATCAGAAATACCGGCACACAGAGAAACGCGCCCAATGCGATGCCCGTTGTCACCAGGTCAGCGAGGGAGGTCAGATGTTTCCGGCGCGCATGGGCTTCACCACGTCGCGTGGCGATCAGGATGCTGGCAGCGCCCAGGGCGGATTGAAAAGTGATCAGCGTGCAGAAAAACAATGTCGATGTCAGGCCGCCCACCGCGAGCGCCGTTGCCCCCAATCCGCCAAGAAGGATCGAGTCGGTGACGCCCATGGCGATTTCGCTGAGTTGCGAAAAGCTGAGTGGCAGGGCCAGAAGGATGAGCCGGTGCAATTGTGCCCGCCAGAGCCGCGCCTGCTGGCTGGTATCTTCAGTCACGTTGAGACGCCAAAACAATTAAATCGCCAAGATATTTCGGCAATTTGTGAGAATGAGAGTTGCGTTGCCCGACAGACTCAAGCAATGAAAGCCCATTATGACGCCGTCTTATCACAAGCTCACGCTGCACAATAGCTTTACCCGCAAGAAAGAGCGCTTCAAGCCCATCGAAGCTGCGCATGTGCGCGTCTATTATTGCGGCCCGACCGTTTATGATGCGGTGCATATCGGCAATTTACGCGCCATGCTCAGCGCTGATATCTTGGTGCGTCTATTGCGACGCCTTTATCCGCGCGTCACCTATGTGCGCAATATCACCGATGTGGATGATAAAATCACCGCCCGCGCGGCTGAAAATGGTGAGAGCATCGCAGAACTGACGGCGCGGACGGCCGCGATGTTTCACGCCGACGTGGCGGAACTGGAAATTGCCCCCCCCGATATCGAGCCGCGCGCGACGCATCATATCGGCGAAATGCTGGAGATGATCGCGTCCCTCATCGCCTCAAACCACGCTTATATTGCGGAAGGCCATGTGCTGTTTTCTGTCGCGGATTTTCCTTCCTACGGCGCGCTTTCAGGGCGTTCGCCGGAGGATTTGCTCGCCGGGGCGCGGGTTGAGGTCGCGCCTTATAAACGCCACCCCGGGGATTTTGTGCTTTGGAAACCCTCTGCGGCTGATCAGCCCGGTTGGGACAGCCCTTACGGGTTCGGGCGCCCCGGCTGGCACATTGAGTGCTCAGCCATGTCGCGGCGATATCTCGGCGAATCCTTCGATATTCACGGCGGCGGGGATGACCTGCTTTTTCCCCATCATGAGAATGAGCGCGCGCAGTCACTTTGCTGCGCCCCGTCGAGCCGCTTCGCCAATTATTGGCTACACAACGCCATGCTGCTCTCCAATGGTGAGAAAATGTCCAAATCACTGGGCAATTTCTACGCAGTGCGCGATGTACTCGCCAAAGCGCCTGCTGAAGCCCTGCGCCTTTTGATGCTGGGCACCCATTATCGCGCTGTGCTTGATTTTTCATGGGAAAGGCTGGCAGAGGCGAAAAACACGTTGGATCGCTTTTATCGTGCTCTGGAGGCGTACCAGGGCATTGATCTTCCCGAAGCGCCCGTTGCGCCAGCCGTGATGGAGGCACTTTGCGACGATCTCAACACCGCGCAGGCGCTTGCGCACATGCATCACGACGCGACCCGCGCATTGGGGGGAGACCGTCAGGCCGCCGCATCCTTGAAGGCTTCCGGCAGCCTGTTGGGCCTGCTGAAATCCGACCCGGATCAATGGTTCGGTCGGCAGGATGCGGACCCGGACGTGACCCGTCTCGTCGCTGAACGTTCCGCCGCGAAAGCCGCACGCGATTTTGCCCGCGCCGATGCGATCCGGGACCAGCTCCATGAGATGGGCATCATATTGGAAGATTCGGCGCAAGGCACGGTCTGGAGGCGCGCATGACAGGGCGTGACGGCGGCGCCGCCATCGGCCCGACGACGGAGAGCAGCCCGGTCATCATCCTCGTCCGTCCCCAACTCGCAGAAAATATCGGCACCACCGCGCGCGCCATGGCGAATGGCGGGCTTTTCCACCTGCGCCTCGTTGCGCCGCGCGATGGGTGGCCGCAGGAGCGCGCCTGGTATGCATCTTCCGGGGCGCACCGAATCCTTGAAGCGGCGACGGTTTATGAGACGGTCGATGAGGCGGTTGCGGACCTGCATCGCGTATTTGCCACCTGCCCGCGCCCGCGTCATATCATCAAGACGGTGATGACGCCCCGCAATGCCGCCGCTGACATGCGCCTCACAGAGGCGCGCCACCTCCGCACGGGCATTCTCTTCGGGCCGGAACGCGCCGGGCTCGATAATGAGGATATGGCCCGCGCTGACACGTTGATCCGCTATCCCCTCAATCCGGACTTCATGTCTCTCAACCTCGCACAGGCCGTGCTGATCATGGCTTATGAATGGTGGATGGCGGCTGATAACACCGCGCCGCACGTCCTCATGACGAATGAGACACAAGTGGCCAGTAAAGGCGCGATCGAGAATTTTTTCAGTAATCTCACGCGACGTCTGGATGAAACCGGCTTCTGGCGCAATGAGCAGAAACGCCCCGGGATGATTCGCAATCTGCGACATTATTTTCAGCGGGGTGAGATTACAGAGCAGGAACTCCGCACCCTGCATGGTGTGGTGACGGAGCTTTCCCGCACGGCGGAATTATCCGCTTCAAAGAAGGCGGCAAAAGGCAGCGCCCAAGAGGGCCAGCCTGACGGTTGACGTAGTTTCGAGCGTCAGACGCTCTCAGGCCGCAATCGCCGGCAAATGCGCGCCACGCCCCCTCCGGATCACAAGCCGAGAACGGGCCGCGCCTCACCGATCAACTGCGTGCGGACGGCGTCAATCGCGTCGCGACACACCACATCTTTCGGCGGTGAGGCGTCGACGGGAATCACCGGCTCATCCTCTGAAGGCGGCTCCAACGTCCGCAACTGGCTTGGCACAAGCGATGCGGGCATGAAGTGATGCTGCCGATGCTTGAGTCGATCTTCTAACGCCGCCTGTGGTGCCCATAAGTAGAGGAAGGTGAGATCAAGATCCTGTCGCAATGCATCACGGTAGGCGCGCTTCAGGGCGGAACATGTCAGAACACCACCCGTCTCGCGATGCTGACGAAGCCATTGATGGCAGCGTTCCAGCCAGGGCCACCGATCCTCATCCGTCAGGGGGATGCCGTGACTCATTTTTTCGATATTGGCAGGGCCATGAAGGTCGTCCCCCTCCTGAAACGGCCAGTCAAACGCCGTGCTCAATGCCTTGGCGATCGCCGATTTGCCCGTGCCGGTCACACCCATCACAACGACCAGTTTTGACGCATAACGTTCCATGAATTCCTCCGTTATCGTCTTAAACTTGCCACGCCATTCTGACCTGCAACAAGCACTTCCGAGGTCATGTCGATAAAAAGTCCGTGGTCAACAACACCGGTGATCGCCGCAATGTCACGCGCGAGGGAGGTCGCATCGGTAATCGGGTCAAACACGCAATCAAGGATGAAATTATGGTTGTCCGTCTGATAAATCCTGCCGTCTTTCTCCGTGCGCGGATGCGCCGTGCGCGCCCCGATTTTTGAAATCAGCAGGGTCTGGATACGCTCCCACCCCCAGGGGATGACTTCAATCGGCAAAGGCATACGGGAGCCGAGAGAATCGACGATCTTCCTGTCATCGACAATCACAATGAATTTTCGTGCCGCCGAGGCGACGATTTTTTCCCGCAAAAGCGCGCCGCCGCGCCCTTTGATCAATGTCAGGCTCTTTCGATCGACCTCATCCGCACCATCAATGGCGATGTCGAGGATGGGATCCTGGACAAAATCCGATAATGTGATGCCCAGACGCCGCGCTTGTTCTCCGCTTGCTTCCGATGTCGGGATCGCCCGGATGCGGAGATTTTCATTTTTGACGCGCGCGGCAAGCGCATCAATCATGACGCTTGCCGTCGTGCCGCTTCCCAGCCCGACCGCCATGCCGTCTTCAATATATTTTACGGCAGCCTGCGCCGCTTCCCGCTTGAACTGAAGCTGCGCGTCACGCTGGGGCGAGATGTCTTCCGAAGATGTCCCGGTCATGAGACGCCCTCAGTAACGGCTTTGTCGCAAAGAAATGTCATCTCACCCTGCGTGGTGACATGGCTGGATGGCAGCGCATCGTCGCCCGACCGGACACGGCGGAACATCTCTGCCTTCCCCTTGCCCTCAAGCAGGAAAACCACGTGTCGGCTGGAGGCAATGGCGGGGTAGGTCAAGGTGATGCGCGTATGGGGCGCGTCATCCGGCACGCAGGTCGCGACCCACTTCTCCCGCTCCTGCAGGACCGGTTGCCGGGGGAATAGTGACGCTGTATGCCCGTCCTGCCCCATCCCCAGCATGACGACATCAAAAAATGGCCGCGCCGGGTCGAGATCCTGCGCGCCATAATGCGCCTGCAACAGACGCTGATAAGATGCCGCATCCTCTTCCGCCGTGCCATTTGTCGGGATCGGGTAGACGTGACCCTCCGTGGCCGCAACGTGGTTGAACAACGTCTCACAACTCATGCGGTAATTACTGGCGGCGTCATCGTGGGGCACGTGGCGCTCATCACCATAGTAAAATGCAACGCGCTCCCACGGCATACGCGCGACAAAGGCAGGCGATGCGAGAAGCTCGAAAAGCTTCTTCGGCGTGCTGCCGCCGGATAAGGCGATGCGAAAGATGCCTTCTTTTTTGGCCTGTGCCAGCGCGACGAGGCGTTGCGCCATATCGAGAGCGACCTCCGCGCCATCAGCGCGGACGATGATTTTCGCTGTTTTGACGGTATCGCCGCTCATGGCGTTTCCTTCCTGTTTATTTCAGTGGCCGGTGCGTGCGGGAGGACAAATTGCACCATAGCTTTGGCCCAGCCCTCCTCCGCATTGCTGGCGGTCACATATTTTGCGTGACGCTTGACGTCATCCCGGGCGTTGCCCATGGCGATCGAGACCTGGCCGAGCTTGAGCATCGGCACATCATTGCTCATATCACCGATACAGGCGACTTCCTCCAGGCTGAAACCATAATGCGCGGCGAGGAACTGCAGAGCAAAGCCCTTATTCGCCTTTTGCGGCGTAATATCGAGGTAATAATCGCTTGAACGATGGACACTTGCCGCATCACCCAACGTTCTGCCGATTTCCCGTTCAAGCTTTTCCAGCTTTTCCGCATCATCGCAGACGCCCTGAATTTTACCGACCTGATGAAAATGGGCGCTGAGATCATCTACGACCTGCGGGGCCGTGCCGACAACATCGCTCTCATGCTGGACATGTGGCGCTGATTTATCCGTCACGAACCAGTCACGCTGACTGTAAAGCCACGCATCAACGCCGTTTTCCCGCAAAAGCGAGCAGGCCTGCTGAACGGTTTCCGGCGCGAGTGTCAGGGATGAAAGGATCTTGCCCTGGGAATCGACGATTTCAGCACCATTAAGCGCGCCGAGGGGCGTATCAAGCCCCATCTGGCGTCGGAACCTCTCCATCCCCGGAGGAAAACGGGAACTGACAAGGCAAAGCTTGATCCCCTGCGCTGTCAATTTCTGCGCGGCACGCAGCGTCTCCTCACTCAGGATTTTCTCCTTATTGAGGATGGTCCCGTCCATGTCGGAAACGACCAGTCTGATCGTCGTTGCGGCCGGGATATTTTCCTGACGAGGTTGATCATCCGGCTGTCCCATATGAAGCCCCCTCCCTTTTTCCTGATAAGCTATTTAAGCGGAAGCCACTTGCGGCGACTGCGTGAAAGCAGCTCATCAGCCTCACGCGGGCCATCAAGACCTGCCGCATAGAAACATAAAGGTGGCTGCTCGGCACTTTGCTGGCTGAGCACAGGTTGCACGATGCGCCATCCCTCTTCAATCGAGTCCGCACGTTGAAACAATGTCTGGTCACCGATCAGGCAATCATAGATCAATGTCTCATAACCCGTGCTGGGCCCTTCCTGAAACCAATCCGAGTAATCAAACTTCATGCGCACGCCGCCAAGCCGGACGGAGGGGCCGGGGACTTTGGCAGAGAACTGCATCGTCACCCCTTCTGTCGGTTGGATGTGCAACACCATGATGTTGGGCGTCAATTTATCAACCGGCGTATCGCGGAAAAGTGCGTAGGGCGCCTGCTTGAAATGGATGGCAATTTCAGTTTTGCGGCAGCGCAGGCGCTTCCCCGTGCGGATGTAGAACGGGACGCCGGCCCAACGCCAATTATCGATCCGCAGCTTCATGGCGACGTAGGTTTCCGTCTCGCTCCCCATCGAGACATCGGGCTCACCCCGATAGCCACGCAGCGCCTCCGCATGGTCACCATTCTTGAAGGAACCACTGACATACTGGCCGCGCACGGCATTTTCACGCGTGACAGGCTGGATCGCGCTCAGGACTTTCGATTTTTCATTCCGGACGGCCTCGGCATCGAAGGAAGTCGGCGCTTCCATCGCCACCATTGAAAGGAGCTGCATCAGGTGGTTCGGCACCATATCCCTTATGGCACCTGTGCTTTCATAAAAGCGCCCCCGTCGCTCAACCCCCACCGTCTCTGCCGCAGTGATCTGGATATGGTCGATATTATCCCGATTCCAGAGCGGCTCAAAAAAGCCGTTTGAAAAGCGGAGGGCAAGAATGTTTTGCACCGTTTCTTTACCGAGATAATGATCAATACGGTAAATCTGCGTTTCACCAAGTGAACGCAGTAGGCGCGCATTCAGCTCTTTCGCTGAATTCAGGTCAGAGCCGAAAGGTTTTTCAATAATCACGCGGCGAGAGCAATTTTCAGTCTCTTGCGCGAGGCCGGTTGAGCCGATAAGGTCAACAACAGGGCCGAAGAAACGCGCCGCAACAGCTAAATAAAATACGGCACTCTGCTCACCCAAGGCCTCTTTGAGGCGGGTATAAGTGCTTTCTTCTTCAAATGATCCACGAATATACTGGATATTTCCCGTGATGCGATCCCAGTTCTCCTCCTTCAGTTTGGCAGCGCAGGAACCACGTTTACTGACGAAATCATCGATCGATTCCCGAAATTGTGCCAGAAGCGTTTCTGACGTCATTTCAGCCCAATCAACGACGATGACCGAGAATTCATCACTTAATAAGTCGGCACAATCGAGATTATAGATGGCCGGGATGAGGAGACGTTTGGTAAGATCACCGCCACCGCCAAAAATGACCATGACACCGGGAGGCGCCTTGCGCAGCCTGCGCAATGACTGTGTTGGCGACAGCATCTCACGGTCGCTCGTCAAAACGTCGTTCATAATCAACCCTTTAAGCCCCACCTGCGACAATCATGTCGCCTGCGTAACTTACCCTTATAAAAATCTATCTAATCGAAAAACGCAGCGAAGGCAGAAGTTTTCGGAATGGGAGGGCGGCCTTTCGCCGCCCCCCGTAAGATGCTTACTTCTTCTCGACGTGACCACCGAAACCAAAGCGCATGGCCGATAAAACTTTCTCGGCAAAATTATTGCCGGAGCGTGAGCGGAAGCGTGTGAAAAGCGACGCCGTGATCACGGGCGCGGGCACGGATTCCTCAATCGCGGCCTCAATTGTCCAGCGACCCTCACCTGAGTCAGCGACTTCACCGGAGAATTCCGAAAGGGAGCCGTTTTTCGCCAGAGCGTCAGCCGTCAGGTCAAGCAACCATGAGGAGACGACACTGCCTCGACGCCACACTTCAGCAATATCCGCCATGTTGAGGTCAAAGCGCTGGTCTTCCGGCAGAACGTCAGAGCTCTTGGACTGCATAATGTCGAAGCCCTCTGCGAAAGCCTGCATCATGCCGTACTCAATGCCGTTATGCACCATCTTGACGAAATGGCCGGAGCCTGCGGGCCCGCAATGCAGGTACCCTTCCTCAGCGCGAGGGTCGAGGCCGTCACGGTCACGCCCCGTTGTGGGCACAACATCGCCTTTACCCGGCGCCAGGGCCTTCAGGATGGGGTCGATATGGTCCGTTGAGTCCTTCGTGCCGCCGTACATCATGCAATAGCCGCGCTCAAGGCCCCAAACGCCGCCGGACGTGCCGACATCAACGTAATGGATGCCCTTCTCGGCCAGTTGCTTCGCACGGCGCAAATCGTCTTTGTAATAGGAATTGCCGCCATCAATAACGATGTCGTCTTTTCCGAGCAGCCCATGAAGTTCCTGCACGCAGGCTTCAGTAATGTCACCGGCAGGCAGCATCACCCAGACGATTTTACGCGCCGCCGTCAATTTGCTGACAAGATCCGACACGCTGCTCGCCGGCTTGCTACGGCCGGATTCAGCCCGCTCTGCCGTGCGGGACACAACTGCCTGATCACGATCGAAAAGGACGACGTCATGGCCGTGGCGCGTCAGACGCACCGCGATATTGCCGCCCATCCGGCCCAGACCAATTATACCAATTTGCATTATCTTAAACCTTCAAACACGTTACGAAAACGTGATTTCTCTTTGGAGAAACGGCCCGATGGAGGTCGGGCCGCATCCACATTACAACGCTTTGCTGATCGCCTCCGCGAGCGCCTTCAGACCGGCCTCCAGCGACCCACTTATATGGATACGCAAGGCACGACGGCCGCGTTCGGACAGCACGTCGAAATCACCACGTGCCTGCGCTGCCTTGACGACACCGAAAGTGAATTTCTCACCCGGCACGGGAAGATCAGCGTGATCCTCAGCCGTGATCTGCAGGAAGACACCGCTATCCGGACCGCCTTTATAAGCCTGCCCCGTCGAATGCAGGAAGCGGGGGCCAAACTCAGCAGCTGTCGCCACTTTAAGGTGATCACGCAGCGTCAGCCGCACATCCTGAATCCAGGCCCGCGTCTTTTCATCACGCGCGATATAGGCAAGCAAGCCGATATAATCGCCCGCTTTGACCCGACCGAAGAAGGCCTTGAGGATCGTCCCCACATCGTGCCCCGCCAAAGCTTTGGCGTTGGACGCATCCGCATAGAAGGCAAAAGCGCCATCTTTCGCGAAAGCTGTCTCATCCGGCAATTTGCCCGTCTCATTGAAAGCGTTTGTGAGCTTTTTCGTCTCAACCTTGCTGAATTCAACATCCGGTTGGTCAAACGGGTCAATGCCGAGCACGGAGCCCGCGACCGCCGTTGCAAACTCCCAATGGAAGAAAGCCTGCGCGACCGCCATTTTATCCGCGAGGTCGATGGTGATGACGGGGTGACCCGCCTCAGCAAGCGCCTTGATCGCCTTATCCTGCGCCGCCGAAGCCTTATCGCTTAAGCGGAGATAGGCAAAGACGCGATCCTTGCCGTAAACATCAGGGCCACCGAGCGTCTCGTCATCAATCGGCACGAGGCCCGTGCCCTTCTTGCCCGTTGACTCGGCGATGAGCTGCTCCAGCCAGGCACCAAGATCATAAATCTCCGGTGAAGCGATGATCGTGACTTTATCCTGCTTGTGGCGCGTTGCCGCGGCACCGAGGATGGCGCCAAGCTGGAAGGCCTCATTTTGCGCTGGCGGATTGCTCGCAGCGGCGGATTTGACAGCATGGAGCGCTGAACGCAGGAAGGCATTGACATCAAGCCCGCTCGCCGCCGCCGGAACCAGCCCGAAATTGGAGAGAACGGAGAAGCGCCCCCCAATCTGTTTTTCGCCGTAGAAGATCTTCCAGAAAAGATCTTTCTTCGCGACTTCCTCCATATGGGAGCCCGGATCGGTCACCGCGACGAAATGTGCGCCAGGCGCCTTGCCGAGAGCCTTCTCCGCCGCGGCGAAGAAATAGGCTTTCAGGATATTCGGCTCCAGCGTCCCACCGGATTTGGAGGACACAATGAACAATGTTTTCTTGAGATCAACCGCGTTTTCAAACGCTTTGATCTGCTGCGGGTCCGTGCTGTCAAGGACATGCAGTTTCGGGAAATTGGCGTGACGACCAAATGTCTCGGCGATCACTTCCGGCCCGAGGCTTGACCCGCCCATACCGAGGAGAAGCACATCGGTGAAACCACGTGCCCGCACATCATGCGCGAAAGCTTCAAGCTCCACCGCGTGGGCAAGACGCTCCTCAACAATATCGAGCCATTTGAGCCATTTTGCTTCTTCACCGCCTGTCCAGACAGACGGATCACGCGCCCAGAGCTTGCGAAGCTTGCCCGCTCTCCGCCAATCTTCGGTGATTTCCGCGACATCTTTTTTCAGCGCTTCAGGGAGTTGAACGGATTGTTTCAACACCTTATTGCCGAGCATCGCTTTCTGCTTCTGCGCAACAGCGCCGAGCAGCTTATCGAAAGCGTCACAGAAAGAGGCACAGCCTTCCGTCACGAGTGTTTCCGTCACCGCATCAAGGTTCAGGCCGAGACGCTTCTGCTCATCCATCACATGGCGAGCCGCTTCGACATCCTCCGTGAGGCTCGCACGCAATTTGCCATGGTCACGGAAAGCATCAAATGTGGCGGGCGGAATGGTATTGACCGTTTCCTTGCCAATCAGCTCATCAACGTAAAGCACGTCAGAATAAGCTTTGTCTTTCGTGCCTGTCGACGCCCAGAGCAGACGCTGTGGCTGCGCTCCCGCCGCGGCAAGCTTCTGCCAGCGCGATGATTTGATGACCTCAAGATAATGCTGATACGCCATTTTCGCATTGGCGATTGCCACTTTGCCGCGCAGCGCCTTGAGGGCTTCGGCATCCTTGTCGCCTTCTTTGACGCGACGATCGATTTCAGCGTCAATTTTGCCGTCAATCCGGCTGACGAAGAAGGACGCAACGCTGGCGATCTTATCGATCGACTCACCGCGCGCATGGCGGGTTTCGAGCCCTTTCAGATAGGCTTCCAGCACGTCCACATAAGCGGCGAAGGAGAAGAGCAGCGTGACATTGACGCTGATCCCTTCCGACGTCACCTGCTGAAAGGCAGGGACGCCCTCACGCGTGCCGGGGATTTTGATCATCAGATTTTCGCACCCGACCTCACGCCAGAGGCGGCGGGCTTCATCAGCGGTCGCGTCCGTCTCAAATGCAAGGTAAGGCGATACTTCGAGGCTGACATAGCCATCAAGGCCCTTGGTCGCTTCGAAAACTGGATGCATGACGTCGGCTGTCGCGCGAATATCCGTGATGGCGAGTTTTTCGTAAAGCTCTCCGGGGGAGAGGATCTCGTCAGCAAGCAATTCCTTGATCTGCGCGTCATAATCTGAGCCGTAGCCCATCGCTTTTTCAAAAATTGCAGGGTTTGACGTGACACCCTTAAGTCCATCTTCGTCAACGAGTTTTTTCAAGCTGCCGTCTGCGGTGAACGAACGCTGGATGAAATCAAGCCACGGAGATTGGCCAAAATCCGCCATCCCTCGCAATACATTTGCGACTTTCCCCGCGTTAGGCTTTTGTTCGACGCCCATGACGTCCTCCTCTCATCATACCATCACCTTGGCATCCACGGTTTCACCGCAGCGAAACAAGTTTCGGAACCGCAATGCAAGGCGTAACAAAAAATGAGGGCCTCGGCAGAAGACTGACGAGGCCCAAGCAAAGTCTTACTTCCGTTTAGACTGTTTAAGGGCAGCCTCGTAAACCTTTTCAGGCGTGAAGCCAAATTTGGTCAGCAGCGCGCTGAGCGGGGCTGAAGCGCCGAAGCTGTTCATGGCGATGATGTCGCCACCCAGCCCTGCATACCGGTCCCACCCGAAAGCAGCCGCCTGCTCGACCGCAACACGTCCCTTAACATCAGGGGGTAACACGCTGTCTTTATAAGCCTGATCCTGCTCTTCAAACAAGTCGAATGACGGGAAGGAGACGACGCGGGCCTTGACGCCCTCCGCAATCAGCTTCTCATAGACTTCAACAACCAGCCCCACTTCCGACCCGGACGCCATCAGGATCACATCCGGTTTCGACCCGCAACATGCCAGGACATAGGCACCCTTCGAGAGATTTTCCGCAGGCGCATATTTGCTGCGATCAATCGTCGGCAGGTTCTGACGGCTCAGGATCAGCACGGCCGGCTTCTCCGTCAGCGGCATGATTGTGCGCCAGGCTGCGTCCACCTCATTGGCATCGGCAGGCCGGATCGTCATCAGGCCCGGCGTTGCGCGCAACTGGGCGAGCTGCTCAATGGGCTGATGCGTCGGACCGTCTTCACCGACACCGATGGAGTCATGGGTGAAGATATAGATCACCGGCAGCTCCATAATGGCGGAGAGACGGATCGGCGCCTTCATATAATCAGAGAAGATCAGGAAGCCTGAGCAATAAGGACGAATGCCGGAGAGGGCGATACCATTGCAGATGGCGCCCATCGCATGTTCACGCACACCGAAATGCAGGTTGCGACCCGCATAGCTGCCATTCCATTGCGCTGGCTGGAAGCTCCCTGCCCCGTCAAATGTCAGGTTTGTCTTGGTGGAAGGGGAGAGATCAGCGGAACCGCCGATCATCCAGGGCACGTTTTTCGCGATGGCGTTGATGACCTTGCCGGAGCTGGCGCGTGAGGCAACACCTTTAGGATCCGCCTCCCATTTCGGGAGGTCTTTATCCCAATCTTTCGGCAGACGATGCTCAAAAATCGCCTTAAGCTGCTCAGCCTCGTCCGGATATTTCGCTGTATATTCAGCAAATTTCTTCGTCCAGGCGGCGTAGGCTTCTGCACCGCGCTTGCCAAGACCCTGCTTGAAATGGTCCTGCACGCCATCGGGCACATAGAAAGGCTCTGTCGACGGCCAGCCATAGGCTTTTTTGGCGCCGGCAATTTCTTCCGCACCGAGGGGCTCACCGTGAGCCGCCGCCGTGCCCGCCTTTTTCGGCGCGCCGTAACCAATGACCGTCTTGAGGATGATCAGGCT
The DNA here is from genome assembly GCF_025736875.1 of Candidatus Kirkpatrickella diaphorinae. Taxonomy (GTDB): domain Bacteria; phylum Pseudomonadota; class Alphaproteobacteria; order Acetobacterales; family Acetobacteraceae; genus Sorlinia; species Sorlinia diaphorinae. Next base: position 1,138,963 of record NZ_CP107052.1, read on the forward strand.
GGGGCGGTCCTTGACTTGGCGCGCAGCCTCAAGCGCCTTGCGGATGGCATTGACATCATTCGCGTCGCTGAGAGTCTGGACGTGCCATTTATAACCCTCGAAGCGTTTGCCCACATCTTCCGTGAACGCGATTTCCGTCGAGCCTTCGATGGAGATCTGGTTGCTGTCATAGAGCCAGATCAGATTGCCGAGGCCCAGATGACCGGCTGTTGAAGCCGCTTCGGAGGCCACACCCTCCATCATGTCACCATCGCCGCAGAACGTGTAGACGTAATGACTGAAGAGATCCTCAAAGCCGGGACGGCCATATGTCGCCTGAATATGTTTCTCGGCAATCGCCATACCAACGGAATTACCGCAGCCCTGCCCCAGCGGGCCGGTCGTGGTTTCAACGCCTGACGTGAAGCGATATTCCGGATGGCCCGGCGTTTTGGAATTGAGCTGACGGAACTGCTCAATATCCTTGACGGTCAAGGACGGGCGATCAACCACTTTGCCATGCGCGACATCACGAATGCCGGTCAGGAAGATGGTTGAATAAAGCAGGACAGAAGCATGGCCGATTGACAGGACGAAACGGTCCCGCGCAGGCCAGAGCGGTTGCTGGGGGTCGTATTTGAGTTCATGCTGCCAAAGGGCATACATTGCCGGGGCGAGTGCCATGGCCGTGCCGGGATGGCCGGAATTGGCTTTCTGGACGGCATCCATGGAGAGGGTTCGGATGGTGTTGATCGTCAGCTGCGCGATATCACCTGAACCGGCGCCGCCGGAGCCCGCCTGCGCGTTGTACGCGACTTGGTTACTTAAAGAACGCATCAAAAACTGACCTCCAATTTCTCTTCATCTCGTTGAACCGACAGACAGGACACAGCAATCGGCTCGACGCTGTAGCGCAGCGATATGGCGACTCCAACCCGACAGAAAATCACACATATTTTGCACAGAATTTTCAGATAGGGTTTTAGGACGCTTCGGCCGGAACGCAAGAGCGTGGCCTAAAAAAAACATATCTTCACTCAGCTCTCTAAGAGCGGCCCCGCGTCACAGCCGCTAACCTACGGTATAAAAAGTGGATTTTGCACTTAAACCGGAGCATTCATGACGGTTTCGTCACGAGATAAACATTTCGTGATTTTGTCCCGTCAAGACGGCTCAGAGCGAAATATAGTGCATTAAACGCAGTTTTAAAGGCTGGTCGTACCGGAAAAACCTTCGTAGTAAGGAAAATTGGTGCAAGATTTCCCATGAAACGCGTGATTGCGGGGTCACATGGCGCATCATTGACGCCGCAATTGACAATGATGAAACATGATGAACAGGGCAGCGCGATGCGCGAAAAAGATTCTGAAGGCCACTTGACTGACGAGCAGATTGCCGCGCTTTTTCTTGATGCTGCGCGTGAGGGTGACCTGAACACCATTAAACAATTCATCGATGCCGGTATGGAGATCGACGCAGCGGATAGTCGCGGACACACAGCATTGATCGTTGCGACGTATAAGAACCGTTACGATGCGGCGGCGCTTCTGCTGCATCATGGCGCCAGGGTGGATGCTGAAGACAGGAAAGGTGCGACTGCTTTAAGCGGGGTCGCCTTCAAGGGGCATGAGCGCGTGGCGCGCCTGCTGCTTGAGCATGGTGCAAAAATTGACCATCAAAACCATTTGGGTCGCACGCCTTTAATGTTCGCCCTGATGTTTGAGCGCCATGATATCGTCAAACTCCTCCTTGAACACGGCGCCGATCTCGACCTGAAAGATGTGGATGGCGTGTGCGCGCGCGACCTTGCCCATTCACGGGCTGAACTGACCCGGATAGACGGACGGGATTCCCGTTCGGGAACGCATCGGACGTAAAGTGATGAATCGTTATTGGAGCCCCCTCGTCCATAAACTGGATCCCTACATTCCGGGAGAACAGAGTCAGGAGGCGGATCTCGTCAAGCTCAACACGAATGAGCTTCCCTTCCCGCCGTCACCTGCCGCGCGCGATGCCCTGCGCGCCGCGTGTGACGATGATCTGCGCCTTTATCCTGACCCGACAGCCGCAGCTTTAAGGAAATCGATTGCCCGGCTTTGCGGGTGTGAATTGGACAATGTCTTTGTCGGAAACGGGTCGGATGAGGTATTGGGCCATGCTTTCAGAGCTTTGATGCAGGAGGATCGGCCCATCCTCTTCGCAGATGTCACTTACGGCTTTTACCCCGTTTACTGCCATTTATTCGGCCTGACCTATCAGCATATTCCGCTGACTGATCATTTCACAATCAACATCGATGACTATCTTGAGCGGCCCGCTGGCGGGATTGTCATCGCCAATCCGAACGCCAATACCGGCCTGGCCCTCCCCCGCCGGGAGATTGAGCGTCTTGTCCGCGCAAGGCGGGATTGTGTGGTGCTGATTGATGAGGCCTATGTCGATTTCGGGGCAGAGAGCGCCGCGCGCCTCGTCAGCGATCACCCTAATCTCATCGTCGTGCAGACTTTGTCCAAAAGTCGGGGACTTGCCGGGCTGCGTGTCGGCTTCGCCCTGGCGCACCCGAAGCTGGTTGAAGGATTGACCCGCGTCAAAGACAGCTTCAACTCCTACCCACTCTCCCGCATCGCGCAATCCGGCGCCATTGCCGCCATTGAGGACACAGTATGGCTGGAGGAGACTGTGCACCGGATAAAGCAATTGCGGGAGGATCTGACCCACGCGCTGGAGGCGCGGGGGTTCACGATCCTGCCGTCTCAGGCGAATTTCATCGCGGCGCGCCACACGAATATACGCGCCGATGAATTGACGCGGCATCTGAGGAAAGAAAATATTCTGGTGCGTCATATGGAGACGCAACGTATAGCTGATTGGGTCCGCATCACCATTGGCTCAGAAGCACAGCATCAACGCCTTCTGACGGCCCTCGACCGACTTCTTCAGACTGGCTGAAAGTTTCTCAACGCAGGTAGGGTCAGGCTGTGAAGCGGAAGGTGATCGCCTGTAATATCAGACAGATTGCGGGAGGCGTGAAGGCGTCACCTGACGTTCAACCTCCGCCTCCTCCACAGCGGCAGAAGCTGTTTCGAGGGCCGTGAGGGCGTAAAGCATGTCAATCCGCGCCCGGCCCTCAAGACGTCGCGCCTCTGACACAGCCCGGCGCGCCTGCGGAAGCCAGCTCATAAATTGCTCAACTTCAACATCATCCATGGAAAGCGCGAGGACTTCATATTCTTCCTCATAGATCGCACGCTCTACGCGCGTGCGTTCAGAGCGGAGCCTTTCCTCCTGCTCACACGCGGCCAGTGCGTTTGAGCGCGCCAGATTACGCTCGCTCTTTCGCAAGATGCTGAGCTGCCGGAGGGAGATCTCCTCCGACGGCATGTCATATATAGAATGCATCGTCACCTAAGTCCGATTCCTCGCTGAACAATGTTCCCGCTTCGTTATCCGACGCTGCAAGTTATCCGAAAAGATTATTTTTAAAAACTTCTTTCTTAATCCGGACCTTTATAACGTCCAAAACGTTAAGCTAAACTGAACGGGCTGATATTGTCGCCCTTTCAAATCTTAGCGTAACGTGCTCATTCTGCAACACTAAGTTGAAGTTTAGTAAAAGTTTCAACCTATTTTTTGTTGTTAATCAATGGTTTCCCTCGGAAATTTACGTTCTCCTTAACTATTACTTAGCAATGGGAAAAACTTTTTCACATTGAAGGCGTAATTGACTTGTCCTTATCAACCCTAGGTAGTAATAAAAATTCATCAGATGTGGAGAATGAAAACATGCGCCTCCTTCTAGTCGAAAATGATTGTGGCGAGAGTGTTTCAGCGCTGAAGACCCTTCACCAAGGCGGGTTTACCGTGGACCACGCGGGGAGCGGTTTCGACGCGATTGAAATGCTACAACATTATGATTATGACCTCGCCATCGTTGATCTCTCGATCGATGACCTTGACGGTTGCGATGTCATACGCCGTGTCCGCCGCGCACGCGTTGAAACGCCGATTATCGTGACGTCGCAGGGCAGTTCCGCCCGGGATAAGATTGCGACATTCAATGCCGGTGCGGATGATTTTATCGAACGACCTTATGATGATGAAGAGTTGATCGCACGTCTCCATGCGGTCGCAAGACGGTCGCGCGGTTTCAGCACGGCTGTCATTACCCTGGGTAATCTGACCATTGACCTTAACGCCAAGAGCGCTTTTGCTTCCGGCGTTTCCATTCCGCTTACTGGTAAAGAATACGCGATCTTAGAGCTTCTTGTGCTTCGGCGCGGCACGATCCTCACCAAGGATGCTTTCCTCAATCACCTTTATGGCGGACGTGATGAGCCTGAGATGAAGATTATCGACGTCTTCATCTGTAAGCTGCGTCGCAAATTGCAGGAACACGGTATTGATAATCTCATCGGCACTGTCTGGGGACGCGGCTACGTGCTGAGGGAGGAATTCCAACCTGTTTCCCGCGTCACAAACCCGCAACACTCGTCGCTCATCAACGCCTAGGACATAGCGACCATTTGCGAAGGTAAAGCGCACGGCCCCGGAAGGCGTCTCTTTGATTGAGGCGTTTCCGGGGTCAATTCATATGGGCCCCATTTTTAGACAGGCCAAGTTTACTTTATCGGCGACGATAATCTGGCGACCGATTCAACAGCCTCTGTCAGTGCATCCGCGACGCTTGCGACAAGCTGCCCGTCATCCGCCTCCACCATGATGCGGATCAGCGGCTCCGTGCCACTGGCGCGCAATAACACACGCCCGCGATCCTGCAACTGACTTTCCGCATGGCGTTGCGCGTCGATGACGCAATCTGCCTGGAGCGGATTCCCCTCGCTGAAACGAATGCTGCGCAGCGTTTGCGGGAAAGGCGTAAACATGCGGCAAGCCTCGCTCGCTGGTTTTTTTGTTTCAACAAGCACAGCCAGCACCTGAAGCGCGGCGACAAGACCGTCCCCCGTTGTGCCGTAATCGGACAGCACCATATGCCCCGATTGTTCCCCGCCGATCTGACTGCCCAAAGACCGCATGCGCTCCACAACGTAGCGGTCACCCACCGCGGTGCGGTGTAACTCTAGCCCCTGCCCCTGCAGAAAACGCTCCAGCCCGAGATTGGACATCACCGTCGCGACGACATTATTGGACCGAAGAAGCCCCGCATTCTGCCAATGGGATGCGATCAAGGCGAGGACCTGATCACCATCGACGGTCTCACCCCTTTCATCAATGATGATGAGGCGGTCCGCATCCCCATCCAGCGCGATGCCTATATCCGCCCTCTCCTGCAAAACGGCTTCACGCAATCTTTGCGGCGCGGTCGAGCCGCAGCGATGATTGATGTTGGTGCCGTTAGGTGAACAGCCGATTTTAACGACATCCGCGCCCAGTTCCCACAATGCTGTGGGGCCGACCCGGTAGGCCGCGCCATTTGCGCAGTCGAGGACGATCTTCAATCCGTCCAGGCGGCATCGATTGGGAAGCGACGTTTTCGCGCTTTCAATATAACGTCCGGCAGCGTCATTGAGGCGCGAGGCGCGGCCGACATCCTGGGGTGGCGCGAGATAATCCGAGAGATCCTGCGCCATAAGCGCTTCAATTCTGGCCTCATCCTCGTCCGACAATTTGTAGCCGTCCGGACCGAATAATTTGATGCCATTATCCCCGAAATGATTATGGGAGGCCGAAATCATAACGCCCAGATCCGCCCGCAGCGACCGCGTCAGCATGGCGATGGCCGGGGTCGGCAGCGGGCCTACCAAAGTGACGTCCATCCCGGCGGAAAGAAAACCGGAGACGAGGGCGTTCTCAAGCATGTAACCGGAGAGGCGGGTATCTTTACCTAAAACGACACGATGTCGGTGATCACCCCGGCGAAAAAATATCCCCGCGGCCTGGCCAAGCTTTTGCGCGATATCGATCGTCATGGGGAAACAATTGGCGAGCCCCCGAATGCCATCTGTACCGAAGAGGCGGCGCGTGGACGAAGCTTTGGACATTGACACTGCCTTGTTACAAACAAAATGTCTCAGGCTTTGCGGCCTGACTGAAACTTAAAGAAAAAGGGCCGAAGCCCTCTTTCTTTATCCGTGCTGCGGAGACGCCGCACCCGCCAAGGGACCTGTCCCCCAACCCGTATTAACGGTCGGCACGGAGGCCCGTCGATTCTCCGGCCCATCATCCGAAATATCGGCCCGCTCAATCGGCTGCCCTTTTAAAAGCTGGCTGATCTCATCACCTGTCAGGGTTTCAAATTCCAACAGGGCTTTCGCCAAACGATGCAGGTCGTCTATGTGTTCCAATAAAAGACTGTGAGCGCGTCGATAAGCGTGGTCCACAATATCGCGCACTTCCCGATCAATTTCCTGCGCTGTCGCCTCTGAAACAGATTTATTTTGCGTGACGGAATGCCCAAGAAACACCTCCTGCCCGTTATCACCATAGGCAATCGTGCCGAGCTTCTCGCTCATACCCCATTCCGTCACCATACGGCGGGCCTGATCGGTCGCCATCTTGATGTCGCTTGAGGCACCCGTGCAGATATTCTCCTTACCGAAAATGATCTCTTCCGCCGCGCGACCGCCCATGGCCAGAACCAGCTCAGCAAGGCATTTGCTTTTTGTTTTTGAATAAGCGTCGCCTTCAGGAAGGCTCATGACAAGGCCAAGAGCACGCCCGCGTGGGATGATCGTCGCTTTATGCACCGGGTCACAACCCGGCGTCAGCATGGCGCAAAGGGCGTGGCCGCCTTCATGATAGGCGGTAAGACGCCGGTCCTCCTCACTCATCACCATAGAACGCCTTTCCGCGCCCATCAGCACCTTGTCTTTCGCGGCCTCAATATCCCGCATATTGACGGATCGCTTGCCAAGACGCGCCGCCATCAGCGCCGCTTCATTGACGAGATTAGCGAGGTCCGCGCCGGAGAAACCGGGCGTACCGCGGGCAATCACGCGTGGGTCAACATCATTACCGAGAGACACTTTACGCATATGAACACGCAGGATGCGCTCCCGACCCGTGACATCCGGATTGGGCACAACCACCTGACGATCAAAACGCCCCGGACGCAGCAAAGCCGGGTCAAGCACGTCCGGCCGGTTTGTCGCGGCAATCAGGATCACACCCTCATTGCTTTCGAAACCATCCATCTCTACCAGCATCTGGTTGAGTGTCTGTTCCCGCTCATCATTTCCGCCGCCCAGTCCGGCACCGCGGTGACGCCCGACCGCGTCGATCTCATCAATAAAGATGATACAGGGCGCTGATTTTTTGCCCTGCTCAAACATATCCCGCACGCGGGACGCGCCGACACCGACGAACATTTCCACGAAGTCGGAACCGGAAATACTGAAGAACGGCACATTGGCCTCACCCGCAATGGCGCGTGCCAGCAGCGTTTTACCCGTGCCTGGCGGGCCAACAAGCAATGCGCCTTTCGGGATCTTACCCCCGAGACGGGTGAATTTCTGCGGGTCTTTGAGGAAATCGACGATTTCCTCCAACTCACTTTTCGCCTCATCAATCCCGGCAACGTCGCTGAAAGTGACTTTCCCCTGCTTCTCACTCAGCAGGCGCGCGCGCGAGCGCCCGAAGCTCATCGCCTTGCCATTCCCCATCTGCATCTGACGGAGAAACAAAATGACAATACCGACCATCAGGATAATGGGGAGGTAATTTGCAATGGCCCTTAAGACGGGGCTTCCCTCCGGCTCAGGCGGCTTGGCATTGACCTCAACACCTTTAGACGTCAGTCGCGAGACGAGGGTCGGGTCAATCGGCGCATAAGTCTGGAAAGCGACGCCGTCCTTCAATTTGCCGGTAATGTCCTGATCCCGGATCGTGACGGACCTGACCTGACCCTTATCAACGTCATGGACGAAGTCGGAATAGGCAAGCTGCTGCGTTACAGCGTGCTCGTCATGCGGTTGGAAAGCGACGAAGACCATGACGATCGCAACGATGATCGCTATCCAGACCAGAAGACTACGCCCTAGGTTATTCATAAGATTCTCTACCAAAATACAGCCCGGCTCGGGCGTGGTCGCATATGACGGATTGTCGAACAGATAAGAGGTAAACTCAACCGCGTGAAGATAACATAAGCATGAGCACGCGTGTTACCAACCCCGCCCAAGGACGCTTTGTCGTTAAAAAACAGGTTCATCCCATGATCAAACCATTAATATCCCGTCTCACAGCTTGAAGATGAGGGTTCAGGCGCCATATCGCACCATAAGGAAGCATCGGTCACGGGTGCGCGGCGCCACGCCGTAAAGCGGAGATGCGCCACCGCCACATCCCTGCAGAACCCGAAATGCGGGACGGCAATAAGTCGATCATCGCGCCAGATGGCGGGCAGTGCCATAAGATAGCGTGAAGGCAGGTCCCGCGTCTTGAATTGCGAGGCGGCCCTGCCAAGACGGCGGATGGTAATACCTGGCACGGCGCGTCCCTGGAGGCGCCATCGTCGGTCCCAGATGAGACCTTCCGCCCGCGCAACATCGTTGATGTCAATCATCTGCGCGGCCGCATCCGGCTCCCGGACAAGGCACCATCCCCGCGTCACGCCCGCAATTCGGCGTTGAAAAAACCATACGCCGCCCAATGTGGCGTCCTGCGCGGCTGCCCGGAGCTGCGCCAGACGTCGCTGGGAGGGTGCCCAATCCGCGCCGGAAACAGCCTGACAGAGAGGCGACAATATTTCAGGCGGTGGCAGTTCCCCATTGATGCGGACGAAGCCGAAAGGATGCGGCGTGAGTTGCCCGCAATAAGCGGCCAGAGACGTTTCGGCCGCCTGCCGCAAAGCGGCGTGACGGCGCGTCTCACTCAGCGCGACGTCAATGTCCTGCGCCGACAGGGCTTGCCGGATCGCAACACGACGAAACTGCGCGTTGCGATTTGACGGGTCTTCGATCCATCTCAGACCTTCCGCATCAAGGGTTGCCCTTGATCGCTGGGGCGGAATGTCACGTAACGGCCGAATGATCCGGACGTCAGGCGTGAAGCGGGCAGCCGCCATGCCGGCGAGGCCGAACGCGCCGCTCTGTTTTTCCTTTCTCAGAAAATAAGTCTCCGCCTGATCGCGGCGGTGATGCGCCACGAGAAGATCCATCACGCCATGCTGACGACACCATTCTGTCAGGATGTCATATCGCGCCGCGCGCGCGCGCGCCTGCATGCCACGCATTTTCGACAGATGGGTAAGGCGAAGAATATGGGCTTCCATCCCAAGACGAGTCAGAATCCGCCGCGTTTCCTGTGCTTCCTGCGCGGCTTCGGGACGCAACCCGTGATCAACGATCAGGGCGACACTCCTCTTACGCCAGCGATGCGCCAGAAAGCCTAGGCAAAGACTATCCGCACCGCCGGAAACCGCGACAGCAACACGGTAACGGGTCTCATCCGCAGGGAACGGCCCGTAAGGCGACATCAGTCCCGCGAATTCATCTTCATGAACCGGCAAAAACTGTCTCAGCCGCAATGCGCCCGTCGGAAGAACGAATTATAGGCCTTGCGAATGCGCGCCGACATATCCGGGAAATCATGTTTTAACTTCCCTAAAGCTTCACACGCATCCTTGTGTCGGTCTAGAGCCAGCATAGAGGCCGAAACACCAAGGAGGGATTCCTGCGCGGAAACCGCGCGGGGCGCGGCCTTGTACGCGTCAAAATAAGCCAGTGCCGAACCCTTAAAATTTTTCTGCCCGGCAAGAGATTGCGCAAGGAGGAAGCGTGCATCGACTTTCGTCTTTGTATCACGCGCCGCTTTGATGGCCGCCTGCGCCTTCGCCTGGCTGACATCAAAATTGCGCGCTGAGAGCGCCGCTTTGCCCTGCTTGATGAGGTCTGCGGGGGAAGCCGCTTTGGCGCTCTCCGTCTTTTCCTGAGGTGCCGCCGCCATGTCGTTATTTTTAGTCGCCGTGCCTGAACCCGCGCCCGCATTGAACTGCGCGTCATCCAGTTTCTTATTAAGCGCCTCGGATTGGGTTTTGACCTGATTGCTCAATTGGTCAACATCACCACGTAATTCCCGTTGTGACGCTTCCAGAGCGGCCACGCGCTGCAGTAGCTGCGCGACGAGATCGCGCGTCCCGCCCTCATCCTCCGAACGCGCATTAAGCGGCGAGGCGGAAAGGAAGATCGCGAGACCAAGTCCGGTGATACAGAAAAGTCGGGTCAGCCGATAAGCGTTGTGATGTCGCAATTTGTCTCTCCACGCCGTATGATGCGAGGATCAATGCAGCCTGCAGGTAAGTTTATAGTCGGCCCGACCTGGGACCGCGCCGACTATACTCGTTAAATGATAAAAAGCCCGCCCGCAACCAAAGCTTTCACCCGGATTGCGGTCAGCGCGTTTTTACTGAACAGAGGTAATTGAATTGCGGTTTTGCGACCACGCTTCCTCATTATCGCCCTGCGCTGTGGGACGATCCTTACCGTAGGAGATTGTGGTGATGCGCGACGCACTCACGCCTTTAGCCACGAGGTAATCCCGCGCGGCATTGGCGCGACGCTGGCCGAGAGCGATATTATATTCCTCCGTCCCGCGATCATCACAATTTCCGGCGAGTTGCACGGTCACTTGCGGGTAACGCCCCAGCCATTCCGCCTGCTTATCAAGCGTTGCCTGCGCGTCGCTGGAAAGCTCATTGCGATTGAGCGCGAAATAAACCCGGTCCCCGACATTGGCGACGAGATCGGCTTCGCTACCGGGCGTCACGCCCGTTTCCTGTGCGACGGCGCCATTGCCATCGGTAGAACCGGTATTGCTTGGCTTACCGGAACATGCGGTCAAAGCAAGCGCGATACCGACACAGCTTAAGAGTTTGAAATTCATAATATGCCATCCTGAAAGGCCGGCCTGATTTCAGGTCCGAACCAGATAAACGGATCGACTACTAGGATGAGGGATGAATTCAAACCCCATCGCGCAGCGTATTTTGGACAAAAAGCGTCCAATTCTTCCATAATCAAACTTCCCGGAGGCGGTCAAGTTCCCACGGAACCACCTGAGAAACCTTAATGACGTAAGTGGCGGGATCCTTGGGAAATCGGCCGCATTATGTTTTAAAATCTTAACCGTTATAAGGTGACCAGGCCGGGTCAGACGCACCCGTGCGCGTCGGAATCGTCCGACCATGGAAACCGGTGATATCAATCGTGTCGATCATCGTTGAAAAACCCGCGCCGCGATGTCCGGCCCGTGTCTGACGGCAATAAGCCAGCACGCGCCCATTCGGGCAGAATGTGGGACTTTCAACCGTGAAACCCTCTGTCAGGATGCGTTCCCCCCCGCCATCCGGCCCCATGACGCCCAGAGAGAAACTGCCATTGGCAATACGGCTGAAGGCGATCACATCCCCGCGCGGAGACCAGACGGGGGAGCCATAACTGCCCTGACCGTAAGAGATGCGCCGTGCATTACCGCCAGATGCGCTCATGATATAAAGCTGAGGCGACCCGCCGCGATCCGAGTTGAAGACGATCTGCGTGCCATCAGGGCTGAAACAGGGGCTCGTATCAATCGCGCCGGAACTGGTCATCTGCCGTTTCGCGCCGGAAGCGAGATCAACCACCCATATGTCGGAACCGCCCGCCCGCGTGGCAGACAGCACAACCTGCTGACCATCGGGAGAAAAACGAGGCGCAAAGGAGATGCCGTGAAATTCACCGAGCAACCGCTGCTGCGCCGATTTAATGTCGAAGAGATACACACGTGGGCGATTATTCGCGTAAGACATAAAAGCGAGGCGGTCCTGACGCGGGTCAAATCGCGGCGTGAGCGTCAACCATCGTCCTTGGGTCAGGATGTGCGCATTTTCCCCATCCTGATCCATAATGGCCAGCCGCGTCGTCAGCTGACGCCCCGGACCCGTGCGGGAAATATATGCGATGCGCGTGTCGAAATAGCCTTTCTCACCCACCAGGCGCTCATAAATGACATCAGCAATAATGTGCGCGATGCGACGCCAGTTCGCCCGATTGGCGGAATAACGCGTGCCCTGGATTTGCCCACCGGTCAGGACGTCCCAGAGACGCATTTCAACCTGCACATCGCCACTTCCCAATACATTGCCACTGACGGCGGCGCGCGCACCCTGGCTTTTCAGCATTTCAAAGTCAGGTGCGCCCGGCGATGAGGCCAGCACCTTGAAAAGCCCCGTATTGCCAAGATCCGCGGCGATGACCTCGCTGATCTGCGCACCCAGACCGGGCCCGAAGCTCGGAATGCCAATGGGGATCGGGGCGGCGCGGGCCTGATCAACCGTGATGGCCGCGCCCGACTGGCCAGAACCCTGCGCAAAACCGAAACGGGGTGAGAGGGCGGAGAGGCCGATCGCGGCCACACCCATGCCAAGAGCAGTCCGACGAGAGAGGAGGAACTGGCGCAGGCTTTCAGCCTCGTCATCAAGAATGAACCTATCAGTGCTACGCATATCAAGCTCCTCCATCAACGATCCTGGCCGAAGATTATGGCCTAAAAATGAACTTCAACCGGTGCACATCACCGAGCATCTGCGGCGGCAGGCGCAGTTTGGCACATGTCGGGCTTAAAACAGCCTGGCGGGCACGCTCAGCGAAAACCTGAAAGACGGGATCAGATTCCGCCCGCCGCATTGTATCGGCGGATAATTCCGCGCGACGCGCAACGCCCTGCGCATCCACGGTGATTTCCAACGCGGCGGAAAAACTTGCGTAATTCTGCGCGGCTGTATCCTGCGTATAGCACCGCCGCACGCCCTGCCCGATGGCCCCGCGCTGCGTCGGCGTCAAGGCGCTCGTGATATCCCCTTCCGGCGCGCCAGCCCCTTTCGGGGCACCACCCTGTTTCGGATTGGCACGCGCCTTGGGCGGGTGGGTCTGCTTCTGATCAACGCGAAACGCATCAAGTGTTGAAAGCAGGGAATGGGAATCCGTCTGCATTTTCTTCGTCACATTGGGCTGCGTGATGTGAGATGGCTGGAAAATTTTAGGCGGCGCAACGTCCCTGCGGGTCAGGGCCTGAGGCGGCACCACCTGGTGCGCTGCGGATGGCGGTGAAGGCGGGGTCGGGACAGTCTTGATCGGCTCCGCATCGTCATCCGGGAGCTTTTCCATCGGTTTGAGCTCCGGCAATGTCTGTGCGTCACTTGTCGCCGCGGGAGGGATGGGCGGCGGCGGTGGCGGGGCGGGCGGTGGCTCCTCATTCGGCACGTCTTTCGGCACGTCCGGTGAGGGCGGCGCATCCTCAGTCACAGGCGCAGGGGCAGGCGATTTTTCTTTCGAAAGCTGATCGGATTTATGCGGGATCGACGGTGGCGCATCCACATCCAACGTGACATCGACGGAGTCAGGCGGAGGTGGCTCCGGCGGGACGGATCCATGCATATAAATGACAATCCAGAGGATCACGCCAAGATGCAGCAGCCCGGACGCGACAGCTGAACGCCGGAAACGCCGCGTATCCGCAGAGAGAGGACGGTGCAATTTCGACCCCTTCCCCTATTGGCCCGCCGGCTGTTCCCGCGTGTCAAGCGCGATGCGTTTGAAACCGGCCCCCGCGATCATGGCCATGATACGGGCCACCTGGCCATAACTCAGCCGCAGATCCCCCCGCACATGGATGCGCTGCTGCTGGTCATCATGCACGCGCTCACGCAATTGCGCGACGAGATCCTGCTCCGCCACCGTATGGTCATCCAGATAGATCGTTCCATCCTCTTTGACGGAGACATTAACGGGTTTGACATCGACATTATGCGGCGCGGCGCTGGATTTCGGCAGATCGACATTGATACCGCTTGTCAGCATTGGCGCTGTCACCATGAAGATGATCAGCAGCACCAGCATGACATCGACAAGCGGAGTGACGTTGATTTCCGCGCTGGGACGAAAGCGACGCCCCCGCCGCGACCCTCCGGCAGATGGCATGCCCATTCTTCAGCTCCGCTCTTCTGACTGACGGGACAGGATCGCGGCAAACTCAATCCCGAAGGAACTGAGACGCTCCGCGAAGAGGTCCAGAGCGCCGCTGGTAACGTTATAGGCGACATAGGCAGGAATGGCCGTCAGGAGCCCGATCGCGGTGGCGAAAAGCGCCTCGGAGATACCCGGCGCGACGACGGCGAGGTTGGTGTTGTGTTGCGCGGCGATGGAGCCGAAAGCATGCATGATGCCCCAGACTGTCCCGAACAAGCCTATAAAAGGCGCGACCGGGCCGATTGTCGCCAGCGCGATCAGCCGTTTGCCGAGGCGATCCATCTCCCGCGTGACGGTGATGGTGATGGCGCGGTCGACACGTTCCCGCACGCCGCCACGGCTCATATCCGCACCGTTGATCCGGGCGGAGCGCCGCCATTCCCCCATTGCCGCGCCGAAAACGGCGGCCATGGGGTTGGAGGGTTTCGCCCCTTCCGCTTCATAAATATCGTCGAGACTGCCGCCGGACCAGAAGCGCTCCTCAAAAGCGTCCGCTTCACGATTGACGCGCCGGACCGACATATATTTTTCAATAATGACGGCCCAGACAAAGGCGCTGCAGAAAACGAGCCCCAGAATGACAAGCTGCACGACGATGGATGCGTGCATGAAAAGGTGCAACGGGGACAGGTTGATCGCTTGCGCCCCCAGATTTGCTGTATCTACCGTACGATCCAATCCAACCTCCCTGGGGAGGCCCGCCTCCCCGTATACACCTCAGGACTCGCGCCCTGATTTTGCTTTCTTTACGATGATTTGCCGCCCGCGTCACCTATCGAGATGGGCCGCACGGTACGCACCCAACGCCGAGACAATCTGCGGCGGGAAACGCCCGGGCCTGTTCGTGGCACGATCAAGGCAGACAAGCTCAACTTCCAGACGCGCACATTCTTCGCCCTTGCGCTCAAGCACCTGCCTTATAATCGATCGCGAGATGGAAGTTTCCATTTCCTCCGAGCAGACAGTGATCTCATCATCAAGGTAAATCGGCTTGCGATAATGGACGGTCAGGCTGCGCACGAGAAAGACACGTCCTTCCTCCTCCGCCAAATGCTGGAGGGAAATCCCATTCTGGCGCAGCAGCTCCGTTCGTGCACGGTCAGCGAAATGCAGATAGCGCGCGTGATAGACAATCCCTGCCGCGTCCGTGTCTTCGTAATAAATACGAATGGAGAATTTATGGCGCATCAATGGATCCATCAAGCGGGAGGTCACTTTGCATCACGGCATTTCGGGGCGGTTTCAGGCCCAGATGCGCCCAGCCCCGTTCACCCAGGACGCGCCCCCGCGAAGTGCGCATGATCAATCCCTCCTGAATTAAATAGGGCTCAACAACATCTTCTAGACTGTCGCGCGCCTCGGACAAGGCAGCGGCAAGTGTTTCAATTCCGACCGGCCCGCCATGATGAAATGTCGCAATCCGCATTAGATAACGCCGGTCCATCGCGTCCAAACCGATAGGGTCAACCTCAAGCCGCGTGAGGGCCGCATCCGCCATTTCCCGCGTGATGGCGCGGTCTCGCGGTGCCCCCACAGCCGCGAAATCCCGCACGCGGCGCAGCAGGCGTCCGGCAATACGCGGCGTCCCGCGTGAGCGACGGGCGATTTCCGCGGCGCCGTCTTCGGTCAGATTTACTCCAAGGCGCGCCGCACCGCGACTGACGATCGCACGTAGCTCCTCCGGTGAATAAAAGATCAGCCGTAACGGAATGCCGAAGCGATCCCGGAGGGGCGTGGCCAGTAGACCGGCACGCGTCGTGGCAGCGACCAGCGTGAAAGGCGGCAGGTCAATCCGCACGGATCGCGCCGCGGGCCCCTCACCAATGATCAGATCAAGCCGATAATCCTCCATCGCGGGATAAAGGATTTCCTCGATCGCTGGCTGCAGGCGGTGAATTTCATCAATGAAAAGAACATCACGCGGCTGAAGATTTGTCAGAATAGCGGCGAGATCCCCGATCCGTTGAATAACCGGCCCGGATGTCGCCCGGAAACCCACCCCCAACTCCCGCGCGACGATTTGGGCAAGGGTGGTTTTACCCAACCCCGGCGGGCCGTGGAGAAGCACATGATCCAGCGCATCGCCACGCGCCCTCGCCGCCTGAATGAAGACGGAGAGATTCTCACGACTGGCGCGCTGGCCCGTGAAGTCATCAAGCGTTTGCGGCCGCAATGTGCTTTCGGAAAAATCATCCTCTTTCCGTTCCGGGTCGATTATACGGTCCGCCGGGGCGCTCATCGTCCGAGTTCTTTCAGCGTCAGCCCCAGGATTTTCTCGAGATTCGCCCCTTCATGGGTTTTGATAATGCGGGTCAGGACATCCCAGACTTCCACCCGGCGGAAACCGAGGCTTTCCAGAGCTGTCATGGCGTCCCCCTCAAGAGAGGAGGATGTGCCCGGCGCTGACGGACCCGCGACCGACGCGGAATCAGGCAGGCTCGCCGTTTTTGCCGATAGCTCGGAAATGATGCGGCTTGCCAGGCGCGGCCCGACCCCTGTCGCGCGGGCGAGCTGGGCCTTGTCGCCACTGGCGATGATCAGCGGCAGGGCCTCTGGCGGGCAGACGGAAAGGATCGCGAGCGCGACCTTCGACCCCACGCCCTGCACTGTCGTTAGGGTGCGGAACCAGGCGCGCTCCCCCTGTGAAGCAAAACCGAAAAGCTGGATCGCATCTTCACGCACATGCGTCTCGATCAGCAGCGTCGCTTTCTCGGATGAAGGCGGCAAGTGCGATAAGGTCGGGCTGGATGCGGAGACAACGTACCCCACCCCGTTAACGTCGATCAGGCAGTGATCAAGCTCCGTTGCGACGACATGTCCGACGAGGCGACCAATCATGCCATGCGCCTTCCTCGGGCATAAGCGGCGTGGCTTGCGCGATGATGGGCGTGGCAGATGGCCACGGCCAGCGCATCCGACGCATCTGCTTTTTTAATGATGGCGCCGGGTAGGAGACGCGTGATCATGAGGGTCACCTGTTCCTTCGTGGCGGCACCCGTGCCCACGACAGATTTTTTGACTTGCTTGGCACCGTATTCCGCCACAAGTAACCCCTCATAGGCCGGCACTAAAAGTGCAACGCCGCGCGCATAGCCAAGTTTGAGGGTGGAGGCGCCATTGCGGTTAACGTACGTCTCCTCCACCGCGGCTTCCTGAGGGGTATATTCCCTGATGAGCGCCGTCAACGCGCCGTGAAGCTCACACAGGCGATGCGGCACAGACTCATCACTGTCACTGCCAATCACGCCGGAAGCCACGTGGCGCATATGGTTGCCCTCAACATCGATAATGCCCCATCCTGTAAAGCGCAGACCCGGGTCAATGCCGATCAGCCGCTTCATTCAGGCAGCCAGGGCCCGCGCGACATCGTCAGGGAGGTCGAAATTGGCGTAAACAGCCTGCACGTCGTCATTATCCTCCAGCACGTCGATCAATTTAAGGACAGAACGCGCCGTTTCCTCATTCAGCACCACGCTGTTTTCCGGCCGCCAATCGAGTTTTGCGGCCTTTGGCTCCCCGAAACGCGTTTCAAGCGCGTCGCGCACGGCAAAGAAGTTCTCCATTGCGCAGATGATCTCATGCCCGTCTTCGGAAAGGAGGACATTATCGGCGCCCGCTTCAATCGCGGCGTCCAGCATCTCCTCCTCACTTGCCACCTCGGTCGGGAAGCTAATGACACCGACATGCGCAAACATGAAGGAAACGGAATTGCTCTCACCGAGTGAGCCACCATGTTTTGAGAAAGCAGCGCGCACTTCACTCGCTGTGCGGTTACGATTATCCGTCAGACCTTCCACAATGATGGCGACGCCCGCCGGGCCATAACCCTCATAACGCACTTCGGTGTAATCATCCCCTGCCCCCGCCCCTGAGGCTTTTTTGATGGCCCGCTCGATATTATCCTTCGGCATGTTGATTTCACGCCCGGCCGTCATGGCCGCACGCAGACGCGGATTGGCCGTCGGATCCGGTGAGCCGGAGCGCACCGCGACGGTAATCTCGCGCAGGACTTTCGCAAATTGCTTGGCGCGTTTCGCATCCTGCGCACCTTTGCGGTGCATGATGTTTTTGAATTGTGAATGGCCGGCCATTCCTACCCCCGGGCTAAGCGTGTCACGCCAATCGACCATGACAATGTTTGAATTTTTTGCCGGACCCGCAGGGGCACGGCGCGTTACGTGGCGTTTCTTCCATCGCGTTGAATGACAAAATTTCGGGCGACGGGTCCTTATCCGTCCGCGGCACCACATTGCCATCCACTCCGATGACCTCATCATGCGCAAAGGTCATCTGAGCGCCAAATACATCCTGTCGCGTCTCCGCAAAAGCCTCCGCCTCACGCGGGGAGAGGATTTCAATGCGGGAAAGTGTGGATGTTGTCCGATAACGCAACTCATCCAGCATATTGGAAAAGAGGTTAAAAGCCTCATGCTTATATTCATTTAACGGGTCACGTTGTCCATAGGCGCGGAGGCCGATCCCTTCACGAATCTGGTCAAGGGCATGGAGATGCTCTTTCCAGACGGAGTCGAATGTCGTCAGCAGGGCCTGCTTTTCGATGCTGCGCATCAGGGCGGGGCCGATATTGGCAGCGCGGGCAGCGGCGGTTTGCGTCGCCAGTTCCTCCACCCGTGCGGAGACGACATCCCGATCCACGCCATCCTCCTGCGCCCAATTCTGAACCGGAACATCAAGGGCGAGAAGTTGATGCAGATCCGTTTCAAGATCCGCACTCTCCCATTGTTCGGGGAAGGATTTATCAGGGATACGCGCCGCGACCGCATCCTCAATCGCGTGGGCGCGCATTTCCTCAATCACGCTGGAGACATCCTCCATCGCCATATATTCACGCCGATGCTGATAAACCTCCTTGCGCTGGTCATTCATCACATCATCATATTTGAGGATGTTTTTGCGCAGGTCGAAATTGCGGGCCTCGACTTTTTTCTGTGCGCGCTCCAACGCTTTATTGAGCCAGGGATGGACAATCGCCTCCCCTTCTTTCATGCCCAGTTTCTTCCAAAGCGACCCCATTTTCTCACCGCCATAAATGCGCATGAGGTCATCTTCCAAGGACAGGAAGAAGCGTGAACAGCCTGGATCACCCTGACGGCCGGAACGTCCGCGCAACTGATTATCAATCCGTCGGCTCTCATGACGCTCCGTGCCGATCACGAAGAGCCCGCCCAGGGATTTGACGCGCTCATGGTCCTCCGCCACCTTGGCGCGCAAATCGGCCTCACGCGCGGCGCGCTCATTTTCATCTTCAGTGGCGGCGATCTGCTGCTTGATCAGCATCTCGACATTCCCGCCCAGTTTGATATCCGTCCCACGTCCCGCCATGTTGGTGGCGATGGTGATGGAGCCGGAAGCCCCGGCCTGCGCGACGATCTGCGATTCCATCTCATGGAAACGGGCATTCAGCACCTGATGCGGCACGCCACGTTTCTTCAGCAGGGCGGAGAGATGCTCGCTTTTTTCGATGGATGTCGTGCCGACAAGGACAGGTTGGCGCGTCGCCGCGACTTTGGAGATGAGATCGGCCACCGCGTCGAATTTTTCCCGCGCGGTGATATAAATCTCATCATCCGTATCAACGCGGGCGACCGGGACATTGGTCGGGATTTCCACGACATCGAGCTTGTAGATCTCGGCAAATTCATCCGCTTCCGTCATGGCCGTACCGGTCATGCCTGATAATTTCGGGTAAAGGCGGAAATAATTCTGGAAGGTGATTGAGGCCAGAGTCTGGTTTTCAGGCTCAATATCGACTCTTTCCTTGGCTTCCAGCGCCTGATGAAGCCCGTCGGAATAACGCCGCCCATCCATCATGCGGCCGGTGAACTCGTCAATAATAACGACTTTGCCATCCCGCACGATATATTCGACATCACGCTGATAGAGCGTATAAGCCCGCAGGGATTGCTGCACGTGATGCGTGACCGCGACATTTTGCAGGTCATACAACCCGCCATCTGACAGCACGCCCGCATCGCGCAGGGCGTCTTCAACCGCATCCGCGCCCTGCTCCGTCAAAATAACGGAACGCGCTTTTTCATCTTTTTCATAATGCTGCGCAGTTTTGACCAGTTCCGCGACCACCGCATCGACGGCGCGGTAAAGTTCCGACGTGTCATCGGTCGGGCCGGAGATAATCAGGGGCGTCCGGGCCTCGTCAATCAGGATACTATCCACCTCATCGACGATGGCATGATAAAATGGCCGCTGCACCATCTCTGAGAGGCCGTACTTCATATTATCGCGCAGATAATCAAAGCCGAACTCGTTATTTGTGCCGTATGTAACGTCAGCCGCGTAAGCTTCCCGACGCTCCTCATCCGACATGTTGGAGACGATCACGCCGGTTTTGAGGCTCAGAAAACCATAAAGCCGCCCCATCTCCTCCGCATCGCGCCGCGCAAGATAGTCATTGACCGTGACGACATGCACACCCTTGCCCTGCAGGGCGCTGAAATAAGCAGCGAGGGTTGCGACGAGGGTTTTACCCTCACCCGTGCGCATTTCAGCAATTTTGCCAGCATCCAGCACCATGCCACCGACAAGCTGCACATCAAAATGCCGCATGCCGAGCACACGTCGGGATGCCTCGCGACAGACGGCGAAAGCTTCCGGCAGAATTTTTGACGGCGCCTCCCCGGCGGCAATCCGCGCACGGAAATCATCCGTTCTGGCGCGCAATGCGTCGTCACTCAGGGCCTGCATCTGGGGCTCAAGGGCATTGATTTCGGGCACACGCCGCTGAAAGGCTTTGAGCGAACGCTCATTTGCGGTACCAAAAAGCGCACGGGCGAGAGATCCGAACATAATAGTCCTTTTGACAACCAGAAGCTGAACGACTTCAGAAACAAGGCGCGGGATTCTAACACCAGCACCAACTATCGCCAACACCTGCATTTACCGGGTCAAGCCCGATGTCGCGGCTTTGCACCCCCTGCAACCTTGTAGAAAGGCATGCTGGCCGCGTCCTCACGCCTGGGAAGGGGTTTTATTAAATTACGATTATTTAGCCGCCGCGTCTTGTTATGCTACCTCAAAGCCTTCATAATTCGTGACCGACGCAATTCTTTGAGGGTTAAACAACATGCGGCTTATCCGCTCCGCGCTCCTTGGCGCCATGATCATTTCCGGCACAGCTTTGTCGTCCTCGGTTATCGCGGCACCCGCTCCAACGAAATCGACATTGCCTGCCCCCGCAGCAAAAGAAAAAGAAAACCCCCTTATTGCCTCCGTTAATGGCGAGAAGATCTATCTCAACGATGTCAGACAGGCCGCTGCCAACCTGCCCCCTCAGTTGCAGCGCCTCCCTGTCCAGACCATCATCGGCGCGTTGACGAACCAGATGATCAGCCAGAAAGCGGTTCAGATCGCTGCAGAGCGTGACGGGCTGGCCAAGAAGCCTGAAGTCAAGGCCATGATGGAGAATGCGGCAAACAGCGCATTACAGAATGCCTATCTCTCTGAAAAAGTCCGCCCGATGGTGACGGATGCCGCCATCCAGCAGGCTTATCAAAAAGATTACGAAGCCCATAAAAACGATATCGAGATCCACGCCCGCCACATCCTTGTCGCGACGGAAGCGCAGGCGAAAGATGCCATTGCCCAGCTCAAAAAAGGCGCCAACTTCGCTGATCTGGCTAAAAAACTCTCCACCGATAAAGGCACGGGTGCGAGTGGCGGTGATCTCGGCTGGTTCAAGAAAACCGACATGCTTCCGGCCTTCTCGGATGCTGCTTTCAAAATGAAGCCCAATACCGTCAGCCAGACACCGGTTAAAACGCAATATGGCTGGCACGTGATTAAAGTCCTCGGCAGCCGCAAGGCGAAAGTGCCGCCCTTGAATGAGGTGCGGGAGGAAATCCGTCAGCAGCTCGTGCGTGAAGACGTGCAGAAAGTGGTGCAGAACGCCATGTCACAGGTCAAAATTGTTCATTACGATGATAAGGGCAATGCTGTGGCGCCGACCAAGGCGAAATAATTTCGAACAGGCGATCTCAGCCATATTAATCGGGGCCCGGCTTTTACGACAGCATTGTCGGGCCGGGCCCCTTTTGATTCAGCCGCCGCGAAACGCCGCCCCCAACAATTTGCTCTTTAAAGTGCAGAAAAGGACCCAGATCATGGCCAATATCACCTCCGTCTCCCCTTTGGCGTGCCCCTTGCCGTCATTCATACCGGTCAAGGGTGTGCGTCTCGGCGCGTCGGCGGCACAGATCAAATATATGGACCGGCCTGATCTGATGATGATGGTGTTCGACAAAGGCACGTCGGTTGCGGGAGTCTTCACGAAAAGCCGCTGCCCGGGGGCGCCGATTGACTGGTGCAAGGCCTGTCTTTCACTCGGTAATGCGCGGGCGCTGGTCGTGAACTCGGGCAATGCCAATGTCTTTACCGGGCGGGCGGGGGCGCAGGCGACGCAGGTCACGGCCGCCCATGCGGCGCGGCTGATCAGCTGTGCATCATCCGAGGTCTTTCTGGCATCAACAGGGGTTATCGGGGAGATCTTACCCACCCAGAAAATCACTGATGCTCTGCCGAATTTATTCAGCAGCCTCACGGCTGAGGGTTGGGAAGACGCAGCCCGTGCCATCATGACGACGGATACCTTCCCGAAAGCCGTGTCCAGGCAGGTGAAAATCGGCGACACGATGGTGACGATCCAGGGTATCGCCAAGGGAAGCGGCATGGTCGCGCCCGATATGGCAACGATGCTGGCCTTTATCACGACCGATGCGCGTATCGGCCATGACGCGTTGCAGACGCTTGTCTCCAGCTCAGTCGAAACCAGTTTCAACAGCATCACGGTCGATTCAGACACGTCCACCTCGGACATGGTCCTCGCTTTCGCGACCGGCGCCGCCGCAAATGATAAGATCCGGGACGTGAATGACCCGTCTTTTGCCGATTTCCGCCGCGCCTTCACGGACACGATGCAGGAACTCGCCATTATGATCGTCAAAGACGGGGAAGGCTTGAGCAAGCTCATCGAAATTGATGTCTCGGGCGGCGTCGACTCGCATTCTGCAAGGCGTATCGGGCTCGCTGTCGCCAACTCGCCCCTCGTCAAAACCGCGATTTCAGGTGAGGACGCGAATTGGGGCCGGATCGTCATGGCCGTGGGGAAAAGTGGTGAGCCTGCCAATCGGGATACGCTCTCCGTCGGGATTGGCGGTCACTGGATCGCGCGTAACGGCATGATACTTGCGGGATATGAGGAAGCCCCGATTCAGAAGCATCTGCATGGGCGTCACGTCACCATCCAGATTGATCTGGGCCTCGGCAATGGGGCAGCGCGGATTTGGGGTTGCGATCTGACCCATGGTTATGTCGATATTAATGGTTCCTACCGCAGCTAATTTCGGGCGATCTGACGCGTGGCCCGGCGCCTCAAGGTGCGGATGGGGTGCAGAGCAGCACTGTTTTCAATGAGGTCGGAGCCACCATCATGACGCATCCAGATAATTGCCCGCCGGGTCATAAGCCGAGCCTCCCGGATGATATCAGGAAGTCGCTGACCCGGGAGGGGTTCGTTTTCAAAACGGGTCACGAGATGAAGTCTGCCTTCACCGCGCAGGAACTGGAATATTGGCCTCGTTTTG
This sequence comes from Candidatus Kirkpatrickella diaphorinae, assembly GCF_025736875.1. GTDB lineage: Bacteria > Pseudomonadota > Alphaproteobacteria > Acetobacterales > Acetobacteraceae > Sorlinia > Sorlinia diaphorinae. The sequence goes on from NZ_CP107052.1 coordinate 1,162,520, forward strand.
CGGAGAGTTGGAACCATCTCGGGCTCGATCGTTACATGGCGGATGGGGGTCGCTATCGCCGCCGCCGCTACGGGGTTTTCTCGCTGCATCGAGGACATATCACGGCCAAGCAGCACCAGCCGCATTACCAGAGCCGCGACTATAATACGTTGAATGGCGGCGTGCAGAGGTGGTTCAGCCCGGTCGAGGACGCAACGGGACGAAACCCGTTTCTGCTCAAAATCCTCCGTCATCTCTATCATCTCGCCACAGATTTGACGTCAGACGCCGCCCAGCCTGAAAAATGGCATGCGGAAATGCATCAATTCCGGATCGAAGTTGCGGAGGAAGGGACGGGCAATCCAACGCCGGAGGGGCTTCATCGAGATGGTGTTGACTGGGTCTGGGTCATGATGGTGGCGCGGCAGAATGTCGCGGAGGGCGAAACATCAATCCATGATCTGTCGAAGAAGGAAGTCGGACGCTTCACCCTTCGCAACCCGTTAGACAGTGCATTCGTTGATGATCACCGGGTCTATCATGGTGTGACGCCCATCACCCGGGTCGACCCTTCCGCGCCGGGGCATCGTGACGTCCTGGTTGTCACAATCCGTCGCGCCTGATGACATCAAATGAGAGGTCAAAGCTTTTGCTATTATCTTTTTATCGCCGGAGCCTCCTGCTATGCGCCATCTGGAGCAGTGCGCTGGCCCTGAATGCCGTCGAAGCGCGGGCTGCACCCAAATCAGTGACACTTACGACGCCCGCAACGCCGGCAATTGAAAGCCTCGCGCGGCAGCTCAATGCGGAGGCGATAAAGGATGCGCGCAATCATCATGATGACCCGATCATCCTTGTCACCATGGCGGATCTAGGCCGGTCAAAACGTCAGCAGGCGCTTTTCACGCAATTGCAATCGGCGCGGCTGTGCGGTGCCATCGGTTGTGCGACATCCATCTATCTCGGTGATAAAGGTCGCTGGACCGAAGTTTATAACGACGTGACAGGCGACATCACCATTCTGCCCACCGCGCATCACGGGCTTTATGATCTCGGCCTCAGCAAAGGGCGCAAGCGGATCTGGAACGGTACCGAATATATAGACCCGCTTGACCGATGAACTTCTCTGAAAAATGGCCCGGATAGACGGTTTACGGCGCATCACGAATTCAGCGTCACGTCCGTACGGGCCATTCCCTATCGCGTCACGCAATGCATTAATTATTGAGAGACCCGGTTTACCAGCTTAGCCAACTTTCGGCGTGGCGGGCGGAAACACACTGCCATCAGCATGATATTCGCGTCGCAAATAACTGTCATGCGGTCGGTTGGTAAGTATAAGGTTGAATGTCACCTCATCGATAATGCCGTGATCAGAGACGACCCAACTCGTGGGCGTCTCATCCCAGAATGATGAATTATGGACATATCTCGCCGCCACTTCCGGCGGGAGCGCATCGGCAAGGCTTGCCGCTTCCTTTCCGTCAAGAATGCGATTAACCTCTTGAACGGCCTTTTGATGAAGGTCCTGGAGGTCATCCGGAATAATCTCGACAGGCTCATCCGGGAGTTTGGTGAAGGAGAGGCCGATCTGCTCACAATGCTAGCGCATTGCCTGAAAAGAAACGCGTTCAAGCCCGACATAAACGGCGTCACGTTTAAGCTGCACGGCATTCGCGTAAAGCGTCGTCAGAAAAGGCCGATCCAGCACGTCCGATGACACGCTGACATCGCAACATTGAAAGATTTTTCCCCAATGCGCGTGACGCAGCAACTTGTCGCGCTCCGCCGATGTCAGCTTATAGGATGTCGTGTCTTCAATGCGCATTTTGCTTCAGAAGGAGCTGAAAAGGATTTGCGTCAGATATAATTTTTCCTGCAGCATATCATGGTAGAAGCCGCCAATATCGGAATGCACACCCGGTAATTGCAGCTTCCTGGCGTAATCAGGCGTCACGTGATTCAGGGAGTAATTTTCCCGCGCTTCATGAGCGGCGGTGATATGGAATATGTCGGCGGCCGTCGCATCATCCAGAGCGATATTCACGTCACCTGTTTTGCTGTCGCCCACATCGACATCCCACTGTGAAAGCGCAAGCATTGACGCAACACTATCGAACAATCCGATGAAACGGATCTCCGGCACGCCATATTTCTGCGTGTCGAACACGGAGAGAAGATTCCGGTCCTGATTCTCCACCCTGTTCGCAAAATGCCGAGCTGAGGTCGCCCCGCGGCTGAAGCCGAAAAGACAGAGTTCGACCCGCTCAAAATCGGCTTCCAACCCTGCAAGCAGGGCTTTGATCTGTTGCACCGCATCATCTGTCTTGGCAATGACGCCCGTCTGGGTGGTGAAAGGCGCTGACCAGCCCGTCGCCATCATAAAGACGGAGTCAGCCTCGCCCGCCTTCGTGCCGGCACCCTCCACGTAAGTTTTGACCTGATAAATATGGCTGTCGATCCGGCCTTCCTGAAAGCTCTCATAAAGCTTCCAGATATTAGTTGTGCAGCTGACTTTACTTGTTTCTTTATTGTAAAAATATGCCTTAGGAATGATGCTATCGCCGGTTAGAGCATATAGACTTTGCCTGAATTGTGGACCTGAGGAAAAGGCGCCTGATGCTTCATGCTATTATAGGCGTTACATCCGGTCCCATCGAAGAACACGCCAATCCGCAATGTTTTTATGGCGCTTTCATCATAGGACATAATCGACTCAATTTTGCAGTCGGCCCATTGATTCCAATGTCCGATGACTTTCCCGCCGATGGAAAGCTTACATTTGCGACCAATCTTGAAAGGCCCGATAATGCGCGTTTCTTCCCCCAAAGAAAATTCCTGCGCGAAGATGATGTCCTCATGACCATTTGATACAGTCTTGATTTTGAGATCAATCGTCTGCTGTGCGTAAATACCCTGTATCTTAACGAAACATTCCGTATAAAAGCGAGTGATATCGTCAGACAGGTTTGTAATTTCCGCATTATAGACACCAGCAGAAAATTCCAGCACAAAATTCTCGAATTTTCTTTAGTTTTGCCATTTAAAAATCTCTTTATTATTATTGTTGTTTTTACGATTTATTTTAACTTTTTTTGCCAGTTCAATCAAGATATTTTACATTGAGCATTTTAACTGCAATGCTTTGAGCTTCAGAGAAGTAAAGACTAAATTTCTCTTAACATCCAATATTCTTCTCCAATTTCTTTTCTTCATGCTCCTTTTATCAAAGCCGCGTTAACGCACAACGCCGTGTCGTCAACACGGCGTTTTCTGCGCATCTCTGCACGGACCGTCTGCCCCCTCGCCCGCCGGACCGTAAATCGGCCCCGAAAGCGCGACGGGGCCGATAGCGTCATTCCGGTATCGCCATCAAGCCGCGACGGCCTCAATCTCGGCTGGTGTTTTTTCCAGAGCGGTCAGATAGGGGCCGCAATTCAAAATTCTGACATGGAGTAATAATGAGGCGCATAATTGCGTGGATTGATCAGGCACCCGCAAAACGGCGCACCCATCTGTCCACCTTGCGGCGGGGTGCTCGACACCATGCCATCCCGGCGCATCATCGGTGAAATGATGTGTGACCTCCATGATGTGCTGCGGCCCGATCAGATGCACCGCCCCCACCAGCACCCCCAGCACACGCCGATCATCCACATAAGGACCAATCACATCACACGGACGGCTCGCACGGCTGGCAAGGCACACCGCATCCACATCCTTCGGCAGATTGAAAACATAGCCCCCCTCCCGATGCGAGACAGGCCACAGCGCCATACCATTGGGCAGAAGCAGGTGGAAATCCGCATCCATCGTCACGCCCGCCCCCGCACGTGCCGCCGCCGGCAATGCCACAAGCCGCTCACGGCATACATCAAGCCCGGCAAGGCGCGCACATACAGGCTCAACCTGCTCACGCGTCACAAAAAGCGGGGCCGCAAGCGCCGACACTGTCTTCGGACGCAGGCCCACAACGCCATGCCCCGCGCTGAAACGCGCCCGGTTGCCCGTATCCAGATATGTCTCCACAGCCAGGCCCGCCGCACTGACAATCGCGTGCTTCTCCGTCTCAAAATGATGAAAACGGTATGTTGGCAGCTCACGCTCATAGGCAATGCTGCCCCCATTGACGAGCATACGCACAGGGATCAGCCCGCCATCCACAAAAACGCAATGTTCCGACGTCACCAGAACATCCTCAAACGGCGCACCCGGGCCGAAAGCATCCTTGACGATGCGCACAGCGTAGCCCGCAAGGTCACCGGGGACATCCGCCCGGCACGTCACGTCGCCCTCACCCACCCAGCGCACGGGTGCGGCCACTTCCGCGCCGTCCTCATAGGTGATGACAAGGTCGCCAGGCGCCAGTTCTTCAACCGGGCGCCAGCCTTGAGGCGTCTTGATCCGCGTGCCAGACAAAAAGCATGTCTCAATGTTCGTGCCGCCATGTCCGTCCGGATTTACCGTGAGATCCTGCCCATCCTTAAGGTTTTTCCCGGAAACATGATCAAATATGAGTTCATGCAGCCCACTTGACCTGGCATTGGCGGATTTTGAGGCGGTTTCATAAAGTATATGGATTTTGCCCGCTTCATAATAAGCCCGCTTGACCGTCATACCTTCCTGTTTGAGGCCCTCGACATCGAGCTTAACCCCATCGCCGAAATTCTCGATTTTGACCTTGATGTGAGTCACGGTTTGCTCGGAGGATAGCTCCCCCTTAAAATTGATCGAACAACCCGCCTGTGAAGCTTCATCGCTGACAGTGACCGTGGCGGTCGCGCTTGAACCATCCTCGAAGGAAACCTGCGCTCCGGCGTCGAGCAGGATTTTGGGCGTGATATTGACGTTTTTTGAGACCCATAACGTCACGCCCGATTGGAGGTGAATCACACCATTATCGGCATCCCCTCCAACATCTGACGTGAGTTTGACAACACCTTTGCCTGAAAGGGTCAGGACGCCGCTCACCTTCAGCCCTTTTCCGAAGGTCAGCTCGGCTGAAGATGCGCCGAGGTCAATCGTGCCACCTTTATCGGTGACTTCCCAATGACCCTGGGGACTGAACGTACCGGCCTGTTTGATGATCAGCTTGCCGCCATCCAGCTTCACCGTCACATTTGACCCGACAGAAAAAGACGTGCCGTCAAAAGTGAGCGCGCCCGAAATCTCCGTCGTGCCGCCAGTGAGGTCGAGCGCTTTGATGGTGACCTTGTCTGTGATTTTCAGCGTGCCGGCTTGCTGCGTTAGCTTGTCGAGCGTCCCGCCTGTGAGGCTGACCGTGCCGGAATTGCCGGTTTGCAGGGTCAGGCCCGTCATGTCCGCGCCGAATGCGCTATCGGCAGAACTATTGACCGTCACCGCGCCAAGCGTGCCACTCGCGAGATTGACCCTGCCTGCGCCTGAGATGGCCAGCACATCATTTGTGTAGGTGATGGTTTTAACGGTCAGGGCGCCACCGCTGACGGTGAGTTTTATCTTGATGACAAGGCTATCGAAGCTCAGCGAACCGCCTTTCACCTCAAGTGTCGAGATCGTGATCGTATTGTTACCGCCGACAGTGCCCCCATTGACGGTAAGACGTGTCACAGAGGCGTTTTTCGCTGTGAATTTGAGTGTGCCGGCCGTGACCGTGATGGTCGTTAAATAGGCGTCCGTCAGGGTGGTGACGCCCGAATTCCCTGCTGTCAGGGCGAGGGTCGAGAAAGATGCGCCAATAATGTTGTCTGACGCGCTGGATATGGTGACGTCCCCGAGATCACCGCGATCGATCTGCGCGGCGCCCTTTCCCGAGATTTTCAATGTGCCGTTGCATTGCAGCGTTTCCGCCTTGAAGGACCCGGCGCTGACCAAAGCGTCCCCTGAAACTTTGACCCACGATGCGTTGAATGTCCCACCATTCTGGGTGAATTGATCAATCGTAAGCTCGTTGGCGTAGGAGGTGCCGGATGTCGCCTTGAATGTGCCGCCATTGATTGTAAGGGATTTCAAGTGATCCCCTGTGTCACACGATACCTTGCCATCATCCATTGTCAGAGGCGCATTGAGCGTGACGGACTTGCCGAGTTCCAGCACACCATCACGATTGACGACCTTGATTTTCCCTAAATTCTTCGGGTCTGTGATCTTTGCATTGTCGGCTAAAGTCAGCGTGCCGGAGACGTCGTCCCCGCCACCCAGTTTAAGCGTGCCATTCAGGCTGATTGTCCCACTGAACTTTGCTTCGACGCCATATAGTGGCTGCTTATTCACCAGGGTTTTATTGCCGACCGCAGTCGATTTACCACCGATACCAAGATTGTAAAAAGGATTATAACCGAGTGTCAGATTACCAATCGTCGCACCGTCGGAGCATCGGACTTCCGATTTGTGCCAGTCATAATCCCTGTAATTTCCGAAAACGGCCATTTCACCCGTCCCGGTGAAACCGTGTCCCCCGAAATTGAGGAAGTTCGAGACAGCCATGTGCGTCCCGGCAGAGAGGATAAAGCTGTGATAACCGGTATTGAGGGAGCAGACATTCCACCCGATGACGAAATCACCGGTAAAGGTCGTCCGCTCACCCACAGTGAGCCCTGTATAGGAGTCGAGGACGATGATCCCTGAACCTTCCGTTTTAATGGTGGTGTCGTCACCGCAGTTGATTTGACCGCCCGTAAAAACCTGAGCCCAGAGATAGGTCGTCAGGGAATAACCGTTTCTATACGTGACGTCGGCAAGATGAGGACGATACCCGGCTGCGGAAAATAAAAAATTGGCCGCTTCACCCGTGTAACAGTAAGTAGAATGCGCTGCCATCTGGAGATCAAACTTGGCAGAGAAAGCATTCGTTACAGTCAGCATCATTTTTGCATCGATTGAAATGCCGAGACTGCCCGCCGGATTGACGATTTGCCCACTGATTTTACCGGAACTATGGAAGTGAATCCCCGAAACACCGGAAATGCCGATCGCCAGGATGGGGCACGCGATTTCGGTATTTTCATAGGCGTCCCACTCAATGGCATTCGGGATAACCAGACATTGAAGATTTGATTCTTTATCATATTCGACGGGAATTACTTTATTAATTTCTTTGAATAGATAAGGTAATACTCTCGATTTGAATTCTTCGTTGAAATAACTCAGGGTCCAAAAAATGGGTCCGCCGATATAAACGCGTGTCTCAAACTTGTTGGGACGACCCCATTGGTCAAACTTCCACTCAACAGCATTGAAATTTGTCGAGCGTTGCGCTGCGACACCTACAGCGCTCAAGCGGTATTTCTTAAGCTGCTCATCCATTGCCGCGGATGGGTCGAGACGTTTCTCCTCCCTGTCTCTCAGATATTTTCGTGCTGTTGCCGGTATGTTGTCAGTCTTGTTCTGCGTCACTTCACGATCTCCCTGAATCAGCGCGACGCCGACCGAATGATGTGAAGCGCCCGGACAGAAGTCACATGGCCGGATCGGACAATTGCGAAGGGAGAAGATCGCAATTGCGCGCCTCACCTGGCGTCGCGTCACCCAAATTTTCTGGGCCTATTAGATTCATGGTAAAAAAAGTTACAGTAAGTTTTGTTAAAAACTGATTCATCTTTTGGTAACGAAATGACATTTTCGCGCTTTGTGATTGATATTAACAGATAGTTTCCGCAATTCCTGGAATTTGAAAACTGTTTTACTTTTATTATTGGCGCATGATACCGTTTACTTTTACGGTTATGAAAGCTTCATGCAAAACAATATCGAGATCAGACGGTCGATTTGGGCCGATCAGGCGCCATTATCCAATCGATGAGCAAAGTGAGACTGTATTTTCGGGATGGCGCGTTCCGCTTGGCAGGATCGCCTGTTCGCAGACAGGACCTGAAATATTCGCGCCCCTCGCAAGACGATGATTCGCATTTATAGAGTCATCTATGGCGGGCGGGATAAATGATATCGTCACATGCAGAGACGCATTGCTGACGAGAAGCTCGTCACAATACGTCGCATTGTCCCCCAGGGCCGTCATGGCGGGCGAGCGCTGTCAGGTCAGGAATGCGCGAGCACCTTGGCCGCCGGTTCTTCGGCGCCCGCACCGTCGTGATCCGCAACTGGCGATGATGCAATGAATTCGATGAAACGCGAACATTGTTCCGCGGCGGTCGCGCGATCACTTTCGGACCGGATCTCTTCGAATTTCGGTCGTAAATGGTTGGAGATGAACGTCCTCTTCTCACTCTCCCAACCGGTGGCGGCGGTTGAATAAGGGAGGCCGTCACGCGAGGTCTGTTCCCTGCGCATTCTCAAATGTTGCGCCTGGCTTTCAATATCTCTGAAACATTCCCGAGTGAGCCGGATGAGCCTCCTTGTTTCGCCGCGTCGTCTGAAAATCTGCAACATGCGCAGGAAAATAAGGATAAGCGCCAAAGCGGATACGAGGGAGATCATAAGGTAAATTTGATGCGGTCCCATGGAAATCGGAATCACCCTTGTGTTTTTATATTTTCCTCATGCGATTTCATATCAAGCCACCGTTGCAACGGGTGGTTGTCCTATCGAAAACTTACGGCTTAGAGACAGGTTTTTCTTTTTGACGCCGTGAATTTCGACAGCATCGCTCTCGCGAAAAGATACGTTACCTTTATCAAGAAATCGTAAATTTTTATGCTTGGACTCATTTTGTGGCGCGACTTTGCCTGTCAGGCCCTTATAGCGGGCTCCGGCCGCCCCCTCCGCGCCAAATTCCGTGCCCTGACCGTGCTGGCGGAGTAAGTTCGGCCCGAACGCTCGCTTAGAGCACGTCAATGGCGCTCTCAGGCAATCGTTCGGGTCAAACTCAGCTCGTTTTAAACGGACCGCGCCTGAAGTGCGGTCCATCCATCATTAAGCCGGATCAGTATATACGCTGCCATCCGCATTGAATTCGCGGCGCACATTCCCCTCATGCGGGCGATTGATCAGCAACAGATTGAACGTTGCGTCATCAATGATTCCGGTCTTGTCGACAACCAGATCATTCGGGCCCTCATCCCAGAAAGCGGAGTTATGCACATATTTCGCCCCCAGAGCGGGTGAAATATAATCTACGAGACTCGTCGCCGTGCCGCCAGCCAGCAATTGATCGATCTGTTGCAACGCCTGATCATGGAGATCCTGCAGGTCTTCCGGAACGGTCTCGACATCCTCTCCCGGTAGCTTGGCAAAAGCGAGCCCGATTTTCTCAGCGTAGTAACGCATCGCCTGGAAAGACACACAATTGAGCCCTGGATAAACAGCCTCGCGCCGCAATTGGACAGCATTCGCGTAAAGCGTGGAGTTGAGAGGCCGATCCCGCACCTCCGATGAGACGGAAATCCCGCACGCCTCGTAAATCTTTCCCCAATGCACGACGTCAAGGAGCTTACTCAGATCTTCCGTGGATTTTTTGTAGGAGGACGTGTCCTTATTGTCGATTTTGCGCCAGGAGGAACTGTAAAGTATCTGCGTGAGATACATGCGCTCCTCCACCTTCTCATGCATCAGGCCACCAATATCCTCGTGAACACCGGGAAGCTTCAGCTCCTTCTGGAAAACAGGTGTGACATGGTTGGACGAGAAGTTTTCCCTCACTTCATGACCGGCCGTGATGTGAAATACGTCTTCGGCAATCGCGTCATCCATCGAGATATCGACATCGCCGGTTTTACTGTCACCGAAATCAATATCCCCTTGAGAGAGCGCCAGGATGGACGCAACCGTGTCATATAATCCGATGAACCGGACTTCCGGCGCGCCGTATTTTGCTGTGTTGAACGCCGAAAGGAGTGTGCGATCCTGCTTCTCGATCCGGTTTGCGAAATGGCGTGCGGAGGCAGCACCGCGACTGAAACCGAAGATGCAAAGTTTGACACGGTCGAAATCATTTCCGAGATTGGCGAGCACGTCTTTGATCTGCTGCACAGCATCATCCGTTTTGGCAATGACCCCTGTCTGCGGTCCCACAGGTGGTGACCACCCTGTGCCCATCGTAAACATTGAATCGAGCGCGTCTTTTTTCGTACCGGCGCCTTCAACGTAGGTTTTCGCCTGATAGGTCTTTTCATCAATTTGACCTTCAGTGAAGCTTCGATAAAGATTCCAGATATTTGACAGACCGGACACGTAACTGAGCTGCGGCGAATACCGATAGGATTTCGGTATGATACTGTCATTAAACCTCTCGATCAGACTTTCCAGATAATCGCCGATCGAGGTAAAGGAGTTGAAATATCTCTCGCTATTATAGGCATTACAGCCCGTACCATCGAAGAAAACACCTAGTCTCAAAGTTCTCATCGCTGAATCATCGTAAGACATGGTGGACTCAATTTTACAATCCGCAGGATTGAGCAATTGCCCGGACACGTCACCGCTGATTGCAAGCTGGCATCGCCGATCAATTTTCAACGGCCCCACGAGATGCACTTCTCTACCCAAGGTGATTTTCTGTGAGAAAATCGTCGTCGACTTGCCGACCTCAATGGCCTCGATTTTCAGGTCAACCGTCTGCATTGCGTTCAGACCGGTGATCTTGACGGTGCAATCCTGATAATCGCGTGCGATTTCATCAGAAAGACCCGTGATTTCCGCCTTGAGTAAGGTTGAAGTGAATTCTTTAATTTTTCTGATTTCAGGCATTTCACTATCTTTTTTTATTATTTTATGTATATGATTATATTGCATATTTTCAACAATTGCAACACGTATTTTACGCGATGACTGTCGATAAAGTTTTCACTGAGCTGAATTTGATTTATTGTATTGTTGATAATTTTTAAAAATATTTGTTAATCTCCCGTGGTAGACAATCGGGAAACCTCGTTTCTCTCAAATAGCTTGTATCTGTCTAAGGCATGTAAAACGCGGCTCTATTTACTTTTGCGTGTCCCGTTTCGCCTTTCTACAATGCCCAAAGCGCAGGAATTTTTAAACGTGGCTTTTTGAGCGCGTCATTTCAGGCGATCGCGTTGCATTCTGCCGGGTGGGCAATCACTTGCCGCACAACATCCTGACGATAATATTCAATTTTACCAGTGCGACATCATCTGGGCATCACGAATCCAAAGGCGTGAAAGCTGGGTCAAAGAGCGCCGACGACAATGATCATTGCGGTGAGCCCATCCCTCTTTGAACTTGCTGGCGTAGAGCTGATGACGCGTCATCAAAGCAACGTCCCGTTCAGATCCCCGGAAGAAGTCGCCCGTAATGGCCAAAATAAAAAAGGCGGAGCATATCGCTCCGCCTCATCTCAATCCTCCATATGAGGTTCAAATTGATCTTTCAGTGAAGACAGGGTGACGATATCGCCTCCACCACCCTGCGCGTCGCACATGTCACCCAGATCACGTCGTCAGGACATCCTGTTCAAGCTCATTCCGAGTATGCTGTGATCCTGCGGCAGGAAGCAGAAATCGATCGTCGTGCCGACAAGTTCCGCCGTACGGACGATGCTGTAAATTGAGTCAAAATTAGGGTCTTTAGTATTCAGGAAAAACGGGTCACGGGCGCTCGTCGTCAGGATATTGAGGGTGCTCTCCGTTACGAACACGGCGAAGTCCCTCACATGAGAATCTTCCAGGAAGCGTCCGTTGATGTTGTGACAATATTCCCGCAAATAGGGTCGCGCAAATACCGGTGAGGAGATAAATGTTGCACACAGAAAAGCCGTTATGATTGTTTTTTTCACGATTTACCACCTGTTATCTTCAAGTGCGGCCCAGGTCATCGGGCCAATTTGTTCCCTGAAATGACATGCGTCTTCGTCGGTTTGCGTGCCGCGATGTGAGCACCAGAGTGTGGCCGCCATGCACGCCCCAATGACGGGATTACGCCGGGCTTCCCAGACAACCTCACCGGGTAGGGCGTCTGCCGTTCTCTGCGTGTATGGCTGTGTATTGATTTGTGGTTGAAGGCCGGGATTGAAATTCGGATTAGGTATAATGGGCGGCGTCGGCGCAGAGCCATGGACGTAAGCTCTCACACCGGAAATTGTATTCGCAGCGATCGCGCCCACCGCAATCCATTCAGACTGCCTCTCCGCCATGCCGAGGCCTGTCTGATAACCGGCCACACGAAGGGTCTCGAAAAAATTATACATGTTGTCGCGAGAGGTAATGACATAAACATAGGCGGTCCCCTCCATTTGCTCGGCAAGTCGCCGGGCATATTGGCCCGCATATTCAGGGTCCGTCGTGACAGCGACGAAGGCGCTTTCACGGCGGTGATTGTAACAGCTTGCACCCGTGGAGTGATCCCGGACATTATCGTCGTCACCCCATGATCGAAAGCCATCTCGAAAAATTTCGTCCGGCGGGCGCGTGTCCACTCTGAAAACCGTGCCCTTATTGGGCACATCATCAGCTACTGCATAAATAGTTTGTAGTGTGAATATCGATAAAATGAAAAGTAATGATAATAATAAACGCATGAGAGTATCCTGTTATTTTTATAATGACGGGCGTTATCCGTCATTATCTCTGCCGGAAATTCTCTATTTCGATATTCCATCAGACGTTTGCTATCGTTATTGATAGATTTAAGGGCGCCCCTTCCAGTTATTTTGCCACCGTAAACTCACGACGATATGCGGCGCGTGCCTTCCCTCAGGTGCCGGAACACTGTAATTCGGTCCATTGCCCATCACGGTCGATAAACCGCACCTAACGAAAGCCAGGCCAGTTCGAAAATGTGATGGGCCATTTATCTCATTGCAGCGTTTGGCCCGGGAAAAATCGCGTGTGGATTTTGTAAGAGCTGAAATCAACATAAGTGGAAATGCTTGTCAAAACGACGTAAATACTTTTATCATGATATTCTGTTGTATTTACATCGCTATTATGTCTGTTTTTACCAATAGAGAGCAAGTTAAATCCATGTAACAAACAATGTTTCCGACCCTCGACGCGCGCCCGAACATTTGATTTCCGTTTCTGCACAGCGGTAACTGCTATTTCACTTTTGCTGAAAAACCGTGACGATCAGAGGAAACTCTTGCGCCTAATCGATCCAGAACGAACCTGAGCGATCAGCCTGGAATTCGTTAACGGAGCATGTTCCGAATGATTTTTTTTCGAAAATCTTTTTATTTTAAGGTTCACGTCCGCAGGAGGGGGATGCTTCGATTGATCCCTGCTGGCGGGATCATCGACACTTCAGAAATGCGCGTGTCAATCCGGTCTCGCTGGCATCGACTACCTATTGACCCGGACGATCGTCCGGGCACAAGGATGGATCTTCCTGATCCGTAAAACCGTCTTTCAGGCCGCAGCGATGATGAGCCCGGACAGATCCGGGGCGGTCAGCGTCAGATAAGGCCCTTGCTGTAGAATCTGGATAAAGAGAAGAATGGTTGACTTCAGGTCAGTCGGGCATTCGGACAATGTCAGAATGGCCCGGCCATTTGTCCACCTTGCAGCGGAATGCTCAATATTGTGCCACCCTTCACCATCTTCGGTGAGGTGTCGGGTCATCCGCGTCATGCGCCGCGCCTCAATCATAAGAATGTCGCCGACAAGCACGCCAAGCATGCGGCGATCATCAACGAAGGGCCCGATCACATCACATGGACGGCTTGCCCGGCTCACGATATGCAATTTCTCAACATAACGTAGCACCTTGAAGACATAACCATCCCGGCGGCGCGATAATGGGAAGATCTCACCACCTCCCGGCAAAACGAGGCGCAGCGCGGCGTCCATCGTCAATGGCCGTGCCGCGCCCGCTAAATGCTGCTTGGCCACAGGATGCTCGTGGCTCCGCTCAAGCTCGCAGAGGCGCTGATAAACAGGCTCAACCTCCGCCCGCCGCACGCGCAGTGGCGCAGCGAGATCATCCGCCCGCTTCGGTTTCAGAGGCACCACGCCCATGCCTTCCCCGAAGCGCGCGCGATGACCCGTATCAAGGTAGGTCTCCGTCAGCAGACCTGCCGCGCTGATAATCGCGTGTTTCTCGGTTTCAATATGATGAAACCGGTAAGATGGCTTCTCTCGCGCATAGGTGATACTCCCACCATTGACCAACATGCGGACAGGTATGAGCCCCCCCCCTCCACGAAAACACAATGTTCCGACGTCAGCAGAATATCTTCAAACGGGATGTCATTTCCAAAAGCGCCGCGCGCGATGCGCACTGCGTACCCTGAGAGGTCATCCGGGAGGTCAGGACGGCACACAGCGTTCCCCTCCCCCACCCAGCGGATCGGTGTCGCGACTTCTTCACCATTCTCGTGCGTCATGACAAGGTCACCCGGCATCAGCGCTTCAACCGCGCGCCAGCCATCGGGCGTCAAAATCTTTGTGCCGCTGAGGAAACACGTTTCAAACTCCGTGCCCCCGGCGCCATCGGGAATGACCGTGAATTTCTGGCCATCCACCAGGTCAGGCCCTGAGAAGTCGAAAAGGATGATCTCGCGGGTGTAATCCTCGCCCTTGACCTTATAGATGATGGTCATTTCGCGATTACTGTAATGTGCGTCCTGTACGGTGACATCGGCATATTTCAGGGCTTTGAAATCCAGCTTCACGCCATCTCGGTAGCCTTCAATCGTCACATTGACCCACACCACCCGATCATCATTTAGCAGCGATTGTCGAAAGGCGATCGCGGCGCCACCCTTCGCGACACTCTCATTAACATTGACGGTTGCCCTGGCGCAGAATGTTTGGCCGAAGGAAATACAACCACCGGCCCCCAGATCAATAACCGGCTCCACATGCTCATTATCGAAAAGGCTGAGGGTCGCCCCTGAGGTGACATTGATGCGGTCCTCATCATGCCATCCGGAGATGAAACCATTCAGCGCCAGTGTGCCGACGCCCTTGAGGGTAAGTGGGCCGACGCTCATGCCGTTTTTGACAATGATTTCACCGCCGGAATTGGCAAAATCGATCGTGCCGCCACTCTCATGCGACACGGTAAAGCTGCCATCAATGCTGTAAGTGCCGGCTTGCCCGATGATGAGTGTTCCGCCATCCAGTTCGAGCGCGGCGTTTGTCGAGACACTCATCGTCGATCCGCTGAAATGCAGCGTGCCGGAGATTTTCATTGTGCCGCCGGAGAGTTCCATCGCCTTGACGGTCACATCGCCCGTGACGCTTACGGTGCTGGCCTGCTGCGCCAGTTTGCCCAGCGTACCACCCAACAATTTGACGGCGCCCGTATCACCTGCCTGCACGGACAAGCTTGTCATATCCGTGCTGAACACGCTGTCAGCGCTGCTTGCGACGGTGACCGCGCCAAGCGTGCCCGCCGAAAGATTGACGGCGCCGGAACCGGAGATGGCGAGGACGTCATTTGTGTAAGTAATGGTTTTGACGGTCAGCGTGCCGCCACTGACGGTGAGCTTCTTCCGGATGATCAGCGTATCGAAATTTACCGAGCCGCCTGTCACATTGAGGTAATCCAGCGTGACACTATTCTTGACCTGCAAATGGCCACCCACAAATTGCAGATTCATCTCGCTTACATGCGGCGCGGTGATGTCGATTGTGCCGTCAAGAATAACCGTCATGGGAAAAGACGTCTCAGTAGGCGTCGTTGAGCACGCATTCCGAGATTTGTGCCTATGTGGAAAATGCGCGTAATGGTGTCTTCGCGATCTCTCCCTTAAATAATCAAGACCTGACCTCGATTTATTCTTAGTCTTATGCTGCGTCACTTCACGATCCCCCGGAATCAGCGCGACGCCATTCGATAATCGTCATGAGTTCAAACGAAAAACATAAGGCGGGAACGGTTATTATCGGCGGGAGAACACCGCAATGACACGCCCCATCCCGCGCCGCGTCACTCAGATCGCGTTCAGCTTTAGGGCCGCGCCTATTAATGTAACAGTAAGTTTTGTTAAAACATGATTTACTCTGATGTAACCTAATGAAATAATGGAAATTTCGATCACAGCCACCAAATAGACATTAAATATCGTTTAGCATCTATACTATATTATCCACGATTATGACGCGTTAAATTGCCCTCTGACCGACCTGGATACTCGATAGATCGCGTTTCTACTCGCTCAGCTCTTGGAGACGTAGCGGGGTATGGATCGTCGTTTTCGCTGCAAGTTCGGACGTGCTCTGGTGTGGGCGCAAACATGCCGAGACGTGCGCGCCTCTTTAAGTTGGCACAAACAGAATCTGCCGGATCTCAGCCAAATCACATTGACGATCGTGCAGGCGCGCCGCAATCGTCACTTCCTGAGAGATGGATCGGCAGATATTCGCGGTAACAAAATCTATGATCGAACGGTCATGTCCAAGGTGACGATTTCATGCGCGCTGGCCATCAGAATGTTAAGCGCAGACTTCCTTTGAGACCGCTATCAATTGCCTTGACACCATATTGCCCGAGATAAGACAGCCCGACATCAATCTGATCCGAGACCCTCAGATTGAACCCGGCGTCGATGACAGCGACATCGGACGCGAGCGGCGTACCGGCGATGCGCATTGCCGCGTCGTTGGATGCAACGTAGCGCATGGGCGCCGTGGGCGAGAGAGAGCCAAAGCTGTGCCGGTAACCGACCATGAGACGCGGCATGAGAACTGTCCTGCCCACTTGGTAGGATGCCGATGACCGTAACCCGAAGGTTGAAAAAGTCACGCCCTTCGTGAATGACCGGCCTTCGAGGGCCTCGATACTCCCCTTTTCCTGGAAGCTCCCACTTTGGACGCTGACGTAGGATAACCCGGCGAAAGGCTCAAATGCGATTTTTCGGCCACGCATACGGTAACCGATCTCCCCGAAACCTTGCGCCGTGCCGGAGAGATAATCGGCGTTGAGTTTCGCGCCATTATATCCGTTGAAGTTCACTGTGCGGTTCATGCTCATCATGTTCCACGTATAATTTGCACCTAGGCGCAGATTGATCCGGCCCCAATGATTGCCGCCATAGGCACCGATTGTGACGTTGTTACTATGGCCTGATGAATCGCGTCCGCTTGAAACATGGAAGGAATCGTTGCTGTAACCAATCAACGCGCCGATGCGCGCTGTGCTGAAGACCGGCACATCAGCCCCCATGAGGAACCCTGCGGATGTGTGGTTCATTGTCGCGGCATTTCCGTCACCAAAATTTCGGCCGAGACTGCCATAAGCCTGATGCCAGAGGACGAGACGGTCCTGGTGGCAGCGATTTGAGGGGGCTTTTTCCGAGAGAGTTGCGGTCTGAATGGAACCGGATGCGTAAGGCCCGTCGCAATCGGCGCTGCTGAGACGTTCTGTGACGGTTTCACGCAGCATAAAGGCATCTTCTATCAGCGCCGTAACAGCGGAAGCATGGATCTCACCTGACGCCGCGTTCAAGGCGCTGCGCGCATCATTGATACCAAGCCCTGCGACCGCCAGTGACAACGGGTTGCCGGAAGGCAAACGATCGAGCGCCGCGCCTGACGCGAATTCATTGCGCGTCCGACTTAAAATCGTGAAGCTGGTATTATTACGGTCAAGTGCCACGCCGACGAGGTTATTCGTGTAGAATAGACGAGGATCGAGAAAGATATATTGACTGCCGAGATTGGTGGAAAGCTGGTCAAATTGTCCGGAGATATTGCCGGTTGCTTCAATGAGCCGATAGACCTGGTTAACCCGAAGCACCGAACCTGACGCGACGTTGAGGGCCGCGATTCCGCCTGAGAGACTGACATTGCCGTTTACATTGGCAAAGCTGCTTGCGAGGATATTGCGGTTGGACCCGTTGACATTCACCGATGAGCCGACCTCCTGCCCGGTGCCTGTGGCCGAGAATGTTGATCCAGCACTCATGGCCAGTTCGCCATTTATCGATATTTTGCCGACGGCGCCTGGCCCTGCGGGCGCAAGAGTGCCCCCATCGCCGATGCTCGTTGGCCCGACGCTGCCTGTTCCGAAAATTGTGCCTCCATTCTGAGCGTTGAAACGGGCATTGGACATATTACCGTCGACTCCCAACCCACCGGCGAGGACATCGACCTGACCATTGAAACCGGGACTGTCACTATTCAGTGTCACATTTCCCGATCCGATCTTCGACATGGCGCCGCTGCCCGAGAAGCTGTTGCTCATCGCCGCATTACTCACCTGATCAATGACAAGGCTTCCATTGCCACCAATATTGATCCCGCCGGAACCGAAGCTTGAAGCGGTGCCCTTCAAGGTGCCATTGGCAACGGACGTCCCTCCTTCGTAACGATTACTGTCTCCGAGCGTCGTGACACCCGTACCGGCGTGGGTGACGCTCCCCTGCCCACTGATAGGTTGCGAAATAACATTGTCATTGCTGAAGTTGATCGTCAGATTGCCATTATCGACGATGGCAGGGCTCGCGGTAAGACGCCCCGTCGTGCCGCCATTGCCAAGCTGCAACGTACCGCCATTGATGATGGTGTTGCCGCGATATGTCTGGTCCTGCGAGATGATGAGCGTGCCGGCATCGATCTTCTCCAGCGAGGTGCCCCCATTTACAAGGCTATCATTGATAACCGTATCGAGGTTCGCGGTGATTGATGATCCCTCTTGTGTGCCATCGCCGACACGCATGATCATTGTGCCTGACGCCGCGTAAATATCGTCGCCGGTCAAACGATAGATGCCGCCGTCACGATTTGCGAATTGCATTCCCTCGGCGGTGACGTTGGATATCGTGCCGTTCGCGGTCGTGTTACGCACGGTCACGGTATCGGCTTGCGCGGCGAAGATCGCGAATGTGCCAGACGTCCAGATATTATCGATACTGCCGGTTGCGTCCGTCCAATTGGCGTTATCGTTTGTCCAGGTGCCATCGCCACCATTGACGGTGCCATCTCCCGGCAGACCGCCACCTCCCGGTGACACTGTGCTCCCGCCATCCCAGAAAGGCAGAACACTGTCGATGACGACGAGATTGATTTCGTGGTCAATACTCGTCTGAAGGAGAAGCTGCGTGTCCGGCGCCGTATCCACCGTACCGAGGCGGGCATTGGGCGTGGATGATCCATTGGCACCGGAAAGGGCGCCGTTATAAGTGTAGATACGGTAGATGCCGCGACCGAGACCATTGGAGACAGAGATGGGCGTGTTGTCATCTGCAGCATTTGTACCTTTAACGTTCAACGTCCCACTGAAAACGAGGTCACCCTTAACAGTTACAAGATCATTATATTGACCACCAACAACATTGGCTTGACCGAGGTCCCAGTTCTGTATCGCATTATAGTTAAGATCGAGATTGCCGTTAATGTTGAGGGTCGCGGCATCAGCTTGAGATACTCCCGGGGCGATGGTCGCATTATCAGCAATCGAGACATTTCCTCCGATCGTCCCTCGGCCGCTCAACGTAGCACCAGATTGAACAATGGTATCTCCTGTAGCGGCCGATTGGTCTCCATTAACTTGAAGCCCGCCGTTGGAAACGGTTGTCGTGCCAGTATACGAATTATTTCCGTTGAGAATCGTCGTTCCCGTGCCCGTCTGATTAAAGACGCCGGCGCCGGAAATGACACCATTCATCGTCACATTATTGCTTCGATTGACCGTGAGCGTGCCGTTATCAACGACGTTGGAGTCGCTCCCGAACATACCGGATGTGCCGCCTGTCCCGAGGGTCAGGCTTGCACCATTGCCGATTGTTGTCTGGCCGGAATAGGTGCTGTTGCCCGTCAGGGTTTCCGCACCTCCGGCAATTGTCAGCCCGCCTGTGCCTGACATGACACCCGCATACGTATCCTGAGCGTTGTTCAGGGTCAAAATACCGTCAAGCGTGGCATCACTGTCACCGCTCAGGGAGTTGGCGGAGGCATTGTTCGCCGTAACCGTGAATTGCCCGGACTCAGCAGCAAGTGACCCCCCGATTGCGGCACTGTCGAGGGTGAGCGTGCCATTATTCGTGACATTGCCGGTGACACTTTGACCGTCGCTGAGTGTCATCGTACCATCATTGGAAGCTGACGCAATTGTCCCGCCACGCGCTGTGAAGGTTGCGTTTTGCGCATTTGTGATGGCACCCGCCTGAGAATTACTGAGATTGGCGGAACCACCATTATTGCTGACGGCCTGAAAGCTTGCATTTTCGCCTGTCAACGTGCCTGTATTCGTTGTCGCGCCGTTGACAGTACCGCCATTGACGTCCGTCGTGCCCGCATTCGTGAGCGCACCAGCGATGGCACCAGACAAGTTTAAACCCGCGCCGCTATTGACGTTTGTCGAGCCGGTATAGGTATTTTGGCCGGAGAGGCCCTGTGTCCCGCCGGAGATGGTCAGGCCACCCGTGCCCGACATCACCCCCGCATAATCATTTCCGAAGGAGGTATTGGCGTTGGTGATCGTCAACGTGTTTTGACCGAGAGTTGTGCTGCCGTTCCCGTCGAGGGACTGGATAGAGGGCGTTGAACTTGAACTGCCCGAGACATCGAACGTCCCGTTATTATGTACGCCGCTTGACGCAGCGACCGCGCCCGCACCGCTGAGCGCCAGCGTGCCGTTACTGATGGTTGTGGCACCCGTGTAGCTATTATTGGCCGTAAGCGTTGTGATACCCGTGCCCTGTTGCGTCACGGCGCCCGTACCTGAAATATTGTTTGCGTAACTATTATTGTCGGATCTGTTAAAGGCGAGCGTGCCGTTATTGACGCTGACATTATCAATCCAGCCCGTCGTGCCGCCCCGACCAAGCTGGAGCGTGCCCCCTTCATTGATTGTGACCTTTGCCTGACTTGACGACTCGTTGGCGACGAAAACCAACGTGCCACCATCGACGTTCACAGACAGGTTGGAACTGAGTCTCGGTAAAATGGAACTCGACTCTATCACCCAAGTTCCGGCGCCTGTTTTGTTGAGAGAGCCGAATTTACTGACCGGTACCGACATAATATCAGTCCCGCTGTCACCTGATAACTGAAAAACCGACGCGTCCCCTCCTCCGACAATATTTCCATTGAATGTAGATCCGTTATACAGGGCAATCACATTTCTGATAGTCGATGACTCAGTAAGATATAAATTGCCGTTCACAACCGCACCGGTAAAATTATTGAAGTTGACCGGGGTAGGATCGCCAGCCCGAAATATATCCCCCGATCCCTGATCGCCGGAACTGATCGTTCCATAATTGTTTATCGTATTCGCGACCGTCCTCGTTGAAGAGTTGTTTGTTTCTGTATAAATACTTGCTCCGCCCCCAGAAGTGATCTGCCCATAGTTATTTACTATGTTGCCGCCCCCGATGAGGCTGATCGCTCCCGTATTGGGGTCAGTATTCGTTTGGAGGATTACACCTGTCGAAGATATATTCAAAACCGTGTAATCTTTAAATTCGATGACGTTCCTTCCGTAATTCCATGGCCCCCTGTTTCGACCACTGCTTTGCAAACGTCCCGCGACGTTGATCACGTTCGGGTTACTCGAAGATTGTCCCGAGTTTAAGCTCACCTCTAAACCAGATGAGACGACGGACGCTCCGGAAGCGATATTGAGGGTTGTGATTGTGCTGTTGGGGCCGGTGCCAATGGTTGAGGTGATCGACCCCGTGCACGTCACTGTGCCTGTCGTACCATCGCAATCTGCACGCGCATAAAGCGGCATAAAAAGTATGGCCAGAGACAAACATGTCGTCAAACATGAAAGGTATGTCGGTCGGTTAAAAAAGCTCATCTAAAATGGCCATATCTTATTGTTGTGCAAGGTCCAAATGTCCCTAAGCGTGCGGAGGGAACGCGTTCTCGCTTCTCTCGCGAGACCCTGAAACGTTTTACCTAAACCGAAAGTTTTCTGAAAAGCCGTCCAGCATCGGGCTTTCACCTTAAACACGACGCTCTCGATGAAACGCCTTGCAGCGGAGGTAGCCTCCGACTCAATGTCGAAACGTGCAGCGGCGCGGTGCGCGTCATCTCAACGGGCGAACATGATTTCGATTTGTATGCGTCATCGATATTGACGCCTTACATATCCTCAGACCTTTCCGGACATCTCCCGCCTTTTACCGAGAGCGCGATCGCTCCTCCGCTCAAGCGCGCTGATACCCGTCCTGACATGGCGCGCATTCCGTGACGCGCTCTCGCCCGAAACGGGTCAGTCGGGATGTGCCACGACGCGGAATCCCCCTTTAATGCCTGGTCGGCGGGTCTTGGAATGTTCACTTTTGTGCCGGGAGGGCCGTGCGCGCGCCTGTTATCAAAGGCTGGGCGCGTTTTGATAGCGCCGCGCATTTCCCTTCAAAGGTACTGGCCTGCTTCATTTGAAGACTCGATTTATTTCTCCGGAAACGATCAGCGAGTCTACAGGGCCTGCGAGGCATCTGACCAAGTTTTAGAGCCTGCAAGCTTCGGCATTTTGAACCAGCGGATTGCCTCTGATTGAGGCCAATCGAATCTTCTCCAAGCTTATCCGACTTCCTTGATAGTTGAGATATTGAGGGTGGAAACAGGCTCATAGGGCGGACCACCTCGCGTAAGTGTCTTGACCGAGAATACAACCAAAATGTGTAGGTTGTCGGCCTCCCGTCAAGTTTAACGCCTATGGTTGTAGTATTTTGATTATTTATATTAACACATATGTATTTCCTCATTGGACTTCATGGTCTTCAAAATCTGCAACAAGGTAATCACTCATGGGAATCTCATTCGGATCGCTAAATTACCGTTGAACAATCCTGAAATCCGCCATAAAATTCCCCCATGACGCGCAAACGTTCCCCAATTTAACTGTTCATCCCCTTGAATCTCAGGAGATGGATCAGTAAATTCGCCGACAAAAACAACCGAACGTTTGAAGACGAGATCATTCATCACCTCGCCATCGCGCGTGCAGACAGCGAAAAACTCCGCATGCCGATCGAATTCGATGATATTGACCCGAACGCGTCCTTCGACGAGCTACGGCGCTACACGAAGCGCCTCTCAAAAGAGGTCGATGAGATTTTGCGACGATGTGAGTGGAAGGATTGAACGAGGTCTGAGCAGAGGACGGCTGATACTGCTTCATAGAGATAGATAGATAGATAGGCGGAGCTTTTGGCCCCGCCTATTTACGTTGCACTGCACCGCAGACACATGGCCTAGCACGGGGGTGCAGCGGCCTCGTCGCGGGAGGTCTTGAATGCTGATCTGACTAGGGCCTTGTGAGCAGTTGACGCGCATTGTTTGGGAAAACCAATCATATCGGCATCGAGACCGTAGCCGCTTAACTTGAGGTCCGTAAAATGAATTGGAAGTTGGAAAAAAGATACCCCGGCCACATAACTGCGAGAGTCATAGGTGATACCGGGGCTTACAAAGTGTAACTCAGCCCAACAAGGCCCGAACAGGCTCCCAAGCTTGAAGCCCCCTGCCGGGTCAGGTCCATGACACGACAAACTCACACCGCAGGCCAAAACCCCCGCAGCGTCTCGCTCTTCAACACAAACTTCCCCGGGAAATATGGAGCGGGTGAAGGGAATCGAACCCTCGTATGCAGCTTGGGAAGCACAGAATCGTGAAATGAGACGTTATCTAATCCATTGAAATTCATGATATTTCACCTATTCCACGTTTAAAAATCGTCTTACTAGGGCTATTTTAGGGCTCAATATCTGTGATTTTTCAGCATCGAGCCCTAAAAGCTTCAAAGGGGGATCACGGCATTCAATGCGGAGGCAATCCGCTCTGCGCTCTTGCTTTTCGACAGATGCGCATAGCGTCGGGTCATATCCAACGTGGTATGGCCGAGCCCCTCCTGGACCTCTGACAAATCCGCCCCACCCTGCAAAAGCCACGATGCGAACGTGTGCCGCAGTGAGTGCACCGTGGCCTTGCCGTGCATCTCGACAATGTCAGGGCGGTTCAACCCAACCGCTTCCATTGCCCGGATAATCGCGCGGGCTGGGACGGCTGAACAGAAATCCGTTTCATTCCGACCTGGGAAGACCATGATGCTCTGACGCGCCGCAAAGCGCCTCTGAAGCACCTGACGGGCCATCTCAGGCAGAGGCAGGATGCGCTCTTTATCCGTCTTCGACCCCCAGAGCCGCACCCAGGCGAACCCTGCCGTGTCGACCCGGTCCCAGGTCAATCGTGCCACCTCCGACCAACGTCCCCCGGTAAGGGTGATGACGACGAACAAATCCTGCACCATCTGCCGCGCGATAATCGTCCGCATTTCGAGGGGCAGTTCGTAATCGTAGCCACATTGACGCGTCACATGGACGGGACGGAGTGGATTGAGATGGTCGTAAACCTGCATCCACTCCTCTCGACTAAGGTAACGCGTCTTTGGCTTGACCGAAGGCATGCGCCAGGCATTTCCGGCGCGGCCCCGCAAATCCATTTTGGGCGGGTAGACGTGCCCCAAAGCCGCCGCGTAATTGACCGCCGCCCGGATCATTTTGATCTCATGCGCAATTGTCTGCGGCGCATTGCCCTCGTCCCGCCGCGCCATGACGAGTTCTTCGATGTGCGCGGGGGAGAGTTGCACGATTGGCAGCGCGGCTTTGAGCGCGAAACGGGCGGGCTTGAGCTCCCCGAGGGTTTTGCGCGCAAGTCCCTCGGCCATCCTCAGCGATGACTTCCCTTCCGCTTTAAGCCATCTGAGATATTGCGTCAGTGCCTGACGCAGTGTCAGACCCTCATTCAGCCTGGTTCTGCGTTTTCTTGGACCCTCCTCAAATTCCTGAACGATCCTCAGAGCGGCCTTGCGGGCCGCTCCTTGGGTTTTTTCCTTCGTGCTGCGCCTCTCCCTTTTACCGGAGGGCGCATGCACGAATGAGACGAACCAGAAGTCACTATTAGACTGTTTGAAGAGGTGCATAGCTCCTCCAATTGAATTTCGCGACGGAAAGGGAGAGCGCGGCGAAAGCTTCCTCACAGGTCGAACAGCGACGCCATTCAACGTCTTCGCGCTCCACCGCGAAGGTCGCCGCCCATCCATCATCAAGTCGGGAGACTGCCGCGAAAAATCGGTCGTCACATGCGTAAGGCGTGAAGATTGTTCCGACCTCGTTATCGACGATGGCGATGGGGCCAAATTTGTCATGGAGCAGCAGCGTGCACACGCTTTTGAGATCAGCAACTGATTGCATTTTCAAATTTCCTAAGAGGAACGTTCCGCGGAGTCCACTGAGAACATAAACGGAACATTAACAGAACTCAATGGGAGAATCGGACGAGCTTAGGGAAGGCACCCTGGCGGTAGAGCCGCGCCATTTCTTCCTGCCCCTGAGGGGTCAGAAGGACGGTGACCTGCTGCCACCTTATGCCGTCCTTGATCCGCTGCCGGAAAAGCTCTGCAGCGCGCGGATGGCTCCGCCGCACCTCCCACGGGCCCACATATCGATCCGAACGCCGCAAATAGCCGAGTTCACCAAGTGTTGCGGGGATGGCAATGAGATTGAGCTCGTGAAATTGCTTGAAGAAGGTGCGGAGTGAGGGCAGCTCGCCGTTATTGATAAGGGAGTCGAATGCGAGGGCTTTAGGTTCGAGGGTGGCGATCTCCGCGTTTTTACGGCGGAGCGTGTCGTCGAGAACCGTTAGCGCGCGATGGGCGAGCTCCTCAGGGGTTTCGTTAGGTGAGGCAACCATGTAGCCGCCGGTTTTACGGATGGTGGGGAGGACTTCCGCGGTGACCCACTTCTTGAACCGTTTTGCAGCGGGTTTGCGGGAGGTGAGGATCAGGGAGTAAAGGCCGGACTCGTTGATAATGGTCCGTGAGGCATTGAGATTCCCACTGTCACTAATAGTTATAGTGGACTTTTCGTCATCATATAATCTCGTAGAAGCCTTCGGAGCATTTGAGATTTCGAGCACTTTGCAAACGTCCGTGAGAACCCACCAGGGTTCATCGGACCCGTTAAGGACACGCACGTCCACGCCCTCAAAAGAGAATGCGGAAACGGGCAATCTTATGTTACCTGTAACGACAGCTTTAGTCATGAGGCACTCCTCGTGATTAAGGTTAGGCCGGTTGCGGAGGCCACTTCCCAACCGGCTGACATATGTTATGTCATGTATGCCATATATGTCAACGGCGGTAATTATGTTGACTGTCACTCTTGTCGGCGGCACTCTAACGATATGACTGAGCAAAATTCTGAACGTATAATCACGCCGATGCCTAAGAGCCTCGTTGAGGCAATTGACGATTTTAGATTTTCGACAAGAGCATCCTCTCGCGCGGAGGCCATCCGTCGTCTTATCGAAGCTGGCTTGAAGACCCTCTCCAAAAAGTAACTCGCCGTCTTTAGAATGGTAGAAGGGAGATATGTGTCGAAGACGCATTAGGTCTCGCGTTCGCCGAGCTTTGAGCGTAAAGAACTGCGCACACCGATTACGACGATGGCCCGCCACTTGACGCGATGCGTCAAATCTATCTGGAACTGTTCGGCCCCGCGAACGAGCGCGCTTTCAGACGTCTTTCAACAGAGATGAAAGAAAACTTTTCCAGTGAGCGACTCAGGCATCTAGAAAAATGTCGATTTTCTCGTGGAGATGTCAGACATAACTGACGAAGCCGTGAGCAATGGCTCCTTAGCTTGGCTTGAACAAAATAACGGAGTATTAGCAGAGACAGCGGCCTAAGACGCTTTGATTAAAAGCAGCATTTCACGCCTGGAGCTGCGGCCGATGAAACAAATTATCACGGACCTCGGCGGGAAGCTTTAAACCTTTCGAAGCTACAAGTAGCTCTGAACCAACTCGCTTGGTTTGTAATGAATAATTCACATCAAAATTAAACTGACGCCTTTTCCTATATAAATGTACTATTTCTGGCGTATTATCGTAAGTTAAAATCCAAGCTTTTTCCAATTGAAGGATCGCTTGGCTGACTGCTAGGTGGTCCTGCTCATTATAGAAACTTGTGTAAAGGCTCGATCCTTTATTGAAATAGGGCGGATCTATACATATGAAGGATCGATCAGGGAGGTGTGCCTCCATTTTTCCTACAAACTCCAGAGCGTCACTCCCATGAAGGTGGATTCTTGATTTATATTTGGCAATTCTACGGATGCGTTTTACAAGGTCTTCTTTATTGAACCGACAATCGATTTTATAGGTCCCCGCTTGGCGATACCCCCCGATCATTCCCGCGCCCTTCACGATGCCTGATCGATTCGTACGGTTCAAGAAGAAGGTGGCGAAAGCAACGTCGAAATCAGAAAAATTATCCTGGTTTTCATAAATTTTTTTTTGCAAGTGCCACTGGTCGAGATCAACGGCTATGTCTTCCAATCTTCTTACGAATTGATCGGTATCGTTTAAAATGCAATTCCAGAATGCCCAAATCGATCTATCCACGTCATTAAGGTGTACTTCGCCCACGTGGCCATTGAAAAGCAAGAGCAACGCCAATCCGGCCCCACCAGCATAAGGCTCGGCATAATGTCCTTTTTCGAGCCGATTGATATGCAGAATTTTTGCCACCACATCGTAAAGGCAAGATTTTCCTCCAGGATATCGTAGAGGGGAAGCGCATCGAACTGTCATGGTATTGATTTTAACACGGCATCAGACGGTCCGTCACCTCAGTTTCATTAGATTTCAGGTAAGCCTCTTCAGCACACTTTAGAAAAAAATCTTTCAACACTTCCATGTGATTGGCCAACTGCTTTCCATCGAGTGAAGCAGCGATAGAGTGATGCTTGGTTATGTCACCCAAGTGCGATATTTGTTGTAAGACATTTTTGATTGCTTTGTCCCCCTTGCCCTCAGACAAGCCTAATCTCTGCAAAACATCCTTGCCAAAATATGATGGAAAGTCAGTGTTGGACTTTCTTCCCATCAAGGCTGAGAGGGACTCGATCAACGTCCATACTCCGAGGGTCAGCAGCGGCGTGTGAGGCTCCAGTTTAATGGACGTGATTGAGTTATAGATGCTCGGAAGCTTCTGCCCACCTATTCTTTCGAGAGCTTCCTTGATCTCAGGATGATGTTTTATGTGGGTAATTCGATCCTGCTTCGACGATTTTTTCTCCGTTGTCGATTCGGTTGGGGGGACTTTCGACTTGTCCCCTCGCAGAGGAAGCAATCCCGGCGAGTCTACGGTATGACTTCGTGAAGCTCTCAATTCTCTGGCGTAAATTTCTCGCGCCGCTTTATTTTTTCTGCTACTCACTTCACCCGTTTCTAAGTCGTCGAGGAATTTTTGCAGAAGGCTATCGAAATCCTGTTTGGCTAAGACGCTACAGATATCGTCCATATCACTCGCGTCTACCCCTAAAGCCTCTCTTACGGACTTATCATTGAGATACCTTGAAACTGTGGTGAGTTTCCCCTTCCTTTTTTCAGTCGAGAGTAGACCTTCTCTTTCGGCATAATCTAAAATGAAAAGCGCAATCTTATTTTTGTTCTCGCCACTATGACGCGCGATTTGATCAGCATTCCACTTTTTTCGCCCTTTACCATCCAGTTCTCCCTCATGGATCCTCGCCAACCAAGGTGCGACAGAATCTCGATCCGGGAAGATCACGCAGGGGAGTGAGACGATTCTCTCCCACCTTTCTCCGAGTCTCTCGAAGCGCTTACGCCACTTCGCGGGTGCGCGCTCTGGATCAGCGAGAAGTTTCAACGCACATAAGCGACGATTGCCCTCAGCGGCCCAGTAAGACGTGCTGGACGCATCAGTTCCTGAACCTTCACAGGGGATTACCGCCATCATCTCAAGTTGATTTAGCCCGTTCAGAACGATATCCTGGGCTAACGGGAGCACGCTTTCATTTTTGCACAGATATTCAATGGCTGCGCTTTCCGTATCAAGGGGCTCGTGCCGAGGATTTCGCAGGTCAAGGAAGATTTTCTCAATATTAATTTCAAGAGTCTTGCCATCAGCGATCATGAATCTCTCCCAACATCAAGTTCCCATAGCACTTACAACCCTGAAGAGGAAAGTCAACATGATAGAAACATTGAGTCTAATTTGTCGGGTATGCACAGATTGCTTTCCACGAAAAGCGACCTTCTCGTTTTTCAGTGACGCAAGGTTGATTATGAGGATGTCTGACGCTTATGGTTCAGTGTAAGGTTTTAGAAAGTGGAATGCACCTTCAGATTTGCCATTACCTTAGAGCCAACCATTGCTTCCATCGAAATCTAGAGTCAATTCCGACTCAATCTCACACCCCGAAGCTTTCCCAAACCCCTCCCAATCCCCCGAAGCACCCATCGCATCCCTTTGAACCCTGCCACGCTTTCTCGAAGCTTGCCGACCTCACCCAGGATACACCGAAACCGTTCCTCCCAGGGGACCTGCGCTGTCAACGCGCACACGGCCGCCCCTATTAAAACTTCGTAGCAAACGATCATAACCAATCCAGAGCAGCGACGTGGCTCCGTCAGACGAGGTCTAGAGATCGGGCCGCCTCAGCGCTTGAATGATTTCTTCGGGTTCGTCGGGAATAAGCCCTTAAGGACGGTGGCCACTAAACTGATAGCACTTACTGCCGTGCTGCCGATTAAGATGTCTAAAGCAGTCTCAGGCAGGACGAACTGTTTAATGCGGAACCCTTGAAGTCCAATTACAAAAGCGCTGAAAACCGAATAAACTATAAGATAAACGTAGACAAATGTTGCACCTTTACCGCGCATCTTTCCGAATAATTCGAGGTGATTTAACTCTAAGCTACTTTTGCGATGTTGAAGCTCTCTGGTAAGTTGCTCAAAACTACTTTTGTCCTGAGAGTATACAGAGGCGGCGTCAGGATCGTGCCTGACTTTTTCTCTAAGGTCGTCTTTTAGGCGCTCCGAAATCCGCTTTAAAAGTTCTAAACGGTGTTCATTGCCCCTCACTCGACGACTCAGCCTTCAGCAAAGTTTCATAGTAAGAGCGAGACAAATCGTCGGGAATAGAGCTGTTAAGACCATATTGCTTCTTCGCTATAGACCAAGGTGAATCGTCCATGTGCGTCATAGCTGAAAGCTCAATACCTGAAAATGTTTTAAACGAGTCCCAGACAGCTTTCAGTAATTTTTCTTGTTGCGGCGTAATTTGCGCGCGCACAACGGGGCCGCGAGGAACTTCAAAAAAAACATTGTCATCGTTCTGATGAACGAGATCAGTTACGGCTCCTGAACCATACTTACTCAAAGCGTTATACAACTCTGGATAAACTGGACCAAACTTCCAAACTTTCGCTTCCTCACGGATCAGCGGTTTTCTAAATAACGCCAAATTCCAGCCGTGCGCTATAAACGCGAGCTTCTGAAGATGCATGTTTGTCAGTAAGCGCCCCTCATCCCGCGCGAATTCGAGAAACTTATTCGCGATCGCTGCTGGCGTAAACATCAACCCCTCCTAAGCTTGAAGTTTGCACCTGTCATTTCTAACAGACTATTTTACCACGTGCGACGTGAAAAATTTAACCAACATCTTCGATCAAATTGCTGAAGAGCCTCATTACCCCAGATCCATTCTCTTATAAACGCATGAAATATCCCTTCGTCAGCAACGGTAACAAACGTCCTGCCGTTGCCGTCATCGCTTCTGGACCGGTAAATTGCCTCCAATTGAGGCCAATCGATTTTTGTCATCAGGCATACCCGACTTCCTTGATTGTTGGGAGATTGAGGGTGGAAACAGTCTCATAGGGCGGGACCACCTCGCGTAAGTGTCTCAACCGAGAATACAACCGAGATGTGTAGATTAGCGGCCTTCCGGCGGGATTACCGCCTATGGTTGTGGTATTCCACTAAT
This sequence comes from Candidatus Kirkpatrickella diaphorinae, assembly GCF_025736875.1. Taxonomy (GTDB): domain Bacteria; phylum Pseudomonadota; class Alphaproteobacteria; order Acetobacterales; family Acetobacteraceae; genus Sorlinia; species Sorlinia diaphorinae. Next base: position 1,193,087 of record NZ_CP107052.1, read on the forward strand.
CTATATTCAGACAAATGTATTTACTAACTGGCCCTCACGGTCTTCAAGATCTATAACAAGGTAATGATCCATAAAAATCTCATCCGAATCGTTAAATTACCGTTGAACAATCCCAAAACCCGCCATAAAATTCCCTCATGACCCACAAACATCCCCAAATTCAACTGTCCATTCCCTTGAATCTCAGGAGATGGATCAGTAAATCCGCCGAAAAAAACTGCCGAACGTTTGAAGACGAGATCATCCACCACCTCGCCATCGCGCGTGCAGACAGCGAAAAGCTGCGCATGCCGATCGAATTCGATGATATCGACCCAAACGCGTCCTTCGACGAGCTACGGCGCTACACAAAGCGCCTCTCAAAGGAGGTCGATGAGATTTTGCGACGATGTCAGTGGAAGGATTGAATCAGACCTGGTTAGGAGACGATCAACACGGCTGCTTTACAGAGATAGGCGGAGCTCATAGCCCCGCCTATTTTCGTCACGATGCACCGAGGAGCGTGAGGCCCGTCATGATGGCGCAGCGGCCTCGCCGCGCGAGGTCTCGAATACTGATCCGGCTTAGGCCTGGAGAGCATCTGACCTGATCATATCAGCTTTATCAGATATGTTTCGTCATTTTAGCAAGGCTAAGACAATGCAACCCAGCTTTCCCGACCCTGACACATTATCTTGACATCTAAAGTTATTACATGTGTAATAACATCAGGAGGGTCAACGACATGGAACTCAAGGTTCGAAAATTCGGAAATTCATTGGGCGTCGTCCTGCCCAAAGAGGTTGTGTCACGTCTGAACACCGGAGATGGAAAAATACTTCACCTCTCTGAAGTGGCTGGGGAAGGCTATCGCATTTCACCTTATGACGAGGAGTTTCAGAAGAAGGTCGCGGCCGCTGAGGACATCATGGCGCGCTTCAGCGATGCACTGCACGTTCTCGCAAAATGAAAAATGTGCAGTGGATCAAAGCGAAAGAAGCTCTCGTCATCCATGACCGATTGATCGTGTTGCATGGAGGCTCCTCCGGCCTGCGCGACAACACCCTCCTTGAGTCCGCATTGGCCCGCCCGAAACATCATGCGACCTACAAACCAGAGACTGAGCTTCCTGCTCTCGCGGCCATTTACACGAGTGGCATTGTGCAGAACCACCCCTTCATCGACGGCAATAAGCGGACTGGATTTGTCCTCGGCACCCTGTTCCTGGAAATCAACGGCCTTGCCTTTTCGGCAAAGCAGGAGGAAGTCGTCCACGCCGTGATGGCACTCGCGGAGGGCAAAATGTCAGACAAGGGCTACGCTGCTTTCCTGAGTGAAAATACGCGCTCAAGGTCTGTTTGACTGTTCCCCCTCCACAAACTCCTGACGCATCTCCTTCAGCCCTGGATCACCCTCATCGCCAAAGATGAACGCATAGATTAAAGGGTCACGATAGCGGAGATAACGCTTCGACATCTCCGCCAAATCCACTCCATAGAGCGACGCCACCTTCGGCAGATATTCAGGCCGCAACGGCGCATCTCCCCTCTCGATCGAGTAAAGATAGACACGGTTGAGCCTCAGCGCATCCGCAACATCCCGAATGGCAATGCCAGCCGTCTCACGCAGGCTCTTCAAATAGGCACCGCCATTCTGACGATCTTCTTTCTCAACATACATCTTGTAGATGGGCATCTCGTCAGCCTCCCAGACTTTACCGCGTTAAAGAACAAACGCACAGTATGTTATATAACGACTTACTGCAAGATACATGAGGAATGAAAAGGTTGGAAGGGTCACTCACGTGACCATGGAGGTTGGGAACACGACATCCCACCCTAAAGACATAGATAAGAAACATTAACTCAGGAGGGGGAAGGAAAGCCACCATGGAGGAGGAGGCTTGAGAGACTCTCAGAGGTTTTCAAAGGCTCTTTGAGATGGTGAGAGGTGATGAGAGGCTCTCAGAGGTAGTAAATATATTGAGTATGTTTTTTTCTTTTTTTTGGCTTGGCTTTGCTTCACAGGGCAACCATTTACTTGCACGTTCCCCTAACTGATTGATTCGTCTTGGTTTTCTTGTGGTCGAATGGGTCGAGCGTGGTCGGTGCCACCAACGCCGTCGTCGCGCGCGGACCTCTCAAGGTCGGTCTCAGTCAGATTGATGCGGCGTTCACTTGGTCAGCGGTCGTTTTTAGGGCTGCTTCGGGGGCTTGAGGGCCGTGCAAGTAAATGGTTGCCCTATGATGGCTGGGGAGGCCAAGCAGTTTTGCGCGTCGGCACCGCTGACCTTCGTCACCCACCATCGCCTGGAAAGCCCCGGTATCACCTATGACTCTCGCAGTTACGTGGCCTGGGCAACGTCCGTTTTTTCTTTCTCAAAGACTGTCATCCCGCCTTGACTTGGCGATTTTGCGTATCCCCCTCAAAACACGTGCAATACCGCCCTCTCAACCCCCTTCAGAAGCTTTGAGAGCTCCTGCGGCCCCTCTCAAAACCCTTATCCAGCCTCGTTTTCTTCCGCATCGCCGGGATTTTAGGGCTCGTTTAGGGCTCGACTGACGCGCTTGCCGACGTCCTTTCAACGGTTTCCGGGGACCCCTGGGGGGTTTTTAAAAATCCTTTCAAAAAATCGGTTAAAGCTGTTGTTGTTGGTGTTGATATTTCCCGGCTTTTTCCGACCTGTCCGCTCCCAAGATTTTCAGCTCAAGTGAGGTGCCTTGCCCTTAGAGACCGCCCAGAATATCGGGCAACTGGATGAGTCCAACCCTAAAACCACTGATCTCGTCTCACAATCGGGTGATCACATCCGCCTCATCAAATCTGTCCTTAAAAAGACCTTCCCCAACTTTACGACGTCCCTCGCCGCCTCCGCAGAAACGCTCGATAAGCTTGCCTCGGGCAAATTTGGTGCTTCTGACTTCACAGAGCATAAGCTCACCGGCATCGTCAAGGGAGAGGCCGACACGGACGCTGTCAATGTCGCGCAACTCGCTGAGGGGCTGGCTAAAGCCGTCAAGGACGCCAATGGTGCCGCTTGGGGCGACGATAAGAGCGCCGGGGGACACGCTCTGAAAGACCTTAAAGAGGCGCAATCTGACAATCAGGCCACGCCCTTGAGCCAGGTCACGCGCCTGCTCAGTGAAAAGGTGAGCGCACTTCAGAGTTGGGCAAATGGGCTTTTCGCGAAAAAAGCGGGGGACACCTTCACGGGGGCCATCAATGTCCAGGGCAATATTGGCAGTGACGGCGATCTCGTCCTCAACAAGCTTTACACCGGGTCAACGACGCCCGGCAGCGCCTATTCAAGCGGCTGCCTCGCCACGAATGGCCCTTATGCCCAAGAGCGCACCGAGATCTACAACTTTGATATCGCGGGCAAATATTCGGGCACACTCATCGCGCATATCGATTATAACGGAGGACGGCATCATTTTGAGTTCCGAAATGACGGCCATTGTTACTCCCCGAATGGGCGCTTCCTCAATGACGGGCAGGACCTCCCAAATATCCGTAATTTGCTCAATGACCGCCCAACGCGCGCCGAGTTCTCCTCGGGTGATGACAGGGTGTTCCGCTTCCCGAATTACGGTCTCGCCCAATGTTTCGGCACAGGGCCGTTACAGGCCAATTGGCGCGTCAGCTTCCCGCGAAGATTTTCGCATGTTTCAAGCATCGTCGCGACAACATGGTCGGACGGCGGTGCCTTTCGATATGTCACGATCGGCAACATCACAAATGAGGGCTTCACGATCAAATCCGATATTGGCGGGGCGGGTCTCCAGGTGCAGGCCTTCGGAAAAGAATGATCATGGTGCCGCCACTCTCTTCCTTCCTCTTTTCTTTTCAGGAGTCTTGATTGGACACTTCCTTGAGCGCCAATTTTCGCGATTTTGAAAAATCCGCGTGGGTCGGTGCCATCGTTCACGATGGTGAAACCACACACGTCAATTCGATTGGTGAAGTCGCACAAGACGCCCTTGAAGCCTTTCTCGCCGCTGCCCCGTCCAGGACCTACCTTGCGTTTACCGCGCTCCAGGCCAGACTTTTCTACGAGCGAGGGGGATGGGTGTGGGTTGACCCCACCACGATGCAGCCGCGATGGCCGGAGCGATATTATGCTGAATATCGCACAACCGCCCCGCAGCCGACACCTGTTATCAGGTGGATCGACACCTGGCTGGAGCCTAATTACCGCGGCATCCCTTCGAAAGAGGATTTGATTCCGGTAACGGTCGATGAGTGGGACGATAAGGATTTCCATAAGCTTACCGGTAAGGGTGTCCAGAACGGTAAAATTATCGATTACACCCCGACCGCAGTCGATCCCGATCTTGTCGCGCAAGCGATCACGGCTTTGGATAAATTTCGGGCAGAGCTTTTCCGTCGCATCGCGTCTTACGATTTCGATATCCCGCCGGAATGCGTCGCCTACCAAAAGCAGCTTCTTGACATCATCTCGGGTGTCAACGCTCAGGCTGCGACACTCCCCGTTGCGCCAGTCCTCAGTTCGTTGACGCCGCCGAACCCGTCCTAACATGGCGCTCATTCAGTTCCGTGATCTCGCCCAGCAGGGGATCATCAGGGACGTGCCACCGCACAGCCTCCCCCTTAATGCCTGGTCGGCTGGGCAAAACGTTCGCTTTCATGCCGGGAAAGCCATGCGTGCACCTGTCCTCAAAACCTGGGCGCGCCTCGGCAGGCCCGCGCTTTTTTCATGCGCCTATCGGCCCGCTTCGCTTGAAGACTCAATTTTCTTCCTCGGGGACGATCGACGCATCTATCGGGCCAGCCAGGCGGGTGATGAAAATGTCGCGCCGGAGAACTGGACCCCGCCCGCCTCAAAACTTTCACCGAGTTCAACGTCATTAGGGGACGTGCTCTATCTGAACGTGCCGGGCGCAGCGCCACTATTCTGGGGGCCAGAGAGCAAGAAATTCACGCCTTTGCCAGGCTGGGACAAGGATTGGTCGTGCAGGAGCCTGCGCACATTCGGCAATTACATCGTCGCGCTCAATGTCTCGAAGGGCGGCACGCGCATCCCCCAAATGTTTAAATGGAGCGATCTCACCCTCGCCGGACAGCCCCCCTCCTCCTGGGACGCCAATGACCCGACGACCAATGCCGGTGAAAACGTCTTAGAGGGCCTCTCCTCGCCGATCATCGACGGGCTAGAAATGCGACATGCCTTCGTGGTCTACGCCTCGGATCAAGCTTACCTTGTGCAGCAGATCAATAATGAGATGATCTTCTCGTTCCAGCGGCTGGGCATTAATGGCGGGGTCATCGCGCCTAACTGCGTCGCAGAGGTGAATGGTGTTCATTATTGCTTCGGAACATCCGACATTTACCGCCATGATGGCACCTCAAGGGAGTCGATCGCCGATGGGCGTATTCGAGCCCACGTCTTCGAGACACTCGATCGCGATGCGACGGAAAACTTCTTCACACTTTACGACACGATCAATGGTGACGTAATTTTCGCCTACCGGTCCTCATCGTCGGATGCAGTATTCCAGGGCAAAGGCTGCAATCAGGCAGCAATCTTCAACATCGCATCTTCGACATGGTCCTTCATCGACCTTCCTAATATCGTGCAAGGCTACGTGGCCAGCCTTGAACAAGGCCAACGTTACCTGGATATGGAAAAAGCTGGCATCTCCTTTGAGATGCTCTTTGCGACCTATTTGGATCTGGAGGGCGGGCACACGCCTTCGATTGTTTTTGCGTCCTCAACTGTCCCTGATATGGCCCCTGCCAGCCGCATTCTAGCCTATGACTTCGTCGATACGGGCAAGCAGAAAAACCTTGCGGTGGAGGCCGTTTGCAATGCTCCCGCCTGGATAGAGAGGACTGGGATTGATCTCGACCTGCAGGGAGCCGACCTCGCAACTTACAAACAGGTCTTGCGCGTTTACCCGCAGGCAAGCTTCGCGAGAAATCCAGACACGGTCAGGATTTCCGTCGGCGGAGCTCTGACACCTTCGGGTGGCGATCAATGGAAGCCAGCCGTTCTTTTCGATCCTATCAAGCAATATAAGGTCGATGTTCGGACAGGTGGACGATATTTCAGCTATCGATATCAAGTAGACGCGCTTGTCGATTTTGAATTATCCGGTTTTGACTGCGATGTTGCCTCTGGAGGTCGCAGATGAAGCATAAGGCACTCACACCTTTGGCCTTGCCTCTCGGACAAGTGTTGCAAGAGCTGAAGCAGGAATATGTGGATCGCCGATTTGCCTCCCTGACAGACGTTATCAACGCCCTTGTAGCCCTATGCCCCCAAGCGAGCGACACACCTCCCAAAGACCCGCCTGACGGCGCATTGCGGCTTTCTCGCGGCGATTGGCGTCCCGTTGAGGGTCAGGCGGAAGATAGATGGGTCTATTATGACGCAGCCCGAAAATCTTGGCAGTATTTCTCCTAACCGCGTCCCCGTCGCCATCAGACCAAACTACATGATCAGTTATGAGCGCGGCCCCGTCTGCATCTACGTCCACGCCGATGTCTTCGGCTGGAACAAACGCGTCAAGGCGGAATTTACGCGCGACATCGACATCTTGCAGGCCCTTTTAGGTGAACCGGTCTATGTGGCGGGGCGCGGAGGGGGCGACTTGAAGCTTGCCAAATTCCTTGACCTGTTCGGTTTCCTGTTTTGTGGGTCCGTCATCTCCGATGAGACGCAGAAAGCTGTGCCAATTTTTTGCCGACCTTTCCCGGGGAAACCAATCCTCGTCTTTCAACATTAGCGGCTCGCTTCGGGCCATAAGAAGGCTCCATGGGCGGATCATCCTCAAAAACAACGCAAAACTCCCAGACATCACCTTGGGCTCCTCAAGCGAGCCAAATCCAAAATGCCTTCAATCAAGCGCAGAATATTTACAACCAGCGCCAAGCCGCCGGACCCTATACGGGGGATCGCGTCGCTGGGTCGAACGCGCCGATGAGCGACGCCATCTCAAACGCAAATGCATTCGCAAACGGGCCGGGGAGCAGCCTCGCCAACGCGCAAGTGCAATCAGGTCAGAATAGTTTGCCCGGAGCGTTGAACGGCTACCTCAATAATGCGCAGAATTTTGCCAATCAAGGCCTTGGTGGAGCATCTCAATCAATGCCCGGACAGCTTGGTCAAGCTTTAAACAATGCAGGCGTCTCGGGGGGCAAGGCGCTCGACGGTGCGCAGTCAAACATGTCGAACGTCATCAATCAGGCGATGAGCGATCCGACGCAACAATTGGCACATAATGCCCAAAGCTACATGAACAGCTCTGCCGTGAAATCCATGGTTGATGCGACGAACGCCAACATCGACCAGACGCTCAATCAAACGACTTTGCCCGGCATAAACCGCGCTGCGGCGTCGGGCGGCGCTTTGAATAGTTCGCGCGCGGGAGCTGCGAATGCGCAGGCCCAAGGTCAAGCAGCGCTTGCAAAAGCCCATGCGGACAGCAGCATATACAACAACGCTTACAATCAGGGTTTGAGCACCGCCGCAGGGCAACGCGCATCGGGTCTCAGCACGGCAGCAGGCGCTGCGCAATCTCAAGGCGCGATGGGGAATGCCGCTCTCATGGGCGCTGCGGGTTTGCAGCAGAATTACGCATCCAACGACTTCAACGCGCGCCTCGCTGCGAATGGCCAAATGGGTAACGCTGCCAGCCTCGCCAATAATGTCGCGAATAGCGGCATGCAAAATGCTTTAAATAATTGGATGCTCGGCTCCGGTGCAGGTCAGGCGCAGAACGCGATGGACCAGAATGCGCTCAATAACGCTTACCAGAAATGGCAGCAGGGCAACGGTTATAATCAAGGCATATTGAACGACTATATGAACACAGTGGGAAGCCGGAACTGGGGCGGCGTTTCAAACGGCACATCTTCATCAAGTCAATCCTCCAATCTCGCGGGAGACATCTTCGGCGGCCTTTTGGGTGGTGCCAGCATCGCTTCGAGATTCTTTGGCGGGGGGCGATGAGGCCAGCCATCAATGCCCATGGAACCGATCGACATCGCACTTGCGATGAACAATGTCCCCTCCGCCATGGCACCTTATTATCGCGCGATGTATCAGCAGGAAAGCAGCGGAGGGCGGGCAAGTCGCAACGGCATGCAGATGACGCATGCGACAGCGCGCAATCCAGGTTTTGGCATCAAGCCTTACCCCGAGGCTGACTTAAACGACCCTGTCCAGTCAACAATTGACGCGGTGCATTATTCGCTCAATCGGGCGCGCGCCTCGGGTCTGGACCCGTCTAAACCCACTGACATCCCTCAAATTGTGCGTCAATTTAACGGCGGCGGCGACCCCCATTACTTTGAGCATGTCGCGGCCCGATTGGAGAGCCCGATCCCGCCCGCCCCTTCGCGACCCTTATCTTCTCAGGAGCATTCGGTGCCCAATCCTTGTCGTGACACCCCGTTGAAATATACGCCGCGTGCGCCGTCAAAAGAGCTTGAAATGAGTGGTGGTCAATATACCGGCCATCCGTGGGGAAATACGAGCCAAATGCTGGCGGCCCTCGCATCTGGTTTCGCAGGGAAAGGCACGTTTGGACAAGGCATTTCAGCGGCTTTCGGCAATCTCGCAGGGCTTGATAGCCAGGCGCAAGACCGTGCGATGTCGCTTCAAAAAATGAAGCAGCGTGACGCGCTCACCGAGTTCCAGTCGGAGATGAATAACCAGCGGAACGACCTCCAATATAATAAGCTCGACGCTCAGAATTACCGCACCGATACGCAGGCGGCGTCCGCAGACCAGCGAAACGCCCTCGCACGCCTGCGCCTGGGGCAAATGGGCCAGCTTGGCAACGCCCGATTGGATGTCCAGCGCCAGCGAATGATCCAGAACGCTATGATGAATGGCACGGAAGCGCCAAGATTTGAGGGCAGTCAAAATGGTGGGTCGGTGCCCCCGTCAATCAGTCCTCCTTCACCGGGTCCATTCGGCGATACAGGGAGCGCGGCACAGATACCACGGCAGGCTGACGGACCCCCACAAACACCTTTCCCGGCTCCTCCAGCCGCTTCGCAGGGAGCGCAAATCTTCCCGCAGACCCCTCCGGCAAATGGCGTAACGTCGCCTGGAATGGACCCTTGGCACATTCCGGAGACATTCGTCAGTCGCCAACGGGGGGTTGCAGCCCAGAATGCAGCCCGTTCACAAGCACAGCGCGAAAATAGTAAAGCTCTGGGCGATCTGTCGAACGACCTTACAAAAATCCAACGAAATTCGATGGATTGGCGCTCAATTTCGAAAAGTTTGAACAACCTGAACGGTCCGGGACATCTCGGCACGGGCGGCTTATCCGGATATATGCTCGAACTTGGCAATAAGTTTTCACCGAACGGCGTGGCCGATCTCGATAAATTGGGGAAGGATGCTGGGGCGTTGACTTTGAGCAGCCTTCCTACCAACGGAAATATTCGGAACGCCGAAATCTTCGCCGCGCAGGCCCAGGTGCCGAACGCGCACACGAGCGCCGAGGCAGGAAGACGGATTATTGCGGAGCGTCTGGCTCAGAACGAGCGATTGGAAAAGCTCGTACAAGCACGTCTGCGCTTAATGCAATCCAATCCAGGCGGGTCTTTGACCACGGATATCGACCCGCTCATTGATCAATATGCCCAGGCTTATCCATCCGCCTATGCGGAGGATGCGAAGGGCCACGTAACGGAAGTTGAGATGCCCGATTACGACGATTGGGTTCGGAGCGGAAGGAAAAGCGCGGCTTCAAGGCCGTCTGCTCCCGGGGCAGACGAGGCACGTGCTCCCTTCAATATCCCGAAAGCCGCTATCGAGATGTTTCTGACAGACAAGGACCCTCATGCGGAAGAATATTTTGAGAAGCATTTCGGGAAAGGGTCGGCGGCCTGGGTCCGCAAGAACGCGCCGCAACAATGAGCGAGGATAAATACGCCCAATTTGTCGCGAACCCGCCCGCCGACCGTTATGCCCAATTCGCCACCGCATCTTCAAAAGGTTTGGAAGGACGCCTTCCTGAGCTGGCGGCGAAGCTACAAACCAATGCTGAAGGCTTCCCGGTCATCCCGCATAGTTTGGGCGATCGCCTGGAAGGACTTGCAGCGCGTGGCATCATGCGCGGCATTACCGGCCTCATTGATTTGCCGTCGACAGCCTATACCCTTGCAACAAATAAGCTGGGCTATTCCACAACGCATGCGGCGGACAAATTAGCCACGAAGCTCGGCATCTATGCGCCTCAATCCAGGCTGGAGGATTACGCCGTCGATGGTGTGAGTCTCGTCGGACCTGGTCTCGCAGCGGGCACCACCGGGATAGGTGCAAAGCTTCTCCCAAAGGCGGCGCGAACGGCTAAACTTATTGCTTCTGGCGCTTTGAGCGGCGCAGCGTCGGACATGGCGGCCGATCATGGATTCTCGCCCCGAGCCCAAATTCTTTCGGGTCTGGCTGCCGGAGGCGCGGTCGAGGCCGTGCCCCAGGCAAGGGCGGCGCTCGGCAGAGGGGCAACAGAGGTCATGGCGCGCGCGAAGGCGCGTCAAATGACGCTTGACGACGCAAAGCGAACCGCACGTACGTTCAAAGGCATCGAAGATACGCTTGCCGGAAGTCCTGTGCCCATCAGCGATTTCCAGGCCTCGGGCACTTTTAAAAAAGACCTGACAAGTAGCCTTAACCAATATGTTCGAGCCGCTCATCAGCGCAAATTCATTGATCGCTACACGCGTGACGACCTCGCGACCGCGATCAGCCAGGCCAATGCGCACACGAACGGACTCTCCACATCAGAGGGTTCGGCTTTAGGCCAAATCAACAGCAGGCTGATGCCTAGTCGGCAACGCGTATTAGCTGCCCTGGACACACTCAACGACGTCTCCGGCCAGCAATTTAAGACGGCATCATCAGGGCCTTTCGCCTCGCTTGCGCAAAAAGCCGCGCCCTTTATCAAAGCCGGGACGGTCGCCGCGTCGGCGATGCACCACCCCCTCTCAGCAGTCGCGGAGCTGACAGCTCTCGCTGTCCCCGGCACATCCAAACTTACCAATAAACCGCTTGAGACTTTCGGGCGGGGCTTGGATCACGTGTTGGGCACAGCAGTGACGCCCGCTATGGCGAATAAACGTGCTGCCGAAATCGTGCTCAAACGTCACGGCGAGGACTTGCCAAAATCTCCGCTTCCCCTCCTTCGAAAAGCAACGCGCGCTTTACGTAATAGCCCTCAAGCGCTCTTCGAGCTTACGCAGGGAGAATTTGGCTCACCGGCAGGATTGTCAGACGGCACGCTTCTTCATGAGGGCGGGCGTGGCGGACACATACCCCTGCCCCCGCCGCAGACACGCGCGGTGTCCGATATGCCTGAGAAGCCGCGACCACCAGGTGATGGCATTGCGCCCATATCAAAAGGTGGGCATGCCTACGCTAATAAATTGCTCGAAAAAAATAATCACACCGGCGCTTCAGCGGAAGAATTTGAGAGTGCAATATCTGATGCACGTGAAAACGGCATGTCGGAAGATATCGCAGCTCGGGCGCGCGCATCTGAAAATCTGAGCCCGGAAACGATCCACTATCTGGCCTCAATCGTCGCGCACAAACGCGGTCATGGCACGCATCCTGGACAATATGGTCGCGAGGCGAGCGAGGCTGTGGACAGGGCAGTCCGCACCGTGCCGAACGGCCCGTCTAATCGCGGTTCACCGGTGAATAATGCTTATCGTTACCAAAGCGCCATTGATAGCTATCGATCCGGGATTGATGGGCTTGCTCAAACGGCGGCTGCCGCTGGCCACCATAAAGCTGCCATTGCGTTACAGCGCATCAAAATGGTCAAGGAGCGCGCAGTGAAAGAGCAAATCAGGGACGACTTGATAAAGGCCCTACCTGAAATGGAGGATTATTTCCCGCCCGAAGTGATGAAGGGCATCGAATAAAGAAAGGCCACGTCATCAGAGGTGGGCGCCACGCGGCGACGTTCACTTTCCTCAAAGCCGAACAGCACCGCCATATGTCCACGAACATTCTTAAGGGACTTGAGTATATACATAGATGCCCCCGAAAACCTATTTAGATGAGAACGGCAAACCCCGTCTGATCCGCGTCCGGAAACGCACTTATCCCTCGCGGAAAAACCCCCTTCTCCATGACCGTCTGGAGGGGGTCTGGTATCCAGACCTTGTCGGTAAAATCCATCGCTACCCCAAAACTGAAGAAGATTACAAAAAACTCCAAGAGCGGCAGCGTGAGCGAGTCAAAGTCCTCCGCGCCGAGGGCAAATGGCTTTCTCACGGCAAAGGCGTTCCCAAAGGGTGGGGTGGCAAGAAACAATTGCTATTGGAGACGCGGGCAAAGGCCGCGCGCGATGCGGAGAAAATAATGACCTACTTACTCAAAGAGAAACTTGTTGACGATGATGAGATGGGGAATTCGGCGCTCAAAGCCGCTTTCCAAATCATCGTGGCTGAAGCACCCCATCCAAACACAGCCGACCCCACGACCCTTCACGCTTACCCGCTCAAAGATCGTATTTCTGCTATGCGAACTGTGTTGGAATACACGAAGGCGAAACCGGCGACGAAGAACGTGGTCGAGCACGGCGTTGCCGAATCCTACTTGGAGAATTTGAAGAAAGCCGCCTTGGCCTCCGATGGCGCTGACTGATGAGCAACGTGTCCGGCTGAGGCTTTTCGAGGATTACGAATTTTACGCACGCCACGCTCTCAATATTCGCACGAAGAATTCTGAGATCGTGCCCTTCCGCTTTAATGAAGCACAGCGCCGCCTCAACAAAATCGTTGAGGCGCAGCGCCGGGCCACGGGCCGCGTGCGCATTATTATCCTCAAAAGCCGTCAGCTTGGATTGTCCTCCTGGGTGCAAGGACGCCTTTACTTTCGAACGTCGCAAACGAAAGCGCGCAAAGCACTTGTGGTGACCAACCACGCCACCGCCACCAGCACGCTTTTTGATATGACGCAGCGCTTCCACCAGCTTTGCCCAGACATTTTGAAACCCTCTACGCGCGCGTCAAACCGCCGTGAGTTGAAGTTCGGTTATCTCGATAGCGGGTACATTGTCGCAACGGCGGGTGGAGACACGGTCGGACGCGGCGAGACCTTGACCCATGTGCATGCCTCCGAGGTGGCTTTCTGGCCCAAAGCGTCGAGCCGAGAAATCTTTTCTGGCCTGATGGATGCGGTCCCGAAAACTGCGGATACAGAAGTTTACGTGGAGAGCACCGCGAACGGCATGTCCGGCGTTTTCTACGAGCAATGGCAGGCCGCCACGCGCGGCGAGTCTGAATTCATTCCCGTTTTCCTGCCCTGGTATATCGACCCGACTTGTCGTGTCGCGCCGATAGCGGGCTTTTGCAGGACGCCGGAAGAAGAGGTCGAAGCTGAGAAATATGCGCTGGACGACCATCAATTGATGTTTCGCCGTCAGAAGATCGCTGAAAAAGGCTTCGACCTATGGCATCAGGAATATCCTGCAACGCCGGAAGAAGCCTTTCTCACATCGGGACGGCCCGTCTTCGAGCCGAGTAAAGTCGCTGAACTGACCCGGACGATTCAGGTGCCGGTCCGGCGCATGGCGCATGAAGGGAATAAATTCGAGACGCACTCTCGTGGGGAGCTGCATTTATTTCACGAAATCTCGGGGGCTGAGCGATATTTTATCGGCGCGGACGTTGCCGCAGGGGTCAAAGGTGACTGGTCGGTTGCGCAAATTCTAGACGCTGATGCGCGGCAAGTGGGCCTCTTTCGGGCGCAGGTCGATCCCGATTATTTCGCGCACGTCCTGCGAGATTTGGGAGAGCTTTTCAACGATGCGCGGATCATCGTCGAGGCGAATAATCACGGCATCTTGACCGTGACCCGCCTATTCAAGGATCTCGGCTACGCTAACCTTTATTGCGACGAAGTTCATAATAAGCAGACTGACGCATTCACTAAACGCCTCGGTTTCCAGACAAATGTTCAAAGCAAGCCACTCATCATCGATAAGCTGCGCGCCGCCGTCCGAAAGGATGAAATCTCAATCTACGACCCTGTCACGATTGACGAAATGAAAACATTCATCGTCACGGAATCCGGGAAGATGGAGGCGGATAGGGGCAAGCATGATGATTGCGTCATGGCGCTGGCGCTCGCCCTGCACATTGTGGAACGGCGCTGGACTCCGATCAACATGAAAGATCAGTGGTATGTTACCCTTGAGGATTAATTGCCAAAATTAAAGCGCGCTGAGATCGCAGCAATCGTCCAGGCCGGGATTGACCGGATAGGCGGGGCGGGCAGCGCAGGCAGGCTCTCCCGTGAGCGGACAGACGTCAAACAATTTTACGACGCGCAATCACCGAAGCAGGCCCATGCTTCTTCCATCAATTATAACAGCATGAATGTGTATTACGGCACGGAATCCATGAAGGCCCAGTTATTGGAGGTCTTCAGCGGCAACTCACGTCCCGTCCGATTTGTCCCCGCGCCAGAGGAAAACGAAGCCACCGCGAGATTTCGGACAGATTATGTCACGCATGTCATCTTCTCGCAGAATCCTGGTTTCAAGATTTTCCAGGCAATTATGACGGACGGTCTTCTGGGCCGAAACGGCATTTGTAAGGTCTGGTGGGAGTCCAACTATTCCACCGAAAACTATGAAATCGCCAAACCAACAGAAGAGCAGATCATCGGTTTTCTCACGAAAGACCCGACAGCACGCGTCGTCGCTGTTGAACGTGGTGACGAGGACGGCCCGCTTGAGCGGGTGCGCTTCATGTGCAAACGCAATCGCTCCCAAGTGCGGATCGCTCCTCTTCCGCCAGAAGAGTTCGGCATCTCTCCATGCGCCCCTTCAATAGATGAGGCTGATCTCGTCTATCACCGCCAAAGTCTGACGCGCAGCGACCTCATTAAGCAGGGTTATCCGCGCAACATTGTGGACACACTCCAAGCTGATGACGGACTGGAGATGGCGACGGACCCAGAGTTTATTCAGCGATTCGCCGCGACAACGGATGCGGTCGGCACACAATTTGACTCATCGAGCCAATATGGCAAACAGCGTTTCACCCTTTACGAGTGCTATTTGGAGCTGGACGTCGAAGGTGACGGCCGCACGCAGCTTCATAAGGTGGATATTTGCGGCGGACAAATCCTCGACATGGAGCCGGTCAATCGCCGCCCCTTCATTGATTTCTGCCCCCTCCCCCGCAGCCATGACTTCTGGGGCGTCAATTACGCGGCTCTTTTGATACCGACACAACGCGCGCAGACCCACCTTGCAAGAGCGATCATTGACCATGCCATGATCACCAGCAATCCCCGTTATATGGTGGCAAATGGGGGTTTGACCAACCCTCGCGAGCTGATGGAGAACCGCCTCGGTGGGATCGTCAATGTGCGAAATGTCATGGACTCCGTCGCGCCCCTGCCACAGCCTTCCCTCAACCCCTTCGTCTTCCAGACCATGGCGCAAATCAGCGCCAACGGGGAGGAGATCAGCGGAATCAGCAGCCTTTCTCAAGGGCTGAATAAGGATGCGATTTCAACGCAGAACTCTCAAGCGATGATCCAGGACCTCATCACGGTTTCTCAAACACGCCAGAAGATCGTTGCACGCAATTTCGCGGAAGGTTTTCTGCGAAAGCTTTATTCGGTCGTTTACCGTCTCGTCATCGAAAATGAGGAGCCAAATAAGTTGGTGCAGGCATCGAATGGCGCATGGCAAATGACAGATTTCACGCAATGGCCTGAAGATACTGAGATGGTCGTCTCCTTCGCCCTCGGTTACGGAGAGCAGGCTCAAGAGGCCAATAAATGGATGGAAATCGATCAGTATCTGGCCAACCCGGCCAACGGGCTGCAATCACTTTATCCGATTGAAAAACGCCACTTTGTCCTCAGCCGCGTCCTCGAAAATAAAGGCATCAAAGACGCTGATAGCCTCATTCTCTCGCCCGACAAAGTCCCGCCACCTCAGCCTGACCCGGCGGCTGAAGCCGATCTGCAAGTGAAGCAGGCCGACGCGAAGGTGAAAATGGCCAACGCAGAAGCCGCGACAGAGAATATCAAGCTCAAGCAGTTACAGGCACATGCTGAGCATGAAGCCGCCATGGCAAAGCTTATGCATCAGCAGATGAAAACCGACGGAGATCAGCAATTGAAGCGCGACAAGCTCGCGCATGAGATTGCGCTCGATCACGCTGAGCTCGCCCTTTCTGAAGAAGCTCTCGCGAAAGGAGAAGGTTTTGCGCGCGTCAGCCCTGGATGATGACATGATCCTGCGTGCCGTCGCGCGCTCGGAGGAGATGATTGAGCGCGGCCTCAATGCGAAGGCGCTCCTTGAGAATGAAACGTTCCTCGCCGTGGTGAATGCCCTCACAAATTATAATCTCACAGCAATGATGGCCTCGCCACCTGGACAAAGCGGTATCGAAGCGCGGGAATATCACCATCTCCTCCAACATGGCCTGACGCTTATTTGCAGCGAATTAACAGCCTGGAAGGCTGCTGGCGAAGCCGAGGAGGCGCTTATTGAACAGAACAAGGAAATGGATTGAGTCAGAACGAACAGCCAGAACGCCTGGACACAATTGAGTTGACGGCTCCCGCGCCCGAACAGAATGAAGATTTCGATGCTGCTGAGGCTTTCTCCGCGCGCTCGAACGAGAGTGACGGTGGTAAAGAGAATGATGGCTCTGCGGAGCAAAATGCCGCGAGCAATGGGGGTGAGCCCCAGACCGCAGAGGATGATGGCCTCGAATTCTCATTGAAAGAAGGTCCGCGTAAATTCTCCCGGACCGAACTTGAGAAGATCGTCTCCGCACACACGGAGACACTTGAAAAAGCCGCTGAAGCTGAGCGCCTCTCCGAGACCCGCTCACAGCAATTAGAGCAGCTCGAAACCCTCTCAAATCTCCTCTTGGAACGCGCGCAAGCGCAATATGCGGAATATGCGCAGATTGATTGGCGCGCCCTTGCAAGCGATCCGAACGTCGATAAAGATCTTCTTGTCCAACTGCAACAAGATGCAACAAAAGCCTACCAGAACGTCGCTTACCTGCAACAGGAAGCGCAGCAGCGTCTGGAGCAGCAGAGACAGGAATCACAGAGCCGCCGCGTTGCGGAAGCGCAAGCCGCTGTGAAGGAACTCACGGACCCAATCAATGGCATCAAAGACTTCCAGACGCTTTACCCGAAACTTGTCGATTACGGTCGAGGGGCGGGCATTCCGGATGTCGAAAATGTCACTGCCCCAAATCTCATTCGCATCCTTCACAAAGCCTATCTCTATGACCAAGGCCGCCAATCTGCCTCTGATGAGGTGAAACGTGTCGTCAATAAGCCGACAAAAACCCTCCGGCCTGGCGCAAACCGTGTCGAAGAAGGTGTTGAAACGCACGTAAGGGCGCTGAAAGAGCTTCGCGCTCAGCCTGACAATACAGATGCGATAGCAAGCGCATTCCTTTCCCGCTTCTAATTTGAAAAGTGATCCCAATCTAAATGGCAACCGTCGATACCTACAACACGGTAGGCGTCAAAGAAGATGTCTCCGACATCATTTCGAATATCTCTCCGACGAAAACCCCCTTCCAGTCTATGATCGGCACCGCCGACCGTGTGACGCAGCGTATATTTGAGTGGCAGGAGGACAGCCTTATGGAGGTTGGCAGCAACGCTGCTGCCGAAGGCGCGCCTGCACCGGAAGCGAACGCTCAGCCGACGGTCATGCGGCAGAACACGACGCAGATTTTCACCAAGACTGCGTCCGTCACTGGCTCCATGGAGGCGACCAAGAGCTACGGTCGCGGCAAGGAGATGAGCTACCAGATGGCCATGCGCGCCAAAGAGCTCAAACGCGATCTTGAATGGGCCTATATCGGGTCAGGCCAAGCCTTCACAGCAGGTGACGGCAAAACGGCGAGGACAATGGCGGGCTTCCAAGGGATGATCGACCCCTCGAAAGTTTACACAGCAGGTATCGGGTTCAACGCGGGCAGCAAAAAATCCGATGCGACACCCTTGACCGAGCAAATGGTTTTGGATGCGCAGCAGGCAGGCTATGCGGCGGGCGCAGATCTGACGACCTTGATGGTCGTGCCCTCCGATAGTGTTCGCGTGGCAAGCTTCTCCGCCTCAGGTCGAACCGTGTTCGTTGAAAATCAGGCAACCACTTTGAATAACAGCATCTCGATTTACAAGAGCCCTTATGGCACTCTGAAAGTCGTGATGAATCGCTTCTTACGTGGCACGAACGCCAACCCGAAGCGGAAAGACCCGACCGCTGACGCCCTCCTTTTTGACGCAGATATGTGGAAAAAAGTGCCCTTCCGGCCCTGGTTCACGCAGGACCTGGCGAAAGTCGGCGACTGCCAAAATAAGCAGATCATCGGGGAGCATTCACTCAAACACGTGAACTTCAATGCCTCCGTGCTGATAACGAACCTTGGCTAGGGCGTTGGGGCTCCTTCGGGAGCCCTTCCACGAAGACATGACCGTGCTGGACGTGCGGGAGAACCTGCACCCAATTGAGGATGGTGGCATCATCATCCATCGTCAACAGGACATCAGCGACGCGTTCCTCTCCAACCTCCATTCAGAACGCATGGCCTCAGCGCATTTGCGGGAGGCGGAATACATGCACGTGGCGGATGTCCCCGCCGCCGTCTTCGACCTCTGGCACGCTCTGGGATACGACCCTTGGCGGATGGAGGCCCGAGAAATCATCAGGCTGCTGGAGAGAGACCATTTGGACGCTTTCATCGCGAC
Source organism: Candidatus Kirkpatrickella diaphorinae (assembly GCF_025736875.1). Lineage (GTDB taxonomy): Bacteria > Pseudomonadota > Alphaproteobacteria > Acetobacterales > Acetobacteraceae > Sorlinia > Sorlinia diaphorinae. The sequence continues at coordinate 1,211,808 of NZ_CP107052.1, forward strand.
CTCAAAGGCGGTTTAAAAATGAAAACGCTTGACGATATTCGTGATGCGGTGAGGGGAGAGCTCGACCGCGCCGATCTGGAGGATGCGCAACTCGATAGGTTTATTCAATCTGCCCAGCAACGTCTTACGCGGCTTATCCGCATCCCTGCGATGGAAGCGCGTCTTGAGTTCACCTCGCAGGAAGGCTGTGGGCAGATAGAGCTCCCGACCGACTTTCTTGAGCCTATCGATATATTCGTCGAGGGACCACGCGAGCTCACTTATGCATTGCAAAGATTGGCGCTTCGTCAGATTGTTGAGTTGCCCACGCAATCCTCCCCCCAAGCCTATGCGCGTTGCGCCAATGACATCGTACTGAGGGGGAACCTTCGCCCGTCTCAGAAAGCCATCCTTCACTATTATGCTAAGCCGCCTGCCCTCCTTGCGCCCCAGGACACCAATGCCCTCAGCCAAACCTGCCCTGACCTTCTTGTCTACGCTGCGCTGAAATATGCGGGGGGCTGGTTCCAACATCCTCAAACGCAAGCTTGGGAGGATATTTTTCAAGGCTTGCTCGCGGAGATTCAGAAACAAAATTATGACTTTGAGAATTCGGGTGGGCCTGCTGCCGTCCAACCTCTCTACGTTTAAAAACGCTTTGGCATTGATGGCTGCATGCCTCGCACTTCACGCAACGAAGGCGCGCGCCGCGACAGTCGCTGAAGAGGTTGAGAACTTCAAACAAGTGCTCTCTTCCCGCGACGCCGCTTTACCAGTCATTTCTGACACTGAAGGCACGCACCGAAACTTTCTCACGCCGCTTGAAAACAGCCCAGCTCCGCCCGCGTGGCTTACGAACTTTGGCGTTTTGATGGGCCGGGATATTGGGCGAGAGAGCGGCTTAGTGCGCTATCTCGGAAGCTCCCTCACCCTTCCCTCGGGCACTGAAGATGATGGCAGGTTGATCTTTCAAGGCGCAGAGCTGCGATCGAACGACGCTGGAGACCTCATCATCGGCTCGGCGAAAGCCGGAAGTCGTATACGACCCGAGGAGAATTTCACCTTCGGCACAGCAGATAATTTCTGGCGTGCACGTACGATCAGTGTCGAGTGTGGTGACGTCAACCGTGTCACCTTCGCAACGGCCTGCCAAGGCGCGGTGGTGACTTGGAATCTGTTCTCGGGCGACGCCTCGACCTATCTCATCAATATCGGGTCCGGCAAGGATGAGGGCTTCAAGTTTTTCTCTGTCCGGCCTGGCGCGGCGGTCTCGGAGCCCATTGTGCGATTTTCTCCTTGGGGTGAGATCGTGACAAAAATTCTGACGACGGAGAAAGGCGTGCGCACGGGCCAGGCCAGCCTTTCAGAGCTTTCGAAAATGGAAGCGCGCTACACGCAGGAATTTTGCAATAACTGCATCTCCCCCTCCAGCGCCACAAAGCATGTCGGCATCCCTGTGTGGTGGGATGGAAGTGCCTGGCGGGACGCCCTCGGCGACATTCCACAGACCCAATAAAACGAGCCATTTGATATGAAAATGTTTTTCAGGGGGTGCCTGATCGCGGCCCTCCTTATCATGAGTGGCTGCGCCTCAAGCCTGCAAGCCAGCCTTCATCAATCGGTCTACGCTTCGCAGGCCGTCCTGACCGCTTCCGAAACACTGGCCTCCGAATATGTTTCCGGGACCTTTGGCAAACCTGACGACGATAAGGTGCAAAAGATTATCGCGTATGACACTGGCGCGTGGAACGCCCTTCAACCTTTGGTGAGAGACGCGAAGAGTGGAGCACCCGTCTCGGCCATGGCGCTAACAACGGCGAATGCTGCCGTGCATGCCTTCCAAACCTATCTGACGGACAACCATATCGGGAAACAACCCCAATGATGGCGGCAATCTCCTTGATCGTCTCGATCCTCAGCGCCATTGCGCGAGATGCGCCGATTATCGAAGAGCTCATCATCCTCCTCAAAGGCCCTTTCAGCGGAGCAAGGGAACCGACTGCGGAGGAATGGCAGCGTCTCGTCACATTGGCCGAGCAAGCGCACAAGCAGTTGCAGCTTGCCGGGGCGCGGCATGACTGAGGTCTCGACGAGCCGTGAGCTCGCCTACACGCTCGGCCAGCTCGACAGTAAGGTCGATCTCCTCCTCAGGATGGTCTCAAGCAATGAAGAGCGCTCTCGGGATGACCTCTCGACTTTGAACAAGCGTATCACGGTCTTGGAACGCGGACGCGCCCAATTATCGGGCGTGTTTGCCGCAATGGGGGCGGTTGGCACGGCGGTCGGCTTTATCAGCGAATTCCTCCTTTCCCATTTTTTCAACGGATTTTCGAATAAATGAACAAACTCAAATGGGGCGCGCTATGTGGCCTCGTCGCGACCATCGCAACCAGTGCAGAAACCTACCTTGCGGAGCCGAACACGGCGGCTCTCTCCACCGTCATCATGGCAGTCGTCACAACGGCCTTAAAGGTGGTCGATGTTTTCCAGGGCCGCAGAAAAAGCCTTGACGGCAATTGAGCTTCCTCGCAGAAGCTGCGGAGTTCGTCGCACGGCTTGAGGACTTCAGAGATCGTCCTTATCAAGACGCGACCGGCACCTGGACGATTGGTTATGGCACGACCTTTCTTCCGAATGGCGCACCTGTTGGTCCGCAGACATCGCCGATCACGGAGACGGAAGCCAAAGCCTTTATGATGCGCGACCTCTGCGCTTTTTGGGACCGGGTTTCACCGGCCGTCAGAGTGCCGCTGCGCCAAGGCCAACGCATCGCGCTCCTCTCCCTCACCTATAATATCGGCGTGACGGCCTTTCGCGGCTCGACGATTTTGCGGCTTCTCAATGAGGGCAAACAGAATGAGGCTGCGGTCGCCTTCTTTGACTGGATTATGAGCAAAGGCAGGATCGTGGGGGGCCTCATTAATCGGCGGAAAAAGGAGTGTCTTCTTTTCCTGCAATCCCCGTGAAATAAGAAAAAAACAGTGCAATGGAGAACCTTCAGAGGGCTTTCCTTGCACTGTTTTTTTCAAATCTTTCAATCCGATGAGCAGTCCGGCAGGGCCTTACGTGCTGAGGTCCATTGTGGCCACCTGCCGCACCGCGCGATCATCCTCTCCCACACCGCGCAGTTGGAAGGTCAGCAGAAAGAGCGCGTTGGTCACGACGTGCGCGAGGTGTGGGCAGGACGTCTCGGAATCAAATTCCTGCCCCTGCGCCCAGGATTGCAGATGTCGCATGAGGCTGGCATAGCACCCCTCATTCCACTTTAAGCCTCGCTCCCAATTACGCTGAGAGTATTTCGCAGCACCTTTCGTGAGCACCTCAACGACCTTCTCAAGCGCATCGGGAGGCAGGAGATCATAGCGAAGTTTGCCCTTGTTGAAGCGCGCGCCTTCTGCTTTCGCGTTCGCTGGGAGGGCGAAGGCGGGAAGATGGTTCACGAGAACGCGTGCCCGTTCAGTTTGAGCCGCTTCGGTTGACCGTGCGGTGTCCATAACACAACCTCCTTCATCTTCTTATCGTAGTCGCTTCGTGTGAGGATTTTGGCGAGTTGCGCCTGTAGCAGCGCGTTGCTCTCTGGAAGTTGCTTGTCGCGATAAGCCGCCTTCACCAAGGCCCAGCCTTCATGCAGATATTGGCCGCTCCATCCTGAGAGGATTTTATCTGCTCTGACCGGCCCGATGCCTGGACAGCCAGGGAAATTGTCCACGCTGTCGCCAGTGAGCACCTGACGAAACCAATGTTTATGCGCGTCCGCTTGGCTCACTGAGACCGGTGCGTGTTCCTTTAAGGGATTTAAATGCTTTCCCGGGACCGTGCGGAGGTCCTTATCCAGCGTCACGATGATGCTATCGCGGTAGCGCGGCGTGGTGGCAAGAATGCCCATGAGGTCATCGGCCTCCAGGCCGTTTATCTCATCACAGCGAAATTGCTGTTTCAGCGCTCTAACCGTCTCGACATAGGCAAGGGGTTTGTCTCGCTTTACACGGTTGGCTTTGTATTGCGGATAGATGACCTTTCGGAAATTGCCAGGTCCGCTGAAGAGGACGCGGATATCGGACGCGCCTGAGAGCTTCGCCCATTCTTCCACGGTCCCCTTTGCGAGCCTGATAGCTTCCGAGAGATCGAAATCGACGGCGGGCTGATTGCCGCCGAAATCATAGCTTTGTTGAACCGCAGCGGCGGCCCGATAGGCGGCTATGTCCCCATCAATGAGTGCAAGGGTGATTGGGTCTCCTGGATAAAATTTTAGCGCAATGCATCGTCTATCAGCCCAGCCACTTCTCGTCTGGCTCAACTTCGTATAATGCAGAATCATGGACCGCTCTCATGAAAACTTGCCCACCCTCAACTGCAATCAGCACACCGAAGACACAGCTGTTAGCGCATTCAGAGAGCTCGTTATTGAAAGCAGAGTATTCAATTTCCAAGGAAGTGACGAGCACGATTACGGATGCGACGCGCATATTGAGGCAATTGATCGCAACCACGTAACGAACGCCAGAATTCAAGTGCAAATTAAAGGCACTGCAGCGGCACTGAACGCGGATGGTTCTTTGAGCATTTCGATCAAGGTGAGCGCTTTCACCTACCTTTTACAACAACCCTCGAGCGTATTGGTGGCTTACCATATACCAACTAAACGAATGCTATATTCTTTAGCGGATGAGGTGCAGAGGGATCTGGGCAAATCTAATCCAACGTGGAAACAGCAACAAACGGTGACGATAAAGTTCCGACATGAATTGACGGTATCGGCGTTGGAAAGATGGGCGTCAAAGGTAATCGCTTCGACTCGAGCCTCAAGGGTCGAGCATTTGAGGCAAAGTTCATTGCACGAAAAGCCGTCTCCTGAGCGTCTTCTGCCACACTCCTCATTCTTTTTCGTGTCGTCCGATCCGGAAGAGGCGCTGTCTCAGGTTCTTCATCTCTTCAAAGAGGGGGCGGACGACATCATCAGCGCAAACTTTGAGCAATTCCGCGCTGTCTTCGGAAATGACAGCGACTATATGATTACATGTTATAAATCTGAGATTAATTTGGGCTTAGACAAAAAATGCTCTGACGAGGAGAGGATTAGAGCGGCTATCGAGTTTTTCAGGACGCGATTGAATAAAGACGGACATGTAGACTACGACGTCTATTATACAATAGGGAACGCTTATGACGCCCTCGGCGAGGCAGTGTCGGCCAAAGAGGCGTTTGAAGAAGCTCTCACCTCGTCATTAAAAGCTGGAAACGGTCGAGTTTCCGCGTTAATCGCTAAAAATATAGGTTCTTTTCACGAGCGACAAGGTAATGTCGAGCAGGCCATCACATTTAATGAAAAAGCTCTGGAGTATGACCCTTACCTTCCTGAGGCACTTTACTCATTGGCGCGCCTTCGTTTCATAGAAAATCGCTACGATGAGGCGTTAAAATTGCTCGACAATATCACGTATGAGCCCCGCCTTGCGGAAAGGATGATTTCTGCCCAACTCCTCAGGGCGGAAATTTTCTTCAAAAAAGAAAATTACTCTTCCGCGTTCAGAGAAATCAATTCAATTCTGAGTCAGGATGGCTGTTCACTTGCTCGAAAAACGAACTGTTGCAAACTGGTCATAGCACATACGAGTTCGTGTCCAGAGTATCTGCGTTGCGCTGACGATTTTTGGACCAAGTATTTCCGAGCGCATCACGGCTTTAACGAAATCTCAGTAGGTCCCATGTCACGTTTAGCGCACTTCGTGGTGAGGTTGGAACTTCATCGAACGCAAGAGAAATCGTTGGGAGATCGAGCTTCTTTCATAGAGTCGTTGCGCACCTTTGCCGACGAGCTCGACGCGGAGAACGCAGCCGCGGCCTGGGACCAACTCGGGCATTGGGCATTGGAGGATGAGGATTTTAGTGACGCAGCACTGTGTTTTCACCGCGCCTATCAGCTCGCTGGAGCAGAATACGGCCTGTGCCTGGCATATGCACTGACTCAATCTCAGCGTTTCGAGGAAAGCGCACCGTACTGGGCGGAACAAGCTGACTTAAATCCTTTGGAAGAAGCAGTATGGATGCGCCTTGCGGAGGCTTACTTCAAAATCGGTCACTGGCAAAAATCAATTGATGCGTTGAAGCGGGCATTTGAGATCAACCCAAAAAATCCAGCCGCCATCATCCTTGAGGGCTCAGCGCTCTGGAATAGTGGAGACGTAGCCGCTGCCATTCAAACGTGGGTGAAAGCTTTGAGTCGCTTTCCAAATGCGAAGTTCAATCCATTTGCTGAACCAGCGACGAACCCTTTAGAAAACTCTCGATACAATTCGGTAAGCGGCGAGGAAAAGTGACTTCGAAGGTAAGGCCCGGATACCTGCCGACCAATCTCTCAGCCCGACGCAATGACCTCTGGACGCCCTCCTCGCTCTCAGCCCTCATCAACGTCAGGGTATTCTCGGCCAAGTCTTTTTCAGCCGCGCTGGACATCCTCACGAGGTTCCCGTCATAGGTCAGTTGGCACGCGCCGAAATCCATACGCTTCCTCACGAAGGCTTCGAAATATGGCTCGGATTTCGGCAGCGCAATCTCGACGACATTGATTGGCGGTGTGTCGCCAAGTGATCCGAGAGGGCTCACGTGAAGCAGCGCCGATTTCCCGACTTCGTCCGCTTTGCCGTAATAATTCATGCGGGAAATTTCTGTCTTTTGAGCCTGCAAATCTCTCTCAAGATCAGGCAGGCGATCTGCAAGCGTCCCGTCTGCAATGTTGATGAAGACGTCGATATCCTTGACGGCTCCGCCCCAGACAAGGTCGCGCAAGGCCCCACCGCCGATGATGGCGGATGGGTAATGACGCTGAATGATTTTGAGAATTGTTTTGTAATAGTCAGGTAGCGCTGGCACGCGCACGAGCGGCGGAGAGCTCAGCGCTTCTCGCTCCGCTTTGGAGCATTCTCAATGCGTTTCTTTCCAATTGTCTCCGACGATATAATCTCCTTCCATTGGACATCGTGAGCCAAGGCGCTCACCTGCCTCTTTGATTGATGCTGCAAAGGCTTTGCCGACCGCATCTGCAATTTCCGGGTGGCACTCGATTTGGACTTCGTCATGAACATTGGCGCAATAGGCAAAGTCACGTCCATGCTCCCAGCCATGCGCCACACATTTCTCGAAATGGAATATGACAGCAGCAAATTTCATGATGGAGACCTCAAAGCTCTGCATAAGGAATACGAGCGCGGAGTGCTCAGACCGGCACTTCACGTGGAAGCCTGACAGAGCGGTCAAATATCCGCGTCCGCCTCTCTCCCGGGGCCTTGCAACGGCTTTGATCGCATTTGAAAGTTTGTCAAAACCGATGATGGCTTCGAATAAACGCGCTCTGGCGGCTTTTCCGAGCTTCGTCTCGGGGGCTTTCGGAACAACGAGCCCAGCTTCCCTGATGACCTCTTTCAAAGTCGCACCGAGTTTGAAATCGCCCCCACCGAAGAGAACGCAGTAAAGAGCGCGTTTTGCGCCGTCGCGCAGACGGGATTTAAGGTGCCCTGCCTCCTCTGCGGTCAGATGCGCCGGGACGTGAAAGCCGCACGGCTCCAACGCATCTCGGTTAACTGAGTGTGTGTCTGTTCCGAGCGCCTTATCACCATTGATTTCACGCTCAATGGCTTTGCCTTTATCGTAAGGGCTCAGATAATGTGCAAGGGCGCGCGCTTGAATGGAGGCCCCGTCGCAACCGACGAGCTTCCACCCTGGGCGAGGCACCCACACCGCGCGCATGCGCAGATCTTTCTTCGAGACTTGCGCCATGTTCGGGCTGCTATGCGCGCATCGGCCTGGTGCGCATCCGACCGTGTTAACCCGCCCGTGGACCCGGCCATCTTCACCGACAACTTTGAGCCATCCCGTCTTGCCGTCGCTGAGCTGGCCCAGCATTTTCGCGATACCGAAATAGCGGACGAGCTTCTGTGCCTGCGGGTAAGGCAGGGCGGCGAGTATCTCGTCATCAACGGTGGGAACCCCATTCTTACCGTATGCTGACGGTTTCCATCCCAGCTCCTGTAAGCGCTCCGCGACCTGTCGCCGTGAACCAGGGTTGAAATCCTGCAACTTGATTTTTGTAAGCGGTGCGCCCGCTACATATCCCAAGCGCTTATTGTCGCTTTTCGGATGAAAAACGGATTGAGAGATTGAGGGCGCGGCAGGGACAAAGCGGGGTGGAAAAGCCGACTGCGCCTCGTAAAAGAGCTCAGCGAGCTCGCCGCGCAACGCCTCCTCCAGCGCCTGAGCCGCTTTTAAATCGAGACGAAAACCGTTCTGCTCTTGCAGAAACATGAGCCAGGCAAATTTCGTTTCCGTTTCCAGGCAGCCCCATGTCTCAACGGTCTTGACGTGGTGATACAGCGCCCGCGTGACGACGACATCCTGCCGGGCGTAATCAAGCATCTCAGGCGTGCAGACATCCCAAGGGCCTTCAAAGTCTCCTTTAGCGACACGCAAACGCTCTCCCCAGTCTTTCAAAGCGTGGTTGCGTGTCTCTGGGTCGAAGAGCCGCGCCATGATGAGCGTATCGACTTGCTGCTCGAGGCGAAGCGTCTCAGGGTAAAGGCGGTTAATGAGGGGAAAGTCATATTTGAGCGTGTTGTGCCCGATCAGGCGATCGGCGGCTGCGAGGCGTTGGAGGCCATTGGAGATGGGTTTATAGCCGGGCACCGCGTCACAATAAATCGTGACATCTTTGCCCGCCACTGACCCTATTTGAAGGCAATGAAGTTTCGTCGCCTGGTTAAGAAGACCATCCGCCTCGCAGTCCCATATCAGGTGCTCGATTTAAAAAACCCAAAGCTCCACACCAAACGCTTTGAGGTGCAGTCCTTTCGACCATATGCTCAGGGATATGCCAATAAGTGCCCACGTGCCGACGAACCACCCCAAAGATGGGCACGTCACTGCGCCAATCATAAGCAGAACGCCGCAGATAACGCGTAGGAGGGGACTGTCGAGTTTAAAAGTCTTCTGACGCCGTAAAGCCATAATTTTCTCCGATGCATTTATCAATGGGCGTAAGAAGCCCGTTTTCCTGGTCATATTCGTATGGAAAGGTTCGCCCCGTTGCGCGGCCCGTGAAGCGATCTTTGAGGCAGCGCAGCACCGAGCGATTTCGTTGGGATTCATCCTGCTGATCACGCTCCAGCCCGAACATGGCGTGCGCCCAATATCCGATGGCGCGACTGCCTTTAAAATGTCGGATCATGACGCGCCCTCCCTCCTCATGGGGTTTGCCATCAGGTGTGGAGAGGTGGCTGACGATGTGGAAGGTGAAATGGAGCTCGTTCGCCAAGGCGGCCGCTTCCGCCATAATGCGCTCCAGACCTTTTCGCTCATCCTCCTCAGCGGCGGCGAGTGCCGTAAGGTGGTCGAGGTAAATATGCTCACAACCGAGAGATTGGACCATGAACCGGATACGGCCCTTGATATTGCCCCAATCCATTGCGCCAAAATTTTCATAGAGATCGAGCGGAAGCGTTTTCAGCTTGCCCCAAGCCGCCTCTAGATCAGATGTGGCCTCCTGCGACGGTGCCACGTGAAAGATTTTTCCGACCATTTTCCCAGCGATGCGCCGTGCGGTTTCGGCAACGCCCTGTTCGAGGAAAAGGACTCCGCAACGCCAACCTTGTTGGAGGTCGTAAGCGATTTGCTGTGTCAGAAAGTCGGTTTTCCCGACCCCCGTCCCCGCGCCGAGAAGATAGACCTCCCCGAAGCGCCGCCCGAACGTTGCGGCGGTCAAGCGGTCATCCCACCAGGCGCGACCCGTCTCCGTCGGTTTCAGGACGCGGTCTTCGATCTCCTCAAGAGTGACGAGCCCGTCGGGGCGGTAACCACGGGCCTGATAGACCCCTTGCGTGATCGCTTTAACCTCACCGTGCTGGAGACACTCATTAGCGTCCTTGCGCGGGAGCGTCGCCAGCTTGCATCGTCCAGGCGAAAATAAAGAGGCACACTCCGAAGCAGCGGCGCGACCTGGCTCGTCATTATCGAACATTAAGACGACTTCGGTGAAGCTCTCCAACCACTCGATAGACCTGCTGAGAGCCTTGCGCGCACTTTGCGCCCCGGACGGAATGGAAACGACCGGCCACGAATCATTGAAGGCTTGGCAAACACTCAGAGCGTCAATTTCACCCTCTGTTACAACAACTCGTTTGCCGCCTGCCGCCCATTTGGTTTGCCCAAAAAGCGTCGCAGATTTGAGGTCGCCCACCACGCGAAAGGTTTTGTCAGGATAGCGAATTTTCTGCGCGACGCGCTCACCGTCTTTGTCAAAATATTCCGCGATCTGGACATGTTTGCCGCTTCCGTCGATCCCGACAAGGTAGCCAAGTTTTCGACAGGTCGCCTCGGTGATCTTACGTTTTGTGAGAGGCTCATATGTCCCCGAAATAAAATCTGACGCTTTACACCCGTCCTTTTTCTTTGAGGGAGCATCACGGCTCTGATGATGAACACCGCATGAAAAACAATGCGTGTGCCCATCGGCATAAAGGGCGCACGCATCCGAGGAGCCGCAATCAAGACATGCAGTTTTCTCAAGATATTCAGAGGAATTGTTCACCGTCGGCAAATATCCTCATTGTCGTATGGAACAACGTCATGATGGTAATCCACAGAGTCGTTTCCATTTTCCGAGACGTCGTGGAAGTGAGCCGTTTGCATGAAAGCTGGCCCACGATCCGCGATATTTTCATAGGGTGAAAAGGGGGCCGGGCAGCACCTAATGTCCCTTCTCCAGCAACTCTTTGGCTGGTGGTTGAGCCGCCTGAGTTTTGGCAAAAGAAAACCCCCCAACGCGAAGCGTGGAGGGCACAAAAATGTTGGGGGTCCTGTTCTGTCCTTCGAAGGCCTAAAAGCTTTCTCGTGAGTTGGTCCGGGTCAAATCTCGAAATCGAAGCGACCACCCTGTCGAGGCGTCTGGAGATCCATGACGTTGCTCAAGACTTTTGCCACCGTCATGAATTGACGCTCTGACATTGCGAATTTTTGTTCATCACTCAGGTAAAAACGCACCACACCCTGCGGAGCACAGCCGTCGCAATCGTACCCCACCTCGAAAGGTGGAAAATTTCCATCCGAAGCGATCTCGATATCTAAAGCGCGTAATGATCCAACCATCTTCGACCTCACTTCCTATGTGAAAAATTTTCTCATTCAGGCGGGTCCAGCCTGCCGATGCAGATTCTGACACCTGCTTTTTCCTCTGGCAGCGCCCAGCGCTTTCCGATGACGAGGCTCATAAGATTGTCGTCATCAACGATGCATCGTGACTGCGTCAGCGCATCCAGAACGCCTTTGACCAGATTGTCCACGTCGCCCTTGGGACGGGCGCGCTTTGTCGTCTTAGGCTTTGTGCTGATAATCTCAGCAACGCCAATGAGGTCACCATTAAGCGGTTCATTGGGGCGTTGCGCCGCGAGCTGCCTGACAGCTTCAGACAGAAACGCATCGTAAAGCTTGCCTTTATAAAGTATGGCGTGTTTGCCCCTGATCGCGGCTCTGAGGCTCTCAGGGCGTGGCTCAGCCTCCACTTGGAGATGGCGCACCTCGCCGCAATGTCTGCTGATCCACTCAATTGCCGCGAGCGTCTGATGGACACAGCGCGGGTCAGAAATCGGCACTGTTGGCACTGACATCTTCGAAAGGAGCGCTTTCTTCAGAGACTGGGGCCTGGTAGCCATCGGTCTGCTCGAAACCATATTCCTCGGCACTCATCTCGCCTTGGCGGCGAAGCTCGATGATTTGAACAGCCGCAAGCTTCAAGCTGATACCGCCCGCACCTTGGCTGGGGATGAAGTAGCCGTGCGCGCCGGTCTCCTCATTGACATGGATATTAAAACTGACTCGCGCCCGCGTCCCGCTGCCGACTTCAAGCGCGTCGACAATTTTACGATTTGAGGCATCGAATAAAGGGGGTGCACGCCGAACGCCGGTCTTCCCATCCTTTCCTTTCCAGGTCGCACCCAACTTGAAGTTGAACTTGATTTCCCCGGTCGGCTCTTCTGTCGTGTCGTCGAAAAGCTCGGAATAGGGCGGATTGAAGGTCAGAGACCCCAACTTCTTTCGCGCCGCGAGAGGGAGTTTCTCAAAAAGTGTCTCGGTATTTTTCCGAGCGCTTTCGAGGAAGGGGTCGAGCTTTTTAAAAAATGCCACGGTCTCAGGAGCATCCTTCCTGAGAATGAGGGGCGCTTCATAAACGCCCTCTGGATTGAATTTGACGTTGGGTTGATTGAGGCTTGGGAAGAGTAATGTCCCCTCCGGGGTCGTCATCATGATGCGCTTCGAATTAGCCATGTTTTTTCAATTTCCTACGTTGGCAATGTCGGTCGGGAAGGCTTGGCCGCCGTCGATCCGGCGGCGTAAGCGGCAGGCCCCGTCAGCGTCCCTGCCCAGCTCTTTCACCTGCGCCGCCTTGCGGGCGGAGGCTTTTTTAGACGTGTAAAGCGGGGATTTACGGGACTTACGAGAGGATTTGTGCGGTGCGGTGGGCAGCTTGAATTCTCCTGATTGAGGTGAAATGCGACGCTAGGTCGTAGGGCAACCATTTACTCGTAGTCCGTAATATTACTGGTTACATCACGAGAAGAAGAAGGGCGCTTTGAGCACCTCGTGAATGTCAAAGGCCCCTCGACGCGGAATGTCTGGGATCGCGACGCTGGGCGCGACGCGCGTGACATCCAAAGCCAGAGCCTTCAATTGATCCGTTTCATAGATTTGCACGAATGTCTCTCTTAGAGCGCGCGCGAGGATTTCAACGTCCGCTGCGTGGGTGCCGAAACTGTCATGGACGAGGGCGAAATCTCGCACGCCGCGTTCATAAGCGAGATTGACCGTCATCGACATGTGCGCGGCGTCAAAACTGTGAATAAAATTTGGTGACGCCCCGGCCCTCTGCTTCTTCGGATTAAGGCTCAATGTGGGGTCCGTCGATTGCAGGTGGAGTTGGCCGAGGAGAGTTGAGACACGATTGATGGAGGGCTTCCGATAGGCCTGCTGTATCGTTGATCCGAGCGGCGTGCGCCAGGTGAAGGGCAATTCGGCCTTTGCCAAATTCTCAGCAACATCTCCAAGCCACTTCATGACGACCCGGGCGGGACCCATTTGCTCTTCCAGGGCATCCGTCAGTAACCTTGCCGCCTCGCGCGCCTCTTTGCGTTTTTCCGCTGGTTCTCCAGAAAGACAATCCGAATTGAGAAGCTGATCCTCCAAACCTTTTGCAGTCACCCCGTAAGGCGTCGTCATAACGCCGCGCTTGACGAAGTCGCGAAGAAAACGCTCATCATCGATTCGGTCATGATAGGAGGCTTGCTTGATCGCGTCGTCAGCGACCTGCTTTTCGTAGAGCGTGCGGAAGGCGCGGCCAACCTCCACGTAAATATCGTTGCGCGTTTCCGACGCAGATAGATTAGTGGCGCGTGCCCCTTTCGGATCAAGCACCATCGCGCTGAGGTGCTGAAGCCCGTTACAAGTGCCGTCGAGAGACACGGGTAAGTGGCTCACAAAGTTTTCGGGTGCTTCGGATTGCCAGGCGATGGCAAGCTCGTGACACGTTGCTAAAAAGGTCCATGGGGCGTCCGCCTCCCGCCACCAGGCATCTTCGAAAGGATCGCGGGAGGCTGCGATCATCTCTGACCTATGGTCCAGTGCCCAGCAGGCACGCAGATCGAGTGGGGCCTTGTCAAAACCCCAGGAATTCGCAGCATGCACGAGAAGCCAGTAGTAACCTAACTCACCTAACCTTTTCCCTCCTGAGAAGTGGAGAAGAGCGCGCCCCGCATCATCAAGCTGAGGATGGGGACCTGACGTGATTGTTGGATAGATGCGTCCTCGAAAATCCTTATTGTGCGGCATGAAAATGCTCGCCTCGTTCCGCAACTCCTCTGCGACCGCGAGACGGTCCGTGAAGGCCGCAACCTGACTTACGAGGGCGACTCCTTCACTGTGCGCCTTGGCCAATTTCTGCCTGATCTCCGTGCGCTCATCGTCCGAGAAGCTTTCCCACATCTCATCAGAAAAGAACTTCTTCCGCCCCTGTCTGATCGTTTCACGCCACTGCATATAGTCGACAGGGATGGCGGAGAGCGGCGACCTCTCGATCGGTATGGCGGGAAGCGGAATTTGGTCGGCGAACGCTTTACGCTGCGTATCGAGTATAAACGAGTTGATCCGCCATCGCGTCGCCTGTGCGTGATTTAAAGCCGTTATGTCAGGAATGCTGAGCGCTTCCCACACGGCGCATGTATGTTGGTGCGCGTCCCCCTTAATCAGGGGCTCCTTGATAAGGAAAAAGCCTCCTTGAGCATGTGTCATGGCGCAACTCCTTCTGAGAGCGTCACGTAACGCCACGGCATGGGCGGGATGATCATCGGCATCTTTCGAGGAGCACCGACGCTGAGCCTATCATTATCCTCTGAAAGGGCTTGAAGAAGCTCGGCGGACGCCATGACGTGCTTGGCCGGATTCTTCGCGCCGTCCGTCTGCAGGTCCCGACAGACAATCCCGCCTTCTGAGGCAGCGCAGACACGATCGAGCAGGAGAGCACCGATGGCGAGACGCTGCTGCTCCGTCCATTGCGCGAATTCGATCTGCTCCAGGCGCTTTTTCCACGACGCCCACTGGCGTGGCGTTGGCTTCGGATGCGCGGCGCGAAACGCTTTGACGAGTGCTTTGGCAGCCGTGGCGTCTTCCTTCTTCCGCCCCTTCGCGGATCGTAAAAACGTGTTCATATCGAGTTGCGCTTTGAGTGCGCGCGCAATTTCGAGGGCGACATGCGTGGCACGGGGCGTCAGTGCGCGGCCAACTTCGCCAACCACAGTGGCTGCGGCGATTACGGCGAGCTTCTCCACGTCATCCGCAAAAGATGCGAGAGGCGCGGCATGAAGTTTAGGGCGAGTCCCTGAACGCCCCCTCATCGCTGCCACGTCTTGCAAATTGCCCCTGACATCCCTTCGAGCATCGGGATCAGACGGTGCGCGAGGCGTTTAAAGAGCACCCTCCCCGCACCAATCTCATGCAAGCGCCCCTGTTCGGTGGCAGTCTGAACATCCTCGTTGAAGATTTTTGCAGCACGGCGGACGCCGATCATTTCCCATTCAACCTGGCGGTAAAGCTGCGCCGGGTGAGGGGCTGTTTCGTGTGATTTTCCGACGTCTGTTCTGAAGCCTTGTAGGGCTGAACTAGGGCTAAAATAGGGCTCCACGGCTGAAATCCTTTGCCTGTTTAGGTTTGTAATATAACAGATTTACACCTTAACCTAAAACCCTTGCGGCATATAGCTTTTAAACACAAATTTTCCCGGGAAATATGGAGCGGGTGAAGGGAATCGAACCCTCGTATGCAGCTTGGGAAGCTGCCGTTCTACCATTGAACTACACCCGCATCGGCATTTACCTACATGAAACGCCTCATCCGCACAAGCGCGGCGCAAGGTGCATTGACGTCGCCCGCGAAGCTTGCTCATATGGATTTGTCACGCATCTGATGCGATGACCCTCGTCATTTGGAAGGCCGGCTTGCAGCGAGGTAAAATAAATTGCGCTAAAGAGGCCCGTATCACGTAAGTGATCTCGGCTTTCCACGGCCAGAATGGCGTCTGACGCCCATTTTGGAGTGTTTCCAGTTATGAAATCCCACAATTTTGGTCTGACAACATCCCTCCTTCATGCGGATACTTACCGCACACCTCACGGAGAGACAAGCGAGGCCATTTTCCTGACCTCAGGCTTTGTTTACGATAGTGCAGAGCAGGCCGCCGCGACTTTCATGGGGGAGGAAAATCATTTCCAATATTCCCGCTTCGGCAACCCGACGACGGATGCTTTACAGGATCGCCTCGCGCGGCTTGAAGGTGCTGAAGCCTGTATTGTCACCTCCACGGGGATGGGGGCCATCTCTTCGGCGCTTTTAGCGCATGCCAAATCGGGTGACCGGGTCGTCGCCTCGCGCGCGCTGTTCGGGTCCTGCCACTGGATCATCGCCACGCTGCTGCCGCGTTACGGAATCGAGACCGTCTTTGTCGACGTCCATGATGAGGCCGGTTGGGAAGAAGCCTTGTCCGTGCCAACATCAGCCGTGCTGATTGAAACCCCCTCCAACCCGATGCTCGACATCATCGATGTTCGGAAAATCGCCGATCTTTCGCATCGTGCGGGGGCGCTTCTAATGGTGGATAATGTCTTCGCGTCGCCCATCGGGCAGAAACCATTGTCACTTGGCGCGGATGTCGTCCTCTATTCCTGCACGAAGCATATTGACGGCCAGGGACGCGTCCTTGGTGGGGCCATCCTGGGAAAAGCGGATTGGATTAAAGATGTCGTGCAGCCCTTCACGCGTAATACGGGTAACAGCCTGTCGCCCTTCAATGCGTGGGTCTTATTGAAAGGGCTGGAAACCCTCCCGCTCCGGGACCGCGCCATGGCGTCAAACGCGGCGATGGTGGCTGACTTCCTTGCGGGCCACAAAGCGATCCGAAAGTTGCACTATCCCGGACGCGCGGATCACCCCGCCGCGTCCCTCATCCGTCAGCAGATGAGCCATGGCGGCAGCCTTATCGCTTTTGAATTGCGGGGTGATCAGGAGAAGGCATTTCGATTCATGAATGCGCTCAAGCTCATCACCATCTCAAATAATCTGGGCGATTCCCGCAGCCTCATCACACACCCGGCCTCAACAACCCATATGCGCGTGCCGGCGGAAGAGCGTGCCCGGCTTGGGATTACCGAGGCAGTGCTGCGCCTTTCCATCGGGTTGGAGGAGAGTGAAGATCTGATCGCGGATCTCGCCCAGGCACTGGAGGAGATGGATCATTAAAGATTCGTTGCATTCCATCGAACTCAGAAGCTAAAACGCGCATATGGCAGATCGTGACTCCAGCTCGGGGCTCCTCCCGCAAACAAGTGGTGAGTTTTCGGATATTCTCGATGCTCCCCCCGCGTTCGAAGCGCGCACCGGCGACATCGTCGTCACCGTGCGTCCCTTCTGGCTGGATGATCAATCCGCGCCGGATGAGCACCGCTATGTCTGGGCCTACACGATCCAGGTGGAAAATAACGGCACGCAAACCATCCAGATCCTGAGTCGTCACTGGTGCATCACAGATGGCAGTGGCCGATCTGATCATGTTCATGGTGAAGGGATCATCGGTGAGCAGCCGATCATCGCGAGCGGCGCCGTTTTTGAATATACATCCGGCGCCGCTCTGCACACGCCGTCAGGCATTATGCAGGGCACTTACCACGTCATCATTCCCTCGACCGGGCAGAGGTTTGACGTGCTCGTCCCGACTTTCAGTCTCGACAGCCCGCATCATAGAGCGACAATCCATTAGGGTTTATGGGCCGCCCTCCCTGCAAGCAGGACTGTCTCAAGCGATATCACGACGCAAATAGCGTGGCACCTGACGCCGTTATAAAATAAAACATTTATATGTTAAATTTTTGTTATGGAATAATCATGATGCGACCTGCTCAGAACGCTACGGATTCTAAAAAGCCCTAGAAGTCACGACGTTGCAACCATCTTCCTCCGTGACACGCTCATCACGTGAAAGTCATGTTTCCTATGTGAATTGTGTGTTATAGGCGACATTGGTCGTTGATTACTGCGCCGTGTGGGATGTGCCTGACTGGGCCGACCACTTCCCTTGAAAAATAAGGATATTCATTTTGAGTGATATAGACCAGGCGGCAGCCGAACCTTCGCACCGTCCGCTCGCGGGGCGGATGCTTTTCGCAGCACTTCTCGCATCAATTGCAGGCTTGATGTTCGGGCTCGATATCGGCGTCATTTCTGGTGCACGTCAATTCATAGCGCATGAATTCAATGCCTCGAATACAGAGCAAGGACTCATCGTCAGCTTCATGATGTTCGGCGCGATGGCCGGGGCACTGGGCGCTAACCCGATCTCGCTTCATCTGGGGCGACGCATGGCGCTTATTATCAGCGCTTTTCTGTTCGTTCTCGGCTCTTTGCTCTGCGCTTTTGCCCCTTCCGCCATTTTCCTGATGGTGGCGCGCGCGGTGCTGGGCCTCGCCGTCGGTGTCGCGAGCTTCGTCGCCCCGCTTTACATCTCGGAAGTCGCGGATGAGCGTCGTCGTGGCGGGTTGATTTCCACTTATCAGCTCATGGTCACAATCGGCATTCTCCTCGCTTTCGTCTCTGACGCGATTCTCGCCTATTGGGGCGCCTGGCGGCTAATGCTCGGGATTGTCGCCATCCCCGGAATTCTCTTTTTCATCGGTGCGTTCTTCCTGCCGGACAGCCCGCGCTGGCTGATGCTGCGGGGCCGGGAAAAGGAAGCCCTCGCCGTGTTGCATGACCTGCGCGAGTCCCAATCGGAAGTCGCGCGTGAGGTCGAGGATATCAAGGAACAGCTTGAGATAAAAAAAAGCCAGCGTGGTTTCGGTATGTTCCTGCAGGATGGGAATTTCCGCCGCGCTGTCTTCCTCGGCATCGTGTTGCAGCTTGTGCAGCAGCTGACCGGTATCAATGCGGTCATGTATTTCGCACCCACGATTTTTGAAAGCTCGGGCTTTGGTCAGGATGGGGCTTTGTGGAGCACCGCAATTGTCGGGCTCGTCAACTGCCTCGCAACTTTCATCGCCATTGGCTACGCGGATAATTTCGGGCGCCGCAGACTTCTGACGGTCGGGTTTTTCGCGATGGCGTTGGGCATGGGCGGACTTGCCGTCCTTCTGACAATCGGGGTGGATACGTCTCCGATCCTGCCTTACCTCTCTGTCGGCTTCCTGCTGCTCTTCATTGTCGGGTTCGCCTCCTCCGCCGGCCCGATGATCTGGGTGCTGTGCTCTGAAATTCAGCCTCTTAAAGGCCGGGATTTCGGGGTGACATGCTCGACATTCTCCAACTGGTCGACCAATTTTGTCATCGGGCTGACCTTCCTGCCGTTACTTTCCATGCTGGGCGCAGGGAACACGATGTGGCTCTTCGCCGCGCTCAATGCAGCCTTCATCATCTTCACGCAGAGCTTCGTGCCTGAAACGAAAGATGTGTCGCTTGAAAGCATTGAATCGAAATTGCGCCGCGGTATCCGGCTGCGCGATATCGGGCAGTAACCTGGCGCTCTAACGAGGCTAAGCGGGCCGATATGGTGAAAGCTGCATCGGCCCTTTTCATGACGGGCAACCGGGCTCCCCGCGCCAAGCGAGTTGCCGCAATCACCGGGCATCATGCGTCACCTCTTGACGAAAGCGGGACAAACAAGCATTGCATGAGCCATGCGAGTAGCCGTCATTCTTCTTGCGGCCGGTACCGGTCGTCGCTTCGCCTCCGGGCTGAAACGCCTCGTTTCAAAAGGCGGTCAATCAGCCTTTTATGACGCGGCCGGGAATGCGGCGGATCTCCCCAAACAATATTGGCTGTTTGATGGCAAGCCGGTCATCCGCCACGCAGCGGAAGCCCTCCTGCCTTTCGTCGATGTGATTCAGCCTGTCGGTGACGCAGCGGCACTCTCCCAGCTTCTTGACGGTTTGCCGATCCTCCCGCCTGTGCCTGGCGGGGCGGAAAGGCAGGATAGTGTCCGCGCCGGGCTGGAGGCCCTGGCCGCGCTAGAGACCCCTCCCGAATATGTGCTTGTCCATGACGGTGCACGCCCCTACGTGCCGCATTTCGTGACTCAGGGCGTTCTTGATGCCCTCCAGCATTACAAAGCTGCCATCCCGGCCGTGAAACTCGCGGACACTCTCAAACGTGTTGAAGGCGGCGTTATTCAGGGCACGATTGACCGGGCGAATCTGCACCGCGCGCAAACCCCTCAAGGTTTTCACTTTCCGGCCCTTCTGGCCCATCACAGGCGGCATGAACGCTCTGAAACCGACGATGCCGCGTTGTTTGAGGCGGCAGGTGAAGCGGTCGCCATCGTTCCGGGCGATGAGGATAATATCAAACTTACCCAAGCGGAGGACCTGGTGCGATTGGAGAGATTGCTGGGCACGCCCCCCTGCCCGCGCACAGGGCTTGGTTACGATGTGCATGCTTTTGCGGATGACCGTGATCTGATTATTTGCGGCGTTAAAATCCCGCATGAACGCGGCCTTGCCGGGCATTCCGACGCCGATGTCGGCATCCACACTTTATGTGACGCAATTTACGGCGCTTTGTCTGAAGGCGACATCGGCTATCACTTCCCGCCTTCGAAGAATGAATGGAAGGATATGGACTCGGCCCGTTTCCTCATCCATGCGGGGCAGCGCATCCGTGAGCGCGGCGGTCGCCTCGTTAATGCCGATATCACCATTATTTGTGAGCGCCCTAAAATCGGGCCTCATGTTGCGGCAATGCGCGCGCGGCTGGCATCCTTGCTGGAGGTCGATATGGAGCGGATTTCCGTCAAGGCGACAACGTCCGAACGGCTCGGCTTTACGGGGCGGGAGGAAGGAATTGCGGCAACGGCCGTCGCGACCGTCCTGCTACCCTAAATACACGGCATGGTTACCGCAACGCGTAGGCCTTCCTCGGCGCAAATTGAAAGCTGGAACCCTTCACACTGCCTGACCCGTTGCACTCAAGGCGGCGTATTCCAGCACGTGCTCTATCTCGCGACGGCAGGATGCCTGTCCCGCCTCACGATCCTCATCGCGCCCCCAGCGCGCCATCTGTGCGTTTTCCTCGATAAAGGCGCAGGCGATCCCCGTATCGACTGTGATGGCGCCATAAAGAATGGCATGGGCGAGAATGAGGCTCGCCGTCATGGATGAAAGAACGGAAAGGCCGGTCAGGGCGACATCGTCGTAGCTTGATAAGCGCGCTTCAATAGCTTCGATAACCCCATCCGCGATGTCAATCGGCGTGATCTCTTCAGACCAGGGCAGAGCGCAACCAAACATTTCCTCAAACGTCTCGCGTGGCGACGCGAAAATCCGCGTCTGCGCCTGCCCGAGTGAATCATCACCATGACGATATAAAAGCGCGTCAGAGCGGAAGATATCAACAAGTTGCGCCACGACCTCACGCCGACGCGGCGCGATACGTTCCAATTGCGTGGCGGCAAGTTGCGTGAGCGGCATGTGCTCCGGGTTGAAAATCGCGTTTTTACAGCAGAGTCGCCATTCATCAGCAATTTTCTCAGCAAGGGCGGCGGAGGGCACAATCAAGCTTGACCCGGCTGGCAGCGCGACCGGTTTCCCGTCAAGCAAAATGGCCCACTGATCCGCCGCCGCGCGCTCAATCGTGACGTCAGACCAGAAGACCCTGTTTCCCCTCACCGGAACAAGCCGAGACTTTTCAACAGATCGGCCGCGCCCTTACTCTTTTTCACTGATGCCGCACTTATTCCGGCCCGACCTTCACGCGCTGTGTGCAGCCACGCGGGACAGAGATCGGTTTTCTGCTCATTGATCGTAAAGCCGGTTCGGCCATCTTCACCCTGTACTGCGGTCACATGTGGATTTTCGAGCAATCCCTGCACGCGCAGGCGCTTTGAGGCACCCGCCCCGGCGACAGAAATGACCGGCTCAATGTTGAAATCAACTGTTTCACTCTCCCGGTCAAATGTCCCACGTCCGGACAGTTGAACAGGTGCGGCATCCAGTCCGATCAGATCAACATCGAGTTGCGTCGGCGCCACATTCATATGCAGACCGAAACACCGCACGGGAAGTTCACTCCCGTCCAGAAAAGCCCCGATCCCTCCTTTCAGGTAAGGCCGAAAGGGGGCCGTCCGAATACGCCCACCCACCATGGAAAGGCCGAGATGGCCCGTCATGTGGCGCTGAAACGCGTCGCGTGAGGCCGCCGGCCCCTGGAGATCACCCACAATCTCGACCGGTCCACTCAGGAAAGGAGCCATATCAAGCGCGCCAAGCAGTAACTCCGCCGGAACCGTCATGGGCGCTGCATGGAGTGCGAGAGTCGGGGAGGATGTGTCACCGTTATAAACGACGCTGCCCACCATCGTGCCGGTTTTGGCGCTGTTCTCAGCAAGGTTCAGACGCCAGACCTGATGGGCATAATCCGCATTGAGTTTGACATTATCATAAAGCTGGTCGCCAAATTTGAGGTTCTTCCCGTTCGCGATGATGGACCAGTCAAATTTATCGGCCACGCCATCAGAGAGACGCCGCCAGCTATCCTGCACCCAATGACTTTTGATCGCCGCTTCATCCGGCGGCGGTGCAGTCTCTGCCGCCGAGGCAGCGTCAGTCGATGGCGGGACGGCAGGGGAAAATGGCGGTATCGGACGTGCTTCCGGCTTCGGCGCGGTGACGGGCGGGGGCGTCGTCTGCTTGAGATTGAGGAAATCAACATGCGTGACGTCAAACTGCGCCTCTATTTTGCCGCGTGATGTTGCTTCGGCAGGGAAGGTCACATGGCCCTGTCCGTTGAGGCTCAAAGCGCGGCTTCTGAGTTTGAGGCTTTTGACGTCGAGGGACGTGCCGAAATGCGCCTCCGCGCGGGCGTCGAAGATGGCGTCTTCGAGAAGGACCGGCCCGACAGGGAGGTATTGCGCGCGCCCATCCATGTCAAAAGACGCCTCCGACCGCCCCGCATGACCATTGACGTGAATCACGCCATCCCGGTCGAAAAAAGCAATCCGGTGCGTGTTCGGCGCCAGACGCGCTGAAAAGGGAAAGGTCTTCTCAAAATGACTATGCAGGGAGTCATTGAGGTCAGACAAAGTCGGGACGGTCGCCTGAATGGCCCAATCCTTCCCGGGGGATGGAATGACAGTCGAGAATTTCAACGCGTCCCGCACATTCCGGGCGGACACGCTGATATTCCGCCCTTCAAAAAAACCGGGCACATGTAAATAGCCGATATCGAGATCCGCCATCTCCAGCGTCAGGGACTGATACCAGGGGCGCTCATTCTTATCCTGACGGGCCGGATCCTCAGTGAGCGGGTGATCACTAAAGACGACCCGCCCGGAGAGCCCCTCAATATCCGGCAGGCGAACATGATTGAAGATCGCCTGAAGCTGCTGCGTCCGACGCATCCGCGCCTTGATTTCCCCTGACCAGCCGCGCAGATGCATGACATCTCGCAAAGCGCCGGAGTAATTCGCCCAGCCATCCTCTCGATCACCGGAGCCGAGAATGAGGCCCAACCCGATATGCCAGGGTTTGCGCGGATTTTGAAAATCCGCGAATGAGCCAACATGACCGCTGAGGCTGAAAGGTGTCTCACCATGACGCGCATGCACTTCAATCGCCGGTGCGTTTGAGCGAAGCCCGTCAAACGTCGCATTTTCAATCAGAACCTGCCCGGAGCGATGGGTGAGCTGATCATCCAGGCTGCAAATGACGTTGCGCAGCCTGATCCCTGCAAGATGCACGCGATATTTCTGCTTCTGGCCTGACGTTACGTGCCCATCATCTGTGTCCGGGCGCGCCTCATGCACAGGGTGAAGCATCCAGCTTGCGTGACCGGACGCATCACGACGGATGTTGATCTGACCATTTGCAAGGTCAATCCGCTTGATGCGGAGGTTATGATGCAGGAGGGGTAGAATATCGACCGCCACCCGGGCGGAAGCCACTTGCGCCATCGGCGGGCCTTCCGAGAAATCCGGGTCGCGAAGCGTGACATGCTCCAGCGTCAGACCAATCTGCGGAAATGCTGAAACCCGGACCCCGTCAAAGCGAAGATCATCCCCCGTATGCGCCTTGACCAGCGCGATGAGATGCTGCCGGTCAATCAAACGGCTGAGGATGATCTGTGTCGCAACGATGCCGATCGCGGCCAGACTCAGAATAACGACCAAACCCGCCAATATGCGCTTCATCATGAACCCGCCTTGTTTTTTGTACGTTTCGCCTTCGGGGTTTCGCCCGCCGCAAACCCGAGGCGCCGGAACGTTTCAAGCATATGGGGCGGCAGCGGCGCGGCGACGCTCAACATACCGCCCTCAGGATGCGGGATTTCCAGATGCCTTGCATGCAGATGAAGGCGATCTTCGAAACCATCAATATGGGTTTTATCCCCGCCATATTTCGGGTCACCCAATATTGGTGTCCCGAGGCTTTCACAATGCACGCGCAATTGATGTGTCCGCCCCGTCAGAGGGTTGAGTTGCAGCCAGGTCAGTTTGCGCCCCGCCGCATCAACAACCTCATAATCCGTCAAAGCCCGCTGGGCGTCGGCATCCTTACGATCCGCCGCCATCATCAATGCGCCCTGCCCGGCCCCCAGCTTCACAAGAGGTTGGTCAATCGTGCCGGATTGCGGGGAGGGTCGCCCGACCACCACCGCCCAATAGGTTTTCCGCACATGACGCCCGCGAAAGGCCGCGGCCAGTTTCGCCGCCACACCCGGCGTACGCGCCACCAGAAGGAGCCCCGACGTGTCACGGTCAATGCGATGAACGAGACGGGGACGCTCCACCTCCCCCTCTTGCAGCCCATCGAGCATCATGTCGATATGCGTTGTGATCCCCGGCCCGCCCTGCGTCGCCAGCCCGGACGGTTTATCAAGCACGATCAACGATTTATCCTGGTAGACAACCATATGCTGGATGTCACGGATCAGGCTGGGATCAAGGGGGCGCTTCTGCCCACCGAGCGGCGCACGCGCTCCTTCAGGCAAAGGAGGGATACGGAGATTCTGCCCGGCAATGACGCGTGTTGATGCTGTGACGCGCTTTCCATCAAGGCGGATCTGCCCCGTTCGACATAATTTTTGCAGGGCCCCTTGGGTGAGAGAAGGATAATGCCGGCGGAACCAGCGATCGACCCTCATCTCGGCCTCATCCTGGTCGATAACACGTGTCATGACACTCATGACCCACGCCTTGCCCGGAGTCGTGCATAATTGTCCAGAACTTTTGTAATTTCGGCCTCATGGCCGCGCGGCGTCGGGCGGTAAAATGTCACGCGCGCCATATCATCGGGAAAGAAATTCTGGCCTGAAAACCCATCTTCCGCATCGTGATCATATTCATAGCCTTTCCCGTAACCGATTTCCCGCATCAACTGGGTGGGCGCATTACGGATATGCAAAGGCGGGCCGAGGCTGCCTGTCTCACGCGCCGTGGCCCGCGCCATTTTATAAGCGGTGTAGACAGCGTTTGACTTGGGGGCCGTGGCCAGATGCACGATGAGTTGCGCCAAAGCCAGCTCGCCTTCCGGGCTGCCGAGGCGCTCATAACTCTGCCATGCCGCGATAGAAAGCGGCAGGGCGGTCGGGTCAGCCATTCCGATATCCTCCGCGGCAAAGCGGTTCAACCGGCGGGCAATGTAGCGCGGGTCCTCGCCCCCTTCCAACATGCGGGCAAACCAGTAAAGCGCCGCATCAGGGTCAGAGCCGCGCAATGATTTATGCAAAGCGGAGATGAGATTATAATGCTCTTCCCGATCCCGATCATACAAGGCGGCGCGACGCGTGAGGATGGCGGATAAAGCCGTTGAATCAAGGGGGGCATCTGCTTTGAGGGAGAGGAGTTGCTCCGCGAGGTTCAGCAGGTAGCGCCCATCCCCATCCGCCATCGCGCGCAGGCTGGCGCGCGCATCCGGTGTCAGGGGAAGCGTACGCCCTCCATCATCTTCGGCGCGATGAAGCAGCTTTTCAAGCGCGGCATCATCCAACCGGTTGAGAATAAGAACCTGACAACGTGAGAGGAGCGCACTATTCAGGGAAAAGGACGGATTTTCCGTCGTGGCGCCGACCAGCACAACCGTCCCCTTTTCCACAAAGGGGAGGAAACTATCCTGCTGGGCACGGTTGAAACGATGGATCTCATCCACAAACAAAAGAGTGCCCCGCCCGGTTGCGGCCTGGTAGCGTTGCGCCGCGTCAAATTCCTTCTTAAGCTCCGCAACGCCTGAGAATACGGCGGATATTGGCGCGAAACGCAATCCGGCCTCGCCCGCGAGAAGGCGCGCCATCGTCGTTTTGCCGCAACCCGGCCCGCCCCACAAAATGAGGCTTGAGAGGCTGGATTGCGTCAACATGCGCGTGATGCGCCCCGCCTCACCAAGGAGATGCGCCTGCCCCACAACATCACGCAGCCGCGTCGGGCGGAGGCGGTCTGCAAGGGGCTGGGTTTTCGATGTCATATTGGTTTGGGTGCGTCGGGGATCTGAATCCGGCGGTGACGCGGTGCCAAACAAATCATCTTCGGCTGCTGCGCCCATCGAACCCTCCCCCAACCCCCACGCCGATTAGCCAGCGTCGAGGCTGTTCACATCACATTCTATTCGTTGAAGGATCGTATCACGCCAGGCAGAAAAACGGAAAACGGATTGGCTACAAGATGCGGATCTTTGAAATCACCCGTAATCACATAAGTCGCGGCAAAAACGCCCCCTTCTTTTTCAGGGGAGAAGAGATGGCCGAGTTTCGGGAAGCGTCCCAATATCGCATTAAACCCGAATGCGGGCACGACCGTCCCATGCAGGTCAAGCTTCTCCCGGCGCAAATCAATGAGGCCGCGCAGCGTCGCCCCGAGGGCGCGATTGCCGAAATATCCGTCTTCGATCAGGATCTGAGACGGGTCGATTGTGAGTTTGGCATGCAGGCGATCCAACGCAAAACGCTGCGGATTTGTCTTTGACCAATCCACCAACGCGGCATGGGCCAAGGTTTGCAGCAGACGGGGCGGCTTGCGGAAATTGAAAGCACCAACATCCAGATGGCCGCGCATTCGCGGGAGGGCCTGACAGCAATCCCCCTCTGTCACACCATCAAAGGCCAGATGTCCGCCCTCAAGCCGATCATAAATGGCGAGATTTTCGAGACTTCCCCCCAGATTTTGCACATGAATCTGCAGATGCGCGCGCTGCCCCTGGGGTGTGAGTTCCGCGCTGAGGGGGGAAACACCCCCCGCGTACAATGTTCCGCGTCTGACACGTATCCCCTGCCCTGCTGAAGTGATCTGCAAATCCCGATAAATGGCGCGCCCATGATAAATCACGTCATTGGCACGTAAAGAGGCCTGCCAGTGCGCCGCTTCCCGAGACACGGGATGCGCCTTTGGCGTTTCTTGTGCGGCTTTGTGCGATGCGGCATTTCGCGGCTTTTGCAGCCATGGCGTGATGTCGAGCGTCGAGAGCCTGAGGCGCGCATCAACAGGCGTTTCATGGCGCGCCGGAAACACAATACGACCCGTGCCGGAACTACCAGCAAGGCGCATTTTGTCGAGTGTCAGAACGGAAATCTTGCCTTGAGCGGTTTGCCCCCAGCCTGACACGTCAATATTGTCCCCGGTAATGGCGAAACGCGGCAGATCCGTGATGACGCGGTTATGAAATTTGACCTCCGCCATCGCCTTGGCGGCCATGCCGAGCGGTTTTTGCCATAAGGGAATTGAGATCCCGGCGTCACGCAGGTCAAGCGATGTCTGGAGTGATGCGTGACCGTCCTCCGTCGCCGCGTAATGTGATTTCAGCAGCGCATGGCCCTGAAACCAGAATTCCGCATCAGGCAGGATTTTGCGAAGGTCGCCCGGCGTCACGATGGATTGCGCATCGAAAGACTCCGCCTGATCCGACGCGCCTTTCGGCATGAAGAGGAGATTGACATGGACCTGCGTCGGTAATGGCCCGAATGCGCCTTTCGCATCCAATTTCATCTGGGACTGGGTCGCCACCAGATGACCTGACACGCCGGAAACAGATTGCCCCAGCACGAGGTTCTGCAGTTCAACCTTCTGAAACGCGGCTTTGATATCTGCCCGGAAAGCATCGGGCGACGCATCGGAATCCAGCGGAAACTGCATGGCAAGCTGCGCATCGACCTGCCCGGACGGCTTCGTGAAAGGTAATTTTTTACCTTTCAGCAATTTCAATTCCGGCTCTGACAGCACATTGATGAAGCCGGAGAGATCACCCACCAGATTGAGTTTGAGATCCGCTATCTGGGAGGCATCGAACAATCCGTTGATACGCATGTGCCCGCTTTTTAACCGCAGGGAGCGGCCACTCTGCCCGCCCGGACCATCGCTGGATGACACCAGGCGTGATGTCTGCCACCCGCGCAAAAAGGCGATATCGAGCGCATCCTTTTGCGTGATTGACAGATCCGCATCAAGGTGGATGCCCGGCGGGATGGGACGTTTCCAGAAAAGCGTCGCGTCCCGCACATGCCATTTTCCTTCAAGGCCCGCAATATCGAGTTTATCGAACCCGTTCGGGCTGGCGAGTTGCGCTGTGACATCAAGACCCTCCGCCCTGCCCTGCGTCAAATTCTGCCCGACCCACAGCCTGACTGGCGGGATAAACTGCATCGGCCATATCGTCATCAATTGCGGGATCTGGATGGGTCCGGGGAGCGCGGCATGGATGTCGCCATCGATATTTTTTGGTGCCGCAAAATGGTCGAGATTAAGCTGCCCCTGCGCCGTGACGTCATGCATCTTCCCGTCAGCACCGCGCATTTGCAGGGACAGGTGAGAAAGTATGAGGCGCGCCGCATCATCCGCCCCGTTTTTGCGTCGCAGCATGGAAAGGAGAGGTCGCCCCGCATTTGATGCTGTATCCGGCGGGGATGCGGTGATGGCGGCCGTACCGCCCCCAAGCGATAAAGCCGGTCCATTTTTCTGTTGAATATGCCCGGAGCCCAGCTTCACCTCTCCATCTATTCGCGTCAGATGAATTTGAGAGTCCGGAAGCACCATCATGGCCGGCCCGTGCGTGCGGAGTGCGATGGCGCCTGTCAATGTGGCCGGCATCTGCCAATTTGCGGCGGCGGGTAGAAAATTTTGCAGGTCAGCAAGGTTCTGCATCGGCAGGATGCCCCGCCAGATCGACCCGTCCGGCAAAGAATGGGTCGTGATTGAAATATGTCCGAGATTTTGCGGACCGGCACGCACGCCGCCCTCCAGAGCGCCATCCCAGGATAAAGTGTAATGCCCGGTATAAGCGCGCGCTAAAGCGCCCTGCGCCGCATCGAGGCTCAGAAGTTTGCCCGACGCACTGTCAAGGAGGCTGACCGACACATGGTCAATTTTCAGCTCATGCAGGAGGCGGAGGGAAAAGGGCGGGATCAGATACATGTGACGGCGCGCATCCGGCCAATCCAGATCAAGATCACCATCCTCGAAAAACCGCAATTTTACGAAACCATGGTCCGCAATCAAAGTGACCGGTCGGAAACGCTTATGGAGAAGATAGCGCGGCAGGAGGCGCATATAAGCGTGCTGCGCCGATACGAGAACATCGCCATCGCGCCCGATGATTTTGAGATCATCAGCCCAGACGCCCAAGCCTGAAGGCAGGCCGTGCGCCGGACTGCGCCAGCCGATCCTGAACCGCGCCGCGGAGAGGCGGCCCGCAGGGGGGCCGCGCAGAAGGCTCCGTTCAATTGATATCGGGAAGAAACGCGAGATGATCGGGGTCACATCCACCGGGCCTGACCGAAACTGAATGACCAGATAAATGATGCCCATCGCGAATAGCGCGGCGATCACAAGGGCGCCATAAAGTGCCCTGCGCCAGAAAGAGGATGTCCCGGCTTTCACCGATGCCGGTGTGCCACGTTCCACCAATTTACAGCTCGGCGGCGGCTTCCTTGACGAGGCGGGCATGTTCCGCGGCTTTGACGTTTCGCCAGACGAAGCGGATTTTGCCATCGCGATCAATCAGGAAGGAGCTTCGCTGGATGCCGAGATAGGTTTTGCCGTAATTCTTCTTCTCAACCCAGACATCGTAGATTTTTGACAGAGCGTGATCCGCATCGCTTGCCAAGGGGAAGGTCAGACCGAATTTTTCAGCAAATTTATCAAGTTTGGGCACCGGGTCGGGGCTGACGCCGATAACTTGAAGGCCAAGCCTCTGTAATTGCGGCAGATCACTTTGCAGGTCACAGGCCTGCGTTGTGCAACCCGGCGTGTCGGCCTTCGGGTAAAAATAAAGAAGGTAGGGCTGCCCCTGATAATCCGTGTCCTGCACCGTTCGCCCCCCGGAAGCCTGAAGGGAAAATTTCGGCGCTTTGTCTCCAACGTCGATCATGCGAGCTTCTCCGTCCTGATGAAGGCCCGTTATCTTTAGCGTAGCTGACGATGCCGCGCAGATATCGAGGCGGCCCTGAGGCAATTGGCTTGGACGACCCTCATAGCGTAAACCACGTCGAACGCCCACCCTGCAAACAGGTCAAGTTATTTAAGGTTCGATTTTATTTCGCCCTGTGCGGCCTGCGCGTACCCGGATCGCGCCCTGAGGAGGGCGCTGAATCTCAAGGTACGGGCTGAAACCATGGTGGCGCGGGCGGCAATTCAGGCGGCGGGGGCGGATAGGCGGGACCATTGATCACATTGATCTGCACCGGTGGATAAACGACCTGATGCGCGCTTGAAGCAACCTCCATGCCCACGGCCCCGCCAATCAGCCCGCCAACGATAAGCCCCGTGCCCAGGCCACTGCCACCATACCAGTAACCGGGCCCCCAGCCCCAACCCCAACCATCATTGATAACAGGTGGTGGCGGAAGGGGTGGGCCGAAGTGCGGCCCCCAATATGGCCCGCGCGGGCCAAAATAAGGCCGTCTTACCGGACCGAACCGATAGTGACCGCCGGGGCCGAAATGCGGCCCGCCGCGATGGAATCCGTGTCCGTAAGGCTGCGCCATCACAGGCGGGGACAGGCTGATTGAAAGGCCCAGCGATGCTACTGACAGTGTTTTGAAAAAAATGCCCCGCATCATACGCTCCTGAAATGCGATTAAGTCGCGCGGCATTTTTGCAGCGCGCCGGATCTGTTTCTCAGATGGGCGCGGAAACATGCCGGAAAAACGGCAAAAAGCTGGTTATTTTGTGACAAAATGATTCAGATCCTTGCCAAAGCACCGCGTTATAGGTGTGTGCGGCGCTTTCCCCGGCATGACCCTTGCTTTCTTTAATGTTTCTCTTTGTCACTTTTGACAGGGAGGGCATTATAACCCGCAGGCACCTCAAAAACAGAACCGGGTAATGCGCGGTAACTGACCTGTTTGGCGACGAGCTTGCCATTCACGCCATCAGCATCGACCCCCTCCTCCGACAGGATGATGCCGTCATCCGTCACACATGCGGTCGCGGCGCCGTAGCGACTGGTGATCGCCCAGCGCGTGCAGGTCAGTCCCGCGACATTCGCCTGGCCCTGCGGCGTGAAAGCCATGGAAAGATCGAGCATGAACGGGTTTCTTAAACCCACTTTCGGGGAGAAGCGGTTGAAAAGCTTCTGCTGATGCAGGATCAACGTAACGAAATGATCTTTGCGATTAAAAATTGTGGTCGCGATATGTTGCGGCCCGTCAACCCGCATAAAATCGCCACCCGCCTTGAAAGATACGGTCACATCCAGAGGTTTCGGAAATTTCTTGGGCTGCACCGCGTAGGTGACTTCAGCATCGCGCATCGGTGTCAAGGGTGGATGCTGGGAGGCGATTACGCTCTCTTTTCCGTCCGCGGGTTTGACTTGCGCAAAGGCCGTCTGTGGCGCGCCCGGTGTCATGACACCTGCGATGATGGCAGCACCGAAAGCGGCGAGACATGTTTTTGAGGACATGAGCGGAAAATCCTTCCCGAAAAATTAAATTCATCGTCAGGCCGCGTCGCGGACCTTCAAAGATCGAATCTCCGGCATCAAAGCATCCAACCTGACATCTGCACACCAGACCACGTCGCGTTGAAGTGCCTCGGAAAGGGCGTCCTGGTAATGCGATGCGTCCCAGATGAGACAGCCGAATTGCGCAAGGTGCGACGTTGGATATTGCGTGTCAAGCAAGGCAAAGCCCTGCCGGCGGAGAGTCGCGACCAGGTGAACCAGCGCGATCTTTGAGGCATCTCTGGCGCGTGAGACCATCGTTTCTCCAAAAAACGCGCCACCAATATGGATACCGAACAAACCACCCACGAGCTCATGCCCCGCCCAGATTTCAACGGAATGTGCGTATCCGGCCTCAAACAGCGCCAGATAGAGTTGTCTGAGGGGTTGGTTGATCCAGGTCTCCGTGCGGGTCGGATGTCGCGCCGCGCAGAGATCCAGGATGCGCACAAAATCGCGGTCGGACGTCACATCATATCGACCGGCGAGCACCGTGCGGCGCAGGCGCCGGGGGAGGTGAAACCGGTCATTCAGCGGCATCACACCGCGCTGCATCGGCTGAAACCAATGCAGAATATCGTCATCCGCATTGTCCGCCATCAGGAACCGCCCGTGATGATAACCTTCAAGCATATCCTGCATTGTAAAAGGGCGGGTACGCCGACGTGACGATTTACCGCCCGTCATATAATGTTATGATGGCCCGGGGCCTGGGTCGCTATGGAGAGCATGTTGGAACTGACAAAAGCCTTTCTCATCTCATTCTTTTTCATGCAGATGATCTATATTTTCTACCCGCGCGTGGGGGGATTATGGTTCATTATATCGACAGTGAGCCTTCTCGGTGCGTTGGCAGGTTGTGTCTTTGAAGGCATCCTCATGCTCGGGAAAAATCCATCACGTCGCTGAACGTCCTTCACGCACAGCCTCGGCCATGTGGTCAGCCGTCTCACGCACGCTCAGGCCATGGGTGCGCTCCAACCGGCGGATCGTAAAATGTGCCCGCGCGAGTGAGCGGTAATGTGCCAGAAATGCCGCATTCAGCGACGCACCGCAAAGCGCACCCGCGACCGGCATCATCTGAAGGGCGAATTTCCGTGACAGGCCCATCCCGTAATGCGACGCGACCTCGCCAATCAGCATCACGATTGGCCTTCCCCGCATCAAGGCGCGCGCGGAGAAGAACCCGAGTTCACTCTCCTCACCCTGCGAAGTTGAGGCGAAGCTTCGCAGGGCGAAGACTTCCAGACATGCCCGGCGCGTATCAGGATCGGAGAGATCCTCCCCCTCCTGCCGGGCAATATCGGCGATTTCCCGCATGATGGTGAGGGTGGTGAAACCCACATCGGGCAAGAGGCCGAGCGCCCCGCTAAACCCCCCGACCGCGCCGGATATCGCCACCGCAACCTGAGCGCCCCCCTCCCTGAGACGGTGACGCGGACGCGCTACGGGCTTTGACATTCCCATAATCGCGACATCAAAGGCACGGGTGATCGCGACTTCCGCAATGCCCTGAAACTTGGCCTGTAAAGATGGCGCAAGCCCGATTCCCTGAAGGCTCAGCCGCGCGGCCTGCCCGATCGCGCCGCCCATGAGATCGGCCAGCCGGACGAGCAAACCGCGGCCTTTTTCAACATCGGCAAGGGCGCCCTGTAATTGCCGCAATGAATCGGCATCGAGTTTCGACCGGATGACTGCAAAACCCGGTGACGACGCATCAGATGACGTCATGGCGCGACCCTCCTCAATAAATATGTTTCGATGGTAGCACGGTGCTGCGCAGGATGCACACGCCACTACGGTGAAAGAATAAAGGATGCGACCTTGCATCATCGTGAAAAGCGACGATGTTTTAGGTCTCAGTTGTTGAAGTTCCGGTCGATACATTCATTGACGGGGGGCTTGTCCCGCGCCAGAAATTCAATCGATCGTCGCCCCTCCTCGACTCGCACCCACATTTTAAACAAAAACGACGTGAAAAGGCCGCCACGATATGAATCGAGACACGAAAAGCCAGGGCATCCAAACCGTCAACCCGGCAACGGGCGCGGATCTCGCCTTCCACCCCTTCATTGAGGATAATGCGGTGGATGGTGTGCTTCAGCGGGCAGCCCTGGGCTTTGAAACGTGGCGAAATATGGGCATGACGGCCCGGCTCGAAATTCTGAAACAATTTGGCGCCGCAATTGAGAGCGCCAAGGAAAATCTTGCCCATCAGGCCAGTATTGAAATGGGCAAGCCGATCACCCAGTCATTGGCGGAAATCGACCGTTGCGTGCAATTAACGCGCTGGATCGTCGATCATACACCCAAAATCCTGTCGCCACGGAAGGTCGATATACCGACCGGGCGCGCCTGGCTCCGTTTTGATCCGGTCGGCACTGTTTTTGGCATCACGCCCTGGAATTTTCCCCTTTACCAGATCATTCGCGCCGCTGTGCCGATTATGGCGGGCGGCAATGGTTATCTCGTCAAACCCGCAGAGTGCACCATGCAATGCGGTTTAATGCTGAATGATATTGCCGCGTCCGTTGGGATGGGTGATGTGTTTATCGCCGCAAATTTCCGGCGGGAACATTCCCGGCAAATCATCCAGGACAGACGCATCGCGGGCGTCGCCCTGACGGGCAGTGTCGGTGCGGGCCGTGCCATTAGTCAGCTTGCCGGTGAGGCGGGTAAAAAGACGGTCATGGAATTAGGCGGGTCCGACCCTTTCATCATTCTCGCCGATGCCGACCTTGAAAAAGCCGTCGACGGCGCTGTGGCGTCACGCTTTGGAAATGCCGGGCAAGTCTGTATCGCCGCGAAGCGGTTCATCGTCGAAGAATCGATCGCCGCCGATTTTACCGATCGGTTCGCTGAACGCATCGCTGACATGCAACCGGGCGACCCGCTCGATCGTGAGACTTTCCTCGGCCCGATGTCGCGCATTGACCTGCGCGATGCTCTGCATAAACAGGTGCAGATAGCCGTCAAGGAAGGGGCGAAACTTGTCTTGGGGGGGGCAAAGCCGCGGCAACCCGGCGCCTGGTATCCGCCCACCCTCCTGACGGACGTCACGCCGGAAATGGCGTGTTTCCGGGAGGAGCTCTTCGGGCCTGTTGCCTGCGTGATTGTCGCGAAAGACTCGGATGACGCCGTCAGATTGGCCAATGACAGTGATTTCGGCCTGTCATCCAGCCTCTGGACGAAAGATCTCGCAAAGGCCGCGCAACTGGCGGGCGAAATTGAAGCCGGAGCCGTCAACATCAATAAGGGGTCAAGCTCCGACCCGAACCTCCCGATCGGCGGGATCAAGGCAAGTGGTTACGGGCGGGAACTGACCGAGTTCGGCCTGCTGGAATTTATGAACATCAAACCTGTCTGGGCCGCTGCTTAGACGGTTTCCGGCGACGCAAAGGATCGGCCATCATACGGGCCGATCCGGCGCGGACCCATAGCACGTTACGTGATGCCGCCCATTTTGCAGATAATATCCCATTCATCCGCTGTTATCGGCGCGACAGAAAGGCGGGATTGCCGCAAAAGGGCCATTTCAGAAAGTGCCGGTGAAGCTTTTATCTGGGCGAGCGTGACGGGCCGCTTCATGGGTTTCACTGTGCATACATCGACGCACACCCATCTCGGGTCATCAGAAGTCGGGTCCGGATAGGCGGTGCGCACAACTTCGACAATGCCGCGAATCGCCTTCTCTGTCACGGAATGGTAAAAAAAGGCCCGGTCGCCTTTTTCCATCGCGGCCAGATTATTGCGCGCCTGAAAATTGCGCACGCCGGTCCAGGGCTCAACATTATTATGACATTGCATATCCCAGGAAAACGACGCAGGCTCAGACTTGATCAACCAATATTTCATGCGCTCCCTGACAGCGCGGCGAGGCCCACGCCTGATTGCTGATGCAATGACAACCGCCCTTTCCCTGGCTCAGGCCGATTTCTTCTGCCCGGATCTGCGCCATGATGACCGCTTTATGTGGCCAATCAGGGGGTGAATCATGTATGCGATATTCTGTACGTGTATATCGTGAGTTTCGTTTGAAAACCATTCCGAACATTTCTCCCGACGGTTCGCCCGCCTTACGCCCTAGAGTGGTGGAGCGCTTCGCCAATCCGGGCCGGTTTATCCGGGTGACGCAATGGCTCCTCCCCCTTCTGACCATTGCGGGCATCGTCACGCTTGCCATCGGGCTTGTCTGGGCGCTGGTCTTCGCACCGGCCGACTGGCAGCAGGGTGAGACGGTGCGCATTATGTACATCCACGTGCCCATGGCGATACTGGCCTCGACCGGCTATTTCCTTCTCGCAGTCTGCGGCGCGTCCTCCCTCGTCTGGCGGCACCCTATCGCCAATATCGCCGCGCGGGAGATCGGGCCGATTGGCGCGACGGTGACCGCGCTCTGCCTGATCACCGGCTCTCTCTGGGGAAAGCCGATGTGGGGCACGTGGTGGGTATGGGATGCACGGCTGACCTCTGTCCTGCTGCTGTTTTTCCTCTATATCGGCCATATTGCGCTGATACGTGGTTTTGATGATGCACAACGTGGCTATCGCGCTGCTGCCATTCTCGCACTGGCCGGGGTGGTTGATCTGCCGATCATCAAATTCAGCGTCAATTGGTGGAATACTCTGCACCAGCCTGACAGCATCACCCTGACACACGCGCCCGCCATGTCCCTTTCCATGCTGATGCCACTCGCCATCTGTATGATCGGGTTTTTTCTCGGTTTCGCAGCACTCGTGACAGGGCAGGTCAGGGCCGCCCTCCTCGAAATCAAATGGCGGCGCGCGCGCTTCTCCGACAGATATGCGCTATCCGATGAAGAGGCGAACGCGCCAGCCACAACCGCACATGCTGTGATGAGTGAGGAATGATGACCAGCACCCACATCACCTTCATCATCGCGGCTTACGGGTTGACGATCGGAACGCTGGCCATGCAGGCGCTTTTATGTTGGCGACGGCTGCGCCGCGTTCAGAGTCGGTTGCGGATGCGTGAGTCCCATCAGCCGCATCAATCATGAGGCTGGAGCACCGAAATGTCTGAACGTGATGCCCCTTATCAAGGGCGGTCGCCCCGCCAACGGCGTCGATATGCCCGCAAGTCCCATCGCCTCTGGATTATGCTGCTCTGCCTGATCTGCCTCGCGGCGGCTTCAGCGCTTATATTGCGGGCTTTCTCATCTAACATCGTCTTTTTTATGGCGCCATCTCAAGCGCTTGAGCACCCGCCACGTCCCGAC
Source organism: Candidatus Kirkpatrickella diaphorinae (assembly GCF_025736875.1). GTDB lineage: Bacteria > Pseudomonadota > Alphaproteobacteria > Acetobacterales > Acetobacteraceae > Sorlinia > Sorlinia diaphorinae. The sequence continues at coordinate 1,248,513 of NZ_CP107052.1, forward strand.
CAGTCGATCCGCCTGGGGGGCATGGTGGTCGCCGGCAGTCTCAAGCGCTATGTCGGGCCGGACGCCACGCCGGTCAATCAGTTTGCCGTGACAGACGGGCAGAAAGCCGTCACGGTGATTTATTGCGGCGTTCTGCCTGACCTGTTCCGTGAGGGTCAGAGCGTCATCGCCATTGGCGAGATGACAGCGGATAAAAACCTGCAAGCCTCTGAAGTCCTCGCCAAACATGACGAAACCTACATGCCGAAGGAAGTCGCTGAAGCTTTGCGCAAAAGCGGCAAATGGGACCCGCGCTTCGGTAAACCACCGCGTGCGGAGGAATGGGACACGATGACAGAATCCCAGGCCCGAAAGTCGATTGCACAGGCTGAACATGCATCTCATTGATCTTCTGCATCGTCTCAGCTTCGGCGCTGAGGCCGGGCATTATACTTTGGCGCTCGCCTGTGTCGCGGCATTCCTGCAATGCGTGATTGGCCTTTGGGGTGCAGGGCGCGGCGATGCCCGCCTGATGCGTTTCACCTCGCTGCTGGCAGTGGCGCAACTCGTCGCCCTGCTTCTTGCGTTCCTGGCATTGATATTCAGCGCCGTCACAGATGATTTCTCAGTCCGCAATATCGTTGAGAATTCGGCGCGTGACAAACCGCTTCTCTATAAGATAACCGGGGTCTGGGGTAATCATGAGGGGTCCATTCTCCTCTGGGCACTGATATTGGCTTTTTGCGGCATGTCCGTCATTGCATTCGGACGTCATTTGCCGAGCCGTCTCAAATCCCGCGTCATCGCGATATTGGGCGGCGTGTCGACCGGCTTCCTGCTTTTCTGCGTGACGACATCCAACCCGTTTGATCGCATCAACACCACGCCACCTCTGGACGGGTTCGGGATGAATCCGCTTCTGCAGGATCCCGGGCTCGCTTTCCACCCGCCTGTTCTCTATGCCGGATATGTCGGATTTGCCGTGCCTTTTGCCTTTGCGGTCGCGGCGCTGATCGGTGGGCGCGTTGATGCGGCCTGGGGGCGATGGGTGCGGCCCTGGGCGCTGGGTGCCTGGTGCTTCCTGACCTGTGGCATCGCCATGGGCTCCTGGTGGTCTTATTATGTTCTGGGCTGGGGCGGATACTGGTTCTGGGACCCGGTTGAGAATGCCTCCCTCATCCCTTGGCTGGCCGGGACGGCGCTGGTCCATTCCGCCATCGTGGTTGAGAAACGTGAGGCGCTGAAAGTCTGGACGATCCTCCTCGCCATCGCGACATTCTCATTTTCCCTCTCCGGGACGTTCCTCGTCCGCTCGGGCATTCTCAACTCCGTTCATGCCTTTGCCAATGACCCGGCGCGGGGGGTGTTTATCCTTCTCCTTCTGGCCCTCGTCATTGGCACCGCCCTCGCCCTTTTTGCCTGGCGCGCGCCAAATCTGGTGGATGAAGGGCATTTCATGCCAGTTTCGCGGGAGGGGGCGTTGATCCTGAACAACATCCTGCTCTGCACCATCTGCGCCATTGTCCTTGTCGGGACGATGTATCCGCCTTTTACGCAAATTCTTACGGGCAGGACATTATCCGTCGGCAAACCGTTTTTCGACGCCACCACCATCCCGCTCATGCTTCCCCTTATGGCCGTGATGGTGGCCGGGCCGCTCCTCTCCTGGAAGCGCGGATGGCTCCGCCCAATCTTCAAGCGTTTACGCTGGACGTTACTGCCGCTCATCCTCTCGGCCGTGCTGGCATCGAGCCTCTTATCCGGACTCCTCCCGACGATCTGTGCAATATTTGCCGTGTGGCTGATACTGGGCAGCCTCACCGACATTGGAGGCCGCGTGGCGCTCGGCACGTTCTGGCGAAGTCGATGGCAGCGCCTGCGCCACCTCCCCCTCTCAAGCTGGGGCACGGCTTTGGCGCATATGGGCGTCGCCATCACCGTGCTAGGGATTACCGGCATGTCGCAGTCACAGCAGAAGATCACGGAAATGGCGGAGGGCGCGCATGTTGCTTTCAGCGGCTATGAATGGACGCTCGGCAATATACGCCAGCAGAAAGAGAAGAATTTCGACGCGTTGATTGCAGATGTCGTCGTCACGCGTCACGGGCATGTCGTCACAGTGCTTCATCCGGCCCGGCATGTTTTTACACGTCAGCGTCAAATAGTGACGGATGTGGCCATTCACACAAATATGCTTCAGGATCTTTATTGTGTGCTGGGCGACGCGCGGGAGGAAAAGGATGGGCAAATGCGTTTTATTTTGCGCCTGCACGTCAACCCCCTTGCGCCGTGGATCTGGTTGGGCGGGCTGGTTATGGCGATAGGCGGCGTGCTCTCCCTTTGTGATCGACGCCGACGTTTCGGCGCGCCGCAACGCCGTTTGAAGTGTGATGCGGCGGTGACGATATGACGCCCGTTCAGAAACGGCGTCTCGTCATGTCGCTTCCCATCCTGATCGCTCTTGCGATGGGTGGCGGGTTCTGGGCGATGCTGTCGGGCATGCGTGAGGGGCGCTTTGACCCACGTGCTGTCGAAACGCCCGCGACAACGAGGCTGATCCCCGATTTTGACCTGCCAGGACTGATGCCGGACGAACCCCGTCTGCGCCGCGCCATTCTGAAGATGCGGACCAAACCAGTCCTGATCAATTTCTTCGCCTCCTGGTGCATCCCCTGCATCACCGAATTGCCCGAACTTCAAAATCTAGGTCACGATGTGACAATCTGGGGCATTGCCTATAAAGACCGGCCTGAAAATGCCCGCGCCCTTGTACTGCGCAATAACAAGCCCTATGAAATGACAGCGCAGGATGTGGGTGGGGATTTCGGGATCGAGATGGGGATCAATGGCGTGCCGGAGAGTTTTCTGGTCATGCCCGACGGGCGCATCATTTGGCATGATTCAGTTCCCATCACCTCGGAAACAATCAGGAATGTCATTCGCCCTCTGCTGAAAGCGGTGCGATGATACGCCGTTTCCTGCTGATTTGCCTCCTGTTGATCACGATCTCCCCGACCTTCGCGGTCGATGATCCGCGGGAACTCCTGCCCGATCCGACGCAGGAAAGGATGGCCGAAAAGATCGATGCGGAACTTAGATGCCTTGTCTGCCAGAACGAGTCGATTGAGGATAGCTCTGCCTCTCTGGCGCGTGACCTGCGCCGTGTCGTGCGTCAGCAAGTCGCACAGGGGAAAAATCGGGACGATATCCTGGCCTGGATGACAAGCCGCTACGGGGATTTCGTGCGCCTCAAACCGCGCCTGACGGCCGCGACGGCGTTACTCTGGTTGACCCCCTTCGTGGCCCTCGCGCTCGGACTTTTCCTCGCCAGCCGGATCTTCCGCCATCGTAAGGAAACGACGCCTTTGACGGAAGAAGAACGCGCCCGCCTGGAGATCCTGCTGCAAAGCCGTGCGCCCACAGACCATGGCGGCGGCGAGGCCTAAAAATGACGATCACGCTCTACATCATCCTGACGCTTTTATGCCTCTCACCTTTATTGCTGGGACTGCTGAAACGCCAAAGACGGGAAACGGTCCCTTCCACCGCGGATTCCGAACAGGCCTTTTATGCCGCGCAACTGGACGCAATTGAGGAGGAAAAACGCGCACGGCACCTTCATGACGTCGAGGCCAGGGATATGCAGATGGAAATTGCGCGGCGTCTTTTGCGCGCCAACACCACAGAGCGTGGCCCGTCTCAACCCGTCTCCTGGCGGGTGATCGCCGCGATTTCCCTCCTTCTCCCAACGTTCGGCACCGCTTTATATCTCTATAAAGGTGAGCCAGGTTACGGGCCGCAATCAGCGTCCACCCCGCAAAACGAGATTGACCCGCAAATGCGCCCCGTTATCGCACGGCTTGAAAAGCAGGTCGCGGTCATTCAGCCGGATGACCCTGCTTATATCAAACTGCACCTTCTTCTGGCGGCTGTGCGTGAGAAGCAAAATCGGCCGCTGGAGGCTTTGGCCCTGTATCGGGCGGCGCTTAACGTCCAATTTGAGGCGCTTCTCGCCATTCACGTTGCGGACCTTCAGTCACAATTGGATAACCGCATCAATGCGCAAAGTTTGCGACTTTATGAGCGCGCCCTGGATGCCGCCCCGAAGGATGCGCCCTGGCGTCTGGAAGTGGAGAAACGCATCGCCCAAGGCGAGCACGACACGCAGCCCACGCCATGACGCGCTCTAAAACCAGCGGTAAAAACCGTGGTGCCGTCCTCTTCAAAAACCGCTTCAGGCCGCGCGCTCAAAATAATGTTGTGGAGGCACGTATTTTCCTCTGCCCTGTCTGCCATGAGGAGATACGGCAATCGGCGGAGATCTGTCCGCATTGCCGCAGTCGGCGCATCTTCGGCCCGACATATTGGGAAAGTGGTATCGCGATCGGGATTGGCATGGCGGCAGGTCTATTTTACAGCCTGGCAATTCTCGATCGCGTCTCATGGGTATTTCCATGCGCGGCCCTCGGAGCTCTGGTCGGGTTTTATGTGGCGCAGATACGTTTCGACGGTGACCGGTGGCGAAGAAGGTCGGATAGCTGACAGAGATCGCGATCAACGTCGCTTCTCCAAGCTGCATGATCGGTTAGAACTGCACGAATGGCAGGCTTCGGAGTTCAGTTCGGACCGTTTCCAAGTCGGGCATCTATGCCGCTCATTGTGCCTCGACGGGTGAACGCGACATGAATGCGCGGATCGCTTCGATTTCAGGGGAGAGCCGTTTCATTTTCACGCGCCGTTCCCGCATGACGGACAGTCAATGCGTCATCGCCGTGCAAATATTCCATTTTATTTTTCATATCGACGATATGGGAAACGACTTCCGGGATTTGACTGAGATAAAAATCGAGATGAAAAGGCTTGTTACGCAGCCATATTCCGGCCATCACGCTTAAAAGCCGGGCGGTTTCCGACCCTGGCTTTGGTGAAAAAGCACGTTTTTCCGCAAGATCGAATTTTTCCCAGGCGAGGATTTCCGTCGCTCGTGCACTGAGCCAACCACCTTGAGAAGCTGGCAAGGCACAGAGATAACGCTGATCTTCCGGCATGAAAAATGAATAGCGCCCCGCTTCATTTTCAACCAGATCGACGGGCACGGCGAGGCCGGATGCCGAGGAATCGTGCATTATTATGCCCACCAGCTTGTCTTCACCGGAGATGAAGAAGGCCCTCTCCCGATCGCCTTCATGGAAGATGGCGAGAAGAAGCTTGATGAAGCGCCTGTCCTCGCATGAAGAGAGATAACCTGTCATGGGATCCAACTTGATGACGGAACCGTCATGGCTCATCACGTCATAAAATTTCACATCGATCGGAGTCGAGATGGGGAAACGCCCCATATTGGGGATAAAGAAATGTCGCCTTTTTCCCTCAGCGATATCGGCAATCGTTTTCGCAAAACCTTCGACATTTTTGATTGTCTTTGTTTCGTAGTAATTTCCGTCCTTCACCTGAGCATCGACGATGTCATCTGACTGTATGTAATCAATGTAGGCCTCATTGACGCCATCCATCATCAGGTAATTGCTGTCGACGGCGCTTTTCATATTTAAAGCGACGCCGGAAGGCGCTGACGTAAAGATAGACGTATGAAAAGCCGAACCAACCGGGCCGACAACGATATTATTATTTCTGAATGAGGAAATCTGCTTGTAAACGGAGAGTTGCTCGGGACGGATGATCTCAAAGCCTGATGCCTTTAAATATCTTTCCAAAACGCGTTCATTATCAATCTTGACCGTCCCGCATACGAGCCGGGACCGGGAAATATAAATATTCCTGTCCTTGAGAAGCGTCTCCCCTTCAAGCCTCTCCATGGCGCGATCCCCAAGCGCGTGACAATATTCCGCCATGCGACGGTAACTATAACCATGCTCTGCAAAAGCTGGCGCAGGGACGATGAGTTTGCGGATGCGGATGGGATGATCGGGACAGATGAAGTCATCCTTCGTCAATCCCAGGAGATTGAAGAGTTCAATCGCCCATCGAAACGTGAAAACTTCATCCAGGCCACGCGCGCATCGCACGAGCAGTTTTTCATTTTTCCGGATATCCTTGATTGCCCAGAGGCGGGATATGAATTCGGTGATGAAATGCCCGTATTGATCATGAATGTGGCCCGCGAAAATCGCCGTCTCGATGACAGGATAGGATCTGGCAATGACCGGGTCAGTCCAGATCGGCTGGCCTTTAAGAATTGAGGGAGATTTATGATAGAAAGCGGTTTGCGGGATGAGATATCCCTCCCGCGTGAACACACCCATGACACCGTCATAATGGCCGTGCCCACAAACATAAATGGCATCTGAGAAAGAAAAGATTTCAGGATCAGAATAAAACTTCATCCCCGCACGTTTCGGGAAACTGGCTTTTTTGATCTCAGTCATGCGCATTTCATTCTCTAAATATATCAGATCTTCAAATATATTCGGAACTCCCCCTCTCCCCTTCCACTCAGCAAGATTGAAAATTCAGACAATTTTCATCTAAGGTTGTTTTTACAATATCGTCAATGCATCAACAAGATATGATTGTTGCATCAAACGCCTTGTGAATTTTACATTGTGCAAACGCACCGTTCAACAACATATCGTTCGATGGGGTCACGGGCGCAGCATCAGGGCATGGGTGCACAGCGTCTTCTAAGCCCCTATGCTGTTGATGCGGCGTCGCGATGAATTTCGCCGTCATCATCCCCGTTTCCGCCCGGCCTCTCATCCATAAACCCGACCTTCCCGGCTTTTCGCGGACGGGCGGCGTATTCATCTCGAAATCATGAATTTCATTTCATCAAAGCTTCACACACCGTCACGTCGACGCTGAATAAGTTGAGGGGCGTTCACGACCTCCTAAAGGAAAATCCGGAGATGAAGCCTCGCAAGCGGCACCGCGTTTTCACCTTGCCCCTTTTCTGTTCACCCCTCGCCCTGATGTATGAAAGTGCCGATGCCGCTGGCAGGAAACATCAACCCGATACACGGCAACACCCCGCACGCTCTCACACGGCGGCGAAAATGAGATCCGTCAATGCGCCCACCGCGCCGGAGCAGATCGTCGCGACCGCGCGTCGTGTGTGCTCCGAGCAGACGATTGGTCGTATGCAGGCACAGCGCATTCTGCCCGGAATAAGCCCTGTCAAAGCGCTACAGATACTGCCGGGCGTCGTGTTCAATAATGCCGATCCCTGGGGAAATAACGAGCAGAATGCCTCGCTCTTTATCCACGGTTTCAATCAGAACCAGCTTGGCTACACGATGGATGGCATTCCATTGGGTGATCAGGCTTACGGGAATTATAACGGCCTATCGCCGCAACGCGCCATCATCAGTGAGAATGTGCGAAGCGCAACTGTCGCCACCGGCTCAGGCGCGCTTGGCACGGCGTCAACTTCCAATCTTGGCGGCACGCTGCTCTTCACGTCGCTGGATCCGAAGACCCGTTATGGCGCCCAGCTTGACCAGAGTTTCGGGAGTTTCTCCACTTTCCGCACCTATGCGCGGCTGGATACCGGCACGTTCGGCCATGGAAACACGGCCTATATTGCCTGGGCGCGTCAGGATGCCCGCGCATGGGACTTTGCCGGTCATCAGGGGGGCCATCAGGTCAATCTGAAGTTTGTGCATAAAGGCTCAAGCGACAAATTCACTTATTTTTTCGATTGGTCCGACAAGGTTGAGCCGAATGAAGATGGGATTGTGCTCCCGAGCGGTTACGGCACGTATGTGCGGCCCTTCACTTATCCTGATTTTAATTATGCAAAAACCTATCTCAATACACCCGCCTACCGACAGGCCGGTCTGAATTACCGCAATTATTACTCCGCCGCGCAACGGCAGGATTTTCTGACTTATTTCAAGTGGCAGCATGATTTCAGCCGCCACCTGCACTGGGATAACAGCTTTTATTACCATCACAATCTTGGCGAAGGTGTTGTCGCAGGCCCGATCAGTGCCGCAGGTCTGCCGACTTTGTTCAGCGCCTATTTCCCGGATCAGAATGCCGGACAACTCAGCAATGTGTTTGGCGGGTCCGGCTACGCCACCCGCACGACGGAGTATTGGGATAATCGCGGCGGCGTGATGTCGACGCTGCGCTACCATCTCGGCCGTCATGATATCGAATTAGGGGGCTGGTATGAGCGGAATAACAACACGCAGGCGCGGCGCTGGTATCCGCTTGAGGCCGATTACCCGACGACACCCTACGCGCGTCAGCAAAATGCGCTGATCAATCAGTACACGAATTATTTCTACACAAATAGCTGGATGACCCGCCTTCAGGATCGCTGGAAAATCTCGGATAAATTGACGCTTCTGGCGGGGTTCAAATCTGAACTGGTCTACACAAAAGGCACGCTGCCCGTCGCGGCCCGGCCGGGCTCACTCTCTCCGGCGACATCCATCACCGTGCCCGGGGGCCGGATTGCGGCGGTGAAGCCCTTCCTCCCCTCCTTCGGCGCATTGTGGAATATCACGCCGCATGAGCAGTTTTTTGCGAATATTCAGGAGAATATGCGTGCTTTTCAGGCGGCAGGTTATGGCAATGCCACGCCCTGGGGTTCAACAAGCCAGGCCGCTTTCGAAAATTTCCGGGAGAATGGCAAGGTTGAAACCTCATGGACCTATGAGACCGGCCTGCGCACCCATCATCGCTTGCATATCGGGCCACTGACGGATATTTCCGCACAGCTTGAATATTATCATGTGCATTTCTCAAACCGGCTGGTGGCCATCGCCTCAACCCAGAGCCTGTCCTCCATTATCGGTGCCGCGACGACCTTGGCGAATGTCGGCTCCGTCTCAACCAATGGCATGGATTTTTCATTCACCGCGCAGTTAGGTCCGCATTTTTCGATTTATAACGGCCTCTCTTACAATAAATCAGTGTATAATGATGATTATACTTCCGGCCATTCCACGATCCGCATCGCGGGACGCAATGTCGCAGGGCCGCCGGACTGGACCGAGAAATTTGTCGTGACCACAAATTGGGGCCGTTTTTACGGCCAGTTGATCGGTGATGTCATGGGCAAACGTTATACGACCTATATGAACGACCTCTGGGCCGCGCCAAATGCGCAATTCAGCATGAATGCCGGTTACACCATTCGGGGCATCCCGCATGTGCCGTCACTGCGCGTCCAGGGCAATATCACCAACCTGACCGGCACACGGGGCTGGACGACGGTTAATGTGGATCAGGTTTCCCGACAGTTTACAGCCTACCCCATCGCCCCGCGCATGTATTTCCTGACACTCAGCGCTCAATGGTAAGGAATAATAATATGCTGACACGTCGTCATGCCCTCCTCCTCGGCATTGCCGGGATGTGCGCACCTTCCTTTGCCGCACCCTCCCTCGCGCCGCGCCCCCTGGTTTTCGCGCATCGCGGGGCCTCCGCCCTGCGGCCGGAGCACACGCTGGCATCCTATGCGAAGGCGATGGAGGACGGGGCCGATTACATCGAACCTGACCTCGTCATGACAAAAGATGGCGTCCTCGTTGTGCGCCATGAAAGCAATATCATCGACACGACGGATGTCGCTTCACGACATGAATTCGCTGCACGCAAGCGCACCCTTGTCATAGACGGCATCACCGAGACAGGCTGGTTCACCACCGATTTCACCCTTAAGGAACTCAAAACGCTGCGCGCGAAGGAACGCCTGCCGCAGATCCGTCCGCATAATACGCGTTATGATGGGCAGTTTGACATTCCCACCTTTGAGGAGGTGATTGATTTTGTCGCTGCCGAATCCGCCGCACGCGGCAAGATATTCGGGCTGATCCCGGAGATCAAAAATTCGACGCATTTCCACCGCCTCGGCCTTGACCCTGAAACGATATTTCTGGAGACCATTGCGGCCCATCAATATACGCGTCACGCCCCGCTTGAACTCCAATCCTTCGAAACCGGCAATCTCAAGGCCATCGGCAGAAAAACACGCGCCATCAACCCACAGGCCCGCGTCACGTTCCTAATGGGCGCGCCGGATGAATTACCGCCTGGCCTTATGGGGAAGCCGAATGCCATGAATTTCGGCGCCTTCATGACGCCCGCCGGGCTGCAGAAAGTGCGCCGCTTTGCCGACGTCATCGGCCCTTCCAATGCGGACCTCATCCCGCGCAGAAAAGATGGGTCCTGGGGCAGGCCGACATCTCTCATCACGGATGCGCATGAGGCGGGGCTTCTCGTGCATTCCTACACGGCACGACCGGAAAATTCTTTCCTCCCGAAGGAATTGCGCAATGGCGCCGCGCCGGAAGCCCGCAATCCTGAGGGCATGATTGCCGAGGTCAAACGCTATCTCGATATGGGTCTGGACGGCTTCTTCACAGATGACCCGGCTTTAGGACGGCTTGCCGTCGATCGGCCTGGCTGAATCCGCGCCGTGTCGCGCTTTTAGACTCCATCCGCGCACGCCACGCGACGCCCCGCAACATCTCTCGGGGGCGCGTATCGTCCCCCTTCCCTTCAGGCGGCAGTACGCGCCCCCGAAATCGGCAATGCAAAATAACGTTCAGGATCTGCTTTGCCCCTTTGAGCTTGGCTTGGGAGCAGGTATGAGAAAAATATGTCCGCGCCGCCAACCCTTTTTCAGCGCTTCTTTCCGACGACGCTGCTTGATCGCTACGTCCTCAAGCAATTGGCGTTAGGGCTGACGGGCATCACGACAGGCGCCATCGCGTTGATCTGGCTGATGCAGTCACTGCGCTTTGTCTCCCTCGTCGTGGATCGCGGGCTTTCGCTGCGGGTGTTTATCGAGCTGACCGGCCTGATGATTCCGTCATTCCTCGCTGTCATCCTGCCGATCACCACTTTCCTCGTCATTCTCTTCGGTTATCAGCGTATGACGAGTGACCGGGAAACCACCGTGATGCAGGCGGCGGGGCTTTCCGCCTCTCAAATGGCGCGGCCCGGCGTCATCTGCGCCACCATCGCGACCGTACTCTGCTATCTGCTCAATCTCTGGATTGTCCCGACTTCCTATCATTCCTTCAAGAAATATCAGTTCGAAATCCGGAACCGCCTTGCCGCCTATCTGATCCAGGAAGGTGTTTTTACGCCGCTTTCAAAAGATATGACGGTCTATGTGCGCAGTAAGGACCGTAATGGCCAGTTACGGGGCATTTTTGTCGAAGATGACCGCCTGCCGCAAAGCCATGCCACAATTCTGGCGGAATATGGCTCGATGATCGTCGTCGACGATGTGCCACATGTTGTACTTTATAACGGCTCGCGACAGGAAATCGACAAGCATAATGGAAGGCTGGATGTCTTGACCTTTAAGCGAAATCTCATTGACCTCACTTCCAAAAATCACACGGCGCGGCAACCGCGGGATGCGGGGGAAATGTCGATTTCGGAATTATTAAATCCTGAAAATGCCAGTGTCAGCCCCCGCGACCGCGGTAAATTCGCGGTCGAAGCCTGGAAGCGCCTGACATCCCCCCTGACCGCGCTTTCTTACGGGATGGTCGCGCTTTTCACCGTCCTGAGCGGTGCCTTCTCGCGTCACGGTAACGTCAAGCGGCCCTTTATCGCAATCCTGACAGTGGTGGCGATGATCGCCCTCAACCTTCTGCTGCAGAATCTGACAAGCCGCAATTTACAGCTCGTCCCCCTGATGTGGCTCGTCGCCGGGCTGCCCGCCGCCTTGTGCGCCGGGCTGTTATTCGGGCCTGAACTCCGGCAGCGTTTACGGCCCCGTCTCTCCTGACATGGCGGCAGCTTCACCCCCTTCCGCGCACCGTGTCGGTGTCTCCGTCACGCTTGCCCTTTATGTCGGGCGCTCTTTCACCTGGGTTGTCATTGCCATGGTTCTGGCCCTGACCGGGCTGGTTTCACTTTTCGATTTTATTGACCTGCTGCGACGTGTCTCCACAAAACCTGACGTGCCTACCACCCTCGTTTTTGAGATTGCAGGGCTGCACATTCCTTATTTCATGATTCTCATCATGCCTTTCGGGATTCTGCTCGGCGGTATCGTCTGTTTCTGGCGCCTGACACGTACATCGGAATTGATCGTCGCCCGGGCGGCGGGCATTTCCGCCTGGCAGTTTCTGACGGCGCCCCTCGCCGCGGCGCTGCTGATCGGCGGGCTGGGCACGACGGCAATTTCGCCCCTCTCATCTTTCATGTTCCGCCAGGCTGAACTCCTGGACCAGACTTATCTTCAGACCGGTGGCGGCCCCCTGACATTTAACGGCACCAATCTTTGGCTGCGAGAGGCGGAACCGGATAAAGGCGTCGCCATCATCCATGCTGAGAATGTCCACCGGGAAGGCGTGTCGCTGCGCCTCGGGACCGTCTCGATTTTTCGTCTGGATGACCGTGACCACCTGATTGAACGCCTGACCGCCAGCTCCGGCCGCCTCATTGAGGGTTTCTGGGCGCTTGAAGGCGTGTCGATGGTGCGGCCGAACCACCTGCCGGACCAGATCGGCAACACAAAAATCCCGACCAGCCTGACATTAGGCCGGGTTGAGCAGAGTTTCGCCTCGCCTGACACGCTGTCAATCTGGGCGCTTCCCCGATTTATCCGGCTGCTTCAGGCGTCCGGTTTTTCAACGATCCGTCACAGATTACATTTCCAGACACTCTTGGCGTTGCCGATACTTTGTGGGACGATGGCCCTCGTCTCTGCCGGGTTTTCAATGCGCCCAACGCGGCGCGGCGGTGTCGCGCGGATGCTTGGCTCCGGCGTTGCTGCCGGGTTTGCCTTGTTCAGCGTTTCCAAGATCGCGGCCCAGTTTGGCGAATCGGGGGCACTGCCGCCCCTTCTTGCCGCGTGGGCGCCGACAATTGCCGGTTTGTGTCTCGCTGTGGCGCTATTGCTACATTTGGAGGATGGTTAATGGCGGGTAAGCGGCGCAGAAACGGGCACCGGCGGAGAAATCTCGCCGCTGTAGCCCTGTTGGGCGGCGTCGGGCTGACAACGCATGACAGCGCCAAGGCAGGCGGGATGCGTCGGGAGCCGGGGCCGAAAGTCAATATCGGCAAAACCTCCTCCTCAAGTGAGCCCGTCACTTACCTCGCTGATCACGAATCCTACACGAAAGATGGCGTCGCCACCTGGTCCGGCAATGTTCAGGTCTGGCAGGGTGATCAGGCTATGCGCGCCGATAAGATCGTTTATGACCGGAATTCAGGCATTATGCGCGCGATGGGCCATATCGCCATGATCGAGCCCGATAACAGCACGATTTTCACCAATACGCTGGAATTGAGCAATGGCATGCATAATGCCATTGCGCGCGGCATTTACATCCGGATGCAGGATAACGCCAAAATCGCTGCGAACGGAATGAGAAGGACGGATAGCCGGATCAATGACCTCAGCAAGGTGATTTATACGGCGTGCAAAACCTGTGAAAAAAATCCGGACAAACCACCTTTCTGGCAAATCCGGGCTTATGACGCCAAGCAGGATTCGGAGCATAAAAGGATAGAATTCTCCCACGCTTATCTTCAGTTTTTCGGGGTGCCTGTCTTTTATTTCCCGTTATTTTCCATGACGGACCCGACCGTGAAACGGCAAAGCGGCTTCCTCATGCCCGGTATCAGCCCGCATGACCGCTATCTCGGCACTTACGCCACCATCCCCTATTACTGGGTCATTAATGACTCGCAGGATATGACGGTGCAGGCCCTCGTCTCCACGCGTACCGGCCCGCAGATCAGCGCGCAATATCGAAATAATCTCCGCTTCGGGAAGATCCGCTTTACGGGCGGCGTTGCTGATGCGACCCGTCACAACACGTCCTTCCTGAACTTCCTCGATAATCGGACGGAAAGCACAAGCACGACAGGCATACAGGGTTATGCGCGCGGTAAGGTTGATTTCGTCATTAACCGCAACTGGCGCGCCGGGGCTAATGTCAATGTTGCCTCTTCAGCAAATTACATGCGCGACTACCGCATCACCGGTTACGGTAACGAAGTTCTTGCCTCTGACGGGTTTGTCGAAGGCTTCGGCGTTGGGTCCTGGGCGCGCCTGGATGCGCAGCTTTATCAGGGGCTGAATCAGGGCGTCATTCAAAACGCGCAATTGCCTTTTGTGCTGCCTCGTTTCAGTTATGGCTTTCAGGCGCAGCGTGATCCGCTCGGGGGTGTCTTCTCGCTGAATACGACGGATTTCGTTGTTTACCGCCCTGAAGGTGTCAATACCGATCGGGCGCAAATCCGCCTCAATTGGGATCGGCCTTTCCATAACGCGCTCGGGCAGGAATGGCTGTTTACATTGCGTCTCGATGCGGCAGGGTATCAGGCCAGCCATTACCGTCAGCAACCCCTTTATGCACCGATCGGCGGCACGCACACGTCAGGCCAGTTCCTCCCCACAGCGGCGCTGAAAGTCAGCTGGCCTTTCATGCGCAGTTTCGCGCACGGCGCCGGGGTGCAGATCATTGAACCGATCGCGCAGATCATCGCATCCCCGACACGGTTTTATAAACCGACCAGCCTCATCCCGAATGAGGACAGCTTCCAATATGAGTTCACGGACAGCACGCTCTTTTCCCTCAACCGTTATAACGGGACGGATCGGCTTGATAGCGGAGTACGCGGTAATATCGGGCTGCATGGCAATTGGACATGGCACGGGCACGTAATCGATTTCCTCGTCGGGGAGAGCATTCAGAGGTCAATCGACCCTTACCGCTCACCTTATGACGGGCTGGGACATCACTTATCGAGCCCGGTGGGCCGCATCCGGCTGAGCCCCAACCGCTTTGTCGATCTGACAGTGCGCGGCCGTTACAACCCTTACGGGAAGCCCTTTGATTACGGTGAAGCCCTGTTGAATACGGGGGTTAATCACTTCCACGTCAATGCGGGCTATATTTACGAGCCCATCACACCTTATTACCTCTATCAGCAGAATTACCGCTTCAATCAGGTTTCACGCGCGTACTCCACCCCGATCAGCGAAATCACCGCCGGGGTTAATGGCGATTATGGTCATTATCACGCATCCGTTTACGGGCGTCGCTCGTTATCACGCAAGGAGTTCGTCAGTATCGGCGGCGATGTCGGTTACGCCAATGATTGCTTCGGCTTGGACGTTATGTTTATCAAACAATATACTTTCATTGGGGGGCAGCAGCGCAATACGACGGTGCTCTTCAATTTCACTCTGAAAACCATCGGAACCTTCGGGATAAACGGCTGATATTGATCGTGACCTTCACACTCCATAATTTCCGTCGTCGCTCTTTGAGAGGCATGTCTCACAGTCTGATCGCGGTCAGCCTTCTGAGCCTCAGCCACATCACCCCCGCCGACGCCGCGCATGGCCGGCACGCCGCGACAAAGCATCGCGCCGTCAAGAAGCTCGACGCCGCGGCACCTCCGGAAGCGCAGATCATCGGCACTATCAATGGCCAGGTTCTGACCGAGCGTGACGTCGAAAATCGCGGCCGCCTCTTCGCCCTCTCGACCGGTTTATCGATCAGCCCCGAATTGATGCAGCGCCTGCGCCCCCAGATCATCCGGCAACTGGTTGATGAGCGCATCAAAACGCAGGAGCTGTTGAAACGGCACATCAACATCCCGCCCCAGCAGATCGCCGACACGATCCGCAATATCGAAGCCCGGAACGGGATGCCAACCGACGCGCTGCGCAGCCGCCTGCGCAATGATGGCGTTTCCCTGTCGACACTGATCGACCAGATCCGCGTTCAACTTGGCTGGATGACGATTTTACGTCAGGAAGTGGGCGGACGGGCGCGCATCACCGCACGGGAAATTGAGCAGCGTGAAGCGGCGCTTAAAGCTGAGGAAGGGCGCCCGCAATATAATGTCAGTGAGATCTTCGTCCCGGTCGCTGACCCGCGTCACCCGGAGCCGGAACTGGAATTTACCAAAACCATCATCGCCGAGCTCCGGAAAGGCGCGCCCTTCCCCATTGTCGCGGCCCAATTCTCCCGCGCGCAGACGGCTTTGGATGGGGGTGCTCTCGGATGGGTTCAGGAGGATAGTCTCGACCCGCCTGTCGTCGCCATTGTGCGCGCCATGCCGATCGGCGCGATCTCCAACCCCATTCAGGTGGCAGGGGGTTATGATATCGTGACCGTCCATGCTCGGCGCACGGTCGGGCATCAATTGGCGAATCTGGTCACGTTACGTCAGGCTTTCTTCCCTTTCACCTCAGCTTTGAACCCGCGGAACCCGACTGAGCAGCAGAAACAGGCGCTTGACCGGGCCACCAGCGCCGTCAAACGCGTGCGCGGCTGTGACGCCATGGAGCAGCTCAATAAGTCACTGGGGGAGAAGCGCCCCTCTGACCCCGGGAATGGGTCCAGCCTTGTCCTTGACCGCATGAATGAGCAGATGAAATCCGTCATCAGTCATCTCGGTATCGGCGTCCCCAGCAAACCGCTTGTCTCCCCGGACGGGATTGCGCTGATCATGGTTTGCGCCCGAGAGCAGAAAAACGTTGCGCAGCAATCACCCAGCGAAATCGCGGATAATCTGTTGAATGAACGCGTTGAACAAGCCTCTCGACAGCTCGAGCGCGATCTGGAACGCCGTTCCGTCATCAAACTGCGCCCGAACGCCCATGCATCCGCGCATTAATTTCGGCTTCTGTAAGGTCTGATCGGTCTGTGACGAACGCCGCGACTTTCCCGCCACTGCGCCAGGCGATGGAGCAGCATGGTCTTTCACCCCGCAAAAGCCTGGGGCAGCACTTCCTCCTCGACCCGTCCATTGTCGCGCGCATCGCGCAGCTGGCGGGCCAGCTTGACGGTGTGACCGTAATTGAAGTCGGGCCGGGCCCCGGCGGACTGACGCGCGCGCTGCTTCAGACGGAAGCCGCTCAGATCTTCGCTGTGGAGATTGACGCGCGGGCCATCCCGATCCTCGAAGATCTTAAGACCCATGACCCGGATCGTCTGCATATAATCCAGGCGGATGCGTTGAGGCAGGACATGGCGACGTTCGGGTCCGCCCCAAGGCAGCTCGTCGCAAACCTGCCTTATAATGTCGGCACCAAGCTTATGGTTAACTGGCTGGCACAGGCGGCCATGTGGCGTCGTATGACGTTGATGTTTCAGCGAGAAGTGGCAGACCGCATCTGCGCGCAACCCGGGACGGCCGCTTATGGGCGGCTGAGCGTGTTGGCTCAGTTCTGTGCGTCGTGCAGCATTGTCATGCATGTGCCCGCCGGTGCCTTCACGCCCCCACCCAAAATCGATTCAGCGGTGGTGGATATCCGACCCCATGCCGAACAGCCTTCAGCATCATTATTCCGTGCTATGGGGCGGGTGACCGCCGCCGCCTTCGGCCAAAGGCGCAAAATGTTGCGCAGCGCGCTGAAAACCCTCCATGGTGAGACGCTTCTGGACCGCGCCGACATTGACCCCTCGCGCAGGGCCGAGACATTGAGCGTCGCAGAGTTTACGCAACTCGCCACCTTATTGTGCGACATGGAAAGCGGGGCAGCGTAGGAAGCGGTTACGAAAACCCTTTCTGTCGGCCATTGAACGCCGTGCTCCCGCTTATTTTTCCTTCGGCGGGCTTGCATCCCGCATCATGTAGTCACGGGTCAATGGCACGGCGTTGATATCTCTCGTCAATTGCAGCTGAAAATTCATGTGGCCCTGCAATCGAAAAGCCAGCTCCGCACCGGTGAGATAGAACTCAAACATCCGACAGAAACGCTCATCATAAAGCGCGCGGATTTTATCGCGATTTTTGCTGAAGCGCACCCGCCAGGCGGAGAGCGTCTTAGCGTAATGAAGGCGCAATATCTCACAATCGGTTAGCCAGAGGCCGGAACTTTCAATGCTGGGCAGCACCTCACTCAATGCCGGGGAGTAGCCGCCGGGGAAAATATATTTATTGATCCACGGATTGGTTGAGCCCGGCCCGTCCGACCGCCCGATCGCATGGATAAGCGCCACTCCGTCCGGATTGAGGCTGCGCGCGACGGTTTGAAAAAAGGCGTCATAATGATTGATCCCGACATGCTCAAACATGCCGACCGAAACGATGCGATCATAAGTTTGCTGCGATTTGCGATAGTCGCGAAGCTCGAACTTCACCTGGTTTTCAAGCCCGGCCTCCTGCGCGCGCTGACGTGAAACCTCCAATTGCTCCCGCGAGAGGGTGATGCCCGTCACATGGGCGCCGTAATCCTTCGCCAGGGTCAATGCCATCCCACCCCAGCCGCATCCGATATCCAGCACCTGCAAACCTGGGCGATCCAGTCGCAATTTCGCGGCGATATGGCGCTTTTTTGCGGCCTGCGCTTCCTCCAGCGTCATATCATCGCGCTCGAAGTAGGCGCAGGAATATTGCATGTCGTCATCAAGAAACAGCGCATAAAGGGCGCGATTGAGGTCGTAATGCTGCGCGATATTTTTCCGCGCGCGGACGAGCCCGTTAAGCTGACGCACGCGGCGGGTCATATAACGCCCGTAAGCTTCGAGGCGGTTCAGGAGGTGATTGGATGACCGCATATTATCCATCAGCACGGTCAGGACATCTTCAAGGCTGCAATCAACGGCTTCAATCTCGCCATTCATCCAGCTTTCACCAAAAGCCAACTCGGAATTCAGCAAAAGGCCACGAAGGGCGGAGTCGGCATTAATGCGTATCGTGGCGGTGCGTCCATTCTCCTCACCCTTGAACGACCTGGCCGTGCCATCCGGAAGGATGACCGTCAGCGCGCCCGCCCGAATAAACGCTTTGAGAATTTTTTCCAGAAGAAACGTCATCGTCGCCCCAATTCCTGTCAGCTTGGTTGCCCTTATGAGAAACCGAAGCGAAATCCCCGTCAATGCTTATGGAAAAAAATTTCGTGCCACTGATGATTGAGGTGGTTTCATGTTTTGGACAAATATTCGTTAATGGGGCGTGCCGTCATACTCGGATCTCATCATGCTACTTTTGTGCAATTCATGCATAAGAGTGTATGGACAGGGAAACAGGCCGGAAAATCATCGTTATGCACCACCCGTGTCGCATGGGGCGGGCATAAGCGCGCAATTTTGCATCTTAACGCAAAAAACCCGGCGAAAGAGATCGCCGGGTTTTCCACAAAATCACGATGGTGGTGTGATCAGCTTTCGGAAACGTCGCTGACTTCTGCCGTGGCTTCCGCCTCGGCAACCACTTCACCTTCTTCAGCATGCACTTCCGGCTCTTCAACCTCATCATGCTCAGGCCCGATAACTTCGCCTTTCGCCTGACGCTCAGCCTCTTCTTCGGAACGCGCAACATTGACCGTGACGGAAATCGTGACTTCCGGATGAAGCACAACCTGTACCGCCACAAGTCCCAGCAATTTGATCGGATGCGGCAGCACGACCTGCGTACGCTCAACCGTCAGACCGGACACGGTGATCGCCTCAGCAATATCGCGTGAGGTGACTGAACCATAAAGGCTGCCACTGTCGCCAGCCTGGCGGATGATGACAACCGCCAGACCATCCATACGCTCGGCAAGGCGTTCCGCCTCTTCACGCTTTTTGAGGTTCAGCGCCTCAAGCTGCGCGCGGTCCGTTTCAAAGCGCTTGCGGTTTGTCTCATTCGCGCGCAGGGCCTTGCCCTTCGGCAGCAGGAAGTTGCGCGCATAACCGGGCTTGACGCGCACGACATCGCCCATCTGGCCGAGATGCGCAACGCGTTCGAGGAGGATCAATTCAATCTGTGACATGATGTGCCCCTCAGCTCATGACGTAAGGCAGAAGCGCCAGAAAGCGCGCGCGCTTGATCGCCTGGGCGAGTTCACGCTGCTTCTTGGCGGAAACCGCCGTGATGCGGCTCGGCACGATTTTGCCGCGCTCGGAAAGATAGCGGCTGAGCAGGCGCACATCCTTATAATCGATTTTCGGCGCATTTTTGCCGGAGAACGGACAGGATTTGCGACGCCGGTAAAAAGGACGACGTGCCCCAACGGCCATGCGACGCGCTGCGGGATTCACTTCATTTGTTGTGTCTGTCATGAGGCTTACTCCGCATCCATGTCGGCGTTTTCACGCGCGCGATATTCTTCACGGTCATCACCGCGACGCCCGCCGCGGCCGCTCTCAAAGCGCCCTGACGGCTTGTTGCCACCGGCACGGAAACCGCCACGATCACCCCCGCGATCCTCGCTTTTGCGCGACAGGATCGGCGAAGGTGCCTGGTCAATCGCATCGACACGCAGGGTCAGGACGCGCAGGACATCCTCATTGAGGCTCAGTTGGCGCTCCAGCTCCCGAATCAGTTCGGGCTGGGCATTGAGGCCGAGCAGGACATAATGCCCCTTGCGGTTTTTCTTGATGCGGTAAGCGAGGCTGCGAAGGCCCCAGAATTCGCGCTTTTCGATCGACCCACCGCCTTCAGTCAGCAGCTTCTCGATCTGTTCAACAATTCCCTCAACCTGCGCCTGAGAGATATCGTTACGTGCAATCAGCACGCTTTCATATAATGGCATTGTGACTCCCTTTGGATTGCTTCAACCCGATCACGCCTTGATGGCGTTGACATCCTTTCCCCAGGATTATGGGTATAGCCGCTGCGATGCCGTCGCCCGGCAGGGAAGAGGTTGCGTAAACCACATTCAGACCGATAAAGCAAGGTAAATCACGGTCGGCCCGATTGCATCCCGTATAAAAAAAACGGCCCCAATGCTTTCCGCGCGGGGCCGCTCATTTTTCTCAAAGCTTTGGCGGATGTCAGGCCGCGGCGGTCTCCGGCCGCGTCACATCAGCCTTCGTGACCGTCAGATAAGGCCCTTCCTGCAATAATTTGATCTGCAGGGAAAAATCAAAGTTGCCACGCTCCTCAGAGGAGGGCAATTTCAAAACGGCGCACCCATCTGTCCACCTTGCGGCGGGGTGCTCGACACCATGCCATCCCGGCGCATCATCGGTGAAATGATGTGTGACCTCCATGATGTGCTGCGGCCCGATCAGATGCACCGCCCCCACCAGCACCCCCAGCACACGCCGATCATCCACATAAGGACCAATCACATCACACGGACGGCTCGCACGGCTGGCAAGGCACACCGCATCCACATCCTTCGGCAGATTGAAAACATAGCCCCCCTCCCGATGCGAGACAGGCCACAGCGCCATACCATTGGGCAGAAGCAGGTGGAAATCCGCATCCATCGTCACGCCCGCCCCCGCACGTGCCGCCGCCGGCAATGCCACAAGCCGCTCACGGCATACATCAAGCCCGGCAAGGCGCGCACATACAGGCTCAACCTGCTCACGCGTCACAAAAAGCGGGGCCGCAAGCGCCGACACTGTCTTCGGACGCAGGCCCACAACGCCATGCCCCGCGCTGAAACGCGCCCGGTTGCCCGTATCCAGATATGTCTCCACAGCCAGGCCCGCCGCACTGACAATCGCGTGCTTCTCCGTCTCAAAATGATGAAAACGGTATGTTGGCAGCTCACGCTCATAGGCAATGCTGCCCCCATTGACGAGCATACGCACAGGGATCAGCCCGCCATCCACAAAAACGCAATGTTCCGACGTCACCAGAACATCCTCAAACGGCGCACCCGGGCCGAAAGCATCCTTGACGATGCGCACAGCGTAGCCCGCAAGGTCACCGGGGAGATCCGCCCGGCACGTCACGTCGCCCTCACCCACCCAGCGCACGGGTGCGGCCACTTCCGCGCCGTCCTCATAGGTGATGACAAGGTCGCCAGGCGCCAGTTCTTCAACCGGGCGCCAGCCTTGAGGCGTCTTGATCCGCGTGCCAGACAAAAAGCATGTCTCAATGTTCGTGCCGCCATGTCCGTCCGGATTTACCGTGAGATCCTGCCCATCCTTAAGGTTTTTCCCGGAAACATGATCAAATATGAGTTCTTGCAGCCCACTTGACCTGGCATTGGCGGATTTTGAGGCGGTTTCATAAAGTATATGGATTTTGCCCGCTTCATAATAAGCCCGCTTGACCGTCATACCTTCCTGTTTGAGGCCCTCGACATCGAGCTTAACCCCATCGCCGAAATTCTTGATCCCGACCCTGATATGCGTTTCCATCTGGGTGGGGTCGATCGCCTCTTCAAAGCCGATCGTGCAGCCTAGCTTGGCGGCTTCATCACTGATTTCAACCGTGGCGGTGCACAGGGAACCATTTTCAAGCTTCACAATTCCGGACGCAGCAACTTTGATCATGGGCGAGATATCCGCACCATCCATGATCATCAACGTCGTGCCTGCACCGACATTGATCACGTCCTTCGTCACGCCACCCGTCACCGTCCCGAATAGTTTGACGACGCCGTCACCTTTGAGATCAAGCGCACCGCTCACGGACATGTCGCCGCTAATGTCCAATTCCGCTTTCGACTGGCCAAAATCGATCGTACCGCCTTTCGAGGAGACCGAGATTTTGCTGCCGATACTGAAACTTCCATTCTGCTTCAGGACGATCGAACCACCATCAAAGTCGATCGACGCATCTGAAGATGCATCCGGCGTGGCGATCAGAGATGTGCCATCAAACGTCAGCGTGCCGGAGATTTTCGTCGTGCCGCCGGTCAGGTCAAGCGCTTTGACGGTCACCGCATCCGTGACGCTGATCGTGCCATCCGCCTGCGTCAACTTATCAATTGTGCCGCCGTTCAGCGTAACGGTGCCCGTATCACCCTTTAACAGGGTCAGGCTCGTCATATCTGTGCCGAAGGTGCT
This sequence comes from Candidatus Kirkpatrickella diaphorinae, assembly GCF_025736875.1. Classification (GTDB taxonomy): domain Bacteria; phylum Pseudomonadota; class Alphaproteobacteria; order Acetobacterales; family Acetobacteraceae; genus Sorlinia; species Sorlinia diaphorinae. The sequence continues at coordinate 1,271,135 of NZ_CP107052.1, forward strand.
GTCAGCGGAGCTGTTGACCGTGACAGCCCCCAGCGTCCCTTTCTTCAGATCAACCTGGCCCGAGCCGGAGATCGCCAGCACGTCATGCGTGTACTTGATGGTATTGACGGTGACGGAACCGCCCGTGACGGTAAATTTGGTTGTCACCACCAGCCCGTCAAAAGTGAGTGTCCCGCCGGAAACATTGAGCGTATCGACGTTGATTGACTTGTTATCATCAATGACTGCGCCGCCAGAGACGGTTAGAGTCGTCACCGTCACATTGTCCGCTGTTAATTTCAGATTGCCGCCAGCGACCGATATGGTCGAAAGTGCGCTTCCACCCAGCGACGTCGTGCCGGAATTATCTTTGAGAAGCTCAAGCGATGTGAAAGACGCGCTGATGCTGCTATCGCCGGAGCTGGAGATCGTCACATCACCCAGACTACCGTTATAAAGCTGAACGACACCACTGCCCGTGACTTTCAGGGCGCCGTTACATGCAACGTGCGACGCAGAAAATTTTCCGCCACTTACAGCGGCATCGCCGGTGACTTTGACCCAGGAAGCATCGAACGAGCCGCCGGACTGTGAAATTGTCGCCAGCGTCAGCTGATTGCTTTCAGAAGTGCCGGAATTTGCGGTGAAAGTCCCGCCGGAGAGTGTCAGGGATGAAATGTTATCGCTGGCCCCGCAAGTGACCTTCCCGTCTTCCACGATAAGCGGGACGCTGAGCGTCACTGAGTCGGCGAGTTTCAAAATCCCCAGATTATTGGCGACATCAATACTGCCTGTATCATTATTGTCCGGCCTGGAGATCCTGGCATTCTGCGACAGATCAACTTCACCGGAGACATTATCGCCCCCACCGATGGAAATGACACCCGTCAGCGTAATCGAACCTGCGAGGGTGCCAAGGCCGCCGAAACGCGGCTGGTCATTCGTGCGGGTGGTGTTTCCAAAGGCGGTTTTAGAACTGCCGAGACCCTGATCATAATATGGGTTGTACCCGACGGTCAGATTCCCGATTGATGCCCCATCAGAAAATGAAATTGAAGAGGTTTTCCAGCTATTTGAGCTGCCATCCCAGTAATTGCCGGAGACGGCAACATGTCCATCACCGGAATAACCATATTTGCCCAGATCAATCGCCGCGGAGGCCACGATTTTCGCATCGCTGTCCAATATGAATTTCGCCGAGACTTCGACCGTATTGTAATCCCAGCCGATCACATAATTACCGGAGAGCGTGCTCTCAGCCTCGATCTTTAAACGGGCCTGCGAATTAAGAACAATAACGCCGGATTCACCCGTCTCAGCGCGTCCCCCCTCCATATAAACGGTTGAACCGTTGAGAATCTGCGCCCAGAGTTTATTTCCGCCTGAATTATCATTGAAATATTGGACGTCTGATTCTTTGACAGAGCGCCCGGCAGCCGAAGCTGACGTATCGGGCTTGCCGCCGGAGAAATGATAGATACCACTCTTATAAATGTAAAAGTCACCCTTCACGCAGAAAGCATGACTGATGGAAAGCGTGCCCGACGTGATCTGCACGTTAAGAAAGCCCGCGCCGTAGATAATCTGCCCGCTCAGCGTGACTGAATATTTATCAGAGACGTCGATTTTAATGATCGGGTTGTTTGATGTATTTCCCGACGCGACCAGGATAGGCACGGTCATATCCGTGCTCATCTGATTGAAGTAACTGACTTCAATATGCTTGACGATGGGCAGGAAATCGAAGTTGGTCGCTCTACTGTAAGATGTACCAAGGACGTCATTGACCTGGTTCCACGCCTGCTCCCTTGCGTAGGCATGCCAGCCAAACGTGCTCCAATACATTTTATTGACGCCGCCACTATCTCCTTTATGCTCGGAGTCAAGGCATTTTTGATCGATGCGACCACTCAGTTTGATCTTGAGAGAGTCCAGACCGAAATACCATTTACGCGCATCATCCCACGTCATTGTCCCGTCGGGAAGCACGCTCGCATTCAAAGCTTCATTATTGTACAGATTTTTCCCCAAGACATGTTCGAGGATAATCTCGTGCTCCTCGACTTTGCTCGTCGTCTGATTCGTCTCTTTATAGAAAACGTGGATTTTGCCGTCGAGATAATATGCTTTCTCGAAGGTCGCGCCATTTTCGTGCAGCGCATCAAAATCCAGTTGCACACCATCCTTGAAATTTTCGATTGTGACATTGATGTGTTCGACCAGACCCGTCGTACCACCATCTGCAAAGTGAAGGACACCGCCCTTTTGCGCCGCATCGTCACTACAGACGATTGTCGCCGATGCGCTGGCCGTGTCTTCAAACGAGATGCGGCTGCCAGCTTCCATAAGGATCTTCGGCTTGATGACCGCATCCTTCATGATCATCAAAGTCGTGCCGGCATGGACGTTGATGACATCCGCATCATCGGACCCAGTGACATTGCCATATAAGCTGACGACACCGCTGCCCTCAATATCAAGTGCGCCTTTGACATCGAAGCCCTTCTTGATGTTGAGCTCGGCAAGTGACCCGCCCAGATCAATCCTGCCCCCGTTCTTGGACACGTTGAACGCGCCATTCATGTCATATGTGCCGGCGTGATTGAAGGTCAGCGTGCCGCCATCCAACGTGACGTTTGCGTCCTTGCCGATCGTCACGGTGGAATCGCTCAGGACAAGCGTGCCGGAAATCGACGTTGTGCCGCCGGAGATATCAAGCGTCTTGACCGTGACCGTTCTGGTCACATCCAGAATGCCATCCTGCTGGGTCACCGTTTCGATCGTTCCGCCAGTCAGCGTGACTGTGCCCTCATCTCCGGTTTGCAGGGTAAGGCTGGTGATATTTGCGCCGAGCGTGCTGTCGGCGGAGCTGTTGACCGTCACCGTTTTAAGAACGCCGTTCGACAGATTAATCGCGCCGGAACCCGTAATCGCCAGCGTGTCCGCCGTGTATTCGATTTCATCAGCCGTGACGATGCCACCGCTGACGCTGAAGCTTTGTCCGACTTTCAGGATGGCGCATTTAACATCCCCGTTTGTAACGGCGAGATTATTAACGGTTACATTATGGTCACTGGTCACATGACCGCCTGAAATCGACAGAGATGTAACGGCGACATTCTGCGCCGAGAATTTCAGCGTCCCGCCCGCGACGGTGAGGCCTGGGAGGTCTGCCCCGGTAAGGGTTGTTGTGCCGGTGTTACCGGAAGCAAGTTGCAGCGAGGTGAAGCTGGCTCCAATGGTGCTGTTGCCGCTGCTGTTAATGGTGACGTCAGCCAGCGTGCCACCTGAAAGCTTGACGGCACCACTGCCCGACACATTCAGCGCGCTGTCGCATTTCATGGATGTCGCCGATAATGTCCCGCCACTGACGGCGGTTTCACCCTTGAAATACGCGTATGCGGCATTGAGCAGCCCACCCGTCAAAGTGAGTTTGTCCACGGTGAGGATATTGTCTTCGGCGGCGCTCGGGGTTCCGTCAAATGTGCCGCCGGAGATGGTCAGGGAGCCGAAACTGTCATTTTTACCGCAGGTGAAGTGCCCCCCGAGCATGTTCACGTCGCTGAAATAATCGCTGTCGCCACATGTAACCGTCCCGTCATCCATTTTAAGCGGGACGTTCATCTTGGCCGAGTCTTCAAGCTTCAGAACGCCGAGACTATTGACGATTTCAACGCTACCTTTTTCATTTCCATCGGGCCTTGCGAGCGTCGCGTCTTTTGCCAGATCAACCTCACCGGTTGAATCGTCGCCGCCACCAATAAAAAAGTTACCACTGAGCTTGATGGTCCCGGAAAGCGCCGCCGTGGCACCGTAACGTGCATGAAGGTTTTTGAGAGAAGCATCACCCAAAACCGTCTGCGCGCTGCCGATACCCTGGTCAAAAAAGGGATTATAACCAATCGTCAGATTGCCAATGGTGGCGCCGTCTGAGAAATCGACGGCAGATGTCTGCCATGATGAGCCATTCCAGAAATCGCCGGTGATGACCAGATTTCCATCGCCCGAGAAGCCGAATTTTCCGAGGTCAACATTTGTGGAGGCCACGACCCTGGCGCCGCTTGTCAGGACGAACCTGGCATTGGCCTCAACCGTGTTATTATCCCAACCAATAACGTAATTGCCGGACATGACGCTCTCAACGTCGATCTTGAGACGCGCATTGGCATTAAGCACGATGACGCCCGTATCGCTCGTGGTGGCTGAACCGCCCTCGAGATAAACGGTGGACCCATTCAGCACCTGCGCCCACAGCTTATGCCCGTCCGCATTGCCATTGTCGTAATGGACGTCAGCTTCCTTGACGCTGCGTCCCGCGGCTGAAGCCGTCGTGTCAGGTTCCTGCCCTTTGAAGCTGTAGGAACCTTTTGGCTGAATGTAGAAATCGCCCGTGATGACAAAGGCACGGTCAATCGTCAGCGTGCCGGACGTGATATAGACGTTGAGGAAGCCGCTTCCGAAAATGATCTGGCCGCTCAGTTCAACCGTGCCTTTATCGCCGGTGAGAATATCGACTTCAGGATCATCCGTGCCAGCCTCGTTCGCGATCAGAACCGGCACGGATAGTAAAGTGTCGCTTTTGAACTCAGCTTTGGTGTCAACGATGGCGGGCATGAAAGTTAAGTTGGTGTCGCTCGGGACAGACGTGCCCAGCGCCTTGTTGATCCACTTCCAAGCCTGCGCTTTCGCCGAAAATGTAAATCCGAAGATCGTCCAGGTTTTCTTGTTGATGCCTTCCTTGGAATCGAGGCAGGTCTGATCGACATTGCCACTAAGACCAACCTTCAGCACACCCGTGTTAAAATACCACCCGGCAACGCCGTCCCACATTATTTTACCAGCGGGAAGCGCATTGGCATCAGGCACCGCCGGAGACAGGTTAACCGCACTGACCCGACGCGACGCCATCAGCGCATCATCGACTTCCTTGACGTGGTCCGGCTTTGAATCGTGATCTTCCACGAATTTATCATCGGCGCGTGTTGTCTCATCTCCTGATGACGCGGCCACGTTGATCGGCGCTGTGCTCGGGGTATTTTGCGGCATTGATGCGCCGCCATCCTCGGATCGGTCCGTTGAAGAAAGCGCGCTGTCAGAGGCAGTCTTATCCGGCGTGCGGCCAGGCGGGAGCGCTGACGCGTTCTGATCGCGCTTTTCAACCGTCTTTTTGGACTTCCCTGTATCTTTCTGCGCCACTTCAAGATCCTTCAGAACCAAAGCGCCGCCTTTTGTGGATGTAGATTTTCAGAGCAACTTTACTGTCATCTGAAATAGCGGGAACGAAGCGACTGTGCCGCAATCGCCCGCTCCACATTAGCGCCGCATCACCGATATTCTGCGTTATTCTACTATCCCGTTAAGTCAAAGTGAGAGACAAATTATTTAAAATAAGGTTTACACGCTTGATCTGCCAATAAACCCGCAATTCATGATCTCCTATATGCGAGGTCATTAACATTTTTCTTATTGAACTCTGTTTTATCTTCTCTCGTTTTACTTGGGATGACTTTCGCCTCTCCACGCAGGAAAACGCTCCTTGCCAGATGAACTGACAGTGTCACCCGCCGCAGCCATGGTGATCGCATTCTGACGGCAGGTGGCGCAGCAGGTGCGCCTGACAGTCCAGCTTTGGCTGCGGCTGTTGAGATCACCCGGTGATGCCTGATCTTCATTTCATCAGAACCTGTCCGAACAATGTTTGCCTCCGCGCAGGACGGGGCCTTCGTAACGGCGACGCGTGATCATAATTTTCACCGGAAACGCGGCGTCGCTGGCTGACGAGGCCCTGCGCGCAGCGGCACATCGTTAACAAAGCTTGAAGCCGTTAAACCTTTTAAAGTTTCATTAAATTTGAGGGTTTTCAACGCACCATGAAGGGTTCAACGGCCCGGGATGTAGGCGAAACCGGCGTTCGATGTTCTACGAGTCTGATCACATTTGGGGCGCTCATGCCCTGCCGCCCATTACGGCGACTTGAGCAGTGCGCGACAGCACGGCTCCCAGGTTCAAAAAAGGCAAAAAAAAGCGCGACTCCCATGAACGGGAAGTCGCGCTTTCTGGCAGATCATGCGGTCAGTTATCTTCGAGGAAGGACCTTAACTTCCGGCTGCGGCTGGGATGTTTCAATTTCCGCAGCGCTTTGGCCTCAATCTGACGGATACGCTCACGTGTCACGTTAAATTGCTGGCCCACTTCCTCAAGCGTGTGGTCGGTATTCATCCCGATGCCGAAGCGCATACGCAGGACACGCTCCTCACGCGGCGTCAATGACGCGAGCACGCGCGTGGTCGCCTCGCGCAAGTTGGTCTGGATGGCTGCGTCCAAAGGTATGACCGCTGTCTTATCCTCGATGAAATCACCGAGATGGCTGTCCTCTTCATCACCAATCGGCGTTTCGAGTGAAATCGGCTCTTTCGCAATTTTGAGGACTTTCCGCACCTTCTCAAGCGGCATACCCAGTTTTTCAGCAAGTTCCTCCGGGGCCGGCTCACGCCCGATTTCATGCAGCATCTGGCGTGATGTGCGGACAAGCTTGTTAATCGTCTCAATCATATGGACCGGGATACGGATCGTCCGCGCCTGGTCCGCGATCGAACGCGTAATGGCCTGACGGATCCACCAGGTCGCGTAGGTGGAAAATTTATAGCCGCGGCGATATTCAAATTTATCGACGGCCTTCATCAGGCCGATATTGCCCTCCTGAATAAGATCCAGGAATTGCAGCCCGCGATTGGTGTATTTCTTCGCAATCGAAATGACGAGACGCAGGTTGGCCTCAATCATCTCCTTCTTGGCCCGTGTCGTATCGCGCTCCCCACGTGAGACCACGGCATAAACCCGGCGGAACTCACTGACAGGCAGGCCGGTATGATGCGACAGCTCCGCCACCTGCGCACGCAGCTCGGCAATCCGGGCATAGTGACGGGTGGTCAGGTTCTTCCAGGCTTTGGAGGAAAGGGCGGAGACAGTGTCAAGCCAGTTCGGATCAAGCTCGCGTCCGCGATATTTGGCAAGGAAATCATCCCGCGTCACGCGGCAGCTTTCCGCGAGGCGCAGCATCTGCCCTTCCAGACTGTTGAGGCGCTGGAATTGCGACTTCAGATGCGTGACCAGTTCCTCGATACCATTATTATGGAGTCTGACCTGCTCAACCATTGAAACGAGCCTGTGGCGGACATCCTCATATTCTTTTTCCTGCTTCGTGGATATGGCCTCGCCACGGGTCATATTCTCAATGCGGTCAACCTGAAGGCTGCGCAAATGATGGTATAGCGGCTCAATCGCCTCAAATGTCGCCAGGATTTCCGGCTTCAGTTTTTCCTCAAGGGCGGAAAGGGACAGGCCAGCGCCATCACCCTCGCCGGTTTCCTCACCGCCACCATTTTCATCGAGGGACTCTTCCGCGTCATCCTCATCGTCACTGGTGCTTTCTTTATCGTCCGCGCCAGCTTCCTCCGTCGGTCCATCATCTGTCTGGCTTGCTTCCAGATCGACAATTTCACGCAAAAGCATCTCACCTGCTTTGAGGCGCTCATGCCACGAGATGATGGCGCGGAACGTCAGGGGGCTTTCACACAGCCCGCCAATCATTTCATCCCGACCCGCCTCAATGCGTTTGGCAATGGCGATCTCCCCCTCGCGGGAGAGAAGCTCCACCGCCCCCATTTCACGCAGGTACATTCGCACCGGGTCATCCGTGCGACCCGCACTTTCACTGACATTACCTGTCTGCGCTTCTTCAGCTTCCTCAGACTCGTCCTGCTCTTCAACCTGGGTTTCGGCTTCCTCGGAATCGTCGCTTTCTTCATTATCGACGACCTGAATGCCCATTTCCGACAGGTTGGCCATGACGTCCTCAATCTGCTCGGACGACATCTGCTCTTGCGGGAGGACGGTATTGAGTTCATCAAACGTGATGTGTCCACGCTCGCGCCCTTTGGCGATCAGCCTCTTGACAGACGCAGGCAGAGTATCAAGAACGTTATTATCGTTGTCCTGATCCTGAACTCTCTCGGCCGTGCTGGCTGTTTTCGTCGCCATTCGATACTCCCATATCCCGCCTTCGCCATCAAATATGCGGTCCCCAAACCCTCGGAAAGCACTACGCCCACCGCACAGCGCAACGCGGCACGTGCGGCAGGTTCAGAGTTTTCTCCGTGATATGCGATTCACCCGCAACCTTGGCAGCGTGCAGGTGGGCTATCCGAGCCTTGAAGTCAAGGGCTACGAGGAATGTTCCGCATTATAAGTTTAAATTATGCATCGCGGAACCTCTTTGATGATCAAAGAGAGTTGGTTTGACATTCCTCGTCAGATGTCGTCCGGTGGTTCCCCCGCCTTCAGCCGTTCAAGCACGGTAAGCCGGGCCTTCAGGGCGTCGGGAAAAGTTTTCAGAGTGGCGTCGCTCAAGGCCGCCGCGACGTCCTTCCGCACCTCCTGACTGAAAGCGGGAAAATTGACCAGGCCGTAAAAATGCCACCAGCGCTCCGGTGCGTTGATGACAAGCAGGGAGTCATCATTATCCCGGCGTGAACGGGCGCGGGCATCATATTTGTCTAATAAAGCACGGCCAAACTGAGCACATCGGGCCATGGCCTCTTGCGCTTCACCCTCAGACTCAAACCAAGCAATCGGGGAGGTCGATGTTTCTCCCGATAAATGACGCCGCTCTGCATGAAATTCGAGGAGCCCCTCCCTCAGCAGGGCAAGGTCAGGCGGCAAATCCAGAGTGCTATAGGCTTGCTCGACATCGTCCAGCAAAGCGGGGTGTCGGAGGAGGATTTCCGTCAAAATATCGAGGCGCGCCGCATTCCCTTGCTGCACCACGGAATTAACCGGCAGATCAATGGTCCTGGAAGCGAGGTTTTTTGTCCGGGCGCGCCCCGGGGACGGCGCGGATCGGAAACTCTCGAAAACCTTATCGCGCCATGACCGGCGATATTCGTAACCCAGCGTCTTGTCGGAAATCTTCTCCGCCGCGGCATCAAGGCGCTGCCGCAAAGCGGCCCGTTGCTCCGGCACCCGGCCGTCACATCCTTGCCGCAATAACATGAAAATCTCATCATGCAGGGAGTGAGACCGGGCGAGCACGTCCTTCATCGCATTCGGCCCGTGATTTTTGATCAGGCTGTCAGGATCCTCCCCCTGCGGCAATCGGCAAAAACGCAGCGTCCTGTCGGCGCGCAGCATCGGAAGGGCGAGTTCAGCAACACGCAGGGAGGCCCGGCTGCCCGCCGCATCGCCATCCAGGCAGATGATGGGCGATGATGATTCCCGCCACATCAGATCGATCTGCTCGGCGGTCACGGCGGTGCCCAGCGGCGCGACGCCCGCCGTGAAACCAGCCTGGGACAGGGCGATCACATCCATATAACCTTCGACGACCAGAAGGTCCTTCTTGTCCTTCAGGACCGCCTGACGCGCATTATGAAGATTATATAAAGTGCGTTTTTTAGAGAAAAGTGGCGTTTCCGTCCCATTCACATATTTCGGCTGCGCCTGCCCCATCGCGCGACCGCCAAATGAGATCACCGCGCCGCGCCGGTCATGAATCGGGAAAATGATGCGGGAAAAAAATGCCGCCCCCCCCTTCTCGGTTCTTAAAAGCCCGGCTTTGAAAATATCCCTCTCATTATGGCCCGATTTTTTGAGATGACTGACGAGCGCGCCATGATCCGCATCCGCCCAGCCCAACCCGAAATGATCAATCGTGGCCTGCGTCAAACCGCGCTCCCGCAAGTAGGCACGCGCATGACGGGCCGCGTTGCCGGTCAAGGCCTTCCGGTAAAATTGTGCGGCCTCGGACAGAATATCCCGTAAGCGGGTGGACTCCTCTGACCTTTCAACCGCACCCGCATCCGGTTTCGGCATGTCGAGCCCGGCCTCCGCCGCCAGGGCCGCAACCGCTTCGGGGAAGGAAAGCCCCTCACTCTGCATGACGAAACTGAAGATATCGCCATGCACACCGCAGCCATAGCAATGGAAGTGATCATCATAAATATGGAAGGAGGGCGTCTTTTCCCCATGGAAAGGGCAGCACGCCTTCCATTGATTGCCGGAGCGCTCCAGTTTCGTGCGGCGCCCGATGACGCTGCGCAAAGGGATGGCGTCCCTGATGTCATCAAGAAATTTAGGCTCAAAAACGAGCGCCATTATGCCTCAGAGCCTGACATGAATTTTCCCCCGCAACGTCACGCCGTGCATACCCTCCTGCATGGTAACGCGGCATCACACTGACTCGATTTGCCTGAAGGCGTAACGCGCTCACCCCAGCTTCGCCTTTACCAATACGCTCATTTTCCCCATATCGAGTTGCGCACCGTGTTGCGCCCGCAACCAGCTCATGACGTTTTTAAGGTCTTTGACCGAATGCGCGCCCGTCTCGGACAGCGCTTTCTGCACGATGATCTCCAGATCCGCATCACTCAGCGGCGGCGGCAGGTAATGCTCGATCGTCGCAATTTCAGCCTCTTCCTTCTCGGCCAGTTCGGGCCGGTCACCTTGACGATAAAGCGCGGCGGATTCACGCCGGGATTTAATCATGGAACGCAGCGCCGACAGCATCGTCCCCTCATCCAATGCTGCATCTTTCGCCCGTAATTCAATATCGAGATCCTTGAACCTGCTGGTGATGGCGCGAAGCTGCGCAACCCGCGTCATATCCCGCGCCTTCATGGCGGTTTTGAGGTCCTCGTTAATCCGGTCTCTTAGCGACATATTTCGGCCTCCCATCATGCCGTTTTCCATGAAATCCAATGAAGGCTTATCCCAGAAGCATCGTCGAGGGAATAAATTTCCCACCTCTTTCGCAGCCGACACCGAGTGGGAAAAAACTTCCCAAACACATTTTACCCAATTATATAAGTCGGTGCAGATGTAGATGTAAAAAGGGAATGCGCCATGGATGTCGACCTCCTGATTAAAAAACTTGGCGGGGCAGATCAATTGGCTGAGCTGACAAATGTCGGGCCGGAGGCTGTGCGCAAATGGCGTCAATCCCGCGCCATTCCGGCCAAGCATTGGCCTGCGCTTTTACAACTTCCCGGCATTTCCATGGAAGACCTCACTGATACCGGGCCCGCAGCGTCCTGCGATGATACAGGCCGCCCCCATGGCGCGACGGCTGTGCTTCTCCTCGCCGATGGCACGATCCTGTGGGGTCGGGGCTTCGGTGCCCATACGACGCAGGCAGCCATCGGGGAAATCTGCTTCTGCACCGGCATGTCCGGCTATCAGGAGACTTTGACGGACCCATCCTATGCAGGCCAACTCGTCACCTTTACCTTTCCGCATATTGGTAATGTCGGGACAAATGCGGAGGATGATGAGGCACGGCGCGTTGCCGCGCGCGGAGTCATCGTCAAACAGGACATTACCAGCCCGGCCAATTGGCGCGCAACCGCCCCCCTTGCTGAATGGATGCAGGCCCAGGGTCTGACCGGGCTATCCGGGGTTGATACGCGCTTCATCACGCATCTTCTGCGTGAAAAAGGCCCCCAATCCGCCGGTATCTTCTACCCGCAGGACGGTGTGTTCCCCATAGAGACTCTCCTGGCGGAAGTGCGTTCCTGGCCGGGGCTTGAGGGGATGGATCTCGCCAAAGCGGTGACCTGCGCGCAGGCCCATAAATGGACGGAACCCGTCTGGGGCGGGACGCCGCCTTCCGGCCCGCTCAAAAGGGTCGTTGCGATTGATTACGGTGCCAAGCTGAATATTCTGCGCTGCCTCGTCTCGGCAGGCTGTGAGGTCACGGTTGTGCCCGCGACCAGCTCAGCTGAAGAGATCATGATGTATAATCCGGAGGGTATTTTTCTCTCCAATGGTCCGGGGGACCCGGCTGCAACGGGGACGTACGCCGTGCCCGTCATCAAGGCGCTCCTGAAATCAGCCGTGCCGATCTTCGGGATCTGCCTGGGGCATCAGCTTCTGGCCCAGGCCCTCGGTGCGCGGACTTATAAGCTGGAGCAGGGCCATCGCGGCGCCAACCAGCCTGTCAAGGAGCTGGCAACAGGCAAAGTCGAAATCACGAGCCAGAATCACGGTTTCGCGGTTGATGAGCAGAGCCTGCCGGAAGATGTCATCGTGACGCATACGAGCCTCTTTGACGGCTCGAATGAGGGGATTGAAAGCCGGACCTACCCTGCTTTCTCCGTCCAATATCACCCTGAGGCCAGCCCCGGCCCGTCCGATAGTTTTTACCTCTTTGAACGCTTTGTTGCGCTGATGAATAAAAAGGCCGCCTGAATATGCCGAAAAGAACCGATATCGCGTCCATCCTCATCATCGGTGCCGGCCCTATCGTGATCGGGCAGGCCTGTGAGTTCGATTATTCCGGCACGCAGGCCTGCAAGGCGCTGCGTGAGGAGGGTTATCGCGTCATTCTGATCAACTCCAACCCGGCGACGATCATGACCGATCCGGGCCTCGCCGACGCGACCTATGTGGAGCCGATCACGCCGGAATTTGTCGAGCGCATCATCCTGAAGGAAAAACCCGACGCGCTTCTGCCAACCATGGGTGGGCAAACGGCGCTGAATGTCGCCATGGCCCTCGACCGGTCGGGTTTTCTGAAGAAACACGGCGTCGCTTTGATCGGCGCGGATGCGGATGTCATTGACCGCGCGGAAGACCGCCAGAAGTTCCGTGAGGCCATGAATGAAATCGGCGTGGAAAGCCCGCGCAGCGCCATCGCGCACACGCTGGAGGAAGCACGCACGGCGCTGGATATTGTCGGCCTGCCCGCCATCATCCGCCCCTCTTTCACTATGGGCGGCGCAGGCGGCGGGATTGCCTATAATCGTGAGGAATTTGACCATATCGTGACGGGCGGGCTGGATGCCTCCCCCACGACGGAAGTCCTGATTGAAGAATCTGTCCTTGGCTGGAAGGAATTTGAGATGGAGGTGGTCCGCGATAAAGCGGATAACTGCATCATCGTCTGTTCCATTGAGAATATCGACCCGATGGGCGTCCATACAGGTGACTCCATCACTGTCGCCCCCGCTTTGACGCTGACGGATAAGGAATTCCAGCGTATGCGGGATGCCTCAATCGCCTGTCTGCGCAAGATCGGCGTGGAAACGGGCGGGTCCAACGTGCAATTCGGCGTCAACCCGGTGGATGGACGCATGGTTGTCATTGAGATGAATCCACGCGTCTCGCGCTCCTCCGCTCTTGCCTCTAAAGCGACAGGTTTCCCGATTGCGAAAATCGCCGCCAAGCTCGCGATCGGTTATACGCTTGATGAATTGCGCAATGACATTACCGGCACGACCCCGGCGAGTTTTGAGCCGACGATTGATTACGTAGTTGTTAAAATCCCGCGTTTCACTTTTGAGAAATTTCCCGGCGCCCCGGCTCTGCTTTCCACCTCCATGAAGTCGGTGGGGGAGGCCATGTCGGTTGGGCGCTGCTTTACCGAGGCTCTGCAGAAAGGTCTGCGGTCGATGGAAACCGGGCTGACCGGTCTTGACCCGATTGAGCCGCCCGGTGATGGCTCCCACGATGCCTACCGCGCGGCCCTTTCCGAGCCGCGTCCGGAACGCATCCTTATGGCCGCGCAGGCTTTGCGTGCGGGCCTGTCCATCAGCGACATCCATCATGCCTGCCGGTTTGAGCCGTGGTTTCTGGAGCAATTGCAGACCATTATCGAGGCCGAGCAGCATATTCGTGAGAATGGCCTGCCCCGTTCCCCCCTTGCCCTGCGTCAAATCAAAGCGATGGGTTTTTCGGATCGGCAGCTTGCGCAGCTCAGCGATATGACGCCCCAGGCCATTGCCGATCTTCGGGCGCGGCTGGGTGTGCAACCCGCTTATCGCCGTATCGACACATGCGCGGGGGAGTTCGCCTCCTCCACCCCCTATCTTTACAGCAGTTATGAGGGCGGGTTCGGCACGCCAATCTGTGAAAGCGCGCCGACCGAAAGCCGGAAAATCGTCATATTGGGCGGCGGGCCAAACCGGATCGGCCAAGGCATTGAATTTGATTATTGCTGTGTCCATGCGGCCTATGCTTTGCGTGAGGCCGGGTTCGAGACCATCATGGTCAATTGTAACCCGGAGACGGTTTCCACCGATTATGACACGTCAGATCGCCTTTATTTTGAGCCCCTGACCGATGAGGACGTCATCGCCCTGATCCGCCGTGAGCAGGAAAAGGGCGAGGTTCTGGGCTGTATCGTGCAGTATGGTGGTCAGACTCCGCTTAAACTCTCCGCCGCGTTGGAGAAAGCGGGCATTCCCCTCCTCGGCACCCCGGCCGATGCTATTGACCGCGCGGAAGATCGTGAGCGCTTTCAGGCGCTTCTGCGCAAACTGGGCCTGCGCCAGCCGGAGAACGGCATTGCCCGCAACCCGGGCGAGGCTGAAGCTATTGCTGAGAAGGTCGGTTATCCCGTTGTTGTGCGGCCCTCCTATGTTTTGGGCGGGCGCGCCATGGAAATCGTGCATGATCCGAATGGCCTGCAACGTTACCTCCTCAGCACCTTGATGCTTGCGGGCCGTGAAGTTTCGTCCGGGCCCATCCTGCTGGATCATTACCTCAATGACGCGATTGAGGCGGATGTGGACTGCATCTCGGACGGTCATGACGTCTATGTTGCTGGGGTGATGGAACATATTGAGGAAGCAGGGATCCACTCAGGTGACTCAGCCTGTTCAATCCCCCCTTATACCCTGCCCCCCTCCATCGTGACGGAATTGCGCAGCCAGACGGAAGCCATGGCCCGTGAGCTGGGCATCGTCGGTCTGATGAATGTGCAATATGCCATCAAGGATAATGAGGTCTTTGTTCTGGAGGTGAATCCCCGCGCCTCCCGGACGGCCCCCTTTGTCGCTAAAGCGACAGGTGTGCCGATTGCGAAAATCGGTGCGCTGGTCATGGCAGGCCGAAAGCTTTCCGAATTTAAGCTGGATGGTGACGCCATCGCACCGCATGTGGCGGTTAAAGAGGCTGTGTTCCCCTTCCATCGTTTTGCCGATACGGACACGATCCTCGGGCCGGAAATGCGCTCAACCGGTGAAGTTATCGGGCTGGATAGCAGCTTCGAACGCGCCTTCGCCAAAGCCCAGCTTGCGGCGGGGGTTGTCCTCCCGCAGGAGGGCACCGTGTTTCTTTCCGTCCGGGATGGTCACAAGCCTCAAATTCAGGCTTTGGGCCGCAAATTGATCGATATGGGGTTCCAGATCATGGCGACGCGCGGCACAGCGGATCGGCTTGAGGAGTCCGGTATCTCCGTCAGGCGCGTTAATAAGGTGCTGGAGGGCCGCCCCCATTGCGTCGACGCGATTCGCTCCGGTGAGGTCCAGATGGTGATCAACACGGTGACCGGTGCGCAGGCTGTGCGGGATAGCTTTGATATTCGCCGCTCTTCCCTGCTGGGCGGCGTGCCGCATTTTACCACGCTCGCCGGGGCGCGCGCCGCGATTTACGCCATCTCCGCCATGCGCGATGGCGCGCTGGAGGTGTCGCCTCTGCAATCTTATTTCAGGCGGTCATTTTGAATGAAATCTGGTGGGATGTCGCCGTTCAGGGCTGGGTCTGCAAGGCCCGGCCCGCTTCATCCGGCCATCCCCGCCCGTCCCCTATCTCTGGCGGCATGATTGCAGAGGTGATAAAAGGGGTTTAAACTTTGCGTTTTTAGACGAGGCGCACGCACGGCATCTTGTGCGCAGGAAAGACTTGGGGAAACAACGTGCAGAAAATTCCGATGACGGCCGGCGGGCTGACACGTCTTGAAGATGAGCTTCGCCGCCTTAAAAGTGAAGATCGACCCGCCGTCATCCGTGCGATTGCTGAAGCACGCTCGCATGGTGACCTTTCCGAAAACGCGGAATATCACGCTGCACGGGAACGTCAATCTTTCATCGAAGGCCGTATCCTGGAACTTGAGGACCTCATTTCCTCCGCGGAGGTTATTGACCCGGCCTCCCTCTCCGGCGACACCGTGAAATTCGGTGCGCATGTCCAGCTTGTCGATGAAGAGACCGAAAAAGAAAGCCTCTATCAGATCGTCGGCGCGCATGAGGCGGATATCAAGCAGGCGCGCATTTCAATTTCCTCTCCGCTTGCCAAGGCTCTGATTGGCAAATCCGTCGGTGACAGCGTCAGCGTCCCCGCACCGGGTGGTGACCGCACTTATGAGGTTCTTTCCGTCACCTATAAATAAGACGATCCGCTTGCCGGACCTGAGAAAGTTACATGACGAATCTGACGTTTGATGACGTTCGCGCGGCCCATGAGCGCATCCAGCGTCGTATTCTGCGCTCGCCGACTGTACCCTGTGAGGCACTTTCAAAGCGGCTCGGCACGGAAATCTGGCTGAAGCTTGAAAATCTGCAGGCCATCTCATCTTTCAAGGAGCGCGGCGCCGCCAATAAACTGGCGCTTCTGACGGAAGATGAGCGTGCGCGGGGGGTTATTGCCGTTTCAGCGGGCAATCATGCTCAGGGTGTTGCCCGCCATGCGCATCTTCTCGGCATTGACGCCACCATTGTCATGCCCCGTCACACACCCTCGGCAAAAATTGAGCGCACCCGGAAATGGGGAGCGCAGATCGTCGCGGAAGGTGAGGATTTCGCTGAAGCCTCCCTGATTGCCGAAAAGATCCTTGAGCGGGAAGGACGTGTGCTCGTCCATCCCTTTAATGACCTCGCTGTCATGGCAGGTCAGGGGACTTTTGCCATTGAATTGCTGGAGGACGCCCCGCCCCTCGATTACATTGTCCTGCCGATTGGCGGAGGCGGGCTGCTGAGTGGTTCCGCCATTGTCGCGCAATCTCTGAGTCCGCAGACGCGTATCATCGGCGTGCAGGTGGAGAGCTATGCTTCTCTCGCCCGCTTCCCCGCGGAAAGTCCTGCGCTTGGCGGCTCAACGATTGCTGAAGGCATGGCCGTCCTGAAGCTCGGTGCGCGATGTCTGGAAACGGTGCAGCCCCTTCTTGACCGTGTGCTGATCGTTTCGGAACTGGAGGTTGAAGCCGCCGTGGCGACTCTTGCCGAGCAGGCGCGTGTTGTTTCGGAGGGGGCGGGCGCCGCCGCACTGGCGGCCGTCGTGAAATATGCGGAAATCTTTGAGGGGAAACGCGTCGGGCTGCCGGTGACGGGCGGCAATATCAGCACGCGTGTTTTTGCCAATGCGCTCCTTCGGGCTTTACGCCGCGATGGACGGATTCTTTTCCTCAGTATGCAGATCCCTGACCGTCCCGGCCTGCTGGCCGATATCGCACGTCGCATCAGCGAAGCGGGCGGCAATATCATTGAGGTCTCCCATCAGCGGCTCTTTGCGGAGCCCTCCGTCCAGTCGGCTGAATTGGAGGTGATGATTGAGGCGCGAGATGGTGCCCATGCCGAGATCATTCAGCATTCCCTGTCGCAGGAATATAAGCTCATGCGTCGTTAGACAGAGAGGCGCCACGCGCGGCGAGAGGCCCCGTGACGTGGCGTCAACCTGCAAGCCTTTCCGCTGCTTCGTGACGCCACTGAAGGGTCTCAGGCGAGCAAACCCTCCGACTGAAGCTTCTCAATCACTGAGCGAATGCGATTGCCATAAGTATGCTCAGCCAGGGTGCGCTCCTGCGCGAGGCGTGAGGCGCGATACCGGGCCGCATCATCTTTGATATACTTCTCAACGACGCGTTCAAAATCGACCAGATTTGAGAAAGGCGGAATTTCCTCCGTCGTGAAATAGCGGCGCATTTCATAAGTGTCCTCATGAAACACCTGAAACGCACCGGCAGCCGCGGCTTCGAAAGTGCGGGGGCCCGGTGTTGAGGGCGTGATGACGTAGCGATTATTCTCGAAATGCAGAGAGCGCCCGAGATTGAGAACCATTTTGGAGCGCCGATAAAGCTCAATCAACTGGTCTTTCTCAATGCGCGCATCCGAGAAACCTGTGCCGAATTCGCCCCAGCCCGGCCCGATGATCTTGATATTTAGCTGAGAGAGGACCGGCATGAGGGACGCCACAACATCTTTACGGCTCGTAAAAGCGACACCGCAGAAAAGCACGTCAATCGGGCGATCACCCTCTGCCGTCAACGGGACATAATGCAATTTACGGCTGGCCGCGAGCGGCAGGTGATAAACCCGCTCACGCTGATAAAAATTATGGCCCCAATGGTCGCAGGAGAATACGACGTCAAAGTCATTTGAGATCCGATAATGCGCATCCTGCTCATAGGGATCCTCTGTTGCCCAGAAAACGGTCACCGCCCCGATTTTACGGGCTTCACGACAGACCTCACCGAAATAGGTGCTCTCCGGCAGGTAAGACCCGATGGCAAAAACGATTGTCGGTTTCAGATATTGGATAGAGGCCGCGGCGCCGCTAATATGCACGGAAGCCACATTTTCCTCACCCAGACATTCAGCCCAGCCATCCATGACAGATTCACGGACCTGTGCATTGGCCTGGGATTCAAAGCGCCCGCCGCTACAGACCAGTACACGGTGCTGCACGGCAACGCCCTCATTGAGGCTTCTCTCCACTTCCTTGCTCTTTCGCGCTTTGGGCTTCGCGTTCGTCTTTACAGCCATCAACCTGCCTAACCTCTATCAAAGCTATATTTGAGAAATCGCAAGGCTTCGCGTCAGAATTTCTTCCACACGCGCCTTGAAATCATTCGGGTCGCAATCATTCGTTACGGCAGCGAGCGCCTCCAGACGCACGCGATGCCAGATTTCCGCGTCATAATAAAGTGAAACCATCTGCCGGGCGAAGGCGCGCGGGTCACCCGCCATTGCGCTGAGGAGCGCGACATCGTTCTTCCAGCCGACCTGCCGCGCCAGAAGGTCCGTCGCGACAATCGGAATGCCGAATGACGCCGCCTCATGCACTTTGTAGGGGAGACCCCCGGCATATCGCGTCGGCGCCACGAAAACGCGATGACTGTCATAAAGCGCCTTCAGATCCCGGACAGGGCCGACACAGCGCACATAGGGTAATTCCCGCCATGCTTTGATATCGAGATCCGGGTCCATATATCCTGCAATTGTCAGGAGGGGCGGGTCATCAATCATGGCATGAAGATGGGGAAACACCTCTTCAATAAGCCATTTCAGACTGTCGAAATTCGGTGTGTCTTCCGCGTAAAGCGCTCCGACAAAGAGAAAATGATGTCGCTCCTGGAAGGGACGTTGAGTCGGGTCCGGTTCCAGCGCATGTCCCAGGATTGACACATGCTCATACCCCGCGTCCCGCACCATTTTGGCCTCATCGGCCGAGACCGCGACAATCTGCTGGCAGAAATGGGAGCTCGCCAATTCATCGCCGATCAATTCCGCCATGGATCCCTTGATTTTAGGGGCACCGAGAATGCGTGCTTTCTCAAAACGGCGCGGCGTGTCGATCACCTCCGTATCGAGAATGACGCGCTTCATCGGAAGGTAACGACCATGCTCCGTCACGATCGGCAGCAGACGTGAGAGATTATGTGTCCTGCAGATCCAGAGAATATCGTAATAACCGGCACGCTCTTCAATGAAGGAGGTAAAGCGGTCGAGATGCCAATCCGTCAATAACTCCACATCATCGGGAAAATCATGGACGAGATCCGCCGGGTCATTCGCCTTGTCCATCATGGGGAATACGCTGACCTGATACCCCAGGGCACTCATCGCCCGGACGACTTCATTGGAGCGCACATAGCCGGAACCCAGCCGCCGCACGGGCAGGCGGTCCTCAATGACGAGGACGGTCTCCCGCCCCCTTTTCTGCTCACGCCCCAAGACCGCATTGCGGACATGTGGCGGCGGTTTGGCGAGTAAAAGCTGCCGGTGACGATTGAAGAAAACGCGATGGTTGATCTGGATCCAGTCATGGGAGTCGGTCAGGCCGAAGCTTCCACTCTCCATATGTTCAACCGCGACGGACGGATCATAGACGATCCTTTTACCGGATTTGAGCATACGAAGGCAGAAATCCGTGTCCTCAAAGTAGGCTGGCGCGAATTTCGGATCAAAACCGCCTAGCTGTCGTGCATCTTCAGTACGCACCATCAAAAATGCGGCGGAACAATAATCAACATCGCGAACAAAATTGGCCTCGCCAATGTTCGGATCATCCTGACGGCGATAACCGTAACTCGCCCCATCGCGCCAGATGATCGACCCGGCCTCCTGAAGGCGCATATGTGACCGGATGATCTTCGCGCCGACAGCACCAATATCCTCGGAGGATTGCAGGCGATGAAGCGCATTGGCGACAGCGTTGGGGAAAAGCTTGATATCGTTGTTGAGATACAGGCAGAACGCGGACCGGACACGCGGCAGAGCCTCATTGGCCCCGAGGAGGAAACCGATATTATAGGGGAACCGCATGACGTGCAGACCGTCAACATGGTTCTCAATCTGCCCGGACAGATCGCTTGACCCGGAATCGACGATAATGACCTCAATCGGGCCGTCATAATTTGCGCGTAACGATGCCAAAGCCTGCATCGTCAACGCAAATTGATTGCGCATGACAAGAATGACCGAGATATCAGGCTCACCATGGCAGGTGAAATCAAGGCGCCCTCTTAAGGCAATATCAGCGCATTGCTCGGCCTCCTCAAGGAAAAGCATGCGCGTCTCACGCTCATCAAGCTCAACTGCACCATGCGTCTCCCCCACCGGGGCGAATTGCGCGCGCATCCATTGCCGGAACGGGTGATCCGCCTCCCGATCCGCCATCGGGCCGAGTTGCCGGAAGCGCACTATCCAGGGGCCGAGATCAGTTTCCGTATCGGGTCGACGCCCCTCATAGGCGCCATGACGCAGAAAATGCTCATAAGCGTTGCGGAATATACCGCCACGGAGAGCAGGCACGACATCCGGGTAAGCCTCCCGATAGGCTGATTCACTGAATTGCGGCAGGGGATCAAAACGCTCGGGCGTATCATTTGTCAGATAATGATGAAGCGCTGATTGAAAAAGCTTTTCTGCAATCGCCTGTGCCACTTCCGGATATTTGGCCAGATACCAGTCCGGATCGAAAAACCAGGATAAACGTGGCTCACCCACCGTGCCGATCGACGGGTTGAGCGCATTGAGATAAGGATGCCGCCCGGCTTGATCAGGTGAGGATTGCGACTGGAACCAGGCACGCGTGACGAACGGATCAAAAAACGGACTGCCCGTCAGCGTAAGCGACACTGTGTTGCTCAGAAAATGCGCATACCCATTCGGATATCCATGTGCCTCCAGCCAGGCATCGTCATATCCCGTATAGCTCCAGCGATATTGCTCTTCCGAGAAAAGCCAGTGAGGAGAGCGGATGCGGAACCCTTCCTGACAATAATGCTCAAACCCACTGGAGAACACGCCCTCCTTGATGGCCTCGCGCACCTCGGGATATTTTGCGCGATACCAGCCCTCATCGAAATAAGGGTTGGGGGAGAGGCCGGCGGCGGCGCCGACAGCCTCATGATAATGACTCAGGTCCGTAAAGCCTTGCGCAAGAATCTCCCCACGCAGGTCAGGTTTTTGCTCAAAATACCACGCTTCATCAATCTCCGCCCAAAGGGGGAGGCGATCTCCGAAAGCGGCGTAATAGCTCACCAAGTCCGGCCATCCTGTTTCTCGACCCGCTGACGGATCGCGCCCTCAAATCGCGCATCATCCTCAGGCGTCAGGCTTCTATATCGCGACTGCACCAACTTGTTTTCCTTCAGCTCAAGCTCAATTCCGATCGCTTTAAAGCCGTATGATGTGCCGATCGTATTGACGAGGCAAACGTCATAGAGCCCTGTGAGATCGGAGTGATAGCCCGCTTCAAGGTCAATATGCCCCTGGAATCCAACGCTGAGAGGCGCTTCATTGAACACACTCTGCACATCGAGGCGCGGCGCGCGCTGCAACCCGAAGAAAATCACCTGCGCGCCATCACGTGATATCAAAGCGAGGAACATATCTCCCGCGCGATCAAAGCGACGCATGAAGCCCCACCCACGCGTGAAAAACTGAGCACTCGGCAGATTATCCGACCCGTCGCCCTCCTGCCCGAGCAAGTCCGCAAACGTGTCGATAAAGAAGAGGAATTCGGCCGACTCAAAATACCATTTGCGCTGCATCAGACGATCCAGCTTGATACCGCGCAGAACACCGTCCCGCCCGGCCACGCGGTCAAAGCTGTTGAGCACGACCTCATTTTCAGGGATTTGATTGCGCAGCCCGATCACTCTCGCGCCCTCAACTTCGATAATGATGGGCGTCAGGAGGAAAGATGCCGCGCCATTAACGATATTGACAAGGCCGATCCGGAACGACCCCTCACACCATTTGCCACGCAAGGCGGCCTTGCCCGAGAAACCGGAACGCAGAGGCGCATTTGGCAGGAAGGCCGTCACATCCCCACGTGCTTCGCGTGAGCAGGAAACGAAAATGACCGTGTCATCATCCTGACTGATCAATGCCGTGTAAATTGCACCGGATGAGTTGCAATCCGGCAGGACATACCACCCGCGAATATGGAATTCATCCGCAGGCTGGAAGGTTTCCAGCCCTGAACGCGACAGCACGCGGTGGCAGACATCGTCAATGTAATATTCCGCACCCTGGATTCCGACCCAATCCGTTACAGGTTCGGGCAGTTCAATCATCAGGTCATGCTGGGTCGGCGGGTCAAAAATATGGCGTGGAGGCGCCTGGTGACGCCATGATTTATGCGGCAGGATATGTAACTGACCCGCATCGACCTGCAGCTCCGCCGTGCCGAGGGCACGGTGGGGCGCGATGTCATGATAAAGTGTGCGCATCTTATCGGCGTAGTCGGAAGCCGTCACCCATAATGCCGGGGTGATGTTCTGCATGATCTCCTTCCGCATAAATTCGGAGGAGCGAAGCAGTTCGAGGCGCTCAAGCACAACGTCGGGACGACCGATCGGCACCTTAAAGCCATTAACGCCGTCCTCGACACGGTCACCCAGCGCGCCGACATCTGTCACGACGGGGATGAGTCCGCTCTGCCATGCTTCGGACAATGAGATGCAGTAGGTCTCCGGCCATATGGAGAGGTTGAGCGCGACATCAGCAACGGTGAGCGCACTGATATCACCCGCATTATAGCGTCCGTAGAATTTAACGTTGTCACGATTCAGACCATGAACAACGGCTTCATAATCGGGGTGGATATACCCGAAAATATGAAACTCGAAATGCTCCGGATGCGCGATTTCCAGCAGGTTGATGATGGCGTCCGCGCCTTTAGTGCGCAGGAAATTACCGATAATCGCCACGCCAAGAGGTCTCCCCTCAAGCGGCGCGTAGGATTTCGGCGTGACGGGGAACGTTGTTTCCGGGGACGGCACGCCGTAAACGCAGCTGCGCTTATCATCCAGAACAGGATAAATCTCATGGGTGAGATTGCGGGAATAAACAGTACCGAAAAGTATCGCGTCCACACTGCGCAACATCATGCCGATAAAGGCGCGCCGCGTCTGGTCACCACCATAAGCGACATTATCCGTGATTTTATGGATAATGTCAGAGGCCAAGACAGATCGAACCTGACCCTCATCGAAACGGAGATCCTGATTCAGAAGATTATAGCGGGAGGAAATCAGCCAGAAATCATGCGCTGAGAAGACGACGCCCGCCCCGCAGGCTTTCGCGATGATGGGCAGAGAGAGCGCATGATGGCCCAGATGCTGGATATGCACGATATCGATATTGTGACGCCCGATCACCTGAGAAAAAGCACGTTCCTCCGCGGCATCGCACAGGGCGTCGGTCCAGCCGATTTCCTCGACATCGTGCTGCTCAAGTTCCCGGCCATTGGCCGTTGTGAGACGACACACAGTACCGCGCCGCAACCAGTAGAAAAATTCGATCTCACGACCGAGAGAGGCGCATAAGGTCTGTTGATAAACCTCGACCCCGCCCCAATCCTTCTCGAAAATCGTGGAGTGGGTGCACATCAACACCCGCATCTTGCCACGACGCGGGCTGATTTCCGTCGGCGCCACATGACGTTTGAAATTCGCACCCGTGATGTCAGCGATTTTCTTCAGTCGATGCTCATAAAGATGGGCGGAGAGGACGCTCTCCTGCGCTGCCCGCGCAGCACGCTGGCGGCGTGTCTCATTTTCAAGCAGGTCATGAACGGCGTTCACCATGCCATGCGCATCCCGCACGACGGATACACCCTCAACATCCGAGAAATACTGCATGTCCATGGCATCCGGCGCCTCGATCACCTGCGCGGTGCCAGCGAGACCCAGCTCATAGAAACGCGGTCCTGGCGCTGTGGCCTGGCTGACATCACCATGGCTGGCATAATCACGGAACATTGTCAGAGTCACCGCACTCGCATTGGCGAAATCGATGAAAGATTCATGACTTACCGGGCGCTGAATGGCCAGCGCCGCAAGGTCGGCAGGCAATGGCGGCAAATATGGGTTGCCCGGGCAGATCAGCTTCATGCGCGCTTCCGGAAAAGCCGCCACGATCATTTGCAACGTCTTGACCCGGTTGGGCCACATCGTCCCCGCAAAACAAATGTCATAATCAAGGGCTTTGGCCGATTTGATGGGGCGCTCATGAATTGAGGCACTCGCGGCCAGTGGAAGATAATGCCCCTTCTCTCGATAACTTGCGGCGCAGGACGGATCATTTGTGAAGACATAGTCAAAAATCGCTGCATTATTGACATTGAAGTCAAGCATGAACGGATCTTCAAATGTCCAGAGAATAAGCGTCTTGAATGCGGCGCGGACGCGACGGATCAACGGCAGGTTAAGCCTTTGCGCGTCGAGGCAGATCAGCGTGTCGTGCTCACCCGAAGCTGCAATTTCGGCGAGCGACATATTATCCGCCACAACCACATTGCCATGCCCAAAAACCGCCTGCGCGGCGCGCTCGACGCAAAGCGTCAAGTAGGAATTGGGATTATGCGTAAAATTCGTGTTGTAGATTACCGTCATTCATGCCTCACAACCGCATACTGCAATATCCGAACTTCCTGGCGAAGTCGCGCGAGCCGCTCGACGCAGTGAAACTCGTCCATCAATTTTCAAAAAGAGTTTATTAACCACATCGGGGAAAAATCCAACTCTAAAAATACGTTTTTTAAGTCGGTCTCCGACCGTTCTTCTCCCCTTATTGGGCGTTCGCCCGGCGTCGCAGGATATTGAACATCTTGCAGCCCAGCGTGCGCGCCATTTTTCTTTCATAGAAGTAAAACGGCATGTGCCGGATGTGAAAAAAAAATTCCTCAACATTAGGCACGGCCATCCAAATTTACTCCAGGAATTGCAAGGCGCGGGCAAGACGTCCAATTTTCGTTATTGGCGCATCTTATGACGATTTCAGCTATTAAATTTTCTTACGAAGTCATTGTAACGTCTTTTCTTTTCCCAATTATTAAATAAGTTTTTTTCTAATTCATATAAGCCTTAAGGCCGCGTTCGCGAGATTGTGTTCCAGATCGGAAAAGTGATTCGCGCGTCATCGCATTGCGACACGTGGCGCTCGACGAGATTTTAAGGTCAAGAAAGCATGTCCGGAAGTATTCACCCGCGCGGGGGGCCTGATGCTTGAGATGCATGGTCATGAGTGCTTGAAGTAAAAAACGTCGAGGCGGTCAATCGAGACAAGTCTCCGCATCATATCCCGCCAGGGACGTGGCTGACGGAATATGATGCGCCGCGCGCAGAACCGGGGGCCGACCCATCTCGACCGGCACAAAAAAAAGGCCACCCCGAAGGATGGCCTTTCTTTGAGTTTCGAGACGCTTAGGACTCTGTGCTCCGGCGACGAATGGCCGCACCGAGAATGTCGCCCAAAGAGGCACCACTATCGGATGAACCATATTCGTTGATCGCCTGCTTATCCTCCTCGACCTCACGGCCGCGGATTGTCAGCGCCAGCTTACGTGCTGCCTTATCGACAGAGACAATTTTCGCATCGACTTTTTCACCGACAGCGAAGCGCTCGGGGCGTTGCTCCGCCTTGTCACGCGCAAGTTCCGCCCGGCGGATGAAGCCGCTGAGAACGTCATCGACCTTGACTTCGATCCCGTTGCTCTGAATGGCGGTCACAACGCACGTCACGACATCACCCTTGTGCACGCGGGACAATGTGTCCGCAGCCGGGTCATCATGCAGCTGCTTGATACCGAGGGAGATACGCTCTTTCTCCGCATCGACATCCAGCACCTTGGCCTGAACGACCTGGCCTTTCTCATATTTCGCCATAGCGACCTCGCCGGCCTCATCCCAGGAGAGGTCGGACATGTGCACCATGCCGTCAATATCCGCGGACAGCCCGACGAAGAGACCAAACTCCGTAATATTCCGGATTTCACCCTCAATGACGGACCCGACCTTGTGCTCCTCAGCGAACTGCTCCCACGGATTACGCTGCACCTGCTTCAGGCCGAGGGAGATACGACGCTTGCCGCTATCCACGTCAAGGACGACGACATCGACTTCCTGCGATGTGGAGACAAGTTTGCCCGGATGGACGTTTTTCTTGGTCCAGGACATTTCGGAAACGTGGACGAGACCTTCAACACCCGCTTCCAGCTCAACAAACGCACCGTAATCGGTGATGTTGGTGACACGGCCCGTATAACGCGCGCCCGGCGGATATTTAATGGCGATATTTTCCCACGGGTCCGCTTCAAGCTGCTTCATACCAAGGGAAATGCGCTGCGTATCTGAGTTGAAACGGATAACCTGCACGCGCACGGGCTGGCCGATCTGTAGAGCTTCCGCGGGATGGTTGATGCGCTTCCAGGCAATGTCCGTGACATGCAGAAGCCCATCGACGCCGCCAAGATCAACGAAAGCGCCGTAATCCGTGATATTCTTGACGACACCGTCAAGGATCATGCCTTCCTTCAGGCCCTGAATCAGTTCGGAGCGCTGCTCGGCACGGGTTTCTTCCAGCACGGCACGGCGGGAAACAACGATGTTACCGCGTGCACGGTCCATTTTCAGGATCTGGAAAGGCTGGGGCTGACCCATCAGGGGCCCGACATCCCGCACGGGGCGGATATCGACCTGGCTGCCCGGCAGGAAGGCCATCGCACCACCGAGATCCACAGTGAAGCCGCCTTTGACGCGCCCGTAAATTGTGCCATTGACGCGCTGATTATTGGCGAAGGCGCGCTCGAGCGAGGTCCACGCCTCTTCACGGCGGGCTTTCTCACGGGAGAGAACGATCAGGCCGTCTCGATCCTCGTAACGCTCGACATAGAGCTCAATCACGTCGCCAGGCTTGACATCCGCGGCCACACCTGGGGGGGCGAATTCCTTAAGCGCAACGCGCCCTTCACTTTTCAGACCGACATCAACGATGGCGAACTCGTCATTCAGGCGAATGACCTGCCCCGTAACGACGGACCCTTCGAACCCGCTATCCGAGCCGAGAGTTTCTTCAAGGAGAGCGGCGAAATCCTCATTGCCTTGGGTCTGGGCTTTGTTTTTGCCCGATTCAAGAGTAGTGGCTGAAGCCATGTGGTATTAATTTCCTGCCCCGGAAGTTTACTGCCAGGACGTTGTTTGCGCAGATCCTGTGACCCACGACGTGCTTATTTTTTGAAATAAGCCAGGGATGAAAAACCCGCAGACGGGCGCGGCGCATGCCGTGGGGTGTTCTGGGCCTTCTGACCCTTCCATGTCAACATAAAACGCGAAATTCAGCGGTTTTCTGCCGTCATCTTTGGGTGGCGGGCCACGATATCCAAAGCGCGCGCCAGAACCTGATCCGGCGTCAGATCATCCGTTTCAATCAGGATCGCATCTTCAGCCCGCTTTAAAGGCGAGACGCTGCGCGCGGAGTCGATATGGTCACGCGCTTCAATTTCCGCCTTCAATTGGCTTATCTCGGCCGCGCTCGGGTCATGGCCATGATATTGCTGATAGCGGCGCACGGCGCGCGCATGTGCTGAAGCGGTGACGAATAATTTTATATCCGCATCGGGAAAAACAGCCGTGCCAATATCCCGCCCATCCATGACAGCCCCATGTGCGGCGGCAAAATCCCTCTGGCGTTGCAGCAACGCGGCGCGCACGGCAGGTTGCGCCGCCACGAGGCTCGCTGCGCGATCCACCTCTGGCAGGCGCAGATCATCGCGTTTGAGGTCAGATGGCTGGAGGCGGGCCGCGACATCGCTGGCATCGTCACCTTCGCAATCCCGCCCTTCCAGCAGCATGAGGCGCCCGACCGCCCGGTAGAGAAGACCGGTATCGAGATGCGGCAGGCCAAGATGCTGCGCCAGCGCGACGGCCAAAGTGCCCTTCCCTGCGGCAGCGGGCCCGTCAATGGCGATGATGAGGGCTTTCAAAGTCCGGCGCCTCTCTCATTCATGAGATCAATAAAACCGGGAAAGCTCGTATTGATAAAGCCCGTATCATCGACATCAATCGGGTTGGGCGCGGCGAGGCCGAAAATAATGGCGCTCATCGCCAGACGATGGTCCATCAATGTCTCCACCCGCCCGCCACCAAGGCCGTTACCATCCGGACGCCCCTCAATGACAAGGTCATCGCCGTCGATGCGCGCGGTTACATGGTTCGCCTTCAGCAGCGCGAGCGTGGCATTAAGGCGGTCACTCTCCTTGACGCGCAATTCACCCAGTCCCCGTAGGCGGGACGTACCCTCGGCGAAAGCACAGGCGACGGAAAGAATGGGATATTCATCAATCATGGATGGCGCCCGCTTTGCAGGCACGTCGACCGCCTTGAGGGTGGAAGCCTTGACCCGCAAATCACCGACGCGCTCACCCCCTTCCCGGCGGACATCCTCAATCGAGAGTTGCGCGCCCATTTCCTGCAAACTCTTGAAAAGGCCCGTCCGCAGGGGGTTGAGCCCGACATTCCGGATCAGAAGGTCCGAACCCGGAATCAACAAGGCCGCAACAATGGGAAAGGCCGCTGATGACGGATCACCAGGGACAATGACATTTTGCGCATGGAGACGGGCCGGACCCGTCAAACTGATGAGCCGCCCGCCGGATTCCGTTTCCCTGACGGTGACATCGACACCGAAATAACGCAGCATATTTTCAGTGTGATTACGCGTTGGGGTCGGTTCATCAATGCGGGTTTCACCCTGCGCATTGAGACCGGCAAGGAGAATGGCGGATTTAACCTGAGCAGACGCCACGGGCAGCCGGTAATGGATGGGCGTTCCCTGCGCTGTGCCGACCACCGCCATCGGGAGACGCCCCCCTTGCCGCGTCACGAAACACGCCCCGTTTTTCTGGAGTGGGTCCGTAACGCGCTTCATCGGGCGCGCGCGCAGGCTGGCATCACCCGTCATGAAACTATTGAAGGGCTGCGTTGAGAGTATCCCCGCCATCAAGCGGGCCGCCGTGCCGGAATTGCCCATATCGAGCACATCGTCAGGCTCTCGCAAACCTTGTGCGCCATGGCCCTGGACGATCCAACGCGCGCCATCCTGTCTGATCTCCGCCCCGAGGGCGCGCATGGCGGATGCCGTGCGTAAAACGTCTTCCCCCTCCAGCAATCCTGAAATTTCCGACCGGCCTTCAGCCATGGCGGCGAGCATCAGAGCGCGGTGGCTGATGGATTTATCACCCGGCACCACCACGTCGCCGCGCAAAGGGGCAGGGGCGCGCTGGACACGCAGAGGAGCCACTTGGGCAGACATTGCATTATTCTCCGCTCGGTCAGACATTCCCGCTTCATCCCGCTCCGATGCGGTGATGTCAACTTGAAATGGCGCAACACCCGCCGCAATCGCCATCAGCGACAGGCAGCAGGGGATTTTTCTGCATCGCGCTGCAAGGCTTGACCACCCTTAATCAGGCGGGTTTTTGTGCAAAAGATGCGCATGGCGGCGGGGCAAACGTATTTGACAGAACCCGCATAAGCTGGCATGGCCGCGTTTGAAGCGGCGTCTGTCGCATGTCCAAATCCCGAGATCAGGATCAATAGGCGTAACCATGGCGAAACCGGAACTGGGTCTGAAACGCGTATGCGTTTCCTGCGGTGCAAAATTCTACGATCTGACACGCAGTCCTGCGGTCTGCCCCAAATGTGGTGTGGAGCAGCCGACAGATATGCCGCGTCCCAAGCGCGTCGATGAAGCCCCGGTAGATCAGGTTAAACGCGTCGCGGAGGATGATCGTAGCGAAGATATTGACGTCGATCTGGATACGGATGAAGACGAAGATGACGTCATTGAGGATGCTGCCGATCTGGATGATGATGATGACGATCTCGGCGCGGAAATCGAGGTCAATACGGATTCTGACGACCACGAAAATTAGGCCCGTACGGAAACAGGCTGGTTCCTGGTGGAATTTTTCCTGCCGGGGGCCTGTTTTTCTCTTTTCCGGGCTTTTCTTTTCGGTACCGGTTTCAGCGCAGTCCCTTGCGGCTTCTGACCTGGCTGGTCAGCTTGCGCGCGGACGAAGCGCATCCGTTATCCTTAAAGCGGAGTGCGCGCGCCTGGCCCCCGGCCAGACATTGCGCAGCGTCGCCCTTGACACTGCCTCTCCGCCTCATATCCTGGCTATCAAGGATCGCCTCAAGGTAATGCGCCTGGACGCGCTCAAATTGCGCCATGTCAGCATAAGATGCGGCGGGATTGAACTTTCTAATGCCTGGAATTGGTATGTGCCATCCCGCCTGACCGCGGAGATGAATAAGATGCTCGACACGTCCGAGACCCCTTTCGGGCTGGCGGTCAAAAATCTTGCCTTTACGCGTCAGGTTGAACACGGATTCGCACCGGCTCTGCCTCCCGGCTTTATTTTTCAGCAGCGTGCTTTATTGCTGAGGGGACTCGATCACGTGCCCTTCGCCTTCGTGCTGGAAAATTACACGGAGAATAATCGACGCCTCACAGGAGCAACCCGCACCGACGATGCCCAAGTGAACGGACCTCATTGAACGCACGCGACAGGGGCATCGGCTTTCTGCCAGGCTTCGACGAGTTGGGTCCATTCCGCGCGTATCTCCGCGCTGACATTCCCGTCCTGACGCACGGCCTCAAGACTCTGTTCGACATAAAGGGAGACTGTCTGGCCGAAATGACGCACCACATCCTGATAGGCGTCACGCACACCGGGGATCGCCATTAAACCATTGATCTCCTCATGACACCGCGCCGCAATAACCGGAGAGAGGTGCGATCCGCTGAGACGGAACCTCGTGAGGAAAAGCTCAAAAATACCGTGATTATTGTAGCGGAAGCGTTTGACAGGCAGAACGGCATTGCCATCATTTTCACCCCGCGCATATCGCCAGACAAATTCCTCGAAGGAGCGCAGAATGAAATGATGAACCTCCGCCTTCACTGTCGGCTGATGGTAGAAACTGGTTTCATAAACTGAATGGGTGTTGATGGCATGCGGCGCGCCATCAACCGTCTTGAAACACCGCCTCTGCGGAGCAACCGGCACGTGATGGGAGCACCGTTGAAAGCGCCGGGGACGATGGACTGATTTGACCAGGGGATGCGGTTCAAGCGCCACAAAGCGCTCACAGCTTAATTGCTCCGTCCAGTGAAGCCGATGGTCAGGCCCATTGACGCGCCATGTCGCCACGACAGCATCGGCATCCTGAAGCGCCTCCTGCGCCAGAAGAGGCGGCAATTTATGGCCAAACGCCTCTGAAGGCACGAACCATTCATCCAGATCGACCGTCAGGCACCATTCATAATCCAGCAATGCCGGCATCATCGTGTAGGCATGCGCGAAAGCTTTCAACTGGTTATCGACGCCCGCGCACCCCTCACCCGTATTATCAACCCAATGGACGATCCCGGCATCATGCAGCCGTTGCAACAGCACATCTGAGCCATCCGTCAGATTATTGGTGTAAATGAAAATCTTCTCGACGCCGATTGTACGGTGGAACGCAATCCATTCCAGAAGATACACGCCCTCATCCCGGGCGCTG
Source organism: Candidatus Kirkpatrickella diaphorinae (assembly GCF_025736875.1). Taxonomy (GTDB): domain Bacteria; phylum Pseudomonadota; class Alphaproteobacteria; order Acetobacterales; family Acetobacteraceae; genus Sorlinia; species Sorlinia diaphorinae. The sequence goes on from NZ_CP107052.1 coordinate 1,302,966, forward strand.
GTCAGGGCCGCCAGTTTATGGCGCGGCGTGATATTCTCCCGCAAAGCGGAAAGGAGGGCGACACCCACCGTATCGCGCGCATTATCGCGCCAACTTGTTTCGCGTCCCATGAAATCATATGCGGCGTCTGAGCGTCGCGGCATGGGCAGATCACGATCCGCCTGCCATTGCGCAAGGCTTGAAATCGCTTGTTTCAGCCAACCCGCGGAAGGCAGGCGATCAAGCAGCGCCAGGCATGTCGCCTGCTGAGGGGACGATAAATGCGCCTCATCAAACAGAAAAAATGACAGGAATGTCGCCCGCGCATCATCAGCAATCATCAAAAGCGCGATATCGAGGCAATCATGCATGAAATCCTGCGGAAAACCCGCAAGAACATCCAGAAATGCCGCCGCATTGTGACGTGCCGCAGCGAGATCACGCCATCGCGCGACCATCTCCCGGAAATCTTCCGGCAAAGCGCCTTGAAAATTTTCCCACCGGAGCGGCGCATGCGCCTCGGCCATGTAACGCCGACGCGAGAGAAGCTCGGTTTCGCCATCAAGGATCGGGATGAAAAAATCACCGGAAAGCGCATGTTTGAGGAAAACTTGATCCTCAGCGCCCGCCCCCTCTAAACGGACCGGTAGGAAATTATGCCGCAATGTGTTGCGCAGCATCGCTTGCCCGGGCGGGCGTCGCAGAAGCTTAACGCGGGACAGTATGCCAAAACCTTCAATTTCGGGAAAGGTGATGAGGGCCGTTGCGCGATATTGTGGTTCTGACGGGTCGACATGCCCCAATTCATCTGTTTCAGGACAGATGAAAACATAAGTGCCAGCTTCCGTCTTAAGAGAGCGCAAGTCGATATGAGGCGGCGGCATGAAACCGTTTTCCTGATCTGATGTCATCCGCCGTCTCGTCTTCTCTATCCCGCTGTAAAACCGGTCTCAATCTGTTCGCCAGGCGAGATGCTGCCCGCCATCGGGGGCCACCATCTGGCCCGTTACGGCGCGCATGGCAGCCAGAGCCATCGCCGTCTGGGCGACTTCCTCCGGCGTTGCACCGTGCTGAAGCGGCGTGGCCTGACACATCCGCTGAAATTCCGCGTCACTCTGGCCCTGCGCTGGCAGAACCGGGCCCGGCCCGATCGCATTCACGCGGATGCGCGGCGCCAAAGCCAGGGCCAATGTCTGCGTCAGAGTCCATAATGCGGACTTCGAAACCGTATAGCTGGTGTAATGCGGCGTCAATTTCCAGACCCGCTCATCCAATAAATTAAGAATCACCCCCTCCGCCGAGGATGGAAGCGCCCGCGCAAATGCCTGGGACAGCATGAAGGGCGCGCGGAGATTGATCCCCTGATGACGCTGCCAGCTTTCCTCTGTCACAGTGTCCCACGCATCGCGCTCAAAAATCGAGGCATTATTGACGAGGATACCAACGGGACCTAACTGCGCCGAAGCGGCATTAATCAGCCCGGAAACGGCCGATTCATCAGCGAGGTCGGCGGTCAGGACGCAACCCTGATGCTGGATTTCCTCCAGAAGCTTTTCCGCCTCAGCAGCGCTTTGGTGGCAATGAATCGCAATTTTGAACCCCTCCGCCGCAAGCGCCGTGACCAATGCACGCCCGATGCGTTTCGCGCCGCCCGTAACAAGCGCGACGCGCGGGATGGTATCCGGAATGCTCAATTGCATGATCAGCCTCTGTTAAATGCCGTGTCGTTTACAGATCTTCGTTTTTTCAGCGTGCGGGGTGTGATCGGATCGTTGGCAGCTTCAATCCTTCACCGGGCTTTCGCACCTCTTTTTCAGCCACCATCACGCGCGACGGGGCGCCGCGCCATCAGCGCCGCGACCAATGTGCCGTCATCCAACCCGTCAAGTGTGCCGCCCATAGGCACACCGCGCCCGACGCGTGTCACAGTGACATCGTATCGGGCAAGGCGGTCTTCGAGCCAATGGGAGGTCGCGGCACCATCAACCGTGGCGCCCAGAGCAAGAATAACCTCCGATACATCACCGGATTCGATGCGTCGGAACAGGGATTGCGTATTCAGCTCTTCCGGGCCTTTACCCAGCAAGGCCGATAATGTCCCGCCAAGAACCTGATAAACGCCGCGATGAACCGTGGCACGTTCAAGCGCCCAGAGGTCACTGACATGTTCCACAACGCAGATCACGCTGTGATCCCGATCCGGATCTGTGCAGACCATGCACGGGTTTGTGACATCCAACGTACCGCAGATTTCACAATTCTGGATGCGGGCGGCGGCATCCTGCATGGCCTGCGCGAGGGGCACGAGGCGGCGCTCAGGCTCTGCCAGCAAGGACAGCGCCGCACGTCGGGCAGAGCGCGGCCCCAGCCCCGGCAATCGGGAGAGAAGCTGGATGAGCCGCTCAAGCTCAACCCCGCCTGTGCGGTGCCAGGCCAAGTCAGAAAGGCAGTTTAAAGCCGGCAGGCAGATCAATCCCCCCGGTCAGACGCCGCATTTCCTCCGAGCTGGCCGCTTCAACCTTGCTGCGCGCATTGCTGAAAGCCGCCAGGATGAGATCCTGCACCATTTCGGCATCAGTCGGCGTCAGTAATTTCGGGTCGATGACCAGCTTTTTCATGTCGCCTTTGCCATTCAAGGTGATTTTGACGAGACCCGCGCCCGCTTCACCCTCAATCATCAGAGCGTCGAGCCGCGTCTGCAATTCCTCCATTTTGGCTTGCATCTGGGAAGCCTGTTTCATCAGGCCAGCGAGATTTTTCATGTAGATAAGTCCTCAGTGATAGCGATAGCCGGGCTGACTTATATCGTCTTCCGGCAATTCCGTCTCCAACCCTTCAGCATCAGGCCCCTCCTCGGGGAAAGCAGACGGCGGAACCTCATCCAGATTTTCAGGCGGCAGGCCATAATCATCAAGGGATAGGTCCCGCGGCAGGCCAAGATGCGCGCCGGGGAAATGCGTGATGATCGCCTGGACGAGGGGATCTTCCTGCATGGATTGCCGGTGGGATTCCGTCACCTGCGCGCCCTGCTCATCCAAAGTCGGCGCGCCCTCTTCATGGGAGGCCATAATGATGAAGCGATCCGGGTAATGCATATTCAGCACGGCCTGAAGCCGCGCCAGGCTGCGTGGATCAACACCGCTTTGTAGACGGATCGCGATTTCAGGCGGCTCGAACCGCACACAATGCGCGGCATGGCGCAACAGCCCGTGCAGAAGCGGCTTGGACGACCATTTGACGTAGGCGACCATCTCACGCCATGAGCGGATGGGCGGCACGGCCGAGACGTCCGGCATTATCTCCAGCGACGCGTCCATGGCAGGTTCCGCGATCTCGGACGCGGCGACGTGTGGCAGGGGCGGTGTGGTCTCCGGGCGCGTCACGTGAACGGGATGTTGAAGCGCGCCATCCGTGCCTGTCATGACCGCCTCGGGCAGCGGCCCCTCGGACGGGGCGGCGCTCACCATAGCCGTGTCTTCCTCGATCGGGTGCGGCGGGCGCGCAGAATGTGCGGCGGGTGCCGCCTCGTTATGTAGCGCCGATGCGGCAGCCGGCGCGGGACGCGTATTATCCGCGACGAGATGGAGGTCTCGATGCGCGACGGGGCGCACCCTGTCATGACCCGCAATGGCCGCGCCTTCGGCAGGCCCGGCACTGAGGGCGGTGGGCGTCACATCTGATGGGTCGCGCACAGGCGTTGTCGGTTCCGCATCTCGCGGCGCGCGCGTCCCCCGCGTCTGACGGATCAGATCATCCGGGGTGGGAAGGGAATTGGCGTAACAAAGTCGCAGGAGGATCATCTCCACCGCCCCGCGGCGGTCGGGCGCGATTTCCAGCTCTTTCAAACCATTGACCAGAATCTGCCAGGCCCGCCCCAGAACCGCCATAGAGAGATCCTGCGAAAAGGCGACGCCGCGGCTGCGCTCAACCTCTGTCAGGTCAGGGCGCTTTCCGAGAGAGGGCACTGCTTTCAGGCGAGAGATGAAATGGACGAGCTCAAGCAGTTCACCGAGCAGACCGCCCAGTTCCACGCCCAGCGCATAGGCATTGTCTGTCACGCTCAGGACGCGCGCCACATCCCCTTTGATGAGGGCCTCAAAGAGGTCATAAACCGTCTCCCGATCGGATAATCCGAGCATGGCGCTGACGACATTTTCCTCAATTCGGTCGGCACCCTCCTCCGCCCCGCGCGCAATCGCCTGGTCAAGAAGTGACAGCCCGTCTCGCACCGAGCCGTCGCTCGCCCGCGCGATAAGACCAAGCGCCTCAGGGGAAAAAGCGACCCCCTCTTTATGTGCAATCGAATCGAAATGTGCCACAAGCATCTGACTCGGCACGCGCCTCAGGTCAAAACGCTGACAGCGTGACAGCACCGTGACGGGGACTTTCCGCAACTCCGTGGTGGCGAAAATAAATGTGACGCGCTCCGGCGGTTCTTCAAGCGTTTTGAGCAAGGCGTTGAATGCATTGCGGGACAACATATGGACCTCATCAATGATGAAGACCTTCATGCGCCCCTGAATCGGGCGGAAACGCGTCTGCTCAATAATTTCCCGGACGTCATCGACCCCGGTGCGGGAGGCCGCATCCATCTCCAGCACGTCGGGATGACGGTCAGCCAGGATCGCGGTGCAGTTTGCGCAGACGCCGCAAGGCTCAGCCGTCGCCTCCCCGTTACCATCAGGCCCGATACAGTTGAGGGCGCGGGCGATGATGCGCGCTGTCGTCGTTTTGCCGACACCACGAACCCCTGTCAGCATGAAAGCATGTGCAACGCGTTTAAGGGCGAAAGCCCGCCGCAGAATGCGGATCGTGCTTTCCTGACCAATCAGATCATCAAAGGATTGGGGGCGGTATTTCCGCGCCAGGACGCGATAAGGCGCGGCCTGGCTGTTTTGCGGCGCGGCATCCGGCGCGCCGAAAAGGTGATCCCCCGCCGCAGGAGGGAGGGGCAGGGCGTCGTCGTCGGGATGCGATTCGTGATCACTCATGCGATCACTTATAGACCAAAATTTCGGGAAGGTGGGAGGCCGAACACACGACCCGTGCAAAACTCACTACGGCTGCTTCCTTCCGGACCTGACCGGGTTTGCAAGCCGCCCGTCCACGGCCGACCTCCCGGCGCAGGATTAGCATGATTCCCCTCCCCCCTGGCAAGGGGAATCATGCCTGAAATTACAATCCGCGCGCCAGCCCCCCGGCATGACGCTGATCTGAGCCGCCATAAGCAAAACCCGTCACCGGCGCGTCGAGACGCGGACGACCGAAGAGAATACCTTGGGCGAGCCCCCAATATTGCGGTTGCTCCTTGATCTGATATCCATGTGCCTGCAGGACCGTGCTGACATGGGAGGTCAGCGCACCCGGTTCCACCTCAAGCGCATTGGGCATCCATTGCTCATGAATACGCGGTTGATTGATGGCTTGCTGGATATCCATCCCCCCGTCAATCACGCCAAGCACAACATTGAGGACAACTGTCGGGATGCGGGAGCCACCGGGACTGCCAATCGCCATGACGAGCTTACCATCTCTGGAGATGATTGTCGGCGACATGGAGGAAAGCGGCGTCTTGCCCGGCGCGATTGCATTGGCGCGTGACCCGACGATCCCATACATATTGGGCACGCCCGGCTTGACGGAGAAATCATCCATCTCGTCATTCATCACAATACCCGTCCGGCCGCCCACGACATGCGCACCGTACCAGCCATTGAGGGTATAGGTGACGGAGACCGCAATCCCTGACCGATCCGCCGCACAGAATTGCGTCGTTTCATGTTTCTCATGTGCGGGCTGCGTGACAAAGGCATCGCTTTGCGGCAGGGCCTCACCCGGCAGAAGAGATGCGGAGTCAATCGCGCGGTCGCGTCGGAAGCCTGCTCTGATCGCCGCCGCGTAAGATGGGTCCAATAAATGATCGATCGGATTTTTCACGAAAGCTGGGTCCCCGAGATCCCGTCGGTCTGAATAAGCGTGTCGCATGGCTTCCGTCTGAAGCTTCACACCGGCAACGCTTCGCAGTCCGATCTGTTTGAGATCATAGGCGGAGAGGATATTGAGGATTTCACAGATGGCAACGCCACCCCCGCTCGGCGGCGGGGCCGTATCGATACGATAACCTCTATAATTGCAGTGCAGAGGTTCAAGCGCGCGAATCTTATAGGATGTGAAATCCTTGAGGGTCAGAATACCGCCCCCACGCCGACTGGCTGCAACGATCTCCTGCGCTGTCTCGCCTTCGTAAAAGCCTTTATCACCGCGCTGCGCAACCCGCCGCAGGGTATTGGCAAGGTCTTTCTGCACGAGCGTATCGCCAACCTCAAGCGCGCTGCCATCCGGATTGAGGAAGATTTTTTTCGCGTAACTGTCCCGCGCGAGGCGGTCTCTGGCGGAATTCAGCAGATCGACATCATCGACCTCAAGATGGAACCCTTCCTCTGCCAGACGGATAGCGGGGGCCATGACGCGGGTCAGGCCAAGGCGGCCCCATTTGCGCTCCAGCGCATCCAGCCCTGCGACGGTACCCGGCACACCCACGGCGCGCCAGCCCTCAACGCTCGCCGCTTTATCGACATTGCCATCTTTGTCCTGATACATCGTAGACGTCGCGGCAAGCGGCGCATGCTCCCGGAAATCAATAAAATGCGTCTGCCCATTTGGCAGTCGGATGGTCGCAAAGCCCCCGCCCCCGATATTACCGGCAGCCGGGTAAACCACGGCGAGGGCGTAACCGACGGCGACAGCAGCATCGACCGCGTTGCCGCCCGCTCTCAGGATTTCGACCCCCGCATCCGTCGCCAGATGCTGTGCGGACACGACCATTGCATGAGGTGCGACGGCAGCCGGATGGCCGTTATCGCCGCGATGCGTTGCCTGGTAGCCGAGCGGGTCTGCTGAGGCCGCCCGACATGTCACAGGCAGGATGGAGAAAAATGTAAGCGAAGCTGAACATAATAGGCGGAAACAGGTCTTTTTAGATGTCATCATTTTTATTTCCTGTAGCAATTCAAGCGTAAGGGGGCAGATTAAACCCTGCGGGCGACCGGGTAAATATTTCGCAACCGTTATGGTTGACGCCGATCATATGCTCGAATTGTGCAGAGAGAGACCTGTCACGCGTAACAGCTGTCCAGCCATCTTCGAGTATTTTGACGTCATATCTCCCGATATTCAACATCGGTTCAATTGTGAAAACCATGCCGACATCAAGCGTCATGCCCGTGCCGAGTATACCATAATGCAGGACATTTGGCGCGTCATGAAAGACACGCCCGATCCCGTGCCCGCAAAAATCCCGCACGACGGAAAGCCGGTGACCCTCCGCATAGCTTTGGATGGCGTGACCGATATCACCCAAAGTCGCGCCGGGCCGCACAACTTCAATGCCGCGCATCATCGCCTCATAGGTTTTTTCAACCAGATTGACGGCTTTTCGCGGCACTTTACCGACATAGAACATCCGGGACGTGTCGCCATACCAACCATCCAGAATGGACGTGACATCGATATTGACGATGTCACCCTCGACAAGGCGACGATCCCCCGGGATGCCATGGCAGACGACATGATTGACGGAAATACAGCAGGATTTCGGGAATCCACGATAGTTTAGAGGCGCCGGAACAGCGTGATGGTCAAGCGTGAACTGGTGGATCAGCGCATCGAGATCCGCCGTGAGCGCGCCGGGGACAACGTGGGGCGTGATCATGTCCAACGTTTCAGCCGCGAGTCGACCCGCTGCGCGCAGACCGACGAAGTCCTCCTCCGTATATCGCACGATATGCCGGGCTGATTCACCTGAAGCCATTTACTCTCCGCCTCAACTCATAAAAATTAACAATGCGAGACGAAGATCAGTCAATTCCAACCTTTCATCAAGATCGGCGGTAGACTTACCACGCTGTGACTGGTGAAGCCAAGGCCGGACAGGCCACCGCCGCTTTTGGCGAAGGCAGCGACATGCGGCATGTCAGGATGTGACAATCTTTGAAGAAACTTGTCCCGGCTGTAGAACGGGCGAGGGACTTTGAACGATCTCAGCCCTGGTGACGGCTATGGTGACTTTTTGTCTTGCTGATTTTCGCCGCATGATGCCGCACGGCGCTGGCCGCGCGGACGGAGACGGGCTTGCGCGCGACCCGCCTTTTCGTGGCGCGATGCGTCACGAGGCGGTAACGACGCGGGCCGGAAGGGGCCTCAGCCACTTCAACCGTCGTGCTACGATAAGTGCTGGCGCGATTTCGCCGCACCCGACGATGACGTGTGGCGGCGCGCGCCATCACGATGGGCGCTTCAGAGGCAGCGGGTATCGGCGCGACCCCTTCCATTTCAAAGCCCTTATCCAGCAATGACGTCATGATGCGATTGCGCTGCAGATTGCTGCGTGCCCCCAGCACAACGCCGATAAGCTGCACCGCACCGCGCCGCGCTGACGCGGCAAGATTATGTCCCGCAAGCGCCGTATATCCGGTTTTGAGACCATCCGCACCGACATAGCCTTTAAGCATGGGATTATGGTTCGGGATTACCCGCCCATGGAAAACGAAGCTCTTTGTCGAAAATAACGGGTAATAATCCGGAAAATCATGCATCAGCCTCGCGCTGAGCAATGCGATATCATGCGCCGTCGTCACCTGCTCCGGATCAGGGAGGCCGGAGGCGTTCTGGAATGTCGTGTCGCGCATCCCGAGCGCCCGGGCCTCACGCGTCATGATATTGGCGAAATAAACTTCATCCCCCCTGCCGAGGAGTTCCCCTAAAGCGGCGGCGGCATCATTGGCTGATTTCGTCACAAGCCCGAGCACGGCTTCCCGCACGGTCAGGCGCATACCGGGGCGCAGGCCAAGCTTGGATGGCTCCATCGATGCCGCGTGTATGGAAACCGGCACAAGCGTATTGAAGGAGATGTGTCCGGCATCCAGCGCTTTGAACGTCAGATATAATGTCATCAGCTTGGTAAGGGATGCCGGGTAGCGCTGGAGGTTCGGGTCGCTCTCCAGAAGGACTGAGCCGGTTTTTGCGTCGATGATGAAGCTGCTGACATGCCCCGCATATTGCGCGCGCGCGAAATTGGGCAGGCAGAACGTCAGCGCGAACGCCAACGCTGAAAGCAGGCCATTAACTAGACTTCGACGCAAACGCGCCTCCCCGACTCAAACGCAAAATTTGTTTGTGAATCTATCAGACGCTGATCTTTACGACAATGATTCGCGCAAGTTTCAATAGATCGCAATAATTTCGTAATATCTTGACGCGCTTATAACGCTGAGATGTGGGTTAGATTAACGTAAACATCATAATTTACGCGGCTGAACGCGACTCACTTTAAATATCAAAAAGATACATTATTTTTTTGCGATATCATGATGATGGCATGATGAAAAGGCGGGAATTAAGACTATGATTTTCGCCGTTTATGCGGTTTATTCACGTAGTGAGGAGAGACAGGCAGCCTGATGGGACTTGAAGCGCATTTGAATGATGACGTCATCGCGGTGCGGCGGGATGCGGTGTCGCCCGGCCCCGTCATTTCCGCTGCGCGGGAAGATCTCGGTTTTGCCGTGCAGTCACGCACGGCGACGCGGCGACCCTCTATGTACAAAGTCCTGCTCCTTAACGATGATTATACGCCGATGGATTTTGTCGTGCATATTCTGGAAACCTTTTTTAACAAGTCTCAGGACGAGGCAACCAATATCATGCTTACAATCCACCGTCAGGGTATCGGCGTGGCAGGTATTTTCACATTTGAAGTCGCCGAAACGAAAGTAACGCAAGTGACGGAACTCGCCCGAAGTCACCAGCATCCCCTCCAATGCGCAGTGGAGAGAGCCTGACAACTTTGAAAATATCGTTAAAAAAATGAAGCCAGCCCGCTGAAAACTTTTTCTTTTTTTCTCGTTTGTTTAGTTATGGGTCGCGGGATGCATGTTGGACCGCCCCTTTTTAAAGGACCGAACCCGACCATTCGGACGAGGGGCGCGAGAGGAGCAGTCAATCATGTTATCTCGTATTCTTGAGCAGTCGCTGCACCGCGCGCTCACCTTTGCGGCTGAGCGTAAGCATGAGTACGCGACGCTTGAGCACCTTCTCCTTGCCTTGACGGAAGATGAGGACGCGATTGCCGTCCTGCGCGCATGCGGAATTAATATCGGCAAATTGCGGCAGGATCTGTCAGAATTTCTGGATAAGGACCTTGCCGGCCTCGTCTCGGAACAGACGAAAGAGCCAAAACCGACAGCGGCCTTTCAACGCGTCATTCAGCGTGCCGCCATCCATGTGCAATCCACCGGTCGCGAGGAAGTCAGCGGCGCCAATGTGCTTGTCGCGCTTTTTGCCGAGCGGGAGAGCCACGCAATTTATTTCCTCCAGATGCAGGATATGACCCGTCTCGACGCTGTCAATTTTCTGTCTCATGGCATCGCGAAGACACCGGCCCGTGCCGCGCGCACGGAGGATGCCGCGCCGATTTACGAGAATTCCGAAGCGGAAAAGGAAGAGAAAGCCGCGCGGTCGGGCAAAAGTGCTGAAGCCCTCAATACTTATTGTATGAACCTCAATGAGCGCGCACGCGCAGGCAAAATCGACCCCTTGATAGGACGAGAACGTGAGGTTGACCGAACGATACAGATTTTATGCCGCCGCACGAAGAACAACCCCCTCCTCGTCGGTGATCCAGGTGTAGGCAAGACAGCCATTGCAGAGGGTCTGGCCAAGCGGATCGCAGAGCGCTCTGTGCCGGATGTCCTGAATAAAAGCACGATCTACGCATTGGATATGGGCGCCCTTCTGGCGGGAACACGCTATCGCGGTGACTTTGAAGAACGACTCAAAGCCGTGATGACGGAACTGGCGCAGGATGAAAAGGCGATCCTTTTTATTGATGAGATCCACACAGTGATCGGTGCGGGGTCAACCTCCGGCAGCGCCATGGACGCATCGAACCTTCTGAAACCGGCTTTGGCGGCGGGCAGTCTGCGTTGCATCGGGTCCACGACTTTCAAGGAATACCGCCAGTTTTTTGAAAAAGACCACGCTTTCAGTCGTCGCTTCCAAAAAATTGACGTGATGGAACCGAATATTGACGACACAATCAAAATATTGCGCGGCCTGAAGCCTCAATATGAGGACCATCACAAGGTCAAATATCTGGATGAGGCGATCCGCGCCGCCGTCGAATTATCCGCGCGCTATATTAATGACCGCAAATTACCCGATAAGGCGATTGACGTCATTGATGAGGCGGGTGCCTCCCGGATGTTACTGCCCGAAAATAAGCGCCGCAAAAACGTAACGCTCCGCGATATTGAGGACACGGTGGCCAAAATCGCACGCGTCCCGGCCAAGGCGGTTTCAGCGGATGATAAAGCGACATTGCGCACCCTCAGCCGTGACCTTAAGAGCATGGTCTACGCGCAGGATGACGCGATTGACGCCCTGACTTCCGCCATCAAACTCGCCCGTGCCGGTTTACGCGACCATGGCAAGCCGATTGGCAACTACCTGTTCTCAGGCCCGACGGGGGTGGGCAAAACCGAGGTGGCGCGCCAACTCGCTTCTTTCCTCGGGATCAAACTCCTGCGTTTCGATATGTCGGAATATATGGAGCGCCACTCCGTCTCCCGCCTGATCGGGGCCCCGCCCGGCTATGTCGGTTTTGACCAGGGCGGCCTGCTGACGGACAGCGTCAATCAATATCCGCATTGCGTCCTCCTGCTCGATGAAATTGAAAAAGCCCATCCAGACCTTTTCAATATTCTGCTTCAGGTCATGGATCATGGCACATTGACTGACCATTCGGGCAAGCTCGTGGATTTCCGCAATGTCATATTGATCATGACAACAAATGCCGGTGCAGCGGATCTCAGCAAGGAAGCAATCGGGTTTGGACGGGTGGAGCGAATCGGCGATGATGAGGAGGCGATTAAACGCCTCTTCTCCCCGGAATTCCGCAATCGCCTTGATGCGGTCATTGCGTTCCAGCCGCTGTCAACCGATGCGGTTGCGCGGGTGGTTGATAAATTTGTCTTTCAGCTTGAGGCACAGCTTGCGGATCGGGACGTCACGATTGAGGTCAGCCCGGCAGCACGTGACTGGCTCGCGCAACGCGGTTATGACCGTCTTTACGGTGCCCGCCCGCTGGCACGCCTGGTTCAGGACCAGATCAAGAAACGCCTCGCTGAGGAGCTTTTATTCGGCAAGCTTAATCGCGGTGGGCTTGTCAGCATCCATCTCAAAAATGATGCGCTCGCCTTCGAGTTTTCGACGGAAAAACCGGATGAAGCCCGCCCTCCGGAGAAGAACCCGCCCCCATCCCGTCGCCGACGCGAGCGGGCAGGCGCCTGACGACGTCACAGGCAAAACTAAAAAAGCGGGACAACCCGTTTCATCTTTTATTAATAAATATCAAGTGCTCATTTTGTCAAGATAAGTATCAAGAAATAATCGAGCACAAAAAACAGAATCCCTTCCCCCTTTTACCTCCAAAAATGCTATAGCGCCTCTTGCGCCCTGGCGGCGCAAGCCGAAACCCGTCTGATAGGCTCACGTTGAGTTTGAAGCAATTATTTCGGAGGCACCTATGAAAAACGACAATTACAAACGAGAACAAAAAAAAATTGGTGACGTAAAAGTCGAGATCGGTCCTCAAGGACAGACACATTACCTGGGTGACGGAAGCCAGCCCAGTATGACGACAAAGCAGGGCACGCCCGTCGCGGATGATCAGAATACCCTGAAAGCCGGCCAGCGCGGCCCTGCCCTGATGCAGGACTTCCATTTCCGGGAAAAAATCTTCCATTTCGACCATGAGCGCATCCCGGAGCGCATCGTCCATGCGCGTGGATATGGCGCCCACGGGTATTTTGAGCTGGACACACCCCTCACGAATTACACGACGGCTAAAGTCCTGACCCGCAAGGGGCAGCGCACGCCGGTCTTCGTCCGTTTTTCAACAGTCGCGGGCGCAAAAGGCTCTTTTGATCTGGCGCGTGACGTGCGGGGTTTTGCCGTCAAATTCTACACGGAGGAAGGCAATTGGGACATTGTCGGGAATAATATCCCGGTCTTCTTCATTCAGGATGCGATCCGCTTTCCGGACCTCGTGCACTCCGTCAAGGAAGAGCCGGATCGCGGCTTCCCGCAGGCGCAATCCGCCCATGATAATTTCTGGGATTTCGCGTCTTTATCGCCTGAAACCGTGCACATGCTGATGTGGATTATGTCCGACCGGGCGATACCGCGCTCCTTTCGCTTTATGGAAGGTTTCGGCGTCCATAGTTTCCGCCTTGTCAATGCGGATGGCAAATCCACTTACGTCAAATTTCACTGGAAACCGAAGCTCGGCCTTCAATCCGTCGTCTGGAATGAAGCCGTCAAGATCAATGGGGCGGACCCGGATTATCACCGGCGCGATCTGTGGGAAGCCATTACTTCCGGGAACTTCCCCGAATGGGAGTTGGGCGTTCAGCTTTTTGACGATGATTTCGCGGATAAATTTGATTTCGACATTCTCGATGCGACCAAACTGATCCCTGAGGAGCTTGTCCCCGTCAAAATCATCGGGCGCATGGTGCTTGACCGCGTCGTGGATAATTTCTTTGCGGAGACGGAGCAGGTCGCTTTCATGACGCATAATGTCGTGCCTGGCATCAGCTTCACAGATGACCCTCTCCTGCAAGGGCGTAACTTCTCCTACCTTGATACGCAGGTCAAACGCCTCGGAAGCACGAACTTCACGCATCTGCCCATTAACGCGCCCAAATGCCCCTTCCATACGCTGCAGCAGGACGGCCATATGGCGGTGCAGAATCCCAAGGGACGCGTCAATTATGAGCCGAATTCCTGGGGGGAAGGGCCGGTTGAAGATCGAGATCGCGGTTACCGGCATTATCCCTCAGCCGTGGAAGGCGTCAAAACGTTCGAGCGCGGTGAGCGCTTTGCCGATCACTATAGTCAGGCGCGGCAGTTCTACGTCAGCCAGACGGCGACGGAGCAGACCCACATCAAGGATGCGTTCGTTTTCGAACTGAGTAAGGTTGAACGCGAAGATATTCGCGCGCGGGTCGTGTCACAACTTATCAATGTCGATAAGAGTCTCGCCGAAAATGTCGCCAAAGGTATCGGCCTTGAAACCCTGCCAGACGCCGCCCCGCCGGCGCGCGCGCCGAAGATGGATCTTCCCGCTTCCGACAAATTGAGCATTCTTAAAAACGGCCCCTCCTCCTTTGAAGGGCGTAAGATCGGGGTGCTGATCACGGAAGGGACCGACGCCAACCTCCTTGACGCCCTGATGAAAGTTGCGAAGAAAGAGAATGCCTTGATAGAACTTGTCGCCCCAGTTGTGGGTGGCGTCACAACGTCCGACGGCAAAAAGCGGCCTGCCCAGCAGAAACTCAATGGCGGCCCTTCCGTCCTTTATGATGCGATCATCCTGCTGGCTTCGGCGGAGGGTGCTGAGCAGCTTCTTAATGAGGCAACCGCGCGCGATTTCGTTGCGGATGCCTGGGCACATGCGAAATTCATTGGCTATTGCCATAATTGCGTCCCCTTACTGCGTAAGGGCGGGATTATGGAAAGCGATGAGGATGAGGGGCTGGTTCATCTCGAATCCGCTGGCGACATGCAGCAATTTATCGAAAAATGCCGCGCCCTTCGCTTCTGGCCGCGTGAGGCGAAAACCCACACGATCTGAAGGCCCGCGTCACAGTTAAAAAGAGCCGTACACGCGGTGCGTGTGCGGCTTTATTGTATCTAATCCCTTATTATCGCGCCTCCTCCTGAGCAAGACAGATAATATCGCCAGAAGATCCAGCCTTATAAAATATTCGCCCCACCTGACGGGCATTTGTTGACTCTGATAAAATTTTAATTTATTAAAGTCTTCTATGACTAAAATAATAACAGAATTTGAGAATGACGCTTACTTCGTGAGGAGCTTCATTCCCTTAGAATCCTCCGATGTAATCATTGTCAGTTTCTCCGGCGTTGCAGCGCCTGAACAACATAATGGAAGCTTTTTCGGCGCGCCGCTTGCCGAGTCCTTGAAGATACCCTTCGTCGGTATGATTGCGCGTGCGTCCAATTACTACCTTGGGGACGGTATAGACGATGCGATCTTCGCCGCGTGGGAGATCATTGAACGAGTCCGCGCGAAGGCTCAGCATCCTTTGACGATCATCGGATATGGCGTGTCGATGGGAGGCTACGCCGCCATTAAACATGCGCGTTTGCTCGGTCTGGATGCCGTCATCGCTCTTGCGCCAATCTTCAGCAACGATCCTGAAGAATCCAGCTACAAAGACATTGATCTCAACGCCTTTAAAGAATCGATGAAAGGGATGGCGCCGAAAAACGCAGAAGTGACCGCGCCTTGTTACCTCTTTTATGATCCATACAATGCGTACGACAAAACGGCGATGGAAGATTACTGTAAAGAGCTTCCAAGGGTGACACCGATCCCGGTTCCCTACGCCTCACATCTGGTCGGCTTAACCCTCAAAGGGTCCCGAAATTTCCAGGCCATATTGCGCACCATTATGGAAGAGGGCGACTTCAAACCTTTGGTTCGTCGGATCAGATTTGAAAGTGTCGAGAACATCTTCAATTTTCTGTGCGACTGCTCTCACAAAAATATCAAGCTCCTCCTTCCCGCGCTCAATACCCATCGCGCTTACATGACTGGCGCGCGGGAGCGCTTTCTGACGTCGGGACGCACGGCATTGAGCAGCGCCTCCCGCCTGCTGGAGAAGAACCTCTATAATGAGGCGGTGGCGCTTTTCAGAATGATTCGGGAGTCCGTTTTTGACGCGCCCTCATTCACGAAGCTTCTGGCCTGGACGGGTGAATTTATCTGCTATGACCCATTTGAGGGGGCTTTCCATCAAACAAGTTGGTACCGCCTCGGGCGCAAAAACCTCGTTGTCATCAAAGATGAAAAATTATTCTCATTGACCGCGATTGGACTGGAACGCCTCGATTTCACCCTCGAAAAAAGGGGAAATGGCTATCTGATCGTGACGTCAGACGGGCAATTTGTCTCCGCACGACCGGAAGGGACCATTCTTCTCGTTCCCTGGGGTGATCATTGGGAAACATTCCTTCCATATGATCAGATTCCAACGCAACAGCATCAATCTGCTGAACAGCGCGTGGCGCTGCCCGTCGATTGATCGGTCGGCGACGCTACAAAAAATTGCGATGTTTTGAGATGAATCCGGACCGGCTTACGCTCGGATCTATCGGCATGACGCCGGTCGGACGGGTTCAGTGTAGATGGGCGATGCAAGTCTCTATCAATCTTCGCATCATAAACGCGCCTTGATTACTGATTGAGCCGCGTTTCACGCGTACAATAATTGGTGAAGATGACAATCGCGCTGTTCCTTGCCTTGATGACATTGAAAAAACATCGCGGCCCCTCACGCCTTTGCACCATCGGGCACCCCACCCTCATTTCTGTCCGGCCACCTGTAACGCGCGTTTTACCGCGCCAAAACTCGTGGGCAGCGTTGCGCATCGTTGCGTAAAAACACCGCAACGGCCGATCATCCGTGAAAACTACACGTGCGCCTCACGTTAGAGCGTTGTCGTACAGATCGTAGAAGGCGGTCGAAAACCGTCTCGCGTGCTGTCGCATCGCAGCTCCGTCGTCACGGTTAGGCGGATGGATCAGTAACAGTTGCAACGTGATTTACGCGTCGAAATGCTTGGCAAGATCAGGAGAGAGGCATCACATGACGATATTCATTTTCACCTGGCTTTTGCGCTTGCTCTTTCTCGCAAGCCTCGCCATCTGGGTCGGGGCGATGTTCAGGGCCGGGCAATGGCTGGTCCTGCGGGAATATCCATCAGCTTTGGAGGTTATTCTCATCACAAGCTGTTCCCTGCTTAATATTATCGGTTGCCTGTGCGTGGGCAAACTTATGTTCGGGCATTGGTGACGCGCGCGGGACATCGCGAGCAAGGCGGAATTTGCCGATTGGGCCGTTTAAAGAAGGTTCGATGATGATATGAAACCCGGGCCGCGCGACATAACGCTGAAGTGCCGGGTCTTTAATGGTGCTGCTGGCGAGGATTGAACTCGCGGCCTCTCCCTTACCAAGGGAGTGCTCTACCACTGAGCTACAGCAGCCTGCCGCAGCTAACTAGCTTTTAAACGGGGATTCCGCAAGCCCTCGCCACGACGTACAAGGCAATTTTCAGTCATCGCGATGCACTTTCTCCATACGCTCGTGGCGTTCCTGCGCCTCGATGGAAAGGGTCGCGATCGGACGCGCCTGAAGCCGTTTGAGGCCGATCGGTTCTCCCGTTTCCTCACAAAACCCGTAAGTCCCGTTTTCAATACGTTGCAAGGCAAGATTGATTTTGACGATCAGCTTACGCGCGCGGTCACGGGTCCGCAATTCAAGCGCCCGATCCGTCTCGACGCTGGCGCGGTCAGAAATATCCGGTTCCAGAATGCCGCCTTCCGACAGGCTGGCAAGGGTGAGGTTGGCTTCTTTCAACAGGTCCATGCGCCAACGAATCAATTTCTCCCGAAAAAATGAGACCTGCTGCGGGTTCATGAATTCTTCGTCTTCCGAAGGTTGGTAATCAGGCGGCAGCGTAATCATTGGCAGATGTTCCCGTGAAGACGACCAGATTCTCTCATAACAGGCTCTCCTCTTCCTGACGTTTCATGCCTGAACGATTGTCGGGAGCTGCCGTTGCGACCGTTTTATAAGTCCCCTCCCGGCAAACGCCAAGCCCTTCCACGGGAAAAGCCGGTTTTTTGAGGCCAAGCTTGAAGTTCGGAGATTTCAGCCTGAGTTGAAATTTTCGTGAACCGGGTCAGATCAATTCCGGAATTCAAATTGATCAAGTTGCCAGGATGAGGGCTCGTCCATGACGAGGGCGTACCAATCCCGCATGAGGGGATGAGCAAGCACGGCGTCACGATAATCCGCCAGCGCCGTCGAGACGGGCACCTGATAGGTCGCGAAACGCGACATGACCGGCGCAAACACGGCATCCGCAATGCCGAAGGCCGCGCCAAATAAATAGGCCCCGCCCTTCCCGAAACGCGCCCGCGTCGCCGTCAGTAATGCCTCAATATCCGCGAGATCACGGGCGACATCCAGGTCAAGAATGTCAATGCGGGGGAAGATGCGCCCGCAATTCATCGGCCAGGCGCGTCTGAGAGGCCCGAAACCCGCATGCATCTGCGCAGCGAGGCTCAGCGCCCGCCCATAAGCTTCCGGCGATTGCGGCCATAATTGCGCATTGAAACCCGCGCAGAACTGGCAGATCGCCAGACTCTCCCAGATTTCGACCCCATGATACCGCAGATAGGGCACGCATCGATTGGGACTGCGTTGATGGATTTCCACCGTCTGCCCGCCCCCTTTTAGGGGTATGACCTCCTCACGCACTTCAAGCCCGGCAAGACGCACGGCGAGCCACGCCCTTAACGACCATGAGGAATAGCGCCTTGTCCCCAACAGAAGGAGGTCGGACGCGTCAGTCATGAAATGCCTGGATGAAGCCGCCCCCCAAAACATGGGACTGACGGTAAAACACACAGGCTTGGCCCGGGGCGGGCATGGCCGCCTCTTGCAGTTCCACGCGGGCTGCAGCACCCTCTTCCGCGAAAATACGGGCTTCACGGGTTTTCTCCCGAGCGCGAAGCTGGACTGTGCAGGCAAGCCCCTCCGGCGGCGGATTGATCAGCCAGTTCACATCCCGCAGGCGGAAGCTGCGCCGCCCGGCTAAAGCGCGCGGCCCCACAATGATGCGTCGATGCGCGGCGTCAATGCGCGTCACCATCTGCCGTGTGCCATCCTTTGTATGGACGTCGCCGAGCTTCTTACTCTGCCCCACAGTATAGCGCGCAATACCGTCATGCTGGCCGAGGACCTTCCCGGCCTCATCCGTGATGTCACCGGGGCCTCTGACCTCCGGCCTCAGCGCTTCGACCATTTTGGCGTAGGAGCCATCCGTGACAAAACAAATATCCTGACTGTCCGCCTTATCGGCGATTTTCAGCCCGAATGATTCAGCCTTCTGGCGCACTTCCGCCTTCGAGCCATAGACACCCAGCGGAAATCTCAGATAATTGAGCTGATCCCGCGTTGTGGCGAACAGAAACCAAGATTGGTCTCGCGTTTCATCAACAGGGCGATGCAGCTCCGGCCCGGCCGCGCCTTCAACACGCCTTACATAATGGCCCGTCGCCATCGCGTCACAGCCCAGATCCCGCGCGAGGGTCAGGAGATCCGTAAATTTGACGCCCTGATTACAGGCAACGCACGGCACAGGTGTCTCACCACGCGCATAGCTGGCTGCGAAATCATTGATCACACTGTCACGGAAGCGCTCTTCCGCATTGATGACGTAATGAGGGAAATCCAGATGGTCCGCCACCGCGCGCGCATCCATGATATCGCGCCCGGCACAGCAGGCCCCCTTGCGGCTGACCTGACCATGGTCATAAAGCTGCAAAGTGGCCCCGATCACCTCATGGCCCTCAGCCTTAAGGAGCGCTGCAACAACGGAGCTATCCACCCCGCCCGACATTGCGACCATCACACGCATGGAAACGCCACCCTCAAATCAGGCCGTTTTGGGCAGATGCACGACCAGCCCGTCAAGCGCTTCCGTGATGACGATCTGACAGCCAAGGCGCGAGGTTTTCTGAAGCCCGAAAGCGAGGTCGAGCATATCCTCCTCATCCTCCGTCGGTGTCGCGAGGCGGTCAGCCCAGGCCGGGTCAACAACGACATGGCATGTTGCGCAGGCAAGGGAGCCTTCACACGCCCCCTCCAGGTCAATATCATGCTTATGCGCAATTTCGAGAACGGAGAGGCCGATGGGCGCTTCGACCTCACTTCTTGTGCCGTCCTGCGCGACGAAAACCATACGTGGCATACTCAACATCCCATTTCTTTAACTCAGGTCGCCCGCAACGCCCTGTCAAAAACATCCAGCGCCCGCGAAATATCGGATGACGAGGTAAAACGTCCGACGGAGAGACGCAAGCTTCGTCCCGCATCCGCCTCAGAAAGCCCCATCGCGCGTAAGACGTAAGATGGCGCCACATCACCGGACATGCATGCGGAAGCGCTTGAATAAGCTAATTCCGGCGTTAATACCATTAAACCCTGAGCTTCGGGGCCATTTTTGAGGCAGATATTTAAAGCACCGGGTAAACGCGCAGCTTCCTGACCATTGATAATGCTTTGTGGCCAGAGCGCCTGCAAGCCGTTGAAAAGCGCATCACGCAGCGCCGCCAATCGTGGCGCTTCCGTGGCCATATGGGTCAGGCAAAGGACGCTGGCAAGCCCGAACCCCGCAATAAGCGCCACGGGCAGCGTGCCGGACCTCAGGCCACGCTCCTGCCCGCCGCCGGAAAATAACGGGGCAAGGCGGATGCGCGGCCGCCTTTGCACATAAAGCGCGCCAACGCCTTGCGGGCCGTAAATCTTGTGGCTCGATATGGAGGCAAGATCGACATCCTCACAGGTGAAAGGCACTTTTCCGATCACTTGGCTGGCATCGCAATGAAAGAGCGCCCCCTTCCCGCGTGCGAGGGCGCTCAATGCCGGTATGTCATTCATGACGCCGGTCTCGTTATTTGCCCCCATAATGGAGACGAGCAGGGTCGGCACGGCCAACGCTTCCGCCAATGCGTCCGGCGAGACAAGCCCGTTGGACAGGACGGGCAGGATAACCGGCTCAAACCCCTCCTCTTTCAGGTCGCGCACAGCTTCGAGGACGCATTTATGCTCTGTCGCAGCCGTGATGATCCGTCGCCGTGGATCACCCTGATTTTTCAGAAATCGTGCAGCGCCCTTAATGGCCAGATTATTGGACTCCGTCCCGCCTGACGTAAAAATCACCTCCTGCGGCGTCGCACCGATCAACCGGGCGACGGAAGCGCGCGCCGCCTCGATTTTCAGCGCGGCCGCGCGGCCAGGCGCGTGATGCGCGCTATGCGGATTGCCATAAACGTCGAAGAAACATCTCTGCATCTCCGCAATAACTTCCGGATCACAAGGCGTTGAAGCGAGGTAATCCAGATAGATCACGCCGTGACACCTTTTTTGCGGGTCGAAGCCATTTGTCGATAGGCCGTGCAGAAATGCGCGACATCCTCTTTTGTGACATCCCATGGCAGGGAGACGCGGATGGCGTGGCCGGCAAGGTGCCCCAACCCCATGGCTTCAAGCACGTGTGAGCGCGTCACTTTGCCGGAGGAACAGGCGGAGCCGGTCGAGACACAGCACCCCGCCAGATCAAGGGCGATCAACTGCGCCTGCCCGCTCATTTCCGGCAGGATCAAACAGCTGGTATTGGCCAGACGGGCGGCGGCGGCCTCGCCAACCACAAGCGCGCCACAGGATTGCACCACGCGCTCAATCTCATCGCGCCAGGCGGCGATCTGCGACCAATCCTGTTTCTGCCCGACGCGCAACGCCGCCGCCATACTGGCAATGCCCGGCAATGCGGGCGTCCCGCCGCGCCGCCCTCTTTCCTGCCCGCCTCCGGGCATCATCGCCTTGACCGGCATATCGCTACTCAGCACAAGCGCACCGGCCCCCTTGAGGCCACCCGCCTTATGGCCCGATATCGCGACACTGGTCAGGCCGCGCAGCGTCATGGCGTGTCGCGCGGCATATTGCACGGCATCGACATGCAGGTAAGCGCCATGAGTCTGGCAAAGCGCGGCAATTTCCGGAAGCGGGTTGATGACACCGGTCTCATTATTGGCGGCCATGACGCAGACAAGGGCAGGCCCACCTTTTCGCAGCATGGTTTCGAGATCTTCCAGCGAAACCTCTCCTGACGGCATCACGGGGATGACGCTGGCGGCTCTCGCCGCCTTCCGCACCGAATCGTGCTCTGTCGCAGTCATCAGGATACGGCGATCATGGGAGAAGGCATGAAGGGCCAGCGCATTGGCTTCCGTGCCACCGGAAGTGAAAACGACCTGATCCTCAATAACGTCGAAGCTTTCTGCGAGTAACGTCCGTGCGCGCTCAAGCAGGCGGCGCGCTTCCCGACCGGCCTTATGAATGGAGGCGGGGTTACCGATAAATGTCGTTGCTTCCAACATGGCCTCGCGCGCCTGCGGGCGCGGCTTCTCCGTCGCATTGGCGTCAAAATACAAGTTCATCCTAACCCCCGTGATTTCCTGACGTCGCGCATGATTCTGCCATGTATCGGATAAACGATTTTAAAATGACGTGACGATTTAAGTAGAATTTTGCCTTGAAGCCCCGGTATACACGCCGACGAGAAAAAGCGTCACGCTTAAAAATGTACCTGATTCCGCAAGCCGAGACCCGCATTGGCCCGGGCCTGCTGTCGTAATCTGGAAGGAGAATGCTCGGGAGCATGCCTAATCTTCAAACGTCAACCGCACCTCGTTTCCCCGGATCGCTGCCCGGCACGCACGCCCCTCTCCTTTTCTGTTCTGAAGCCGCGGCGCGCCGTTAGAAATATGACGCAGCGCGCCCCTCTGTCACTCAAATTAACGGAAGCACCTTAATGCCTGAAGTCATGTTTGCCGGGCCTGACGGCCGACTGGAAGGTCGATATCATCATTCTGAAGAAGCGGACGCGCCTCTGGCTCTCGTGCTCCATCCCCATCCGCATCATGGCGGCACGATGAATAACCGCATCACTTATTCCATGTATCGCAGTTTCGAGAAAATGGGGTTCTCGGTCATGCGCTATAATTCACGCGGGGTCGGGCGCTCTCAGGGGCGTTATGATGGAGGGATTGGCGAGATCTCCGACGCGGCGGCGGCTTTGGACTGGATGCAGTCGATCAACCCGAATTCCTCCGAATTATGGATCGCCGGTTATTCTTTCGGCGCGTTTATCGGGATGCAGCTCCTTATGCGTCGGCCGGAAATCAGCGGCTGGATCAGTGTCGCACCGCCCGCCAATGATTATGATTTCGGGTTTCTCGCCCCCTGCCCCTGTGGCGGCCTCATGATTGCAGGCGGTAAAGACGATATGGCGCCTGAGCCCGGTATCAGAAAGCTTGTCGAGAAGCTGAACACGCAGAAAAATGTCGATGTTGATTACCGCGTTTTCGAGAATGCAAACCATATTTTCGCCAATGAAGCGGATCTCGTTTCGGAAGCGCTGGAGGAACATGTCTCCGCATGTCGTGCAGAGCGCCCACTTGCCCTGACCATGGATTGAAGGCAGGTCAGTCGGGGAGAAAAAGCGCGCCACCAAACGGGCGCTTTTTTTATGGGGCTGAGAAGCGTATGAAAGGGGCCCGAATCGACCCCGCGCGGAGGCCACATGGAACATACGACCTATAAAAGCCCTTTCCTGCAAGAAGCTCAGGCGCGCGGATATATCTATCAATCGACCCATTCTGAAGCGCTTGATCAGGCTTTTCTTGAAGGGCCGGTCAGCGCTTATATCGGGTTTGACCCCACGGCGGATTCCCTGCATGTCGGCCATGCGCTCTGCCTGATGGTTCTGCGCCTGATGCAGCGCCATGGTCATCGGCCCATTGCCCTTGTGGGCGACGGCACCGCCCAGATCGGTGACCCGTCTTTCCGGGAGGAAGCGCGGTCCCTCATGACGGCGGAGACCATCGCGCAGAATAGTGAGGGCGTGGCGCGCAGTCTGCAGCAATTTCTCAATTTTGACGGTGCGGAGTCATCTGCCCTCATGCTCCATAATGCGGCCTGGCTGAACCGCCTGACTTATCTTGACCTGCTGCGCGATGTGGGCGTGCATTTTTCAGTCAATCGCATGCTTTCTTTCGACAGTGTTCGTCAAAGACTGGAGCGGGAACAGGGCCTGACATTTCTTGAATTCAATTACTCGATATTACAATCCTACGATTTCCGCGCCCTCAACCGCGCCGAAGGTGTGACGCTGCAGATTGGCGGTTCCGACCAGTGGGGCAATATCGTTGCCGGTGTCGAATTGGTGCGGCGCACGGAGGGCAAACAGGTCTTTGGCCTGACATTACCGCTTATCACCACCGCCTCCGGCGCGAAAATGGGAAAGTCCGCGCAGGGTGCGCGATGGGTTCTGGCAGAGAAGCTGCCCGTTTTTGAATATTGGCAGTTTTGGCGCAATACCGAAGATGCCGATGTCGGGCGCTTCCTGAAGATGTTCACCGATCTGCCCGTGACAGAATGTGAACGCCTCGGCGCCCTTGAAGGCGCGGAAATCAATGACGCGAAGAAAATCCTTGCGACGGAGGCCACCGCCATCTGTCACGGTCGCGCCGCGGCGGAGGAAGCCGCGCAAACCGCGATAGCGACTTTTGAGCAAGGCCGCCTCTCCACCTCCCTTCCGACAATAGCCCTCGCACGCCACATGCTTGAGGAGGGTCTGCCCGCCTATCGGATTTTTGTTGAAACCGGCCTCGTCAAATCCGGAGGCGAAGCACGCCGCCTTATCCGTGGCGGCGGGGCACGACTGAATGATGTCGTGGTCTCGGATGAAAATCAGACGGTCACGCTGAACGATCTTTCAGAGGGTGTCTTGCGCGTGTCTTCAGGGAAGAAAAATCACGTCATCATCAAGCCAGAATAATGAAAAGCTGCAACTACCTCGCCGACCCGGTAAGAAGCTGGACGCTTCGCGCCACACTGTCACTTTCCACATAGAGGTGACACGCGCGCGCCAGCCCCGCAGCACCATAGGCGCGGCGCATGTCGCGGTCATTGACGAGATTGTTCAAAGCCCGGGCCAGCTCATCGACCTGACCGACCGGGACGATCAGGCCCGTCTCCTGATCAAGAATCTGCTCACGCGCGCCGCGTATATTTGTCGCCACCACGGGGAGGCCGGTCAGCATGGCTTCCACAATCGCCATGGGCAGGCCCTCAAAATGGCTGGGCAGCGTAAAAATATCTGAAGCCGCCATAATGGCAGGGACATCGTCGCGATAACCCAGCATGTGCAGGCGCGCGCCGAGTTTTTCCTTCCCGCGCTGGAATTCGGCCGTCATCATATCGCCGTGATCTGACGGGAGACGCGCCCCGACAATCCAGAGATGCGCGTTTGGAACGTCCTCCATCGCGCGGAGAAGCTCAGGATAACCCTTATGGCGCACCAGACGGGACACGGCCAGGATCACGACCATGTCATCATCAACACCCAATTCGGCACGTATGGCCTGACGCGCCGCCGGGTCAGGCCGGAAGCGCTGAGGGTCACGCCCGTTCAGGTTGGCGACCGGGTGACGATTAATGCGCCATCGCCGCGCATCCCGCGCCTCTTCGGCCGAGACCGTCATGAAAACATCGGTCCATTGCCCCGCCACCCACTCCAGCATGAAGGAGAGAAGCTTGCGCCAGACCGGGCCAGGCTGATTAAAAAGGAAACCGTGACATGTATAGGCGATGCACGGCACGCGGCAATAAAAAGCTGCGACCCGCGCGATGAAACCGCTGATCGGCATATGCGCGTGCACCACATCCGGCCTTGTCTCTCGGATCAACCGGATGAGGGCTTTCAGCGCCCGCCATTGTGCAAAAGGGGAAAGGGAGCGCACCATCGGCACGGAAGTGACGTCAAAACCCGCTTTACGCACGGCGGCAAGATGCGGTCCTTCCGCACAGGCACCCGTCACCTCGCAGCCAGCATCCCGCAGCCCTTCCATGATGGGAAGGATGAATTGCCGCATTGCGAAATCAATATTCGCCACTTCCAGAACCCGCAACCGGCCGCCCGGCCGGACGGTATGTCGACGGAACAACCTCACAGCCGCTCCAGCGTCCATTGCACCACGCGGTGACGCCCATCTCCCAACTGGTCAAACGGGAGTTCACCGGGGCGGTCCGTGGGATCATTTGCGGTCAGCACGATTTGATTGGTTTTCTGGTAAAATCCATTTCCGAAATAGACGCTTTCCTCAAGGCTGAGTGTCGCGCCACGCTGAGTGAACTGCCATATCATGCCATCACACTCAAGCTCACAGAAGTCCCCCTCCGTGAAATCGGAGATCCGGATGTCAGGCGCGAGGTGAAAGCGATAAACAAGGTCGCGATCCGCATCCGCTTTCACGCTTTCCTCTCCCCGCAGGGCTCGACCATCGTCAGAAAGGGACAGGCGTCTCTCCCAACTATAAGTGCCTGTGCCGGACGTGACTTCCATTTTCAGTTCAAGCACGAGCCCGGCATCATTCTCCACAAAGTCGGTCAGGATATGGCGTTCTATGGATGTCGAGCCTGCCTGCCCCGCCCCTGCGGGTGGGAGGAGATTTTCCGTCACGAGGCTGTTATGCGCTGAGGGATGGCGCAACGCCTCCCGCCAGGAAGGCAGGCGGGAACTGCCGCAATTGACCAGCAGACGTTGGCGGCCATAGGACATTTCAAAGGCGAAGGGCGCATGATGTGCCGTCTGGTCAAACCCCGCCTCCGGCGGCGCGCCGCCATCCGCGAGGAGGAGGGCCTTCCCGCCCGTCAGGCGGATGAAACGCCCGTCCGGCATAGTGGGTGCGACGATTTTCTGCCGCCCTGCATATTGGATGACACGCTCCACAAAAGCGCCATCATGCGCCCATCCGCCATGAAACAGCGAGACGCCACCATCCCCGTGGCGCATGGCGCGCAAAACAGGGCAGAGACGCGTCAGGGACGTCATAATGATGTCGGAGACGGGCTGCTGCGCCATGCGCAGAATGGCGCTCATTTCCGTCAATTCCCGCACGACCTGAAATTGCGTGTCCGGACAGCGCTGCCGCACCGTCCCATCCGGGTAGATCTGATGCAATATTGTTGTCTCAAGGCGGCGCAGGGCGCGCTCACGCAGATATTTAAATCCGGGGAGGAAAAATGCGACGACCATCAGGCCCCGCGTGACGACAAGCGATTGCCAGCGCCCCTCAAGTTCCGGTGGCGCGATGGCGAGGAGGCGACCGACAAGAATGAGATGCCGCATCAGTTTGCGACGGAAACGCTCATCCGCTGTGCGCGCGTAAAATTCGAAATGTCCGATCATGGTGCAGAGGCGCGCGGCGGTCAGGACAGGGTTATCCTGCGGAAGCGGCTGCCGGATCCAGCCCGCAATGCTGGAACGCGCGAGGAGACGCGCCTCCTCCGTGCCCAGAGCGGCAAGGTCACGCAGCCAGAGGAACTTGCCGATTTCCTCCTGCACCAGTTGCGGCAGGCTTTGACGCTCAACATTATTGAGGAGAAAAGGGTATTCACGCCCTTCGACGTAAATCAAGCCGGCCAGAAGTTTCGCCGCGCGGTCAGCGTTGCCTGTCCAGATATCGCGTAAAACGGCAGAGGGTTCTGACGGCGCTCTCTTGAGGCCAGACAGGGCATGTTGCAGCCTGACTAACGCAGGTTTAATCGCTCATCCTCCTCATCTCCGCACCACCCCGACTTCAGCATCCTGCCACGCCGGTGCCGGGGCGCCTTGGCAGCGTGTCAGGGCTGCAGGCCGCGCATCCCGGCATCACGCAGATCGCTGATCGCCTTGCGATAATCCGGCTGGCCATAAACCGCCGTGCCCGCGACCAACATGTCCGCTCCTGCTTTTACAACACGCGGAGCGGTCGTCGGATCAATTCCGCCATCAACACCGATGCGGATATCACGCCCCGTGGCATCCGCCATCGCGCGGAGAATCTCAATTTTGCCGATTTGATCTTCAATGAATTTCTGTCCGCCGAACCCCGGATTAACCGTCATGACGAGGATGAGATCCAACTCTCCCATAAGGTAGGTCAGCGCCTCGGGCGGTGTGCCGGGGCAGATGGCGATGCCCGGAATGGCGCCTGATTTACGAATGGTCTGCAAGCTTCGATGCACATGCGGGTTGCCTTCACAATGGACATAAATGTGATTGGCGCCTGCCTGGGCGAAGCTTTCAATATAAGGGTCCGCCGGGGCGATCATGAGATGGACGTCGAGCGGCTTATCCGTCTGGCGGCGCAGGGCCGCGACCATACTGGGGCCGAAGGTCATATTTGGCACGAAATGCCCATCCATGACATCGACATGAATCCAGTCCGCGCCATCCCGATCAATCGCGGTGACCTCCTCCCCCAATCTCATAAAGTCAGCGGAGAGAATGGAAGGGGCAATGAGAGGTATCTTACGTTGCGGCATCTAACAAACCTGACCTAAATATTTTCCCATCAGGGGCGCCGTGACTTCTCACATTGAGGCGACGCGCGCAATCCCGGTGCGGAGCGCAACGGTTATTCCCGATGAGATGATGGAAGAACAATCCCGACATTTCAGAACGCGACAATTTTATATACGCTTCAACCGCGCCACGAAAAACCCGTCGAGCCCGCCTTCCTCCGGCCACATCCCCGGATGCGTCCGGAAAAATCCTGCCTCTGTCAGGGCGAAAGACATGGGGCCCAATTCCCCTTCAGTGAAAGGCGCCAAGGCCCATCCGCGCGCGCAGGCAGCTTGCACACGGTCAGGCCCTTCCTCATCCTGAAGGGAGCACACAGCATAAATCATCGTGCCGCCCGGAGGTAGCATCCCATGCGCCGCATCAATCATCCTGTCCTGCTGCTGCGTAAGAGAGAGAATGTCACGCGGGCGCTTGACCCAAAGAACATCAGGATGTCGACGAAATGTCCCGGTGGCGGAACAGGGCGCGTCAAGCAGCACTATATCGGCCTTGTTTTTCGGCCGCCACGTCAAGACATCCGCCTGAACACAGGTGACTTGAAGGTCAAGGCGCTTCATGTTTTCCTTGAGGAAGCGCATACGCGTCGCATCACGCTCCACAGCGGTGACATGCGCACCCTGGCTGGCGAGCTGCGCGGTTTTGCCCCCAGGTGCTGCGCAAAGATCAATAACGTTCTTGCCCGCAACCGCGCCCATCAGAAGCACGGGCATCGCGGCCGCCGCATCCTGCACCCAGAACTGCCCTTCCTCAAACCCGTCAAGGAGGGTGACGCGCGTTCCCGCAGGGTAACGCGCCGATCCATTCGGTAACAGGCGCGGCGCGATGCGGGGCGGCGCCTCCCGCATAGGGTCCTCTTCTCCGCCATTTGTCTCAATGGCCATGTCGCGCCCTGCCGGCAGCGCCATGGGGGGCGCGATGCCGGGCTTCAGACGAATATCGAGCGGCGCTTCCTGATAAAGGCCGGAGGCGATGGCGCGCGCCCGGTCTCCCCAGGTGCTCCACAACCAGGGCGGGATGTCGAGGCGCTCATGATCCAGTCCCGCCTCAAGTTCCGCGCCCTCTCTCGCAACGCGACGCAGAACCGCATTGGCCAGCCCCGCAAAGGGCGTCAGGCGTCGACGGCGCAACAAAGCAACGACGGTGCTGACAGCGGCATGTGGCGGCGTCTCCAGATAACGGAGTTGCGCCACCCCCATGAGAAGCGCGCAAAGCACGGGTACAGGCGGCTCTTTTTTAAGCAAAGGACGCAGAAGCTCGGACATGCTGCCATAATGACGCAATACTGTCGCGGCGAGGCGGTGGGCGCTGGCGCGATCCCGCCCTGCTTTGACATTGCTCCGATCCATCGTCGTTTCCAACATGCGTCGATGCTCGAAGATGCCCGTCAGTATATCGAGAGCAAGGTCGCGGGTCGGGTCGGAACGGGATATAAGAGACTTGTCTTGACGCATGCTTTGCCTATCGCATGTCACGCGCCGCGAAGCCACCCCTGACGCGTGATCGATGGTGCGCGCACAACCCTGGTTTGCAAAAGGAGTTGCCATTATGACGGGCCGCGATATTTCTGAAACGCTTCATGCCATCCGGGAAAGGATGCGGGCCGCCTGCGCGCGCGCCGCCCGGCCGGAGGGCGCTGTCAGGCTTGTCGCGGTCAGTAAATTTCATCCGCAGGACGCGGTGATGGCGGCGCTGGAGGCGGGGCAATTTACATTCGGGGAAAACCGCGTGCAGGAGGCCAAAGCGAAATTCCCACCGCTGCGGTCGCGCTTTCCCGAGTTGCAACTCCATATTATTGGCACGCTCCAGACAAATAAAGCGCGGGATGCCTGCCGCATGGCCGATGTCATTGAAACGCTTGACCGCCCTGCCCTTGCCGATGCCATCGCCCGCGCGGCGGATCAGGCGGGTCGCCTCCCGCAATTGCTCGTGCAGGTCAATGTCGGGGATGAGCCGCAAAAATCCGGGATAAGCCGTGATGCGGCGGATGCGTTTATCGAATCGTGCCGTCAACGCTTCGGCACGCAGCTTGTCGGGGTGATGGGTATCCCGCCTGAGAAAGACGACCCGACACCGCATTTCACTTATCTCGCGTCCCTCGCCGCGCGTCACGACCTGCCGGACGTCTCGATGGGCATGTCAAACGACTTTGAAACGGCGATCCATTGCGGGGCGACGCTGATACGCGTGGGGACAGCCATTTTCGGGCAGCGTGCGTCCCAACCTGCCCGCCATCTGACACCGGATTTGTGATGCAACCCGGTTTGGGCCTTAGACTTTGATGTTCATGCTGTCTGGTTGTCAGCTTGACTGAGATCACTGTATCAGAAGAGAATCGCATGTTCCGCATGATGGGTCCCGAAGGATCACAGCCGGAATATTGCCCTTTCATTTTAGGCCGATTTGCATGACCTCATCGCATGACCGCTCTCAACATGGCCATAAGGGCCATCATGAAGGGGGGCATCATCTGGCCGAAACCCATCCTCATGAGGTGACAGCCGGGCTCATTCGGGAATTCGGGCGGGATAGCGGGCACAAATCCGCGCCGGTCGGCGTCGCCGGCCTGCTGGGCGTGCTCGGCGTCGTTTTCGGTGATATCGGCACGAGCCCCCTCTACGCTTTTCAGACCTCTGTCGAGATTATTGGCGGCGGTCAGCGCCCGATCCACACCTGGGAAATTATGGGGCTTGAGAGCCTGACTTTCTGGGCATTGATGATCGTCGTCACCCTCAAATATGTTCTGCTGATTATGCGGGCCGACCATAATGGTGAAGGGGGCATTGTCGCGCTGATGTCCCTTGCCCAGCGCGTCTGCCATACGCCGCAATATCGATGGCTCCTGGGTGTGGTTGGCATTGCGGGCGCGTGCCTCTTTTTCGGCGATGGGATCATCACGCCCGCCATCTCGGTGCTTTCAGCCATTGAGGGGATTGAGGTTTCCATA
Source organism: Candidatus Kirkpatrickella diaphorinae (assembly GCF_025736875.1). GTDB lineage: Bacteria > Pseudomonadota > Alphaproteobacteria > Acetobacterales > Acetobacteraceae > Sorlinia > Sorlinia diaphorinae. The sequence continues at coordinate 1,334,017 of NZ_CP107052.1, forward strand.
CCCTCAGCCGCCCATGTCGTCGTGCCCGTCGCCATCATCATCCTCATCGCCCTCTTCAGCGCACAGGCCCTCGGCACGGGGAAAATCGGCCGTGCCTTCGGGCCGATCATGCTGATATGGTTCATCGTCATCGGCACGCTGGGCGCGATCTCGATTGCGCAGAACCCACATATTCTCCTATCGCTCTCGCCCTATTACGCCGCGCAATTTGTCGTTTACCACCGCTTCCTCTCCTTTATCGCACTTGGGTCCGTTGTGCTTTCTGTCACCGGGGCGGAAGCGCTTTATGCGGATATGGGGCATTTCGGCCGACAGCCCATTCGATATGCCTGGTGCGTTCTGGTATTGCCGTGCCTTGCGCTGAATTATCTCGGCCAGGGCGCTCTGCTGATCCGCTCCCCCGATGCGTTGCAAAATCCTTTTTTCCATCTGGCGCCGCACTGGGCGCAAATCCCCATTCTGATCCTGGCGACCTTCGCCACCGTCATCGCCAGTCAGGCGGGCATTTCCGGCGGGTTCTCCCTCTTCCGGCAATTGATGCTGCTGGGTTATCTGCCACGCATGCGCGTCAAGCACACCAACCCTTATGAGGAGGCGCAGATCTATCTGCCCTTCTTTAATTGGCTGCTCGCAATTGGTGCGGTGATGCTGGTGCTGGCTTTCCGGTCATCCTCCGCATTAGCGGCCGCTTACGGTATCGCCGTGACGGGTACGTTCGTCTGCACGACATTGCTGGCGCTTGTCGTGTTTCATCGCGTGTTTAAATGGAGCAAATGGCTCACCGCACTTGTTTTCGGATTTTTCTTCCTCAGCGATGCCTCGTTCTTCACCTCAAACGTGCTGAAAATCCCGGAAGGCGGATGGGTGCCGCTGGCGATCGGCCTGTGCGCGACCATTATGATGACGACATGGCAGCGGGGGCGGAACCTCGTCCGGCAGCGTCAACGGGCGGATAACCTCCCCATGGCCACGTTTCTCGCGCGGCTTCCCCATTCACGCACGCCGCGTGTGCCCGGCACGGCGGTGTTTCTGACAGCGGACCCGAATATTGTGCCGAACTGCCTGCTGCATAATCTGCGCCACAATAAGGTGCTGCATCAGAATATCTTCTTCGTCACAGTGCAGAACCTGAACCAGCCAGAGGCAGAGCGGGGACATCGCGCCACTGTGCAGGAGCTGGCGCCGCATATTCACCGCGTCATAGTGCGCTACGGATTTATGGAGCTGCCCAATGTCACCCGCGCGCTGGAGGATCTCCGCATTGCCGGGATCGAGTTTGACCCCATCCAGGCCTCTTATTTCGTCTCCCGCGAAATCGTCGTGCGCTCCTCCCTGCCCAAACTCCCTATCTGGCGTATGTGGCTTTTCCTCTTCCTTGCGCGTAATGCGGTTTCTGTAACGGAATTCTTCCGCATCCCGCCGGACCGTGTGGTTGAATTCGGGGTGAGAGTCTCGATTTAAGTCCGATGCAGCAAAACGTAATTTCTTCCGGCACCGCGGGTGGGGCGACTTCGCGCCTCGCCCCGCAGGATAGTCTGGCGCTTTATATTCATTGGCCCTTCTGCCTCAGTAAGTGCCCTTATTGCGACTTTAACAGCCATGTTTTCCCGGAAATTCCGCACGCACTTTATGTCGATGCGCTGCAACGGGAATTGGCCCACGAGGCGACGCGGTTAGGCAAGCGACGCCTGACATCGATTTTCTTCGGTGGCGGGACACCGTCCCTCATGCGCCCCGACGATGTCGCCAGACTGATTGCGGAGGCGACGCGGCTTTTCCAGCCGGTCGACTCACTGGAAGTCACGCTGGAGGCCAATCCCTCAAGCACGGAGCAAGCCCGCCTCGCCGCGATCCGGGAGGCCGGGGTGAATCGCGTCTCGCTGGGCGTGCAGAGTCTTGACGATGCGGCCTTGAAACGGCTGGGGCGACAGCATGACGCGGGTGAAGCCATCCGCGCGCTGGAGATGGCCCGCCATCTTTTTGACCGTGTCTCGTTTGACCTGATTTATGCGCGCCCTGACCAGACAATTTCCGCCTGGCGGGACGAGCTTCATCAGGCGCTTGCCCTCGCATCCGATCATTTGTCCCTCTATCAATTGACGATTGAGCCCGGGACAAAATTTGAGGCTGAAGCTCGGCAGGGAAGGCTGATCCTGCCCGATGGCGATGAAGCCGCGCGATTTTACGAAGTGACAGGCGAGATCGCGGCGCTTCATGGGCTCGGCGCCTATGAAGTCTCCAATTATGCGCGGCCCGGCGCGGAGAGTCGCCATAATCTCGCTTATTGGCGCTATGACGATTATCTTGGCATCGGACCGGGAGCGCATAGTCGTTTAACGTGTGTGGACCCTACTGGCGACGTGCAGAAATGGGCGGCACGACGGCATCGCGCCCCTTCCCTCTGGCTTGAGCACGTCAATCAGGACGGTCATGGCACAAAGGCGGAAACGTCTCTGGGGCCCGAAGCGCGGGCGCGTGAGGCCCTGCTGATGGGTCTGCGCCTGCAAGAGGGCCTGACGTCGGAAAGCTTTATGCGCAAAACAGGCCAGAAGCTGCAGGATTGCCTCGACGCCACCATTTTGGGAGCGGCCCGCGATGAGGGCTATCTGACCTTCGAAGACGGGCACATTGCCGCGACCGAGTCAGGCCGCATCCGCCTGGAGGCGCTTCTCGCTGCGCTGGTGCTGTAAGGGAATGCGGGCGCGATGGGTCAGGCTGTCACGCCACCGCAGAGAGATCGTCAGCGCGGGCTGAGTTGACCGTCGAAACGTCACTTGACCACCATGCACGGCACGCTCATCTTAAAAGCTGAACCGGCATTCCTCGTGACAAGTGGTAATCTCCCCGTGCTGCATTTGATCAAACTTACCCCTGGTTGTGCGACTATTGAGGAGCTTGCGCAACGTATGCGTGAGGGCGATTGGCATGACGGTCTGCAGGTTGTCTTCACCCGCACCCAACCGAAACGCGCCGATGAAATTGCCGGGAAAGGCTCAATTTACCGCGTGATTGCGGGCTTTGTCGCCGCCCGACAATCCGTGATTCGCTTTGAGCCACATACGCGGCATGACGGGCAGGAAGGCACGATGATTCTTGTCGCGCCGGAAATCATATCGGTGCAGCCTCGGCCGATGCGGCCCTTTCAGGGCTGGCGCTATTACAAGCCCGAGGACGCACCGCCTGACCTCACCACGCGGGACAAGGATATGCTGCACGCCATGCCGACCCACATGCGCAAAGCACTCGCCGAATTATGCCTGCTTTAAGCGCACCAGAAAGGTGCACTCAGCGGAGCGGGCCGCGTTACTGGCCCGACCTGATGCGTTCGACAAGTTCCTTCACCGTAGGCACGAAGCCATTGGAATAAAAAGGGTCCTGCGCGAAACGCCAGGCATTTGTGCCGCCGAACATGAGGTTATGATCGGCAATTTCATCCGCCTCAACTTCGGAAAGCTGCTCAGGGATGTGCGCGATGTTCTGCAGGCTTTTCTGGATGCAGAATGATCTCGGGTCAGCCTTGGCGCCCGTCGTGAAGCCGGGCCGCGACTGACTCCAATTTGAAAACCGGCATTCTGAGAGGCAGCCCATACATGCTGCCTGATCCGCGAGGATCTGGCGCGCATTTTCAGGCGTCACGAAAACCAGCGTGGAGTCCGGCGTGCGCAGCGCTTCAGTGTAACCGACCTGACGCCAGGCTTCCGCGAGTTCAAAGTCTTCCTGACTGACAAAAACCTCCCGGCGACGCACACCGATGCTCAACATCGTGTCATGATGGCCGACGGCCTCAGCGCTGAAGGCGATCTGCCGCGCACTTCGTGCACGAAGGTCCTGCATGAAGCTGTTATTGACAGCCGAGGAGTAAAATCCTGTGGGAGAAAAGCGATTGAGATAGACATCGCCTTTACTGATGGTGCGCAGGCGTCGTTTCCATGCTTGAGGAATCGGGCTTTCAACCGTCAGTAAAGGCCGCGTGCCAAACTGAAACACGATGGGGCCAAGCTCCGGATTGCCGATCCAGTCCTGCCATTCATCAAGACGCCACACACCGCCCGCCATGATGATGGGAAGGTCCCCCAACCCATATTGGCGCATCGTGTCCCGCAAAGCTTTGACGCGGGGATAGGGGTCCTGCGGGACGTTAGGGTCTTCACTGTTGGACAGGCCATTATGGCCGCCTGCACGCCATGGATCCTCATAAACGACGGCCGCCAGACGCTCCGCCGCTTTGTGGTATGAGCGCTTCCATAAGGCATTGAAGGCGCGAGCCGAGGAGATGATCGGGTAAAACCAGACATTGTGGCGCATCGCAATATCGGCGAGGCGGTACGGCATCCCGGCACCACAGGTCAGCCCGTCAACGAGCCCGGGAATCCGGTCGAGAATGCCCTCAATCACCCGCTCGGCCGCGCCCATCTCCCACAGGAAATTGACGTTGATCATGCCCTGGCCGCCCGCGATTTCCCGCGCCGCTTTCACCTGAGTCACACCGCCATCAATGGCATAGCGAATAAGCTCTTCCTGACGCTCACGCCGCGTCTTGGCATGATAAATCTGCGGAATGGGCCGACCATCCACATCATAACTGTCAGCATTAACTGCGGAAACGGTGCCGACGCCGCCTTGCAACGCCCAGTGCCCGGCCGAAATACCAGTCGACACAGAGACGCCCTTACCGCCCTCTACGAGCGGAAGCACCTCGCGTCCAGCCATTCTGACCGTGTCGAGTAACTTCATGTCTTATGCAGAACTCCACTCGAGTGGCCGCCCCCTTGCGGCCACCCTGCTTCTTCACATCATTCGCCGTCGCGCTGGCGTGGCGCGCGGGATGGCTTATCACCGACTGTGTCGCTTATATCGGCACCCGATTCCTGATCGACAACCCGCATCGACAGTTTTACTTTGCCGCGATCATCAAAGCCAATGACCTTGACTTTGACTTGATCACCCTGCTTGACAATGTCCGTCGTCCGGGAAACACGGCTATTGGCCAATTCCGAAATATGGACGAGGCCATCGCGCGGGCCGAGGAAGTTGACGAAAGCCCCGAAATCAGCCGTCTTGACGACTTTACCATCATAAATACGACCGACTTCCGGCTCAGCCGTAATGGCCTCAATGCGGGAGATCGCCATCTTGGCCTGATCATTATTCTGGGCTGTGATGGTGACAGTTCCATCATCGGCAATATCAACACGTGCGCCGGATGTTTCAGAAATGTCACGAATGACTTTACCGCCGGACCCGATAACATCCCGGATTTTTTCCTTCGGCACGGTCAGGGTTGTGACTTTCGGGGCATTATCTGAAACGGTCGGACGACCGGTTTCAAGCGCCTTGGCCATCTCGCCCAAAATATGCAGTCGCCCGTCGCGCGCCTGCTCCAGCGCCGTCTTCATGATATCTTTCGTGATGGACGTAATTTTGATGTCCATCTGCAGGGCGGTCACGCCATCTCTTGTCCCGGCAACTTTGAAATCCATGTCGCCGAGATGATCCTCATCACCGAGAATATCGGTCAGGACCGCCATGCCGCGATCCTCTTTGATGAGGCCCATCGCAATACCGGCAACGGGTTTGCGCAGAGGGACACCTGCATCCATCAGGGCCAGTGACGTGCCGCAGACGGTTGCCATGGAGGAAGAACCATTACTTTCCGTGATTTCCGAGACGACACGGATGGTGAAGTTGAACTCCGTCTTGCTGGGCAGAAGCGGATGAATCGCGCGCCATGCCAGTTTGCCATGACCGATTTCACGACGGCCCGGGCTCCCCATACGACCGCATTCCCCTACGGAATAAGGCGGGAAGTTATAATGCAGCATGAAGTTGGAGCGATGCTCACCTTCAATCGCATCAATCACCTGCCCATCCTGCGGACCGCCAAGGGTGGCGATGACGAGTGCCTGCGTTTCACCGCGTGTGAACAAGGCGGAGCCATGCACCTGACGCAGCGCGTTGACCTCCGAAACGATCGGCCGGACCGTCTTCAGATCCCGCCCATCAATACGCAGCCCGGTTTTAAGGATGGACCCGCGCACAACCTGCGCCTCAACTTCCTTGAGCATCGGCTTGGCGGCTTCAAGGTCCAGCCCTTCTTTCTCGAGGGCGGCCATGACGCGTTCCTTGACGTCAGCAATCTTCTCCTGACGTTTCTGCTTCTGCTTTTCCTTATAGGCGTCCGTGATGGGCTTCGTCGCGAGTTTACCGACGCGCTCACGGAGTGTCAGCGCCTCTTTCGACGGCGCCGGCAGCGTCCAGGGCTCACGCGCGGCCAGCTCAGCGAGGTCGCAAATCAGGTCAAGCACAGGCTGGAAAGCCTCATGCCCTTTCATGACTGCCGTGAGCATCTCATCCTCGGAGAGTTCCTGCGCTTCTGATTCAACCATCAGCACGCCATCTTTTGTGCCGGCGACGACGAGGTCGAGCGCGCTCTCCTGCATCCTGTCCAGGGTGGGGTTGATGACGAGTTCACCATCAATGCGCCCGACGCGGGCCGCGCCTACCGGCCCCTGGAAGGGGATGCCCGATAATGTCAGCGCCGCCGAGCAACCGATCAGCGCAATAACGCCCGAGTCATGTCGACGGTCATGGCTCAGCACCGTCGCCGTCACCTGCACCTCATTGAGGAAATTCGCAGGAAAAAGCGGACGAATGGGGCGGTCGATCAATCGGGACGTCAGGGTTTCAATCTCGGAAGGGCGTCCTTCACGCTTGAAGAAGCCGCCGGGGATTTTGCCCGCTGCGTAGCTCTTCTCCTGATAATTGACTGTCAGGGGGAAGAAATCCTGCCCAGGCTTGACCGTTTTAGCGCCCACAGCCGTGCAGAGGACGGATGTCTCACCATAGGTGACGAGGACCGCGCCATCTGCCTGACGGGCGATCTTGCCGGTTTCAAGGGTTAGCTCGCTCCCGGCCCATTCGATGGTTTTCTTGAAATGATTAAACATGAAAAATCCTTATAGCGGACTTCTCCGAAAAGGCCCGGGCCAGGGCAGAGTCAAACTCTGAAGCAGCGCTTCGGACGGCATGGCACAGATGCAATCGCTGCATGTCACCATGTGGCCTGAAACGCTGGAATATCCCTTTTGACCAGGAGGATCTCTTCAATAAGCAAGTCCTGTTTGTTGTTGAGTGATGTGCGACGTTAAGGGCAGGTCACCCCGCCCCTATTGTCACAATACGCCTTGTTTAGCGGCGCAGACCCAAACGCCCGATCAGCGTTTGATAACGTGCGGTGCTTTTCCGCTTCAGATAGTCAAGAAGTCCACGACGCTGCCCAACGAGCATAAGCAGCCCGCGACGCGAATGAAAATCTTTTTTATGCGTTTGCAGATGTTCCGTCAGATTGCTGATGCGCTCACTGAGCAGCGCCACCTGCACTTCGGGTGACCCGGTATCATTCGGGGCGGTTTTATATTCATCAATCAGCGCCGTGCGGCGCTCAGCTGTAATCGACATCGTCAACTCCATCATTTGTCAGGTCAAAAATCCTCACCGGCCTGAGGCGCCCTTCCGAGACGCGACAAAGACCAATGACGTCACCCTGGAATTCCGCACGGAGGAGATCCGCCTCGATTTCTGCGCTTATATGCAGAGCCGGGAGCGTCTGACCCCATTTGAGTGCCTGGGCCTCCCCTTCTGTCACGGCCAGAGCCGGGATGTCGTCCAGCGCGGTCGCTAACGGAAGGAGAAATCCATCCAGAGTTGAAGCTTTCTCGCTATTTTGCAACAGTTTGTCTAGTGTTATTGCGTTTGAAACATCAAACGGGCCACATTTTTCTCGCCTGAGTGACGCAATATGCCCGACTGTCCCGCAGGCACGCGCAATATCCCGTGCCAAAGCCCGCATATAGACGCCTTTACCTGACTGGACGTTAAAAACAGCATGATCAGCATCCGACCTTTCCGTCAGGGTGACGCTGTCGATCCGGGCCGGGCGGGGCTGCATCTCAGGCACTTCCCCCTTACGGGCCAGCTCATAGGCGCGGGCACCCCCAAGCTTGAGGGCCGAGTAAATAGGCGGGATCTGCATGATCTCGCCGGTAAAACGTGGAAGAACCGCGCGAATTGCCGCGTCATCGGGCCGGTGGTCGGAAGTTTCCAGAACCTCCCCCTCCTTGTCATCCGTCGTGCGGGACGCGCCGAACTCCAGCGTGAACTGATAGCGTTTTGTCGCTTCCATGATATACGGAATGGTGCGGGTGGCCTGGCCGAAAGCGATGGGCAGAATGCCGGAAGCAAGCGGGTCAAGCGTACCGGCATGGCCGACTTTGCGCGCGTTAAAAAGACGGCGCATTTTATTGACAACATCGGTTGAGCCGATATGAAGCGGCTTGTCGATAATCAGCCAGCCATTGACCGGCCGCCCCTTTTTACGGCCCATGACGGTAACGGCCCAGCTCAGTCTTTACCCAGATCACGCCGAACCTCTGGGGAGTTGAAGATGGCCTCAACATCCATGGCCTGCTCAAAAGCCGTATCTGCCTGAAAATGAATTTCCGGCACGATCCGCGTGCGCATGGCCCGGGACAAGGCCGTGCGGAAATGCGGTGCGACTTTTTGCAGGGCAGGTAAAATCTCTTCAACATCCTGACGTCCCAGGCGGCAGACAAACGCGGTCGCATGACGCAGGTCGGGAGAGACACGCACCTCAGTGACCGTCACCTGCACGCCCGCAAGCTCAGGATTTCTGAACTCCGTACGTGTCAGTTGGTCAGCGAGAAGGCGACGGATTTCCTCACCCACGCGCAATTGGCGCTGGGTCGGCCCCTGCGGGTGGGACGGCCCAAGGCCAGGCCTGGCGGCCCGGCGACGACCTTCACTCATACAGGGACGACTTCCATCTCATAGCACTCAACGACATCGCCTTCTCGCAAGTCATTGAAACCGGCGAAGGAGAGACCGCATTCATAATTGCGCGCCACTTCCTTGACGTCATCCTTGAAGCGTTTCAACTGGCTGAGGTCACCTTCATGAATGACGATATTGTCACGCAGCAGGCGGACGCCACAGCCACGTTTGACAACGCCTTCCGTGACGTAACAACCGGCCACCTTACCAACACGCGTGATGTTGAACACCTGACGGATTTCCGCATATCCGAGGAATTTCTCACGATGTTTCGGCGCCAACTGGCCCTTAATGAGCTGCTCTACATCATCCGTCACCTGATAGATGATCGAATAATACCGTATATCCACACCTTCCCGGTGGGCCAGATCACGCGCCTGCGCCGTCGCGCGCACATTAAAGGCGACGACAACCGCCTGTGAGGCTTTGGCAAGCTGGATATCGCTCTCAGTAATCTGCCCGACAGCCGCATTCAGAACGCGGACGCCAACTTCCTCCTGAGAGAGCTTCTGCACGGAGGCCTGAAGCGCCTCGGCAGAACCTTGAACATCCGCTTTGATGACCAAAGCGACTTCTTTCTGCTTACCGGCCTGAATGCGGGCCAGCATCTGGTCAAGCGTGCCACGCGCTGCGGCACGACCGGCCGCCACTTTATCCTGCAACTGGCGCTGGCGGAAGGCGCAGATTTCCCGCGCCCTGTTTTCGTTTTCAACCACGAAGAACGGCTCGCCCGCACCCGGCACGCCCGTGATGCCCAGTAATTCAACCGGCATAGAGGGTCCGGCTTCCTTCAGAGGACGACCGCGCTCATCAAGCATGGCGCGCACACGCCCCCACTCGGCACCGGCGACAACGATATCACTGCGTTTGAGCGTGCCCTTCTGGATGAGAAGGGTCGCCACAGGACCACGTCCCCGATCAAGGCGGCTTTCCACGACGGAGCCTTCCGCAAGGCGATCGGGATTCGCTTTCAGCTCCAGCAACTCAGCCTGGAGGAGGATGGCCTCCTGAAGCCGGTCCAGCCCCTGACGCTGCTTTGCCGAGACTTCAACATCCTGAACATCGCCCCCCATGGATTCGACGACGATTTCATGGCTGAGCAGTTCCTGCCGCACGCGGTCAGGATTGGCGCCCGGCTTGTCGATCTTATTGATCGCGACAATGATCGGCGCATCCGCCGCCTTGGCGTGTTTAATCGCCTCGATTGTCTGCGGCATGACACCATCATCCGCCGCGACGACAAGGATAACGACATCCGTGACCGAAGCGCCGCGTGCCCGCATGGAGGTGAACGCCTCATGGCCCGGCGTGTCGATGAAGGTGATTTTCTGCCCGGATGCGAGGGTGATCTGATAAGCACCGATATGCTGGGTGATTCCCCCGGCTTCGCCCGAGGCCACGTCCGTCGTGCGCAGCGCATCCAGAAGCGACGTCTTGCCGTGATCAACATGTCCCATGACGGTCACGACGGGGGCGCGCGGCTTCAGATCCTCATCGCGATCCTCAACGCCTTCAATGCCAAGCTCTACGTCACTATCCGCCACGCGCCGGACGCGGTGACCAAATTCACCAATCACCAATTCAGCCGTATCCGCATCGATAAGCTGAGTCGCTGTCGCCATGACGCCCATTTTCATGAGGGCTTTGACAACTTCCGCCTGGCGCGCGGCCATACGGTTGGCAAGCTCGGCCACCGTGATCGATTCCGGCAGGGTGACGTCGCGGACAACGCGCACCTGATCTGACCGGAGGCGCTCCAGCTCGGCCTGACGCCGCTCGCGGTCACGTTGGCGACGCACCGATGCGAGGGAACGCGTCTTATCATCATCCCCCTCAATGGCCGCACGAACGTCAATCCGCCCGGAACGACGCGAATCCGCGCCTTTTTTCGGCGCAGGGGTGGTGGCACGCCGCGCGGCCATACCGGCTTTGCGCCCGCCACCACGACGATCATCATCATCAGAGACATTGCGCTTGAGGTGTAATGTCTCATGGCGCGCCGGCGCGGCCTCACCAGGTACGGTCGGCGCACTATCGGGTTTGCGGGCAACCGTCGGGCGGGCGGCCATGACAGCGCGCTCCGCCAGGGGCCGCAGACGTTCGATCGGCGGCGCCAGTTCAACGCCGCCCGTCCCACGCCTCGATGACGGGTCGAGGGGCGCTTTACGGCGGGATTCCTCTTCTGCACGGCGGGCCTCACGCGCCTGGCGTGCGGCCTCATCCTGCGCGTCTTTTTCAGCCTGCTGGGCCTGCTGAAGCTCTTCCTCCGCGGGGGCCTGCGCCTCTTCCGCATTGCGGGCTTCCGCTTCAGCGGAGGCTTCGGCCTTGCGGCGCGCTTCCTCAGCTGCGGAGAGAACACGGATTTTCTCTTCTTCCTGACGTGTTGCCTCAAGGCGCTGCTCTTCCAGCACGCGTTGACGCGTGGCGAGCTCGGAGGCTGTCAGGGCGCGGCCACCGGCGCCGACGCCGCGGCCACCCCGTGCAGCGCCCCCTCCGGCACGCCCTTCCGGCGCACCTGTGCGCTTTTTGCGCACTTCCACCTGCACAACTTTCGAGCGCCCGCGGCTGAAGCTCTGACGGATGGAACCGGCATCAACCGTACGTCCAAGCTCCATGCGCCCCGAGGGGCGAAGTGACAGCCGCCCCTTTGCGGTCTCGTTTTGAGCCTGAGCGCCTTGCTCCGGGGCTGCGCTGCTTTCTTCCGGCGCGCCCTTTGCCTGTTTGCCCTGCTTCCGATCGTTGGTTTCGCTCATCTACCCGCCTGTCCCCGTCCGAACCGCCACTTTACGGCTCTCACTCCGGCTTACCTGCCAGTCCTGTCAATCTCTCATGCGCGTCGGCCAGTTTCTGCGCCAAAGCGCCTCGACTGACAACGGCATAAACTGCATGTTCCCGTCCGAAGGCCTTTGCAAGCGTTCCAGACGGCAGTTTTACACAAGGGAGCGCTGTGGCCCCCGAGAGTAAACGTCTCAATTCGTCAGGACTTGCATCCTCATTATGGATGACAAGCCCAACATGGCCAGAGCTGATCCACTCGCGGCACTTTACAAACCCGGTCCGCGCCTGGCCCGCCCGCCGCGCGAGGCCAAGCACCTGCACGACCCGCATTTCCAGCCCGAGGACGATTCGCTCATACAAATCGTCAGGGATGATGACGCTCCGTTGCGCAGCCTTTGAAAAAAGATGCCGCGCTCGGGCGGTTTCTAGCACATCTCGCCGTGCACTCAACCAAATTCCCCGTCCTGGCAGGCGACCGGCCAGATCCGGCGTCACCACGCCAGCATCCGAAACGACGAATCTCAACATTTTCTCCCGTTTTTGGGAATGACGCGTGACGATACAGCGTCGGAGGTGCTTATCCTCCGGCGCGGAAGCGTCCGGCGCGTCCTGTTTCGACTCGTGCGTCACGTATCAAGCATCATCCCCGGCTTTGTCGGAAGGTGCGGCTTCCGTGCCGTCCTCAAACCAATGGGCGCGTGCTGACATGATAATCGCATTCGCGTCTTCAAGGCTGAAGGAGTCGGCGCCGAGAATTTCGATAAGCTCATCACCGGCGAGGTCCGCCAGGTCATCAAGGGTTTTGACGCCCTTCTCACCCAGCGTGATCAGCATCGGGTTGGTGAAGACATCCAGCTCCACAATCGCATCCTCGACACCGAGGGCGCGGCGCTGTTCTTCGAGTGCCTGCTCACGTTGTGAAAGATGCTCTTCCGCGCGGCGCATCAGCTCCTCAGCGACGCTCTCATCAAAGCCCTCAATATTATTGAGTTCCTCAGGGTCCGTGTAGGCCAGTTCCTCAATGGAGTGATAGCCCTCCGTGACAAGCAGCCCTGCAATCACGTCATCCACATCAAGCGCATCCACAAAAAGCTGCGTGCGTTTGCGGAATTCCTCCTGACGCCGCTCGGATTCTTCCGCCTCGGTGAGGATATCAATATCCCAGCGCGTCAATTGGCTTGCCAGGCGCACATTCTGCCCGCGGCGGCCAATCGCGAGGGAAAGCTGCTCATCCGGCACGACAACTTCGACACGCCCGGCTTCCTCATCGATGACGACTTTGGAGACTTCCGCCGGGGCCAGTGCATTGACGACAAATGTCGCCGCCTGAGGGCTCCAGGGGATGATGTCGATTTTCTCACCCTGCAATTCAGCAACAACTGCTTGAACACGGGACCCTCGCATACCGACACAGGCCCCGACCGGATCAATGGAGGCATCTTTGGAAATGACAGCCATTTTCGCACGGGACCCAGGGTCACGCGCGACGGCTTTGATCTCGATTATGCCATCATAGATCTCAGGCACTTCCTGCGCAAAAAGCTTTGCCAGAAAGGCCGGGTGTGTCCGGCTGAGGAAGATCTGCGGCCCGCGCGGCTCATCACGCACATCATAAATATAGGCGCGCACCCGGTCGGAATTGCGGAAAGCTTCACGCGCGATCAGTTCATCGCGGCGCAACAGGGCTTCCGCATGGCCGATCTCGACCATGAGATTGCCGTATTCCGTCCGCTTGACGGTGCCATTGACGATTTCACCCACGCGGTCTTTGAACTCATCATATTGGCGTTTGCGCTCATATTCACGCACACGCTGTACGATGACCTGCTTGGCTGTCTGCGCGGCAATACGTCCGAAATCAATCGGGGGGAGCGGGTCTACAATATGCTCACCCAATTTGATTTCGGGACGGAATTTCACGGCGATATGAAGCGCAATCTGCGTGTCTTCATTCTCAACCGTTTCAACAACTTCGGTCCAGCGGGACAAACGCACTTCACCGGTTTTACGGTCGATTGTCGCGCGGATGTCCTTCTCATGGCCATATTTAGCGCGACCAGCCTTTTGGATGGCCTGTTCCATCGCTTCGAGGACTTCTTCTCGGTCGATGTTCTTTTCGCGCGATACGGCATCCGCGACTAAAAGCAGCTCAGGGCGTAAGACGGAAGTGTCCATCAAAGCTGATCCTCAAACAGGGCGCTGCTGCGCCGGTGAAAAACACATAGGCGTGAGGGTTATTGCACCTTACGGCCTGGCTTGGAACCTTTACCCGGTTTGACCGGATTTAGTTTTGGAACACGTCGCGGGGCGGTTGCCGCATCCCCGTCACCTTCCGGCGCGGCTGTCGCCTCAATCAGCGCATCGGTCAGGACGAGACGCGCCTTGCGGACCTCCGTCAGCGGCAGAACCGCATCCTGGTCATTCTCCAGCCGTATAATGGCCGCATCATCCTTAACGCCGATAATCACACCGGCAAAGCGTTTCCGCCCGTCAATGGGCGTATCCAGCTCAGCGCGCACCATATGGCCTGCGAAACGCGCCCAGTCTTTCGCCCGCGTCAAAGGGCGGTCGATCCCCGCTGAGGAGACTTCAAGCGTCCAGGCGCCGGGGATGGGGTCATCCACATCCAGTATGGCGCCGACAACGTGACTGATCTGCTCACAATCATCGACGGCGATCAAAGCGCCATCATGTCGATCCGCCATGATCTGGATCGTCGGCGTCTCACGCCCGAGAACCGCGACACGCACAAGGTCAAAACCCAGTTCCTCAAGCGCCGGCGTGATTTGCGCGGCGATGCGGCTTTCAAGGGCGTTATGCATATAAATGTTATTTGCCAAAACAAAAAAGGCGGCCCGCGAAGGCCACCCCCCGAGACGTTGAGCGGAAGATGATAGTGTGAATAAGCGCTTACTTATGTCATTTATGTCATGAATGCAAGCCGGATAAATAAGGGCCTGGCTTGATCGAACCCTGATAAATGCGTCACATGGTGCGCCACAGGCTGACGCTTCCGGAGCCCGCACCGGTTAAAAGATTTTACAGGGAAACGACATGGTGGAAAGTGATCCACACCATCGGCGCGATGGTACGGCACCCTGCGCGCCAAAGCCCCAGCCGCAGGAAGTTTGTCGAGAGCGCGACGATCCGGCGCCCGGGAGGCACTTTAATTTCCGGGGGTGGGTCCCGTTCGGCCTGATCGGCGCCCTTATTATAATCGGGTTCGGCGCGCATCACTTTCGCGACAATGGACAAGGCCTTGTCCCGACTCAGAACCGCCTCCCGGATGCGCGGAAGCTCGCGACACAGCCCGATCCATCGATCCCGACCCTCCCCCTTAGCGCAATCGCGGAACGGGATGTGCCCGCCGCGCTCAAGCAAATTTCCATGTCCCTGACTGAAAAAGACAGGCTGCGTATCGCGCTTAAGCGGGAAGATAAGCGCCTCGTCATCATGCCTTTGGGCATATTGGCCGGCAAACCCGGCGCTTTTCTGACAATTTCGAGCGCTGGATTTACCCAGAATATCCTGCTCGGCAAAGAGGCGCAGCAGATCATTCTGCCCATTGATCGTTACGGAGAGATTAAGATCAGTATCTTGCAGGATGAGGGCCCGACGGGATTGACGCTGGGCGTCGGCACGATTTACGGCGTCTCTCCCATTGCGCCACTCTTTGCGCGGGGTGATACGGCGCTGCTAACTGTGATCGTGCAATGAAAAGCGGGGGCATGATGGAGAAACCCGACCGCGTAGAGAGAGGCGCTGGGTGCGAATTGAGAACCATCGCCCCTTGCACCATGGTGAAAAAAGATTAATGCTTGCAACTGGCGGCTTTTCGGTTGAAATTGGCGATGTCCGAAACGTCACTTAAAAGTGACAGAGGGTCAAAATTCGTCATGTTGCCACGCCCGCAAAGATGAAAAATCTTTTGCCTCTCCTCAACCGGCTGATGCCGGTGATGATGCCGATCCTGATCATCCTTCTGACGCTTCAGGCGTTGATGTCATTGCACATCTCGCTGGACGGCATCATTCAGACGTTGGGACGTGCACGGGCATTTTACGGCCCGATCGCGCTGCTTTTCGGCGTCATGGCCCTGAGTGGCTTTTTTTTCGACCGTCATGCCACGAAGCGTGCCAGAAGGGGGCTGCGACGGAAGAGGGGAATTTTCATGGATGTTCTCGCCCGCCTTACCAATCGCAAAGCGCTGGAGGAAATGCTCGCGCAGGAGCAGAAAGAGGCGCTGATCGATGCGGATGAACTCGCCGCCGGCCTGCGTGCCCGCGTCATTGGCCAGGATGCTGTCTGCGAAGATATCGCGCAGCAATTGCGCCGCCGCCTTGCCCTGCATATTCGCGGCAAACCGGTTGGGATTTTTCTGCTGGCCGGGCCACCGGGGACGGGCAAAACCTATCTCGCCAAACAGGTGGCACGCCAATTGGGGCGGAAATTGCTGCATTTCGACATGACGCAAATGTCCAACGCCTTTGCCGCGACCCAGCTTTTCGGGTCGCCCAAAGGCTATGTCGGCTCCGACTCCTTCGGTAAATTGACGGGCGGGTTGAAGGAATTTCCCGATAGCGTCGTTTTGCTGGATGAAATCGAAAAAGCGCACCCGGATGTCTTCAAAAAATTCCTCACGGCCTGGAATGATGGCCATGTGACGGAAGCTTCCACGGGTGAACAAGTCTCCACGACACGCGCCATTTTTATTCTGACGTCAAATATTGCAACGGAGGAATTGACCGAGATCGCTCAGAATTTCGAAGGCGACCCCGACCGGATGCGCGCCGAATCGACTGAGACGCTGCGCAAGGCGGGTTTCGCGCCGGAGATCCTCAATCGACTGGATCGGATTTTCGTCTTCCGTCGGCTTGAAGGGCTCGACCTTGCCCGGGTCGCGGCACTGGAAATCGAAATTATGATCGATGGTTACGGCTTGCGCGTCGAGCCCGGCGGGATTGATCCCGCTTTATTGTTCCAGATCATGCAGCGGCAACAGAAAATCGGCTCCGGCGCGTCAGCGCGTGACCTTGTGCGTTCCATTGAAGACATGATCAGTGAAACGCTGATTATTGCCCGCCAGGGAGGCGCCACACTTGTCCGCCTCGTCTCCTCCCAGGATGGCGTCAAAGCTGAAGTGACGGCGGAGTCCGAGAGTACGCGCAGCCGCCTCTCGAATTGAAGATTTTGCCCCCACGGAGTTTTGCGTCGTGCAACAACTGAAAGACCTCTGGCACCGCGCATTTTTATGGCGCCTGACGATTTACGCTTTCGTCTTCTGCCTCGCCCTCGCGATCATCTTCCCGGCTTCATGGCTGCACGGTGGTGTCCCCTGGGGGTCCGACACTGAAAAATCAGGTCATCAGGAACAACCCGCGGCACAGAAGGGGGCGGCACCAGCTTCACCGGATGAGCTTGCCAGTATCTCAGGCAGTATCCCCTTCGCCGGGCACCGCATCCCCCTGCCTGTCGGAACATGGCACCCGCTTGTTGCAGCCAATGGCGGACTTCAGGGCTCTCAGGAAGTTCTCTCCCTCGTGCGGATTGATCAGAATATCGTGACGGGTGTCATCATGCTGGCTGCGGACACGCGTCCCCTTACCCGCACGGCGCTTGAGAGTGAGTTTAATTTATGTGACGGGACCGGCAATTACGTTTCACAATCGTCGAAAGTAACGTCACCTGACGGCACGAAGGAATGCTGGTATCTCGCGCCGTCCAAAACATCTCATCGCTCAGGACCACAGGACTTCCCCGCCATCATTGGTGATGAGCTGGACCGCCTCGGCATACCCTACCCGGCCTTGTTCGTGCAGGCCCGATGGGTTTACGCGGCGCCCGGCACGACGGGCACCTGGTACCCCACCGTGATGTCGATCTTCCTCGCGCCGAATGAGTCGGGGTCTCTTCGCCTTATCGCGCCCCTCTCCTCCTGGAACGTGCGGAACTTTGCGGCTGACCGCACGGTACGAAGCTTTATCGGGCGGACGCAATCCTGGTTTGATAAGTGGGTCATCATTTTACGCAACGCTATGGAAAACGGCATGGCGGGCCCGAATCTGCCCATGCGTCGGGAGAACAGAGACCCAGCCTACCCGGCCTGAAAAACGGCTTCTGTAGCTGACGACATTGGTGGGACCGTCTTTTCAGTGGTGATGGCTGTGATGGGCCAACATGAAGCGACCGAGGCGCTTTTCCGCATAACGGGCCAAGCGCACAAAAGGTAAACCCAATAGAAGATACGCGCCGCCGATCAGCAGACCAATCCCGAAATAATCATAATAAGTGGATGAGAGTCGGATATATGTCTGACTTAATTCCGTCAGGGTGATGACGCTGACGAGCGATGAATCCTTAAGCAGCGAGATGAAATCATTGGTCATGACAGGCACAACCGTGCGGAAAGCCTGTGGCACAATGACGAGGCGCACAGCGTCGAGCCGCGTCATATTCAGCGCGATCGCCGCCTCCATCTGGCCCTGAGATACGGACATCAGCCCGGCTCGATAATTTTCCGCCTCATAGGCCGCGTAATTGAGCCCCAAAGCCACGACACCGGCCAGGAAAGGTGAGAGATTAACCCCAAATCGCGGCAGACCATAAAAAATAAGAAGGATCTGAATCAATAAGGGTGTGCCCCGCACAACCTCAATATACACGCCCGCGCAAAATTTGAGGGGGCTGCTCCCATAATGACGCATCAGCGCCAGAAGAACGCCCAGAGACACCGCGATCAGCATCGCCGCGGCTGAAACCGCCAATGTCAGCCACGCCCCGTGCAGAATAAGGGGAAGAAACCCGGCATAAAGTTCAAGTCGGTCAATCCACCCCCCACGATCCGCCATCGCCAGGCGATAGCGGTCCCACTCGACAGGGGCGATATTCTGCTCCGTCTCATCACCGGTGAAGGCCGCCATTTGCGGCGTCCAAAGGTTCCAGCGGCCGAGGATACGTTGCAATGTGCCGTCTGCCATCATGTCGGAAAGGGCGCGATCCACCCGGTCGCGCATCGCGTAATCGCCTTTCCGCATGGCGATGCCGTAATGGACCGTACCGATCTGCTTGCCGACGAGCTTCAGATCATCAGAAAGCGCGCCATAATAGACGGCGATCGGCGCATCCACGAGCAATGCATCAAGCCGCTTATTGCGCAGATCGGAGACCGCATTTGTCTCCTCCATATAGGTGCGGATAGCGATATCGCTGGAGTCACGCAAAAGACGTTCCGCATAAGTGCCACGGATCGTACCCACCACATGGCCACGCAGGGCTTCCAGATTATCGAGCCCCGACTGCCCCTTGCGCACCACAATGCGCTCTCCCGTCTGGTAATAAGGGCGGGAAAACAGGACGGCGTCCTCATGCTCCGGCGTGATCTCGATCCCGTCAACGACGAGGCGATACAGGCCGCGCTGCAAACCGGGGATCAACCCATCCCAGTCATTCTGCACAAATTTGGGCGTGACATTCAGCCGATGCCCAACCTCGCGCATAATGTCGAATTCAAAACCCTGCATTCTGGATTGGGAAGCCGGGTCATGAAACACGTAGGGGACATTCGCCTCCCCATCCGAAGCCCATAATAAAGTGCCCCGCGCCGCGGCGGGGGTGATCATCATTATAAAAGTCAGGAGGGAAATCAGCCAGCGCATCACAGAAATGTCCGCAGAAACCGCCGGGTGCGGGCATCTTCCGGCCGGGCAAACATAATGTCCGGATCACCGGCCTCAATAATATGTCCCCCATCCATAAACAGGACACGATCTGACGCCGCACGCGCGAAACGCATATCGTGCGTGACCACAATCTGGGTCATTCCCTCATCATCAAGCGCGCGCATGACCTGCAGCACCTCCTCTGCAAGTTCCGGGTCGAGCGCGGATGTCGGCTCATCATAAAGGATCACATCGGGCTTCATCGCCATGGCGCGGGCAATCGCCGCGCGCTGCTGCTGGCCACCTGACAAAGTGGAGGAATAGCGCGACATGGCATGGCCAAGCCCGACTTTAACGAGCAATTCCTCTGCTACGGATCGGGCATCCTGAAAGGACATTTTCTTGACGACACGCGGGGCGAGCATGACGTTATCCAGCACCGTGCGATGCGGAAATAAATTGAATGATTGAAAGACCATCCCGACATGCGCCCGCAAGGCATGAGCCTGGCGCTCATCCTCACGCGTCCATCGGGATGCGGCGTTGCGATCAACCGCAACGCCCTGCACGCGGATTCTGCCACGATCCGGCACTTCCAGAAGGTTAAGGCAACGTAAAAAAGTGGATTTACCGCACCCGGACGGGCCGATAATGCTGACGAGTTCCCCCTTCGTGACGGAGAGGGAAACGTCATGCAAAACAGCCTGCCTGCCATAGGTTTTTGCAACCCCGCTTGCATCGAGTACGATCTCTGCCGTGTCAGTCAGTTTTGGTCATCCCCCGCAGAACATAGGGCAGGATGCCCCCATGACGGTAATATTCCACTTCATCTTCCGTATCGATGCGGCAGATCAGATCAACCCGCAAGCTGCGACCGTCGCGCCGCACAATATCCGCCCGGACCGTCATGCGCGGTTTGATGTCCGTCAGGTCAGAGAGTGTGATCGTCTCCGAACCGTCAAGCTGCAACGTCTGGGCGTTGACATTGTTTGGAAAAACGAGCGGCAGCACGCCCATCCCGACAAGGTTTGAACGGTGGATACGCTCGAAGCTCTCCGCAATAACCGCTTTAACCCCGAGAAGCAATGTGCCCTTCGCCGCCCAGTCCCGGGATGAGCCCATACCATATTCCTTACCGCCAATCACGATTAAAGGAATGTTAAGGGCGCGATATTGTTGTGCAACGTCGTAAATGGGCGCGATATCGCCATCCGGCAGGATGCGGGTCATCCCCCCTTCAACCCCCGGAATCATGCTGTTCCGGATCCGCGTGTTCGCAAACGCGCCCCGCACCATTACCAGATCATTGCCACGTCGGGACCCGTAGGAATTGAAATCCGCCTCGGCAACGCCCCGTTCCATCAGGAAGCGCCCTGCGGGTGACGACGCCTTGATGGCCCCCGCGGGTGAGATATGGTCCGTCGTGATGTTATCCCCCAGAATAGCGAGGATACAGGCATTTTCAATGTCGCTCGTGACGCCGGGATTGGGTTTCAGATTTTCAAAATAGGGCGGCTGATGAATGTAGGTTGATGAATTATCCCAGGCAAAACGCTGCCCGCTTTTTGCGACGGCAAGGTTCTGCCAGTGCGCTGTGCCTTCGAAGATATTTTCATAGCTGGCGGCATAACCATCGCGTGAAATCGCTTCGCCGAGCACGGTCTCGATTTCCTCTCGGCTTGGCCAGATGTCGTGCAAGAACACGTCACGCCCATCCTGTGCCTTCCCGAGCGCAACCTGGGTGATGTCCTCACACATACTGCCAAGAAGGGCATACGCAACGACGAGCGGCGGGCTGGCAAGGTAATTCGCCTTGACGCTGAGTGAAATCCGGCCCTCAAAATTGCGATTGCCGGACAGGACAGAAGCCACGACCAAACCATTCGCCTCAATCGCCGCGGTGATCTCCGGCGCCAGCGGGCCGGAATTGCCGATACATGTCGTGCAGCCATAACCCACTGTCTCAAAGCCGAGCGCATCAAGATGCGGCGTCAAGCCGGACCGATTAAGGTAATCCGTCACAACCTGAGAGCCAGGCGCGAGCGAGGTCTTGACCCATGGTTTGGGGCGCAAACCCAGTTCATGCGCTTTGCGCGCGAGAAGGCCGGCGGCGATCATGACCTCCGGATTTGACGTATTGGTGCAGGAGGTGATGGCGGCAATGACAATATCGCCATTCCCGAGGTCATATTCCCGCCCCTCAAGCTTGACGCGCGCAGGTGATGTGACCCCGAAATCTTTCTGCAGGACCGCATTGAAATTTGCGCTGGCCTGAGAAAGCAGAACGAGGTCCTGCGGCCGTTTCGGCCCGGAAATGGCAGGCTGCACATCCGTCAGATCGAACGTCAGCGACTTGGTGAAAACTGGCTCCGGCGCATCCGCATCGCGATACATGCCCTGCGCTTTGAGGTACGCCCGTGTCAGCGCAATGCGATGCGGGTCACGACCTGTCTGCTCCAGATAGGCCAGAGCGATGTCATCAACGGGGAAGAACCCGCACGTCGCCCCATATTCCGGCGCCATGTTCGCAATCGTCGCCCGGTCAGCCAAAGGCAGCGTATCCAGAGCCGGCCCGTAAAACTCGACAAACTTGCCAACGACATTTTCCTGACGCAGCATCTGGGTAATCTTCAGCACCAGATCGGTCGCGGTCGCGAGCGGGGATAACCGGCCTTCCAGCCGCACACCGATCACATCGGGCAGCACCATCGAGATCGGCTGACCCAGCATGGCGGCTTCCGCCTCGATCCCGCCAACGCCCCATCCGAGAACACCGACCCCATTGACCATCGTTGTGTGTGAGTCCGTGCCATAAACTGTGTCGGGGAAGGCATAAGTCCCGTCTTCTTCATCCCGCGTCCAGACGACCTGGGAGAGATATTCAAGATTGACCTGATGGCAGATACCCTGGCCGGGCGGCACGACGCGGAAATTCTCAAAGGCGTTCTGTCCCCAGCGCAGAAAAGCATAGCGCTCCGCATTGCGTTTGAATTCCAGCGCCATGTTCTTTTCAAGCGCGTCCTTGTCACCCGCCACATCGACGATCACGGAATGATCAATCACCAGATCAACCGGAACAAGCGGATTGACCTTGGCGGGGTCGCCGCCCAGCGCCACAATGCCATCCCGCATGGAAGCAAGGTCCACGATGGCCGGGACGCCTGTAAAATCCTGCATCAAAATCCGCGCCGGCCGGAATGGGATTTCATGCGTGTCATGTCCGGACGCCACCCAGCTCCTGAAGGCTTTGGCGTCTCTGACCTGACAGCTCCCGCCATTTTCAAAACGTAAAACGTTTTCGAGTAGGATTTTCATTGAAATGGGGAGGCGTGAAATATCCCCGATTTTTTCCCCCGCCGCGGGAAGAGAGAAATAGCGGTAGGTTTTACCGTCAACGACCAGTTCGCTTGTAACGTCGAGTGTATCAATCCCTGTCATGCGCATGCTGTCCTCCCGAAAGAACGTGAGTCAGCGCTCACCTTCAGGTCGCACGGACTCGATTCCGGGTTTCTATACAAGGTGGGGACGCGCTTAAACAGGGGCAGCGACGGTCCAATTAACGTCCTCTATGAGGTCGCCGCCGCCGTGATAAGATGGCAATGTAAAAGTTTTAGGGTATTGCGCAGGGTTTAGGTTATCTATGACACATGTTATGTGCCGAACAAATAACCGTTACACGGGACGGGCTCCCGGTGCTTCTGCGTGTCGGTTTTTCTGCCGGGCCCTCCCACGCGCTACGCGTCTCCGGCCCGAACGGCGCTGGTAAATCGACCCTGCTCCGCGTCGTCAGCGGCCTCAGGCGACCGGATGGGGGGCGGGTGACGTGGCAAAGCGAGGATATCGCCCGTGATTTCCATGCCCATGCTCTTCGGGTCGCCTATCTCGGCCATCGTGACGGGCTGAAGCTTGATCTGACAACGTGGGAAAATCTCGCCATTTACCGCCATCATGCGCGCTTTGATGTGACGGAGGCCCTGGCGCGCCTTGGCCTGCCGCAATGTGCAGATATAACGGTGCGGCAATTATCCGCTGGCCAGAGGAGACGCGTCGCCCTCGCGGCCCTGATGATGAAAGATGCGCCGATCTGGTTATTAGACGAACCTCATCTCGGGCTGGACGCGGCGGCTTTGCTGCGCCTGGGAGAAATCACGCGCGACCATCTCAGGGAGGGAGGGATCGCCATCGTCACCACCCATGCGGAATTGCCCATCCCCTTCACCCATATCCTCACTTTGCCGGAAAGGCCCGCCTCCTGGGTGACGGATTAAAATCGTGACGAAAACCTTCATCGCCATCCTCAACCGCGATATCCGCCTGGCGTGGCGCCACGGCACGGACTCATTTGCGGCACTCCTGTTTTTTATCCTCTGCAGCAGTCTTTTCCCGCTCGCGCTGGGGCCATCGCCCGATTTGCTGCGGCGCGTCGCCCCCGGCATTATCTGGGTATGCGCCCTTCTCGCGGCCATGTTGCCGCTTGAGCGCCTTTTCAGTGCTGATCTTGAGGATGGTTCCCTTGACTCACTGATCCTGACCGGACTCCCCGCCCCTTATATCGGGCTCGGGAAAATCTTCTCCCATTGGCTGACAACCGGCCTGCCGCTGCTGCTCGCTTCAAGGCCGATGGGGTTGATGCTGGGCATGTCCCCGGCAGACCTGCCCGCCCTGCTGACGGGCCTTGCCATCGGCACGCCCCTTTTATCGCTCATTGGCGGCATGGCCGCCGCGATTGCGCTGGGTGCAAGGCGGGGCGGGGTCTTATTACCGCTGATCATTCTGCCGCTGGCGTCACCCGTTCTGATTTTCGGTGCAAGCGCCGTTTACCGCGCGCAATATCACCTTCCATCCGGGCCGGAACTTGATGTGCTCGGCGCTTTTCTGCTGGTGGCACTCCCGGCCTGCATATACGCCACCGGCGCGGCCCTGCGCGCCGCTTCACAGGATTAGGTCATGATCGGGACTCAGCCCTCCCGATGGGCGACGAAATTTTCAAGCCAGTGGATCGTGTAATCGCCCTTGCGGAATTCCGGGTCCGCCAGGATTTTACGATGCAGGGGGATCACGGTTTTGACGCCTTCCACGACGCATTCATCCAAAGCGCGCTGCATACGTGCAATAGCAGCATTCCGATCGGGCGCATGGACGATCAGTTTCGCGATCATACTGTCATAATAAGGCGGCACGCGGTAACCGGAATATAGGGCGCTGTCAGTCCTGACACCCAGCCCGCCCGGCGGATGAAACACTTTGATAAGACCGGGATCCGGCGTGAAAGTCTCGGGATCTTCCGCGTTGATGCGGCACTCGATCGCATGGCCCCGGAATGTGATGTCAGATTGTTTGTAACCGAGCTTTTCCCCCGCCGCGATGCGGATCTGCTCGCGCACGAGGTCCACATCACAGACCAGTTCCGTCACCGGATGCTCAACCTGGAGGCGGGTATTCATCTCAATGAAGCAGAATTGCTTGTCCTGATAGAGGAACTCAAGAGTGCCGACACCGCGATAGCCCATTTTCTTGAGAGCATCCGTCACTGTCCGGCCGATTGAGTCGCGTTCCGCCGCTGTCAGAGCCGGAGAACCGGCCTCCTCCAGAAGTTTTTGATGGCGACGCTGCAGGGAACAATCCCGCTCCCCGAAATGCACAACATGGCCATGCGTGTCCGCGAGGATCTGCAACTCAATATGGCGCGGCTTGTCGAGATATTTCTCAAGATAAACCTCTTCATTGCCGAAAGCTGCCCGCGCCTCGGTCCGGGCAACATTCCAGGCTTCCTCCAGCGCGTCCTCATTCTCCGCGACTTTCATGCCGCGACCGCCGCCACCCGCCGCGGCTTTGATCAGCACCGGGTAGCCGACGCGGGCGGCCACCTTCCGCGCCGTCGCGATATCCGGCAGACCACCATCCGAGCCAGGCACAAGCGGAACACCGAGCGCGGCCATGGTCGTCTTGGCCGAGATCTTGTCACCCATCGTGCGGATATGCTGCGCTGTCGGGCCGATAAAGGCGATGCCGTGCTCTTCCACCGTTTCGGCGAATTCAGCATTTTCAGACAGGAAGCCATAACCAGGATGGATGGCCTCCGCGCCCGTGATCGTCGCTGCTGACAGGATCGCGGCAACATTGAGGTAGGAATCCCGCGCGGCTGGCGGACCGATGCAGACAGCCTCATCCGCAAGGCGCACATGCATGGCATCCGCATCGGCCGTTGAATGAACAGCGACAGTTTTGATCCCCATCTCACGGCAGGCACGCTGGATGCGAAGGGCAATCTCGCCACGATTAGCGATGAGAATTTTTGAGAACATGAGCGCGGAACGCCTTATTCGATGATGGCCAGAGGTTCACCGAATTCAACGGGGTCACCATTGGAAACCAGGATGCGCGTCACCTTGCCGGCGCGCGGCGCCTTGACCTGATTGAACGTCTTCATCGCCTCGATCAGCAGAATTGTCTGCCCCTCCGTGACGGACTGCCCCACCTGCATGTAAGGCGGCGCAGAGGGGTCCGATGCCAGATATACGACGCCCACCATCGGGCTCTTCACCGCGCCGGGATGGTCCGCTGCCGATGCGGGGGTTGATGCTGTCGCCGCAGGGGCGCCGCCACTCACGGTGGCTACTGGCGCTGCCACGGCCTGCGCCAGCGGCGCCACCGCACGCGCGACACGGATGCGGTGCTCCTTCTCCGCGATTTCAATCTCGCTCAGGCCCGTTTCATTGAGAAGATCGGCCAATGCGCGTATGGCATCCCCGTCCACTTGCATACGGCTCATTATTCGTCCTCATCCTGGAACATGTCATATAAGGCGCGGATCGCCATTTGATACCCGCGCACACCAAACCCGCATATGACGCCGATCGCCGCCTGTGCAGTGTAAAGTTGATGTCTGAACGCCTCGCGCTGATGGATATTGGTGATATGCACTTCCACGGTAGGCAGGTCAACCGCCAGCAACGCATCCAGCAACGCAATTGACGTATGTCCAAAAGCGGCCGGATTGAGGATGATACCGTTCATTTGACCCCGGCATTCCTGTATCCAGGAGACGAGTTCACCCTCATTATTTGTCTGACGAAAGTCGATCTGGACGACGTCATCCTCATCACTATCCTCGTCACTGAGCTCCTCCGCTGTTTGAAGGCAGAGCTGTTCAACGTCGTCCACCGTCGCACAACCGTAAACTTCCGGTTGCCGGGTGCCGAGTAGGTTGAGGTTGGGACCGTTAAAAACGGCAATCTTGAGGCGGGTCATAAAGGCCGCATTTAGCACTTTCCGTCAGTTTGGGAAATATCCCTTTTGACGGTGCTCCCGCCAATTGCCCCATTCCTGCCTTTTTTTTGTGAAACAATTGAGGTTTCGTAACGATATACCGTTAAGCGGAATTACGCACGCAGATGTCGACCGCCAGGCGGAGGAAGGTCAGCAACATAGCGCGACCAGCGTCCGCATCGATGCGGCACGCAGCGCCAGATCGACCGACAGCGTCGAAGAGGATGGGACATGGAGGGTAAAAAATTTTCGCGCCCTAAGACGACACGTGGCGGAAAGATGAAATCCAGGCGGGCCGTCCCGTCATCTCGCCAGAAAGCCGCCGGGCTTTACGTGCTTCTCGGTGCTGTGCTTGGCACCTCACCGATGACCGCTGACTCGCACACGCAGATGCTGAAGCCGAAACCGACATCGAACCGGAAATCAGTCCCGGCTTCCTCCAAAACAACTCGCTTCCCCGTCGGGAGTGTCACAGCCGCCGACCTGAAACGCTACCGCATCAGCCGGTGGGTGCGCGGGGGCGTTGCAAGCTGGTATGGCGAAGCTTTCGCCAAACGCCGCACGAGCAGCGGCACACGTTTTGACCCGAAAGCCATGACGGCGGCCCATCGTCGCCTGCCTCTGGGGTCCAAAGTTCTGGTCGTGGACACGCAGACCCATCGATCCGTGATTGTGACGATCAATGATCGTGGCCCCTATAGCCATAATCGCGTCATTGACCTGTCACATGGCGCCGCGAATCGCCTGGGCATTGTGCATCGCGGCCTCGCCCATGTGCGCATCGCTTTGCTGACGCCTTCAGGTGACCAGGATGACACGCCGATCGAGGTTGCGCAGGCACCTGAGTGATCATGCCCTGACCCGCATGACCGCCGCTTTTCAGGCGGGTTTCGACGTTGCAGCCTTAAGCCTTGGCGGCGTTTTTCGCAGCCTGGACCTCATCCTCACGCGGCCCACCGGGGACAGCTGGCTCACGCCCTTTATCGCGATCCTGTAACCCGATATTCAGTTGCGCGCCGAACAGCACGACATAGGTGCTGACAAAAAACCACATCATGACCGCCGCGACCGCGCCGAGTGACCCATATGTCGCCCCGTAACTTGCGAAATGCGCGACATAATAGGAGAAACCGAGTGATGTCAGCACCCAGAGCATCGTGGCCACAAGTGACCCTGGCAGAACCCAGCGCCAGTCCGGGGCTTCCCGGCAGGGCGCGTAACGGAACAGAAGCGACACAGCGACGAAGATAAACAATAACATCAGTGCCGGTGCGCCGAAATGCACGATGTTCTTGATGCCGTAACTCATCAGATAAAGCGCCCAACCCCGAAGTTTCGGCGTCAAATTCCAGATCCCGAAATGGTCGAGAATTTGGGGAAGGTAATCGACGAAAGCCGGCAGCGCGACCATCAGGGCCAAAGTCAGCGCCGCGCCGAGCACGGCCAGCAATGTCATGCCGAGTGACACGAACTGATAATGCAGAAAGCCGCGTGTCTCATCGACATTATGGGCGATATTCAGCGCGGCCAGCACGGATTTGGTGCTGGAGGACGTCGTCCATAAAGCGAAAGCAAGGGACAGGATCAGCCCGAGAGTTAGCGATACATGCGGGCGACGGATCAGCAGATGAATCTGGTCGGAAATCAGGTCAAACGCGGCGGGCGGCAGAAGATTGCGCAATACCTGAAGTTGCGGCTCAACCGAGTTAATGTCGAAGACAAGACCATAAAGAGAGAGCAGCGTCGTCATGGCCGGGAAAAGCGATAAAGTCGCGAAGAACGCGCATCCTGAAGCTGAAAGGGATGATTGTGTTGAGATCAGATTGAGAAAAGTCTGTTTCAGGACAAGCAGCCAGCCCTTGAAGGGCATGCGCAGCGGGCTGCCAACATCAGTCCCCGGCGCGGCCTGCCCGGCATCGACAGGCTTTTTCTTTTTTTTCAGATGATGTCGCTCGGTCACGTTAACGCCTTCAATGTGATGTCGGAAAGGTGGTAACTGATGAATTGTCCTGTATCGTAATATGACGGTCTTCAGGACATAACTTCGCCTAAGAAATGTGACGCTTTCGCCACATAAATGTTCCCCGAAATCATCATATCAACGTCGTCAGATGAACCTCTGTGGTCAGCCGTCAGGCTGGTTGGGGGGCGCAATGACGTGAGCGCCACCCATCACCCTCCGGGCGCGGCGTCATGAAAATCCATGCCCCTGGCGGCCTGGTTGTTCAGACGGAAACGGCCAGGGTCTTCATCCGGCTTTTAACAGGCGCGCACGCAGCTTGACCAGATATCACCACCATCTCCCGATATTATTGCAGCATAAAAGTCACGATAATTGACAGCCGCGAAATTTGCATTTTAACCTTTCCGCCCCGTCATCAGTTTTTGAGCCCTCGATTTCAGCGACTCCTCATTTCATGCGAGGTCCTTTTTGATCAGCCGCCTGACCTGTCGACATGTCTCGAAGCTGCTGAAGTCGCGCCTTGTCACGCAAGTGCGCTATATTGGTTTCTCGTATCTTTCCGTCTCCTGCGCGATGGGAGCTGTCAGTGATCGTGGAAAACTGCCACCCGTGCCGGAAGCCGCCGCCTTGTCGGATAAAACGGCTGAACATCTCACCATTCACGGCCGTAGCGTCACAACACACGCCCCGCAGAGTGAAGATAGCGTCAAGGGCGAGACCCTGATTGCGCGCAATGTGCAGACGATATTCGGGCTGCAATATCTCACCCCCTCTTTGCAGGTGACGCCAGAATTCGCCTCCGGGCAGCCCGGTTACACGATACGCGGTCTCGGCTTTAATGATTATGCCTCCAATAATGCCGCCGCTGTCGGGATATCCATCAATGGTGTTGCGCAGACCCTCCCCTTTCTGACCGGGGGGCTGATGGCGGATATCGCAAGCGTGACCATCCATCGCGGGCCGCAAGGTTATGATGGGGGGCGAAGCGTCTCTGCCGGTCTGATCGATTATCGCACTTACCAGCCGGAAGCCGCGCCCGCTTACGGCGCGCGCTTTCAATATGGGCGGTTCGGGTCGATGGTTGTGGAAGGACACGCGTCCGGGCAGGTTGCACCACGCTGGCTGAGCCGCATCAGTTTCAAGTCACGACAGGGCGGCGCTTGGCAGGTCGGGCCATCCGGCGCGGATTTCGGCGATAAAAATCAATCTGTCGCACGACTGATCAACCGCATTCAGGTCCATGACGCCCTGACCCTTTCTTTGGATGTTCACGGCTTATATGACCGCTCGGACGGGATGGGTCTCCACCGCTTCACGCCGCTGACGACGATGGAAGCCAATAAGCGGGGGCCTGTCCTTCCGGCGGATCATGATCGTCGGCAGACATGGTGGGGGACATCACCCAGCTTCGCCCACATGGCAGGTTTGCAGCCAGACCAGAAACCATTCCATCACGTCTCATCAGGCGGTGGCGTTTTCACATTGGAGGAGAAATTCGACGGGGCGCGGTTGGAAGCTGTGACAGGTTTCGATGCGGGTAACCGGCGGGAATATGATAATTTCGGCGCGGCGATTGAACCCGTGGCAAATGTCGCCTTCAAAACGCGCGCCAACACATTGGTGCAGAGTTTGCGTCTGATCTCCGCTTCTCCATCACGCTTTCACTGGGAAACAGGGCTCTGGTTCAATCATCAGACGCTCTCCGACCAATATCTCACCGGATTTGCCGCAAGCTATGGCTTCAACCGATCCGTCACGTATCGGCAGACGGGGATGACCATCGCCGGTTTCGGCAAAATGCGTTATGACCTGACCCCTACCCTGTCCCTCGATGCGGCGGTGCGGGTCGATCATGAAAACCGTGCGTTACATGATTATCGCGCCTATACTTATACGCTGGGCGGCGTGATCACCAATCCGGGCAATGTGCTTTCATCCCGAAGCCTGACATACACGTTGCCGACCGGCGCAATCGGGCTGGATTACCACCCGACATCCCACCTGCAATTTTACGCTTCCGCCAGACGCGGGATGAAATCAGGTGGGTTTACCGCTTATAATTCCACGAATGTCGCCCTCTCCACCTCCCCTTTCCGGCCGGAGCAATTATGGGCTTTTGAAACCGGCGCGCGTGCGACGCTCCCGGCCTGGCATCTCACGGCGGAACTGAGTGCGTTTTACGATGATCTGCATGATGAGCAGGTGCAATCCGCGATCCTTGACCCCACTGTCGGGTTGCTGGGCGCCATCGTCAACGCGCCGCGCGCCCATATGTCGGGCGGCGAATTCAACCTGCGCTGGTCACCCTGGCAGCATATGTTGATCACGCAGGGGGGCGGCTGGGCTGTCGGGCGGTTCGATGATTTCACTGCGCTGTTCTCCGCCCAAAGGCAGAATGATGTTTTTGTCGGAACTTATCAGAGTAAAAGCGGCACCCATCTGCCCGCACCGAAACTGACCCTGACAGGCAGCATCGCTTACCAGATCCAGATGGCGGACTGGCAGGTCACCCCCTCCATGAATTACGCGCTCCGCAGCACTTACCGGTCCCTTTTCGGTCCCTTATATAACGTGAACGGCTATACAATTTTCGGCGCGTCCCTCAGCGTGCGCCCACCCCATTCCCATTGGGTTTTTGCGTTTTTCGGCGACAATATTTTCAATAAACAATATGATGTTGACCGTAACTTTTTTGTGGCTGGAGATAATGTCGCGCTTGCCGGAATGCCCGCCAACTGGGGAGGACGCATCGCCTGTGATTTCTGAGGGCAAGTCGTCTCAACCCATCATCTCATCGCAGGCACGGCGCTTAAGGGCTTTCTTCCTCACAGCGCCTTTCATCAGCCTGCTGATCCCGCTTCTGGTCCTTGAGCACCTTCAGTTCAGCGTGTTTGGCGTTAACACCGTCTTTCTCTGGCTTTTCGCGAGCATCCCGCTGACCAGCCTCTATCTCTGGGCGGCGGAACGCTGTCTGACATGTTGATCACCATCGGGGTTGCCGCGTCCTTCGGGCTTATCGCGTTACTTCTCGCTTTATCAGGCGCGCGTTCCGGGCAGAATGCGTCGCGTTTTTTCGCCGCTGCCGGGCAGTTCGGCCTGGTCCTGTATGCTGTGCTCGCCATTGGCGACACTTACAGTATCGGCACGCTTCTGGGATTTCCCGGGTCAATCTACGCGGATGGCGGCTTCGCGGCGCTCTGGTTCTGCGGCTATATTATGCTCGCTTTCCCCATCGCGACCATGCTCTATCCCCGCTTATGGCGGATCGGTCAGGAATGTGGCGCCGCGACTTTAACGGATCTCTTCCGACACCGTTTCAATGACCGACGCCTTGACCTCCTTTTGGCCGCCCTGCTTTTCCTCTGCTTCATCCCGCTCGGGACATCGCAATTTATCGGCCTGCAATCCGCGTTCAATCTCCTGGCCGGTCCGGACGCCCCACGCGGCGTCATGGCGGCGCTCGCTTTTTCCGGG
Source organism: Candidatus Kirkpatrickella diaphorinae (assembly GCF_025736875.1). Taxonomy (GTDB): domain Bacteria; phylum Pseudomonadota; class Alphaproteobacteria; order Acetobacterales; family Acetobacteraceae; genus Sorlinia; species Sorlinia diaphorinae. Next base: position 1,366,009 of record NZ_CP107052.1, read on the forward strand.
CTGCTGAGCTTCCTCATCGCGGCGGGCCAGGGCATGGGTGGGGCGGCGCGGGCGGCGATCCTGAAGGACGTGCTGGTCATCTCCGCAATCGTGATGGTGGCGGGCGCGGCGCTGATGGCCGGGGCCGGATGGCTTTCCCCGTCACATCAAGGGGTTACCGCACCGCCAGAAGTTTTTCATGCCTTCACACCCAGTGTCAGCGGGGATCTCTTCATCCTGACCACCATTGCTGTGCAGGCAAGCGCTTTTTGTATCTCTCCCCCGACCCTGGCCGCGATTTTTTCAGCCCGCCATGTCGAGACCGTGCGACGGGGCCAGATATGGATGCCCCTTTATATGCTGCTCTTCCCGCTTCTCGGGATTGTGGCGATTTACGGCCATAACCACCATATTGCCGCGGCGCGTCCCGATGATATCTTCCTCGCGACAGCGCAGGCGCTTTTACCCGCATGGATGATGGGGTTTGTCCTTGCCGGGACATGCCTCGCCGCCTTCGTCATCCTCGCCAGTTGCAGCATCACCCTTGGCGGCGTTGTGGCACGCAGCGTCATGCTGGAAAAGATAGTTCGGCAGCAGATCCGCATCGGGCTGGCGACGATCGCCGCCTATCTGACGCTTTCCCTCATCGGCGCACTCACGGCCAGACATTTGCTGATCTCACTCAACACGATGTTTTACCTCGGACTGGCGCAGATCCTGCCTGGCGTGCTGGCGATTATCTTCAAGTGGCGCGTCTCTTCGGTTGACCTGATACGCGGCATGGTGGGCGGGCTTGCTTCAGGGTGCGTCCTGCGATTTGGTGGATTCAATCTTTACGGCCTTAACCCCGCCTTTATGGCTGTCATCATCAATTTATGTTTGTGCTGCTGGGCGGCCGGGCGCAAAAATAAGTAAATTGTGCCTCGGAGAATAAAACGTCATGTCAGAAAACCTCGCTTCCCACCTTTCAGCCAAAAGCCTCCTGGAGAACCCGGTTCTCAATAAGGGCCTGGCTTTCAGCAAGGCGGAGCGCGACGCGTTTGGCCTGCATGCGCTTTTACCTCCTGCCGTCAGAACGCTGGAAGAACAGTTAAAAACGGCCCGGATGCTGTTTGATGCTATGGAGTCGCCTTTCGCCCGGCATATTTATCTGCGCAGCATTCAGGATAGTAACGAGACTCTGTTCTACGCCCTGATCGCGTCTGACCTCGAAACGATGCTTCCTTTGATTTACACCCCGACTGTCGGCGAAGCCTGCCAGAGATTTTCCACCATCTGGCAACGGCCGCGCGGCCTCTTCCTCTCATATGAGGATCGGGAAAATATGGAAGCCCGCCTGGCACACACCGCGTTTGACGATGTCCGGGTGATTGTCGTCAGTGACGGGGAGCGCATACTTGGCTTGGGTGATCAGGGTGCAGGGGGGATGGGCATCCCGATCGGCAAATTATCGCTCTACACCGCCTGCGCTGGTATTGCCCCGCAACATACCCTCCCGATCCTTCTCGATACCGGCACGGATAATGAAGCGCGACTGGCGGACCCGTCTTACATTGGCAGTCGTCACAAACGGATTCGTGGCGCGGAATATGATGCGTTTATCGAGCAGTTTGTTGAATGCGTCATGAAAAGATGGCCGCATGTCCTGCTGCAATGGGAGGATTTTGCCGGGGTCAATGCTGCACGCCTCCTCGCGCGTTACCGGGATCAGCTCTGCACTTTCAATGATGATATTCAGGGCACGGCTTCCGTTGCCGCGGGGGCCATCCTCGCCGCCAATCAGGCATCCGGCAAGAAACTCTCCGATCAGAAAATCGTCATGCTCGGCGCAGGTTCAGCGGGTGTCGGCATTGCGCGCCTGCTTCTGGCGGCGATGGAGGATGAAGGCACACCGCATGAGGAAGCCCGTCAACGGTTTTACATGCTGGATAAAGACGGCCTACTGACAGCGCAAAGGATGGAGACGCTCGATGAGGGTCAGAAGCTTTTTGCGCGCGATGACTGGTCGGACGCGAAAGGTGATCTCGCGACATTGATCGAAAAGATCGACGCCGCCATCCTGATTGGCGTGTCCGGCGTGGCGGGTGTCTTCTCGGAGGAGATCATCCGCAATATGGCCCGCAAGACGGAACGGCCGATTATCTTCCCCCTCTCCAACCCCACTTCCCACGCGGAAGCAACGCCGGAAGACATCATGCGCTGGACGGATGGCAAGGCGCTTGTCAGCACGGGCAGCCCCTTCCCGCCTCTGCCACATAAAGGCGCGACAAGGCGGGTTGATCAGACAAATAACTCTTATATTTTCCCCGGGATGGGATTGGGCATCATTGCATGTCGCGCCATGCGCGTGACGGAGGCGATGTTTATGGCCGCCGCTAAAAAGCTGGCCGCGCTCTCGCCGTTACATCAGGACCCGGACGGTAACTTGCTGCCACCCGTCACGCAATTGAGGGATGTCGCGCGTGATATCGCCATCGCGACCGCGCTGCAAGCCCGCGCGGATGGTGTGTGTGCGGGTTTTTCCGATGATGCGCTTGACGGCATGATCGACCAGCATATCTGGTCACCCCAATATAAAAGCTTCAATAAGGCACGCTCATAATGACGGAATTTCGGACCGAACGGGATGGGCTCGGTGATATTGATGTCCCCGCCGATAAATTATGGGGTGCGCAGACGCAGCGCTCACTCCATTATTTCAGCATCGGTTGGGAGAGAATGCCGGTCGAGATGATCGAGGCGTTCGCCATGATCAAAAAAGCCAGCGCCGAGGCCAATGCCGCCAGCCAACGCCTCGGGAAAACGCAGCATGACCTGATCACCCAGGTTTGTGATGAACTCCTCGCCGGGCAACATGCAGAGATGTTTCCGCTGCACGTCTGGATGACGGGCTCCGGCACGCAATTTAACATGAATGTCAATGAGGTGATTTCCAACCGCGCCTGCCAGATTGCCGGGACGGCGCTTGGCAGCAAAATGCCGGTGCACCCCAACGACCACGTCAATATGTCGCAATCCTCCAACGACACTTTTCCGACAGCCATGCATATCGCCGCTGTGCTGGGGACGGCGCGCAAAGTGCTGCCCGCCGTGCAGGCGCTTGCGGCGGCAATTCAGCGCAAGGCGGATCACTGGGCCGACATCGTCAAAATCGGCCGCACCCATATGCAGGATGCCGTCCCCTTAAGTGTCGGGCAGGAGTGGTCGGCCTTCGCGACGCAATTGCGCGAGGCAGCCGCACGTGTGTCAGATGCGGTGAAGGGGCTCTACCCCCTTGCCCTGGGTGGCACGGCACTCGGCACGGGCATTAATACGGATGCGGCTTTCGCATCCCATGCCTGCGCCCGGATCGCGACATTGACGGGCCACGCTTTCACCAGTGGGCATGATAAATTTGCCCTCCAGGCCGCGCATGATGCGCTTGTTCATCTCTCCGGCACATTTCGGGGGCTTGGCGGGGTGCTGTTTAAAATCGCCAATGACATCCGCCTCCTCTCATGCGGGCCGCGCGCCGGGCTGGCTGAACTTCATTTACCGGAGAATGAGCCGGGGTCATCCATCATGCCGGGCAAGGTAAACCCGACACAGGCAGAGGCCCTGGCGATGCTGGCCTTACAGGTGATGAGCAATGATGTCGCGGTCGGGATGGGCGGGGCGTCCGGGCTGTTGCAGATGAATGTTTATAAGCCGCTGATGATTTATAACATCCTGCAGAGCATTACCCTGATCCATGATGGCTGCGAAAACTTCCGCCGCTTCCTGATTGAAGGGACGGAACTGAATGCCGCACGCATCCAGCGTTATGTCGATGAATCCGTGATGCTTGTCACCGCCTTGGCGCCGGAGATCGGATATGACGCGGCCTCAAAAATTGCCCATGAGGCGATGGCGCGGGACTGCACGTTAAAAGAGGCGGCGCTTGCTTCCGGAAAATTGACGGAAGCGCAATATGACCGTCTCATTGACCCGAAAAAATTGTTGGCGCCGAATGTCGTCATATCCTGACGCGATGTGCGCTCCTTGACGGGCGTTCGACGACCATCAGCGGTTGGCACGGCTTTGAAAGCACCCCGTTAAAACAAGACGAGGCCATAAAAAAGGGCGCCACATAATGGGCGCCCTTTTTGCAAGGTCAGGCAGGGTCACCCCTGCCCTTCCGACTGTTTCTCAGAAGAAACCGACTTTATCCTCGCTGTAGCTGACCAGCATGTTTTTCGTTTGCTGGTAGTGGTCGAGGATCATTTTATGCGTCTCACGTCCGATGCCCGACTTCTTATATCCGCCAAAAGCAGAATGGGCGGGATAAGCGTGATAGCAATTGACCCAGACGCGACCGGACTGAATGCCACGCCCCATGCGGAAGCATGTATTCGCGTTACGGCTCCACACGCCAGCACCGAGACCATATTCCGTGTCATTGGCGATAGCGAGTGCTTCCTCTTCCGTTTTGAACGTCGTCACGGCGAGGACGGGGCCGAAAATCTCCTCCTGGAAGATCCGCATCTTATTATGGCCTTTGAAGACCGTCGGCTGGATGTAAAAACCGTTATCCAGCCCGTTGCCTAACTTGGCGGCGTCGCCACCCGTCAAGAGTTCAGCGCCTTCCTCACGACCGATCTTGATGTAAGAGAGAATTTTCTCCTGCTGCATGGTGGAATTCTGGGCACCTATCATCGTCGCGTGATCAAACGGATTGCCCTGCTTGATGGCTTTGACGCGCTTGATCGCCCGTTCCATAAAGGCATCGAAGATGGATTCCTGCACGAGGGCACGGCTGGGGCAGGAGCAGATCTGACCCTGATTGAGCGCGAACATTGTAAAGCCTTCGAGGGCCTTATCAAAATAAGCGTCATCTTTATCCATAATATCGGCAAAGAAGATATTGGGCGATTTGCCACCCAGCTCCAGCGTTGCGGGAATGATGTTTTCCGCCGCCTGATGCGCGATGCGCTGGCCAACCGCCGTTGACCCTGTGAAGGCAATTTTCGCAATGCGCTTATTACCAGCCAGAGCTGAACCGACTTCTTTGCCCAGACCATTCACAATGTTCAGCGTGCCGGGGGGCAGGATATCCGCGATGAGATCCATTACCACGAGAAGGCTGGCGGGCGTCGTTTCGGCCGGTTTCAGGACAATCGTGTTCCCTGCGGCGAGCGCGGGCGCGATCTTCCAGGCGGCCATGAGGATCGGAAAATTCCAGGGGATGATCTGCCCGACCACACCGAGAGGCTCATGATAATGATAGGCGTACGTCGTTTCATCGATCTCGCTGATGCCGCCTTCCTGCGCGCGGATGCAGCCCGCAAAATAACGGAAATGGTCAATCGCCAGCGGGATGTCGGCATTGGTCGTTTCACGGATGGGCTTACCGTTATCCCACGTTTCCGCCTGCGCGATGAGGTCGAGATTCGCCTCCATTTTATCGGCGATTTTCAGCAGAATGCGGGAGCGGTCCGTGGTGGATGTCCGGCCCCATGACGCGCGCGCCGCATGGGCCGCATCAAGCGCCAGTTCAACATCCGCATCGGATGAATGCGGCACTTCACAAAGGACACGGCCATCGACGGGGGAGCGGTTGGTCATGTAAGCGCCATTGACCGGCGGGACCCATTTTCCGCCGATAAAATTCTCATAACGCGCCTTGAAAGGCGTTTTGGCGGGAAAAGCAGAGGACATATCAAATAGCCTTCTTATCTTAAAATATAACAGGGATGTCCTTCGAGGCTGGCGTCATGCGGATAAGCCACCCCGATGACGCAAAGACATCTTAAAAATTTATTTTCCGTTCATAGATCATAGTTCAAAAGTTAAAAACAACCGCGCGCGTCAATATTTTTCATATTTTGTTAATCTTTGTCAGCATATCCGACATGTCATAGCGCGGCGGGAATTGCGCCGCGCCCTGACATATATGTGAGATTCCCCGAACGTTCGGGCTTTGGCGCCAGGTCGGATCATCCCATCATGCCTCAACGCGGCATGAAGCCCTTTCGCGCCATGGGGAAATGGTCGATCACATCAACGGGAAGGCCAAGCGTCTCCGCCGTGACTTCCACCGGCACATGCGTCAACCAGTCAGACAGGCCGTAACCGGCATATCGATCGGCCTTATAAACGGTCAGGACATGCAGGTCCTCTGCACCGCGATTGACGATGCAATGACCCTGTCCCCGCGGAATATTCCAGACATCGTTTTTATCAAGACGCGCCGTCTTCTGATGCCCGTCCGTGCACATGACGGTCAGTTCCGCCGTGCCGGACAGCACAATGCCGAATTCTGCCGCATGGGGGTGCCAGTGCATCTCACGCATGCCATTGACGTGAATGACGTCGCTCGCGGCTGAAAATGGCCGACTGGCGGGGAAACTTGTCGGATCAACGACCTGCATGTAACCGCCCGCCGCGCGCGCATAAAAATTGGAACGGGAGAAGAGATAGACAATTTTCTCCGCACCCGGCCTGATCCGCGCATTTTTACGTGCCGTATCGAGATCTCCGGGTTTGGAGAGGCGGCTGATCCAGCGCGGTTCTTTTTTTGACGCGATAAAGACCTGTTGTGGCGTGTTGAAGTTTTTCTCCAGCAATTCGGGCGGTGTCGCGGCCATCCAGGCTGAGATCGAATTTGTATGGAATTCCGAGCCGTCCGCATCATCCAGAAACATCAGGATCTCCGCACCGGTCGGGGCAAGCCCGATGATGCTGTGCGGCGTCCCGGCAGGGACCGACCATATGTCACCCGCCCCGACATCATCAACGGAGGAGCGCCCCTGCTCATCCAGCGACATGATGCGGCATTTGCCTGAGACGACGTAGCCCCACTCTGCCTGCTGACGCCAGAACATCTCGCGCATACACCCGACCTCAAGCCCCATATTGACGACAGCGAGGTCTTTAAGGGCGTGAAATTGCGCGTGATTAAGCTCCCGCGCCCATCCGCCATCGACCTTATGCATCTCAGCGCGATTGAGAGACGCGACAAAATCGGGGATGGCGGCGCCATGCGGGTTTTGCTGCACGGGTGGCGCATGTGCCTTGGACAGACCGGGCGCAGTGCCGGCCGATTTGCGTCCATTTTCCTTGCCGGAATGTGGTGCGCCGAGGGGCATGGCCTGTGCGACGCCGCCCAGACCCGCCAAACCTGCAATTGAGAGGAAGCCACGACGTTGGAAACGACTCATTTCTTCGACCTTCTCTTCCCCGGAAAAAGCTTGGCCCTGAGCGATGCGACGCGATTCATGATGCGCGCCTGATCTTCCGACTTCTCACAACTGGGCGTCACCGTCAAATGGCGTTCAATCGTTAAGGCTTAAAACCGGTAACCACCCCGGAAGTCAGCTCGGAGAAGGGCTGAAAATCCAGCATTTTGAAACGGGTCGAGCCCTGTCGCGTTGACGGAGAACATCGTTAACGAGGAGTTTTACATGACGGATCAGCTTCCCAATCAGGACACGCCGCCGAAAACGGAAAATCCTGACGCGCCTACCCAGAACCACGACTCAAGTGTGTTTGGTAATTTCTTCAAGCAGGGCAACAATAACGCAGGCTACAACAATCAGGGTGCGCCCGGCTTGCTGACGACATTGTCAAATGCCAAAGGCAGGATCGGCATTGTCGGTATCATCATTGTCGTCGCCGTAGCCTATGCCCTTAACATCAATCCGATGAATGCGCTGAATTTTTTCTCCGGCAGTCAGAACCAGTCGCCACCCGCTTATCATCAGACGACGCAGACGCGCTGAGTGACCGTCGGACATTGATTTCCGACGGTGCTGATGGGCCGACATTATTGTCAAAATCGCGCAAGGGAAGCGACAGGTCGCCTAACGGCGTTTCAGCCCGAGCATGATTTCCCGACCTTTGAGCATCGCATTCCAGTAAATAAAGGGCAGGCCGAATTTTTTCAGGGTCCAGGAGACGCGGGACGGTTTGAAGCCATTAATGATCCATTTCGGGAAGCTTGGCATTAATTTGCCACCGTAACCGAACTCCGCAAGGACGACCTTACCGTTTTCGACGGTGAGCGGGCAGCCGCCATAACCATCATAAGCATAGGGTAGTTCGCGGGAATCCATCATCGCCAAAAGGTTCTCTGCGATAATTGGGGCCTGTTTCCGCGCGGCGGCAGCTGTTTTGGCGTTGGATGTCCCGATCACATCCCCCACACCGAAAACATTTTTGAAGGTGATGTGCTGCAATGTCTCCGGATCAACCGCTAGATAACCTTCCGCATTGGCAAGCGCGCTTTCCCGAACGATTTTCGGGGCTGATTGGGGCGGCACAACATGGAGCATGTCAAATTGCCGCGTGACGATTTCCGTCTTGCCACCCGCCTGACGCTCAAACGTCGCGGTCTTCGCTTCGCCATCAACATGCACAAGCTTCGAGTTAAGCTGTAAATCGACCTTATATCGTTGGATATAAGACATGAGCACGGGGACAAAATCTTTCACCCCGAACAAAGCCGGCCCCGCCACGTCAAACTCGACCGAGATCGCGTCATTAACACGGCGTTTCGCCCACGCATCACAGGACAGATAGACAGCTTTCTGAGGTGCCCCGGCACATTTAAACGGCGCGGGCGGCTGGGTGAAAATCGCTTTGCCCGTTTTGAGTCCCTGCACCAGCTCCCACGTATAAGGCGCAAGATCATAACGGTAATTCGAGGTCACGCCGTTTTTGCCCAACGTCTCCTCAAGTCCCGGGATTGCGTCAAAGTTCAGCGTGACGCCCGTGGCGACCACCAGCGCCTTATAGGAGATTTCCGTTTCATCTTCGAGCAGGATCATGTCATTTTCAGGATGGAATGCCGCAACCGCATGATGCACCCAGTTCACATCTTTCGGCATGACGGAAGCTTCTGTGCGCCTTGTGGCGTGCTTGCTGAAAGCCCCGCCACCGACGAGTGTCCAGGCTGGCTGGTAATAATGCGCAGCTGCCGGTTCAATCACCGCAATGGTCAAATCCGGCCGTCTTTTAATCAGGCTCGCCGCGGTGGCGATCCCACCGGAGCCACCCCCTACAATGACCACATCAAATTTATGGGCCGCCACATGCTTGCGATCGGGAAGCGCGCGTAACAGGTCATACGCGATGCGCACCCGCCCGCCGGAGCGACAATAAGCGTAGATGCGGGCCTTCGCGTCGTCGCCTTTGAGGTCATTGATGATGTTCTGCAGCCGCCGCAACATTTCCTCATCCGGTCGCTCACTTGACCGCATGGGCATGAGGCCGAACTGCAAACCAGCCGCCTCGGCAGCCGCGGCGATCTCAGCCGCTTTTGGCTGTTCCGGCTCTTCATCATCCGGTCGCAGGCAGAGGATGGCGGTATAGCCCTCTTTGACGAGTCGCGGCATGTCATCCACTGTGACCTGTCCCGCGGCGGTGAAGTCGGCGGATAGTGGTTCCACGCTCATATTATTCTCCTGCTTCCTGGCCGGGTTGACTTCGCCTCAGAGGCGATTGACCGGAATCTTGATGTAACTTACCCCATCATCCTCCGCTTCCGGAAGATGACCCCCGCGCATATTGACCTGCACGGACGGCATGAGAAGGTTGGGCATGGCGAGATGCGTGTCCCGCTCCTGGCGCATTTTGATAAAGGCTGCTTCTGAAACACCATCATGCACATGGATATTCCCGTCCCGCTCCGCCCCGACTGTCGTGACGAAACAATATGTGTCCCGTCCCGGCGCTTTATAATCATGGCACAAATAAAGCCGCGTCTCACGCGGGAGGGAAAGAAGGCGCCGGATTGAGTGGAAAAGCTGCCGCGCATCGCCACCGGGGAAATCGGCGCGCGCCGTGCCGAAATCCGGCATGAACAACGTGTCCCCGATAAAAGCGACATTGCCGATCACATACGCCATATCCGCCGGCGTATGACCGGGCACATGAAGCGCCACCGCCTCCAGCTTCCCGACGCGGAATTTTTCCCCATCCGCAAATAAATGATCGAATTGGGAGCCATCACGGGCGAAGTCGGTGCCCGCATTGAAGATTTTCCCGAACACATTCTGCACGTCAATGATGTGCGCCCCGATCGCCAGCTTGCCGCCCAGTTTCTCCTGCAACCATGGGGCGGCTGAAAGATGGTCGGCATGGGCGTGGGTCTCAAGCTGCCAAACCACATTGAGGCTCTCAGCCTGGATGAATTCCATGATCTTCCGGGCGCTCGCCTCCCCCGTGCGACCGGATGCGGGGTCATAATCCATGACGGAGTCGATAATCGCTGCTTCACGCGTTGCCGGGTCATAAACAACGTGGCTCGCTGTGAAGGTCGCCTCATCAAAGAAGCTTTTTACAGAGGGAATCGCATCCTTCTCAGTCGATTTCTCGATGATTTCTGCCGCGTTACGAAGAGGATCGTCCGTCATCACACGCCTTCCCGTGAGGCCCTGAAAGAAACTCTTTCATATCATTCATCGTGGCACAATGACAGAAACTTGAACGGTTTGACGGTGCATGACCGCCGCGCGACTTTGCTTTACTTTGCGCAGTTTAAACAAGGAAACGGCACGCATTGCATGCGTTGGCATGGAACGCCCGCCGGGCGCGAGTGGACAGGGCCCGCGCAATATTGCAAGGATCAGGGTCCGCTGGATGGGGATGCAGGCATGACGTGCCGCATCATGCGCGTTCCGGACGGTTTATTTCAAATCAGGATTGCTGGGCTTCCCATATTATTAAGGGCTTCATGAATGACATCCAACGCGGCACATAATCACGAAGCGCCTGAGCACCTGCCCCCGATTTTTCGATGGCATGAGATGCAACAGAAAGCGGCGCTGAACCCGGACGCGCACTGGATGGATCTTGCCATGCGCCTGTCATGGTTCACCGCGCCAACTCAGGCTTTAAATACTTCCGGGCTCTGGTTCGAAGGTGGGAAGCTGAATGCCTGCTATAATGCCGTGGATCGCCATCTTGAGATGCGCGGTGACCAGCTGGCTTTGATCTGGCAGGGAGAGGCGGCCGATGAAAAGCGGGAACTGACTTACCGCGCACTTCATCAGGAAGTTTGCCGCATGGCGAACGTCCTTCTGCAATGCGGCGTGAAAGAGGGTGATCGCGTGGCGATTCATCTCCCTGCCATTGCAGAGGGCGTGATCGCAATGCTCGCCTGTGCGCGGATCGGGGCGATACATGTAGTGCTTTTTGGCGGTTTCTCCGCTGAAGCCATCGCTGACCGCATTGCAGATGCGGATGCCAAACTTATCATCACCGCCGATGTCGGTCGACGCGGGCCGAAGCGGGTCCCGTTCAAGAAAACGATCGATGCGGCGTTGACGCATCTTTCACCCGACCAGGTCGAGACGATCCTCGTCATGTCTGTAACGCATGAGGACGTGCCGATGCAGGAAGGGCGCGACCATCTCCTTGCCCCCCTCATCACCGCAGCGCCGGATACGCTTCCCTGCGTCACGCGCGATGCGAATGACCCCCTTTTTCTGCTTTACACTTCCGGGAGTACGGGCAAGCCGAAAGGCATCGTGCACGGCACGGGCGGTTACCTCACCTGGGCAAGCTTCACCCAGAATGTGGTTTTTGACCATCGTGAGGGTGATGTCTTCTGGTGCACGGCTGATCTTGGCTGGATTACCGGGCATAGTTACGTGGCCTACGGGCCGCTATGTAATGGCGGGACAATCCTGATTTATGAGGGTATGCCCTCCTACCCCGACCCCGGCCAATGGTGGCGCGTGATTGAGAAATATCGCGTCACGAGTTTTTACACTTCCCCCACCGCGATCCGCGCCCTGATGCGGGAGGGTGATGACGTGCCGGGTGCGTCCGATCTAAACTCTTTGCGCGTGCTGGGTTCCGTCGGAGAACCGATCAGCCGGGAGGCATGGGAGTGGTTTTACCGGGTCATTGGCCGCAATCGATGCCATCTCGTGGATACATGGTGGCAGACGGAAACAGGGGGCATCATGATCTCCCCCGTCCCCGGCATCATCGAGGGTGAACCAAGCGCCGCCACCTTGCCACTGCCCGGTATTGACGCTGTGTTGCTGGGCCCGGATGGTCAGGAATGCGAAAATGAGGCTGAGGGCGTCCTGTGTATGCGTCGCCCGTGGCCCGGACGCGCGCTTTCCATCTGGAGAAATGATGAATTATTCCAGAAAATCTATCTGGCCCCCTATCCCGGATATTATTTCACCGGCGATGGGGCGCGACGCGACGGAAATGGCCATTACTGGATTACCGGTCGTGTTGATGACGTGATCAATGTTTCCGGCCATCGCATTGGTTCAGCGGAAATTGAGGATGTACTGGCGGATGATCGCGATATTGCGGAATGTGCCGCCATCGGGATACCCCATTCCCTGAAAGGCCAGGCCGTCGTGGTGTTCATCGTGCCGAAAAATGCAACGCGGGCCGACATGCTGCCGGAACATGCACGCCAGATCGTCTCACGTCGGATCGGGCGCTACGCGGTGCCGGAACATATTTATGTCGTGGATGATCTGCCCAAAACACGTTCCGGCAAAAATGTCCGCCGCCTCCTCCGGAAAATTGCAAGTGGCGAGAAAGAGGGGTTTGGCGACTTATCCACATTGAGTGACCCGGACTGCATTGAACGTCTCCTTGACGCAACGCCCATGTGACGCGATGCGTCCCTCGCGCACAGCGCGCCCGTCACGGCGGGAAATTTTTCAGCCAGTGATGGGCGATATCAATGCGACGCGCGATCCAGACATCTGATCGCGATTTGAGGTCATCCAAAAATTGCCGGACGGCCAGCGCCCGCCCGGGGCGACCTGCGATGCGGCAATGGAGTCCGACTGACATCATTCTCCCGCCTTCCTGATGCAGCATCTCGAAACTGTCGCGCAGATAGCGGTAAAACTGCGCCCCTTCCGTAAAGCCATTATATCCGACAAACTTCATGTCATTCGTGTCGAAACTATAAGGCACGATCAATTGTGCCCGTCCGTGACGGTAATCATAATATGGCAGGTCATCCGCATAGGAATCGGCGTCATAAGTGAAGCAACCTTCCTCCGCTACGAGGCGCGCTGTATTCGGGCTGGTGCGGCCCTGATACCACCCCTCCGGCGCGGCGCCTGTCACTTCCGTATGGATGCGTATCGCCGCGCGCAGATGCTCACGTTCGAGGCTTTCCGGCACATTCTGATAATCGATCCATCGATAACCATGTGAGGCAATCTCCCACGTGGCTTCACGCATGGCCGCAACGGCTTCCCGGTGGCGCGCCAAAGCCATAGCAACCCCGAAAATCGTGACCGGTGCGGCTGCATCCGTGAAAATGCGATGAAGCCGCCAGAACCCGGCTCGCGCGCCATATTCATAGACGCTCTCCATCTGCATATTGCGCATCCCCGGGATGTTTTTCGCCCCGACGAGCTCAGAGAGAAACGCTTCGGCCTGGCTGTCCCCATGGAGGATGGCATTTTCCGCGCCCTCCTCATAATTGATGACAAACTGCACCGCCGTGCGGGCGCCCCCAGGCCAATGCGGATCAAGCGGTCTGGCGCCATAACCTGTAAGGTCTCGACAATATTCCTGCAAGTCGTCGGGCATGATGCGGCCACCATCTTTCTGTTTTCTTGACTGTCGGTCGAAGCCTGCTCACGGAAATGCGGCAGAATCCGAAATTTTTCGCGCGGATCAGGCGTATGTCTTTCATAAGGACACACTCATTTCTCGCTCGGAACGGTAAATTAAAACATCGTCATTGAATTTGCCATATTATTTCTTTTTCGAAATGAGATTCTGTGCCAGCATCAAGCCTGCATGCATCGTGATGTGCCACCTGCGCCCTGCCCCCCAGTGCGGGGAGGCTCTTCAACCCGACGCGACCTGCCGGAGGAAAGATTTTGACGACACTTCCCCTCGCGCCCGACCCGCATCTCTATAATGAAGATCTCGCACCTGTCCCGCAGAACAGACGCCCGTGGAACTGGCTGAATCTTGCCACGATCTGGATGGGCATGGTGCACAATATCGTCGTTTACGAGGCCGCTGCGGGCTTGATGGCGCTTGGATTTTCAGCGGTGGAATGTCTGGAAGTCGTGGCGGTCGCCTATGCGGTGCTGTTTATCGCCATGTGCCTGAATGCCGTCTCCGGCACACGTTATGGCCTGCCTTTCTGCGTCCTGATCCGCAGTGCCTTCGGCCCGGTCGGCGCGCAATTACCGGTCATATTGCGCGGCTTCTGCGCCATCTTCTGGTTTTCCGTGCAGGCTTATGCCGCGTCACAGGCGGTCGACGCCATTCTGATGACAATCTGGCCCGTATGGAAGACGCTCTCCATGACGTGGCTCGGCATGACAATGCATGGATGGTGCGCTTTGGCGTTGATCTGGGCGCTACATGGCTGGATCATGAATCACGGCATAAAAAGCATCGGGCGGTTTGAGCTGGTGGCGGGCCCGCTCGTCATCATCATGGGTGCGGGCGCGGCCATCTGGGGGTTATCGGTCGGGCATGGCATCGGCCCGCTCTTCGCCCTGCCTTCACATCTTCATGGCTGGGCTTTTGCCGCCACATTTGCGGGGGGCGTCACCGGCATTATCGGGATGTGGGCATCATTCGCCGTCAATGTGCCCGATCTCTCCCGCCTTGTGCGATCCCAGCGTGATCAGGTCATCGGGCAGTTAATCGGCCTGCCTGTGACAGCGCTGATTTTTTACCCCGATGGCGATTGTGACGACCTCCGCAACGGTCATTGTTTTTGGCCATGCGATCTGGAACCCGGTCGATCTGCTCCTCGCACTGAATAACACGACAGTCACCCTGTTAGGCGGCGCAACGATTGTCATCGCAACATTATCCGTCAATGTCGTCGCCAATATCATGCCCGCCTGCTACGACCTCATCAATCTTATGCCGCGTCGGCTCGACTTCCACCGAAGCGCCTATCTCGTCCTTTTTCTGGGCCTCACTTTCATGCCCTGGCTCTGGTTCACTCAGGCCACGAGTGTGTTTGCGCTGCTCAACATCATCAGCGGGCTTCTCGGGCCGGTGACCGGGGTGATGCTGGCGGATTACTTCGTCAGAAGACGCCAGCTTCTCTCCCTGCCCGATCTTTACCGACGTCACGGCCTTTATGAAGGGCTGCATGGCTGGGGCGTTGCGGCCATACTGGCCTTCCTCATTGGCGGGTTCCTCGCCGTCATCGGTGCCTTTGTGCCGTCCCTCGCCCTGCTCAATAAATTATCCTGGTTTGTCGGGTGCGGTGTCAGCTTCACCCTTTACCTTGTTTTTTCCCAGGGGGGTTCAATCGATAAGCGTCGTTTTCTGCCAAATGCCCCGCGCGTCAGGCATGAACAACGGGAATATGTGACGGAGTAAGGCTGGCTTCGAAAGCCGCCCCACCAAGCTTTGTTGCTGAAGCGCCTTTTTTATCGTGCCCATCCATCCTATCTGTGTCCGCATTGGTTCTGACGTGATTTTACCCGTCAGAAGATACAGACAGGATATAGGCACAGTTGCATTCGGATTTTGACGGACCCCAATATCTGCCCGTGGCGCTGCGCGTCGATGATGCGCCGTGCATGGTGGTCGGTAGCGGCATAGCCGCCGCCAATAAAACGCGCCTCCTCGTTTCACGCGCCCGGGATATTCGGATTTTTTCCACCAACCCTCTCCCGGAACTCCGCGCTCACATTGAGGAAGGACGAATTCGCCTTGCGGGTGAGGAAAGAGATGAAACGTCCATCCGTGCCTGCCTGAGAGAAGCGCGGCTGATCTTCATCGCGACGGAGGATGCGGCTTACAACCGGCAGCTTGCCGCATGGGCGAGTGACTGCCGCGTGCCCTGTTGCGTGGTGGATGACATACCGCCCTCCAGCTTCATCACACCCGCCATTATTGACCGGTCCCCCATTCAGGTCGCGATTATCTCCGGGGGGGCCGCCCCGGTTCTGGCGCGGCGGCTGCGCACGCAGATTGAAGCGAGTCTCCCCCACGGTGTCGCGCGCCTCGCGCAATTTATGAAACGCCAGCGCGGCTGGATACGCGATGCCCTGCCCGACATCACGCAGCGCCGCCATGCGTGGGAGCGCTTTCTCGATTCCGGCGGGCGCGTCGCAGCGGAAAAAGACGATGCAGAAACCGCCCGGTTGGCGCTCGAAAATTCTGTTGCTGAAGAGACCGCCGGGACAGGCAAAATGGGTGAGGTGTGGCTTGTCGGTGCCGGCCCGGGTGACCCGGACCTCCTGACACTTGCCGCCCTGAACGCCATGCAGAATGCCGATTGCGTCCTCTATGACCAACTGATTCCCGATGCCATTCTTGACCGCCTCCGCCGCGATGCCGAGCGTATTTTTGTAGGTAAAAAACGCAGTCACCACACTTTGCCGCAAACGGAGATCACGCAGATCCTCGCGGAGAAGGCACGTCAGGGCCTGCGCGTCCTGCGGCTCAAGGGGGGTGATCCATTTATCTTCGGGCGCGGTGGGGAGGAAATGGATGCTTTGATGCGGCAGGACATCCCCGTGCGCATCATACCGGGCATTACCGCGGCAAATGGTTGCGGCGCTTCCGCCGGTATCCCCCTGACACATCGCGACTATGCGCAAAGCTGCATTTTTGTCACGGGTCACGCCAAATCAGGGCAGGAACTCGCGTTGGATTGGGCCGCACTTGCCAGAAAGGGCCAGACCCTCGCCATCTATATGGGCCTGACCCCCCTCGCCACGCTGGCACGGAAACTTGTGGAACATGGGTTACCGCCGGACTGGCCAGCCGCTATTATCGAGAAGGGAACCTGGGAATCGCAGCGCGTCTTCATCACGACGCTTGAAGCGCTTCCCGAAATCGTGACACAAAACGGGATTGCCTCACCCACCATGACAATCATCGGTGAAGTCGTGAAATTGCGGCCTATTCAACGATAAGAAGCCGTTATTTGATGCATTTTACCTATTGAACGTTTTGTCATGAGTGATTAGCTTTTGCTTACATAAAGTTTATAAATTCTAATGAGGCGGCCATGCCACTCTCTCTCGAAGAAATTTCCGCATTGCGGGAAGTTCCGAATGATACCGTGCTTGAAACGGCGATCAGGATGCTGCGCGGCCGCCTGGCGGTGACGTCGTCTTTCGGCGCGGAGTCCGCCCTTCTCCTCAGTATGGTCGCGGAAATTGACCCGTCAACGCCGGTCCTCTTCCTCAACACGCTGCGCCACTTCCCGGAGACGCTGCGTTATCGCGATGAATTGGTCGCGCATCTCGGCCTGCAGAATGTGCATGATGTGATGCCCCGGTCAGAGATGCTGGCCCAGCGTGACCCGCAGGATCAATTGGCTGCTTTCGACCCTGACGCGTGCTGCGCCCTGCGCAAGACGGAACCGCTTTTTGACACGCTTTCCCTTTATGATGCGTGGGTGACGGGGCGCAAACGCGGCCAGGCCGCGACACGCAGCGATATGGAGATTGTTGAACCCCAATCGGATGGTCGGGCGCGCATCAATCCGCTCAGTGACTGGTCCCGCGCGGATATTGAGCAGGAAATCCGTCGACGCAATCTGCCGCGACACCCTTTGACCGGATTTGGTTTTGCCTCCATCGGCTGCGCGCCCTGCACGCGCGCTGTCCGCCCGGATGAAGACCCGCGCGCAGGCCGCTGGGCCGGGCATGTCAAAACAGAATGCGGCATCCACCTCACCCCCGCAGACCGGAGCACCGTATGACTTCTGACATGGCGCCGCGCGCACTGGATGATCTCGACCAATTAGAGGCGCAGAGCATTTTCATCCTGCGCGAGGCTTATCGCAAATTACGCCCGCTGGGTATGTTATGGTCCCTGGGCAAAGACAGTAATGTGATGATCTGGCTGGCGCGCAAGGCCTTCATGGGTCGCGTGCCTTTCCCCGCGCTTCATGTCGATACGGGCAAGAAATTTCCCGAAATGTATGCTTTCCGGGATGAATACGCCAAAAAATGGAATCTCGATCTGGTTGTCAGAGACTGCCCGCCTGTCGAGGAAATCGATCCGAGCCTGCCCCCGGCAGCACGCTCCGCCGCGCGGAAAACGGCAGGTCTCGCCGCTTTGATTGAAGAGCAGAAATTCCGCGGTGTCATTGCCGGTATCCGCCGGGATGAGCAGGCTACCCGCGCCAAAGAGCGCGTGTTCAGCCCTCGGGGCGCCGGGCATCAATGGGATGTCCGCAACCAACCGCCTGAATTCTGGGATCAATATGCCACGCCGCATGAAGCGGGCATGCATATACGTGTGCATCCGCTCCTCTCCTGGCGTGAGATCGATATCTGGCGTTATATCCAGCGGGAGAACATCCCGGTGGTCGATCTGTATTTCTCAAAAAATGGCCGGCGTTACCGTTCTCTCGGTGATCAGGACATCACCAGCCCGGTTGAAAGTGATGCTGCCACGCTTGAGGACATCATTGCCGAACTCCGGTCAAGCCGGACATCCGAGCGTGCAGGCCGCGCGATGGATCACGAGTCAGAGGACGCGTTTGAACGCCTCCGCGTCGCAGGGTATCTCTAAAAATGACAATGATGACAGCGCCTCACCCCGCGGAAAGCACAGCCCGTAATGCGGCGACGCCCATTGTGATCGTCGGCCATGTTGATCACGGCAAATCCACCCTGATCGGGCGGCTTCTGCATGATACTGACAGCCTCCCGGAAGGTAGGCTCGGGCAGATTGTCGAAAGCAGCCAGAAACGCGGGCGGCCCGTTGAGTGGAGCTTCCTTCTCGACTCCCTTCAGATTGAGCGCGACCAGGGTGTCACAGTCGATTCAACGCGTATTCCATTCCAGTTCAAGGGGCGCGATTTTGTCATTGTGGACGCGCCCGGCCACCGGCAATTCCTACGCAATATGATCACCGGCGCGGCGGATGCTGAAGCCGCCGTTCTCGTTGTCGACGCAGCGGAAGGCGCGCAGGAGCAGACGCGTCGCCATGCCATGTTGCTGCATCTGATTGGTATCCGACATGTGATTGTTCTGATGAATAAGGCGGATGTGCTTGCATTTGATGCCGCGCGCCTTGAAGCGGCTGAACAGGCGATCCGTGCGCTTCTGGCGCAGTTGAATGTGTCCGTCGATGCCGTCATCCCGGCCTCTGCGCGGGATGGGGATAATATAGCGGCACCATCTGATCGCAGCCCGTGGTATAAAGGCCCGACCCTGGTGCAGGCTCTGGCCGATGTCCCCCCACCCGCACCGCGTGCGCGCCTGGGCTTTCGCATGGTGGTGCAGGATGTTTATCGCTTTGACGAGACGCGATATGTTGTCGGTCGCGTTGATCGCGGCATCATCCGCGAAGGGGCATCCATCTCTATCGGTACGCAGGGCCAGACCGCCCGTGTCACTGAAATCGCGCGCTGGCACGCACCAGCCCTGCCCGTTGCCGGGCCTGGGGAATCCATCGCGTTGCGCCTGGAGCCGGATATCGTGCCGGATCGCGGAGATCTGCTGTTCAACCCGGATGAAGACATGCCGCGCCCGGTCCGGTCAGCACGGATCCAGGCCCGTGTCTTCTGGCTGCGTCAGGAGGGCCTCAAACGCGGTGAGCGCCTGTCATTGCGCCTCGGGCCTGCCGAATATCCAGTGACGGTCGCCTCCATTGATTCTGTCGTCAATCTTGAGGATATGACCCTTCAGAAGGCCGATATGGTCGGGCCTGAAGGCTTTGCGACCATTATTCTGACAACCGCCCATGCGGTGCTCTTCGACATTTTCACGCCCGGCCTGAATGATGGGCGTGGCGTGCTGGTCGACCAATATCAGCAGATTGTCGGCGGCGCACCCCTGATCGGTGCGGCGGAAATTTCGGAACCCTCTCATACGATCCACCCGACGGAAAGCGTGATTTCCTCCGAAGCGCGACGCGCCGCGGGAGAGCGTCGGGGACATGTTTTCTGGCTTTTCGGTCGCCCCGCCGCGGGTAAAAGCACAATCGCGCGGGAAGTCGAGGCCCGCTTATTCCGGGACGGGCAGCGTTGCGTTGTTCTTGATGGTGACAGTCTGCGTGCCGGACTCAATAGCGATCTCGGTTTTTCGCAGGAGGATCGTCGGGAGAATATCCGCCGGACGGCCCATGTCGCGCGCATGTTCGCGGAGGCGGGTCACATCGTATTGGTGGCGCTTGTCACGCCCATGAAATCCGATCGCGCCCTCGCTGCGGGGATTATCGGCAAAGCTTTCTCGGAAATTTTCGTCGATACGTCGGCCGATATTTGTGAATCACGTGACCCGAAGGGGCTTTATGCCGCCGCCCGCGCCGGGAAGATCGCACATTTCACCGGTGTCGATGCGCCGTTTGAAATCTCGGATGATCCATCATTGACGCTTTCCTCGGATTCCGGCCCGGAACGCGCCGCCGAGACTTTCATCGATTATATCCAAACCAAGGTCTGACCCTGCGCCCCGCACCGGCGATAAATCATTCGCCGATGCGACTGGCGCAGAGCCGGAAAGGGCGCGTGTGAGAGGAAGCCAATTTCACATCACACGCGTCCCGCGATTAAGGGATTCGGAAAGGGTCTACCGCATTGCCGGTTTTTTCCAATTCACAGACGCGCTGTTCCGGCGCATTGAGATGTTGCTTCAGCGCCAGTAACTCCTCCCGCACCGCCGGGATCTGCGCCTGAATTTCGGGTCGGCTCAAAATGGCCGGGGCAAGGCCCGCAGCAAGGCTGTAACCCGCCACAACATCTGTCGACCAATGCGCACCGCAAACAATGCGACTTTCTCCGTAAATGCGCCCCCGCGCGAGGATTTCCTCCGCCCGCTCCGGCATGATGACGGACAGCACGAAGGCCACGATATTACCGCGCACTGTATGCCCCGAGGGGTAGGAGCGGTTATGGTCTTTCGTCGCACGATCCTTGATGCAAAGAGGCGCTTCATCGTGCCCGACATAAGGCCGCACGCGCGCCCAGCGTTCTTTGACCGCGTCCGTCCTCGGCTGTTCAATCGCGATGACGTCATTCATCAATTTGTTCAGCTTCGGCGTTTTCGTGAGGTCAAGCCTGAAGCCGAGCGCGCAGGAGAAATCGGTGATGACAGCAGGAAGGGAGAAATCGTCGTCGATCGTCGCCAGTTCCCATCGCGGCGAGCCTTTCCATTTGCGCGTCTCACTGAAGATTTGCTGGTCGCGTCGGAGGGCCTCCGTTTTCGGGGCAGGTGGCGCCGGGATAATCAGGTAACCATTGGGCGGCGCATTATCCGACATAATATCGGTATCAGCGCTCACAGGCTGACTGACCCCTAGGGCCAAAACTGTCATGGCCGACGCCGACAGCAGGAACTTTTTTGTGAAGAGAGGCATTTTTTATCCCTTTTTATTTGTTATTAGAGGGATATTATAAATTTTCTTTAATGTTTTTGTCTAATTCGCTGATTACAAATTTTAATGATTTGCTTTTTGCGGCATCACGCGATTTGCTGGCAAAATGAGGATGTTACGCGCACCGGACGGCCCGACTTCTCATCCATTGGTTAAGATATGCGCGCCTTCGATCCGACTGCCGCGTCGACATGCGCAAGCGAGCGTGAGCGGATCAGATTTTGCCGCTGAGGGAAGTCAGGAAGGGTGATCCGCGTGTTGCACCCACATTATGCAGCACGCGGATCATGATCAGAGCCTGAGGGCCGTGACTTTATGGCAAGCGGTTGGGAGAATGCGTGTTCGCCTCCTTCTCCAACGCGCATTGCGCCGCGTCCGGTTTGCCGTTCGCCGCACGGAGGGCTTTGAGTTCCTCCCGGACAGCCGGGAGCTGCGCCTTGATTTCGGGGCGCATCATGATGAGGGAGGTCTGCTGCGCGGCAATGCGATAACCGGCTTCAACGTCTGACGCCCAATGTGCGCCGCAGACAATACGGCTTTCCCCGTAGATACGGGCACGCATATAGAGTGCATCAGCGTGATCCGGCATCAGGGATGCGAGCAAGAAGCCGAGCGTGGTCCCCATCATCGTATGTCCGGACGGGTAGGAGCGGAATGGGCCGAGCTCCGCTTTATGCACCATACAGGTCGGCGCATCATTGCCGACAAACGGGCGCTGACGGGCAAAGTGGCGCTTCAGGGCGACCATCGACGGTGCTTCAAGGCTCAAAACATCCCGGGCAAGTTTGCGCAGATGCGGTGCTTTGGCCGTATCGATATCAAACCCGGCCGCGCAGGAAAAATTCCTGAGCGCATGGTCCAACGTGTAATCATCGTCATTGACGGCAAGTTTCCAGCGCGGGGAATCTTTCCACTGGCGGGTCGCGGCAAAAATCTGTTGATCCTGAAGTTGCGCCAGGCTGCCCGGTGCCGGTGGCGGCGGGACGGAAAGGCGGCCGTTGGGCAGAGGCGCGACCTGAGTCATATCAGGTGCCTTCTGGCAGGCAACGAGCGTGAGACTGGCCAGAACGGGCAAGGCAAGTCGTTGCGTCAAAAAACGGCGAAGCATAAATGTACCCTCGGAAATGTGGAGACGAAAACGTTAAAGATCCTCACCATGCGGGAGCTTTAAGGCCGCGTCCACTCCGAAAGCGGTCACAATTTAATCAATTATTCAGCCTTCGATTCACATATTCAACGATGCGGTTCAATTTCTCATCCAGCATTTCCGTCGTGAAGGGCTTGAAGAGGATCTGCATCGACTCATCGAAGCTCTGATCGGAAAAAACAGTCTGCTCCGCATAGCCTGTCATGAAGAGCACTGAAAGATGCTGCTTGCGGGCGCGCGCTTCGTCGGCCAATTGCCTTCCATTAACGCCACCCGGGAGGCCGACATCGGTCATCAGGACATCATAGCGGCGATCCTCATCCGCCAGAAGCGCCATCGCCTCACTTCCCGTTTCCGCCGTCTCAACATGGACGCCCCGGTCACGAAGCGTTTCCTCCAAGGTGAAGCGCAATGTCACATCATCCTCCACCAGAAGAAGGCGCAGATGGGATAGATCAACTTCCGTGGGGCTTCGGCGGCGTGCAGCGCCCTGGGCGGCGGGTCGTTTCTCTCCGCTATAAAGAGGAAGCCAGATATGTACTTTCGTCCCGGCCCCTGGTGCGGATTCAATCTCCACCCTGCCGCCCGATTGCGAGGCGAACCCATATATCATGCTAAGCCCCAACCCGGTGCCTTTGCCGATCGGCTTGGTTGTAAAAAACGGGTCGAAAGCGCGGGCCATGACCTCCGGCGTCATGCCCATGCCTGTATCAGCGACAGTCAGGCACATAAAGCGCACAGCATCTTTCCCCTCTTTGGGCGGTGGGTCGGATCGGGTTGATATCGTGACCGTTCCCCCTTCCGGCATCGCGTCACGCGCATTAATGCCCAGATTGAGGATGGCATTTTCAAGCTGGTTACGATCAATCAGGATCGGCCCCAATTTTGCATCAAGACGCAGTTTGAGGCGCACAGCCGGGCCAATCGTGCGGCGCAGGAATTCAGCCAGCCCGCTGACCAGTTCGTTCACATCTGTCACTGTCGGGTCAAGCGTCTGCCGCCGTGAGAAAGCCAGCAGGCGATGGGTCAAGCCCGCCGCGCGGTCCGTCGCTTCCTGCGCTGCGTTGATGTAGCGATCCAGCCCTTCAAACTGCCCGCGCGCCATCCGCCGCCGCATGAGGCCGAGCGCGCCGCTGATCCCGCCAAGGATATTATTGAAGTCATGCGCAAGCCCGCCCGTCAGCTGGCCGACAGCTTCCATTTTCTGAGACTGGCGAAGCTGGTCTTCAAGGATGATGCGCTCCGTGATATCGCGCCCGATGAGGAAGATTTCATCATCGTCACGAAAGCCCGTCCAGTTGAATGTGTGCCAGGAATTATCCTCAAACCGCAGACGCAGGTCCGCGCTGCGCTCCCCCTGATTAGCGGCCAGCGCCTGTAACATCTCCGCAATTTTCTGCCGGTCTTGAGGGTGGACAAAACTGGCCAGCATTTCACCTTTATATTGCGCGCGGTCCAGATCGGCGCAGCGCGCCCAGCTTGGATTGACGTGGCGCAATCGCCCATCCAGCCCGACAGAGGCCAGGAGGTCATCCGTGATCGCCCAGATACTGTCCCGCTCCCGCGTGCGGCGGTCAACCTGCTCCTCCAATGTCCCATTAATGCGGCGGAGATCTTCCTGCGCGCGGTTCTGCCGGATGGCCGCCCAACCGCGATCAGCGACTGTCAGGATGAAGCCCATATTGATCCGGTCCCAACGATGCGGCTCCGCATAATGGACCATCGCCAGCGCGCAAAAAGCCCCATCCGCCATAAGCGGCACATAATAAAAAGCCCGGATTTTCTCCCGCAGGAAAACATCCGCATGTTTCCGGGTCATAGGGTGGGCGGTGACATCCAGCACAGCGACCGCCTCACCGCGTCGCAACGAGTCGAAAAGCGCCTTGAAAGGCTGAAATGTCGCCATGCGCGTGAGTTGGGCAAATTGCGGCGCCCGGCTCCAGAGCGCGGTAACGAGCACGAAATCCCGATTATCGTCAATATCAGCGAAAGCGGCGCGGTCCGCCTCAATTGTTTCCCCCATGACGCGGCTGGCGACATTCAGAATTTCTTTTTCCTCCCTGATCGCACGCAGATTATCGATCAGTTTAAGAAGGGCCTCCCGTTTCAGGGCCTGGCGTTTCTTCTCATCAATATTCAGCAGGATGCCGGGAAGCCCGACAATCTGCCCGTCGCCACTTGTTTCCCATCTTCCATCCGCCTCAACCCAGATCCAACCCTGCCCATCCGCCGCACGGACGCGGAATTCGCATTGAAGCCTGCCGCGCGATGACAGGCTTTTCCGCAAAGCTGAGAGGAGCACGGCACGGTCATCACCCGCCACCCGCCGCAGCAACTGCCGCATCGTCACGCCGGAAGACATCTCCCCAACCGGAAAAGCCAGGGTCGCCGCCATGCGCGGGTCGCCATGCAGCAGGCGGGCTTTGATATCCCAGATCCACCCGCCGGAAATCGCGCCGGCATAGGAGGCAAGCTCAAGACGCTCTTGATCCTGGGTAGAGGCTGTCATATCACGTGAGCTGCACATCAGGTAAATGACATTGCTTTTGTGCCCCCCGCCTGGGAGAGATATCGGCACGA
The DNA here is from genome assembly GCF_025736875.1 of Candidatus Kirkpatrickella diaphorinae. GTDB lineage: Bacteria > Pseudomonadota > Alphaproteobacteria > Acetobacterales > Acetobacteraceae > Sorlinia > Sorlinia diaphorinae. The sequence goes on from NZ_CP107052.1 coordinate 1,391,000, forward strand.
CCCGCGCGCGCCAGCGATGCAACGTGCCATCGGCTGAGAACGCATATTCCTCAATCTGTCCGGGATGATTTTCGAGGGCTTTCTCGATGATGTGGCGTGCGGAAGCACGACCCTGCCCCATCCAGAGGCCGGACCAGTCCGTCCCGAATTGCTGCGTGCCGGGAAAGCGCGACAGGGTGGCGATGCGATCCCCGGAAGTAAAGACGACCCGCCCCTGCCGATCCAGCAGGCAAAACCCGTCACTCGTGCCCTGCATTAATTGCGTGAGGAGGGCATCCTCCATGTCACGGGCCGCGCGCGTCGCCTCTCGACGGCAGAAAATCGCATTCCACCCGCCTGCATGTTTTGACACGAAGAAATGAAAAATATCGCCTCCCGCCGCGTCCACCCTTAAATGATGGGTGGATGCGCTCCCCGACCCCGCTGACATCAGGGCATCCGGCAATGTCAAAGAGCGGGAAAATTTTTCCAGCGTCATGCCATCATAGAGGATCTGTGCTGTCAGGCCGAGCATGGACGCCGCCGCCTCATCGCCGCGCACGCATTGGCGCGCTTTGTCCCAGGCAAGGCACCCGAAAGCAACGCGCGAAGTCTGCCTGACTTTCGTTGGCGGCTTCACATCCGGATGGCCCAGCCCCGCGACCAGTTCCCGCGCGTAATTGCCAATTTTTTCATCCAACGCAGGCTGACGGGCCGCTTTATGGTCACGGACAGCAATCAGCGCGGCAACGGCACCTTGATATGCACGGAAGATACGCGTTTTGACGCGATCGAGCGTTTCAATGAGGATATCAGAGATGACATGATCCGCGCCCGCCGGTCCTTTCGGGCCGGATTGCAGCAGTGCCTTGATTTTCCGAGCCGCGCCGACGCCGACATGTTGCGCCGGATTTGTTTCGATAAACGCATCATCTGCGCCACGCACAGCGATGATGAAAGGCATTTCAGGAGACGATGCGCGCATTTTCGCGGCCAGACGCGAAATCTCTTTGCGGACCCGCGTTTCTTCCACTGTCTGCTCATGGCGTCGTGCGTTCATCGGCCATCCTTCCCCGCCCATGAAATCATGGGCGAGTCCCGATTTGGTTATCTATAAGAGCAATACAATTGAGTTTTTAACATGTTCCCACCAGCGGGACGCGATTTTAAGGTTTTTTGGCCCTTTTCCGGGAAAAACTTGCGATTTTCCACCTTTTGACTGTGCCGCTTCCCGGCATCATCGGATATTTCATCCTGCCTGGGAAAGCCCGGGACGCTCAGACCATAATTGCTTCAGCGCCGCGACCAGATCGTCAATATCCGATTTACGATGGAGCGGGCCTGGCGTGATCCGCAACCGCTCAAGCCCGCGCGGCACGGTCGGATAATTGATCGGCTGAATGTAATGCCCATAGCGCGTCAGGAGCGCATCGGAAATCGCGCGGCATTCCTTCGCATCACAGACCATCACCGGGATGATGTGAGACGGATTGCTGAGGTGAGGCAGTCCGGCATCGTCAAGACACTGACGGAGGTAACGCACGGCCGCCCTCTGCCCCTCACGCTCAACCGAACTTTGGCGCAGATGCCGGACACTCGCACGGGCGCCTGCCGCGATCATCGGTGGCAGCGCGGTGGAGAAGATGAAGCCGGAAGCGAAAGAGCGGACAAAATCACATAATGCGGCTGAGCCGGTGATATACCCGCCCACAACACCGAAGCCCTTCCCCAACGTGCCTTCAATGACGGAGATACGGTGGGACAGGCCGCGCTCCTCCGCGACGCCGCCACCCTGATGGCCGTACATGCCCACCGCATGGACCTCATCAAGGTAGGTCAGCGCGCCGTAACGCTCCGCGACATCACAAATTTCCGCAATCGGGGCGATGTCGCCATCCATTGAATATACCGACTCAAAAGCGACGATTTTCGGCACATTGGCGGGGAGTTCACTTAAGTGACGCGCGAGATCACCCACGTCATTATGGCGGAAAATGCGCTTATCCGCCCGGGAATGGCGGATGCCTTCAATCATGGAAGCGTGGTTCTGCGCATCGGACAGCACCACACAGTTTTTGAGGCGCGCCGCGATCGTGCCCAACGTCGCCCAGTTGGAAAGATAGCCGGAATTGAACAGAAGCGCCGCTTCCTTGCCGTGAAGTGAGGCAAGTTCCTGCTCCAGCAGGACGTGCTCATGGCAGGTGCCGGAGATGTTCCGCGTGCCACCTGCCCCAGCGCCGGACTGGTCCAGCGCCGCGTGCATGGCTGTCAGCACCTCTTTATGCTCACCCATCCCGAGATAGTCGTTTGAGCACCAGATCGTGACGTCGCGTTTCAGCCCATGATGGTAGGCTTTGGGGAAATGGCCGACGCGGCGCTCCAGTTCCGCAAAGATCCGGTAACTGCCATCGGCCTTCAGACCGTCCAGCGCGGCGCGGAAATGCGCATCAAATGCGGCATCCATTTTCGACATCTCGTCCGTCCTTTCTAAAAGGCGCCTGCCGCCCCTTACGGGCGCAATCTAACCCAGATCCGTGAGGATTTCTTCATAAAATCAATGGGATCACCTCATTCATGGAGGCTTGCACATTCGTCAGGCTGTCAGGGTGATCGCGGCATAGGCGGTTTTTATTTCAGTCTGATCCCGGGAAGGCAGTATCTTTTTCTTAATGAATAAATATTACGCTTCTCATACCACGTGAGCGGTTGCACGCTTTCGCCTGGACGTCGAAATGTAAAGTTGAGTCTGATTTTTCAGTGGAATAGGCGCGTCGCTTCATTTGGAACGCATGAAGGGAGAAGCTTTGATATTTCACAATGTCTCATCGTGGCGTGGCGACCCTGTGCGTGCTCGGAAAACAGCCCGGGGCAATGATGCTTTCACCGCCGCCACACAATGTCATGTTTCATCGGATTAATGTCGTAACACGGGAAGATTGCAAGGCTATTCAACCGTAGCGTGCAGCTCAATTCCGAGAAAATCACATATGGCGCAACACGTCTCAATTAATTTGACGCTGTTGCGGCAAAGTGACGACTTTGATTGCGCCGGGGGCGGGGTACCGGGGAGTTTAGTTAAAATCTGACAGCTTAGTTTGTAAACGTCACCTCACGACGCAGGGACGGCCAAATCCTTACGAATTCTTACAATCTTGCGCCTGTCGGGGCAAAATCGAGACGTCACAGCGTAAAATATGGGGGCACGTGAAGTTTTCCCACCTCACCCTTGAACCCCCCTCAAAATACCGCGTTGCCTTATCGCGTTACGCGATCAAAGTTTATCCGAAGCTTGGGCGCGTGGACGACTGATTCCCACCTTGTTTACTCGCGCCACACGGATTATGGCTCAAGAGACCGATTTTAACGAAAGAGGATAGCTATGAAGTCCACCGATCTGATTGACCGCATTGCCTCCGCGACCGGCGGCACCAAAGCCGACGCCAAAAAGGCCCTTGATACAGTATGGTCCAGCATCATCGAAGCCGCCCGGAAGGGTGAAGAAGTCTCTATCCCGGGTTTCGGCAAGTTCCAGGTTCGCACGACGGCTGCGCGTCAGGGTCGTAATCCCAAAACTGGCGAAACCATCAATATCGCCGCATCTAAAAAGCTTTCCTATTCTTCAGCGAAAAACGTCAAGGACGCTCTAGCTTCCAAGCACCGATAAAAGCCTGACATTATGAGGTTCTGAGAAGTGCGGTTGAAGCGTGACCCAAAGTCCGCCTTCATCCGTGCTTTTTTTTGCGCCTTGAGATGGTCATTTGCTTTGAGCACGCCCCTGACGGCAGCGCCATACTCAGCGTTTGCTTCCTGAGGCGTCTTCAGTGACACCCGCCGGAATTTGACCCGCAGCCCGAACATCCCGAACATGCGCCCTGCCCGCCAGACGTCGCTGCGGGACGCGTGACACGCCGGCAGATAAAGCCAGGGATCACCTTTTTCACCCAGTAAAATGCAGCGCCGAAAAGTACGGCGCCAACGGCCAGATCTTCCCACATATTTCATGCGCCCCCTAAAAAGCGTGTCATATGATAGGTAAGAAGCGAGGCGATATAAGCAAGTGCAAAAAGGCTGAGTGCCGTTCTCGCGACAATTTTGAGGGAATTTGTCTCGCGCCGCATGACCGCGAGCGTTGAGAAACATTGCGGCGCGTAGACATACCAGGCCAGCAGGCTCAACGCTGTGGCGAGGCTCCATTGTGCGGATAAAAGCGGGCCGAGAACAGTGGCCGCCGTATCCTCCGTGGCATTGAGCGCATAAACCGTCGCAAGGGCGGAAACCGCCACCTCACGTGCCGCTAGGCCCGGAATGAGCGACACGCAGATCTGCCAGTTGAACCCGATCGGCGCAAAGACCGGCAACATCCAATGGCCTATTTTACCCGCAAGCGAATAAGAAATGGCGGGCTGCGTCGCGTGCACAGGCGGGGGCGGAAAGCAGGAGAGCGCCCATAAAAGCACGTTGAGGGAGACGATTACCGTGCCGACACGGGTGAGGAAAATGCGGGCACGCTGAAGCAACCCGATAAGGACGGCGCGCGGGTTCGGCCAGCGATAAGGCGGGAGTTCAAGCATTAAAATATGCTCTTCCGCCGCCGCCCCCCGCGTCAGAACGCGCGCGGCAATGATGCCGCTGAGGATGGCAAGAGCGTAAAGCCCGAACAAGACGAGGCCTTGCAGACCGATAAAGCCGAAATAAATGTGACGCGGGATAAAAGCGGCGATCAGCAGGGCGTAAATCGGCAGGCGTGCGGAGCAGGTCATGAGAGGCGCGATCATGATCGTCACAATGCGGTCCCGCGGATGCTGCACCGTCCGCGCCGCCATGATCCCCGGGATCGCGCAGGCAAAGCTGGAGAGGAGCGGGATGAACGACCTTCCACTCAGCCCGGCCGACGCCATCAGGCGGTCCAGCATAAAGGCGGCGCGCGGCAGATAGCCGCTCTCCTCCAGCACGATAATCCAGAAGAAAAGCACCAGGATCTGCGGTAGAAAAACCGCGACACTCCCCGCCCCGGCGATCACGCCATTTTGCAGCAGGCTGTGTAGCGCCCCATCGGGGAGCGGCGTCACGACCGCCGCGCCGAGGCGGGAAAATGCGTTTTCCAGAAAATCCATCGCCGGTTGGGCGAGGGTGAAGACCGACTGGAACATCACAAGCAGAACGATGAAGAGTAGCGCCATCCCCCAGACAGGATGAAGGACGACGCGATCAATGCGGTCTGTCAGCTGATTATCCCCGGCGACAGACTCATTCGTGTATTGCGACATCAGCGCATCAACCTGCGCATAAATTGGGGCCGCATCACGCGCTGGAGGGGTCTCCGGCGGCGCGGCCAGAGCATTGCGTAAGGCTGACACACCGGATTTCCGCAGACTGACGGTCGGGATGATCCTGACGCCGAGGGCTGCTTCGAGCCCGGCAATGTCGATGTCAAAATTCTGGCGTCGCGCTTCATCCATCATGTTCAGCGCAACGATGATCGGGCAGCCGATCTGCATCAGTTCAAGTAAGAAGCGAAGATGCAGACGCAGGTTACTGGCGGAAACGACACAGATGATCAGTTCCGGCCTGGCCTCTTTCGCATGTTGACCAAGGCAGACATCGCGGGTGATGGCCTCATCGGGCGAAGTGGCCTGAAGACTATAGGCGCCGGGCAGGTCAAGCAGCCGGACATGACTGCCATCCGGCAGGGTGACGCGCCCTTCCTTCCGCTCCACCGTGACACCCGCGTAATTGGCGACTTTCTGGCGGCTTCCCGTTAATTGGTTGAAAAGAGATGTCTTGCCGCTATTCGGGTTGCCGACGAGCGCGACGCGGCGCGCCGAGGGGCTGGACGCAGGGAGAGCGCTGCTCAAAGCGCGGCACTCTCTTTCTCATCCAGTCCGTTTGACGGCGCATCCTGGCTTTCCATCGTCACACGCCGCGCCTCACTTCTGCGCAACGCGAAGCGGGAGGCACCCACCCGGAGGGCAATAGGGTCACGGCCGAAAGGACCGACCGCCAATATCTTGACGACGGCGCCAGGGATGAAGCCAAGCTCCTTCAATCGACGTGATACGACATCCTCCTGCCCGACTTCCTGAACTTTGGCGATCTTGCCGGAATGGCCGGGCAGCAGATTGTCTAAGGTGAGCATAAGAGGACGACCCCGCGCGCGCATTGCAAACGATATTCATTATGAGATAATGCGCGCGCGACAAAATTGGAATGTTCTGCCCGTAATTAAATATTCACCTTTGAAACGTCCAGACACTTGACAGGAAATTCTTTCGCGTCAGACGCGCCCTGCAAGGCAGGTTGGACAAACGGGTGCCCAGCCTTTTAGAGATTGATGAGGCGATCACGACAGGCCAAAAAATCGCGCCCCGCCTGTACGAAAAGGCGTTTACCGTCTCACGCGACATGCTGCGTGTCCTCGGGCCGTTAGGCAGATCCTGATGAATTGTCAGGTGATGAATTTCCCGACCCATCACCTGTCGAGATCGGCTTGACGCAGATTGCGACTCGATCAATCCTCTCAGATTATGAGCGGCTTCAATGACGTCGCCATTGTCTGCAAAATCAGGCAGCAAGATGTTGCGCCCGCATCCAGCACACCGCGTGAGCGTTCCCCCAATCGGCTGGCACGCCCGATACGCGCGACAAGGTCGATGGTCGAGTCACGCCCTTTCTCAGCCGCTTCCGACATGGCGTCCAGAGCGTGGATGAAATCCTGACCCTGCTGCAATGCCGTGTCGAAGCGCTCAACAGCGGGCTGCAACGTATCAATGAGCGTCTTATCACCAACACGCGCATTGCCCAGACTATTGATGCCCGCCAGCGCCGCCCGAAGCATCTGACCGAATAACTTTGCATCCAGGAAATGCGCGCCCTCAAGACATTGCGCCATCCCCTCAAAAAACCGCCCGTAAAGCGGCCCCATCGAGCCCCCAATACCCGCCATCAGACTGTCGGAAAGGATGGCGAGCCCCTCACCCATCGGGGGCGGCGTTGCGCCGAGACGATCCCCACACCGCGCAAAACCTTTAGCCATGTTGATGCCGTGATCACCATCCCCGATTTTGCCGTCAATTTCACTCAGCCATTCACGTGCATTGGTAACCGCCGTGACGAGCGCGGGCACAATCCCGGTCGTCGCCGCTAGATCGATGCCGGTTTCCGGCAGATAACGCGCCGTTTTTCTCGCCGCCGCGGCACTTTGATGGTCCGGCATCAGCGTGGCCACAGGTGCTTCCACCGCGGCGCTGGCCGCGTCACCTTCAGAGGTGGCAGGCCCGTTCTGAGTTAAACCGATGGATTCCGCCGGGGCTTTAACGAGGCGTTCAAGCTCCTCATCCATCTTCATGAGCGTCAGTGTCACGCCCTTCATTTCAAGCGACGTGAAGTAATTACCGACGAAACGATGCGCGATCACGATGCCCTTTTCCGCGAGGATATCTGCAATGTCCGCGTAAAGCGTGTAAAGCTCAATGACGGGCGTCGCCCCGAGGCCGGAGAGGAGCACGGTCACACGATCCCCTTTTGCAAAAGGCAGATCGGGGAGAAGGTGGTCGATCATTAATTGCGCGATTTCCCGCGCGCTGCCCAGTTTCTGAACAGAAACGCCGGGCTCCCCATGATGGCCGATCCCGACTTCCATCGTGCCAAGCGTAATCGAGAAATTGGGGTGACCATTTGCGACAATGGTGCAGGGCGTCAGCCCCACCCCGATGGAGCGCGTGTGGCGGATCACCTTTTCCGCGACAGCAATGACCTCATCGAGGGAAGCCCCCTCCTCTGCGCGCGCACCCGCGATCTTCCACATCAGGATCTCGCCTGCGACGCCGCGGCGACGATCCGCTTCACTGACCGGCGCGGAGGCCACATCATCCGTGGCGACAACGGTCTTCACACTGATGCCCGCATTCTGGGCGTCGCGCACCGCCATGCGCACATTCATGGTGTCGCCCGCATAATTGCCGAAGAGGCAGGCCACACCCGCCCCATTATCCGCCTCACGCATCGCATCCAGAAAACTGAGCGCGGTCGGGGAGGAGAAAATCTCACCCACCGCCACAGCATCCAGCATCCCAGGGCCGACATAGCCCAGGAAAGCCGGTTCATGCCCTGATCCACCCCCTGTGACGATCCCGACCTTGCGACGCGTCGCCGGACGGGCGCGCTTCAGCACGCGCGGGTTTGACGTCGCTGCAATAAGGTCCGGATAAGCCAGCAGAACACCGCGCACACCATCTTCAACCACTTGATCCGGATCATTAAAGATACGGTCCAACCGTGTCCGCAACGCGCCATGCGTGGCTTCCTCCTGCGACGTCGGTGCCTTGGACTTATCGGCGGATGGGGCATTTGCGCTCATATCTGGCCTCAATCAATGAGAAGAATATCGTATCTCGCCAGATAAAGACGAAAATCTTCCCTGTAAAGTAACAGGTTTCACAAATTTTAAGTTTTTTACGCCAATGACGTGATGTTTTTATGTTATTTTCAGTCACTCATGTGATTTTCCCGGCAACATAGCAGGTTAGGAAATAGGGGTTTCCTCCCGCAACGCCGCCGCGAGAAATTCCGCTGCACGAATGCCGTCAATCCCTGCGGAGAGAATGCCCCCGGCATAGCCCGCCCCTTCCCCGGCCGGGAAAACACCCCGGATCGAAGGGCTTTGCCCGGTCTTGTCCCGATCAAGACGAAGAGGGGAGGATGTGCGCGTCTCGACCCCGGTCAGGACGGCATCATCCATCGAAAAGCCTGGGATTTTCGCGTCAAATACGGGCAATGCCTCCCTGATGGCGTCTATCGCGAAATCCGGCAGGCAGTCCCGAAGGTCAGCCGGTGTCACGCCCGGCTTATAGGAGGGGATCACCGCACCGAGATCCGTCGAGGCACGCCCCGCGAGGAAATCCCCGACTTTCTGGGCGGGCGCCGCATAATTGCGCCCGCCAGCATTAAAAGCTGCCTGCTCCCACCGGCGTTGAAAAGCGATCCCGCCGAGAACATCATTCGGGAAGTCGATGTCAGGTTTGACTTCGACGACGATCCCCGCATTGGCGTTTCGTTCAGCACGGGAATATTGGCTCATTCCGTTCGTCGCCACCGCCCCCCTCTCCGACGTGGCCGCCACAACGGTGCCGCCGGGACACATACAGAAGGAATAGACAGATCGCCCATTAGAGGCGCGATGCACGAGCTTGTAATCGGCAGCGCCCAGGAGATGATGACCCGCAGAGGGGCCGAACCGCGCCGCATCAATGACGGATTGCGGATGCTCAATGCGCACACCGATGGAGAATGGTTTGGCATGCATGGCCAACCCGGCGGCGTGAAGCATGTCAAAACTGTCCCGCGCGCTGTGGCCCAAAGCGAAAACAGCATGGCGCGTCGGGATGTGGCTGCCATCGGCGAGATCAAGCCCTGTCAGGCGTTGCTGCGCATCCACCCGGATACCATCGACGCGGCTGTTAAATTGATAATTGCCGCCCAGCCGCTCAATCTCCGCCCTGAGATTTTCAACCATCGTGACAAGCCGGAACGTGCCGATATGCGGTTTTGAAAGATAGAGGATTTCCGCCGGTGCACCGGCTTTAACGAAGGTCTCCAGCACGAAGCGGCCAAGATGTCGCGGGTCGCTGACGCCGCTATAAAGCTTGCCATCCGAGAATGTTCCGGCCCCGCCCTCCCCGAACTGCACATTGCTCTCCGGCGTGAGTTCAGCTTTCCGCCAGAAGGCGAACGTGTCCACCGTCCTTTCACGGACTTTTTTGCCCCGCTCGATAATGAGAGGCCTGAGACCTGCCTTTGCCAGAACAAGCGCCGCCATCAGCCCGCAAGGTCCGGCGCCGATCACGACGGGACGCTGCGGCGGGTGCGGCGCGGAAGGCACATTATATTGATGCGCGGGCGTCGGCATCACGCGCATCGCGGCACGTGCATCTTCCTGACATTTCTGCAGGATTTCGGATTCATGATCGACGGAACAGTCTATATGATAGACGAGCATGATCCGATGTTTATGGCGCGCATCGTAGCCACGGCGCGCGATCTTAATATCGCGCACGTCCTGCTCATCAACGCCCAGCCGCGCTGCCACGGTTTTTCTGATAGCGTCCTCACCGTGCGCAAGCGGAAGGCGGATTTCAGTGACACGGATCATAGTGCGTGCGAAACTCTCAGTAATGGATGGCTCACGCGCTCTTTAACATATTCCGGCTTTAGGGGGTAAAAGATGACCGCGCCATTTTCATACGTCGATCAGCGGCTTGTCTCGATGCCGCAGCACAGTGGGCGGATGGCCCCGCCAGCCCCGCGCCTCTTGAAAATTTCCCACGTTGCTGCAACGTGACTTTCGTAAGATATTCCTGAAGGTGACACATGTCTGAATCACTTGACCCGGAAAGACCATCTCCGGCTATGTCCAATGTGTCCCGAGCCTGCGCCGAAAACAGCGCCGCGCACGATCATCACGACCCTCATGATCATGATCATGCGGCCCACCATCATGGGGAGAGCGGTGGCCACCATCATCATGCGCCAAGTGATTTCGGCCGGATTTTCTTCATTTGCCTCACCATTAATACGATCTTCGTGTTCGGGGAGGCGGTTTTCGGCTTATGGATCAATTCCCTCTCCCTGATCTCAGATGCCGGGCATAATCTTTCCGACCTGCTCGGGCTCGGCGGGGCCTGGCTGGCTTTTCATCTCGCACGGCGTGAACCCTCAGAGCGTTTCACATACGGATTGAAACGTTCCACCATCCTCTCCGCCCTCGGCAATGCCATGTTGCTGCTCTTCGTAACAGGCGGGATCGTCGTGGGCGCGATCATGCGCATCCTGCATCCTCAGGAAGTGCCTGGCTGGGGCGTTATCATCACCGCACTCATCGGCCTTATCGTTAATGGCAGCACGGCCTTATTGCTGATGCGGGGAAGTCATGATGACCTGAATATGCGTGGCGCCTTCCTGCATATGGTGTCGGATGCCGCGATCTCCGCGGGCGTCGCGGTCACCGGCGTCGCCATTCTGCTGACGGGCTGGTCCATATTTGACCCGATTGTGAGTCTGGTCATCTCAATCCTGATCGTCATTTCAAGCTGGGGTTTGTTGCGCGCCTCGCTGGACATGACACTTGACGCGGTGCCGCGGAATATTGACAGCAATGCGGTCGGCGCGGCGCTGCGGGGTCTACCCGGTGTCCGGCAAATTCATCACATGCACATATGGCCCCTGAGCACAACAGAAACGGCCCTGACCGTGCATCTTGTCGTCAGTGCCGACATTGCCTCCCGGGATGAACTGCTGCAATCTGCGGCGGGTTTATTGCGCTCGCGCTTTCGGATCGGCCATGCGACCTTCCAGTTAGAGGATGACACGGATGCGCCCCCCTGCGGGCACGTCAGACAGGCCCCCACATCGCCATGACGCTTTCGGCTCTGACAATGGAGAAACAGAAGATCCGTCTCGGCCTCTGCACGCTGGCCGTCAGCCTTGTCGCCCTCACCCTGAAAATGCTCGCCTGGTGGCTCAGTGGCAGTATGGCGCTTCTCTCCGATGCGTTGGAGACGGTCATTAATGTCGTTGCCGCGTCCTTTGCCCTCGCCGCTCTGCATATCTCCAACCTTCCGCCAGACCTTAATCACACTTACGGGCACGGAAAGGTCGAATATCTCTCAACCGTGATTGAAGGCATCCTGGTAGTGGTGACGGCCTGCGGCATTTTCTACGCTGCCTGGACACATTGGAAAGCACCGAACACGGATCTGGCCGCCTGGCAGGGCGTCATGTTCAATGCGCTCGGTGGCCTCGTCAATCTCGTCTGGGGGCTGACTTTGCTGCGGCAGGGGCGGCGCATCAACTCTCCGGCCGTGATCGCCAGCGGCCACCATATTATTGCCGATGTCTGGACGACGCTCATTCTCATCATCGGCGTCTCCCTCATTCCCCTCACCGGCTTTTACCGCCTTGATGCGATCCTTTCAGCCTTGATTGCCCTCAATGTCCTGCGCGTCGGGTTCAGCGTCATGCGCGCCTCCATTGCCGGGCTCATGGATGAAGTGCCCGACCCGGCCAGTTTACAGAAGATCGCTGAAATTATTGCGTCTCATGGTGGCGGTGCCCTGCAGGCCCATGACATCAGGGCGCGCCGCTCCGGCACACATTATTTTATCGATTTCCACCTCGTCGTACCCGGCGCCACCCGCGTTTCAGAAGCCCATGCCATCTGTGATTGCGTTGAAAACGCACTTAAGGCGCATTTCGGGCCGGACGTCACCACGATCCATGTCCATATTGAACCGGAAAGCCACCTTCTGCCCGAGGGCGTCCCGATCCCGTAAGGGCAGGACCCGGTCAGGGACAGGCAAAGTGCGACATATTTTGTCACTTCCCGTCAGCATATCGTCGAATACGCTTCTTGTCGGGCGCAGAGCTCGATATAATAAGTATGTTTTCGACTTCGGAACATATTGAGGCGATATGAGACAAGGTAAGCCCCCCCTTCCTAACGCCTCGACACACATCCGCCACATCAGGCGCTCCGCCTGGGTGACGACGACGCAATGGCGGCGCACATTACCTTATTGGGTGGGCGCCATCCTTGTCGGCATTGCCGCCGTCAGTTTCGCAGCGCTGGCCGATGCCGCAGCGCAGCTACGCAGTCAGGTCCTGTCTTGGGACCCGCGCGTCATGATCCTCGTCATGCCGTTCGGGCTGGGCCTTGCCACCTGGCTGACGCGGCGGTTTTTCCGTAGTGCGCAGGGCAGCGGCATACCGCAGACCATCGCCACACTGAATACGGAAGATTTCTCGCTGGTTGGCCGTATTCTGTCCCTTCGCGTCGCCCTCGCGAAAATCTTCATGACCGTGTTCGGCATTGCCGTCGGGGCGTCGATCGGGCGTGAAGGCCCGACCGTGCAGATCGGCGCCGCCATCATGCACGCTTTCTCCCGCCTCACGGGCACGGTTAATGTCACAATGCGGCGCGGCGCGATCCTTGCTGGCGGGGCGGCAGGCATATCCGCCGCCTTCAACACGCCCCTCGCCGGGATTGTCTTCGCGATTGAGGAATTAACCCATTCCTTTGAGCAGCGCACATCCGGCACCATGCTGACCTCTGTCATTATCTCCGGCGTCACGGCGCTCGCCCTGGTCGGGAATTACAGTTATTTCGGCCATACAAATGTGGAAGTCCCCGTCGGCACGGCCTGGGCCGCCGTGCTCGGATGCGGTATTTTCGGCGGGATTGCGGGCGGTTGTTTTTCAGCCACGCTTGTGCAGTTTTCACAGGGGCGGCCGCGCTTTATCAGTGCTTACGCCCAGGCGCGCCCCATCAAGTTTGCCATGCTATGCGGATTGGTGCTCGCCGTGATCGGGCTGATTTCACATGGCGCGACCTATGGCACCGGTTATGCGCAGGCACGCGCGATCATCGATGGGCGGGAGCATTATCCGGCGTCGTTCTTCCTCTATAAACTCTCCGCCACCGTCATCTCCTACTGGTCCGGCATTCCGGGCGGTATTTTTGCGCCTTCCCTTTCAGTGGGGGCGGGGATTGGCGGTTGGATCAGCCAGTTTCTGCCGCATACTTCGGCTGGCGCGGTCGTGTTACTTGGCGTCGTGGGGTATTTTTCAGCGGTGGTGCAGGCGCCCTTAACGGCCACCGTCATCGTGATGGAAATGTCCGATAATCAGCAAGTGACTTTGGCCTTCATGGCGACCTCCTTCCTCGCTTTCGGCGTGTCACGCGTTATCTGCAAGAAAAGCCTCTATGGCGCGCTGGCGGAACGTTTCATGACCAGCTTCTCACCGCCAACACGCATGAACGAAACGTCGCCCGTCCCGGAGGAAGTAACCTCATCGACGGATGAAGCCCTCCCCTCACCAAAGGGGGAGAGCCCGCCACATCATTAACGCCCCCGCGCGACGCAGAGGCGGAGTTTCCTATCGGAATAAGCTGCTGAGAAGGACGGGCACGCAGCCCGCCCCGACTGTTTTCAGAAAAGCTCGATATGGCTTTTGAAGCCCAGCATGGCCTGGTTCTTCAATGGCTTCATGCCGCCCGGATTGAAAAAATACTGGAAGTCCGGCGCGAAGGTGATCCCCCGGAAAACATGGATCTGATACATCGCCTCGAAAACATACGCGTTTTTCTGGGGGAAGAGCGAGCCATTCGGCAGTTTCATGCCTTGTTGCTGGTAGAGAAGCTGCGAGCGGTAAAGGTCGGGAGACACGCGCATATAGGTGAAGTTCAACCCCATCGCATCCAGAGGGCGGGATTTCCAGAACCCGCGATTTAACATACCGATGGAATATTGCTGCCACCGCGTGGAGGTTTCAGGCTGATTGAAATAAGTGACGCCCAGCAGCGTGATACCGGCATCCGGCGCACCACCCGGGTAATGATAGATCATCTGATCCGCAAGGCCCCAAGCTGCCCAGGCACCGTGATCATAGCGCACAGGCAGGCCCGATAAGGCGGCTGGCGTATTCATCCCGTCATAAAAGTTATCTTTGTGATCAGCCGTGTCATAGGCCATGCCGATTTTATAATGGCCGGGCAGTTGGTGATGCCGCCCGAAATTCGGCGTCCATGCGATTTCAACCGGCATTGCCGCACCGTCGATCGTCGCGCCGTTAAATTTAAAACCGGTGCGCATTTGGGCATTGCCGTAAATTGCCTGGGTTTGCGTCAGATACACGCCGAAAGAGAGGATCGTGTCCTTGGTTGGCCGCGTCCGCACCCTGAAAGCCCAGTTCGCGTCCGGGTAGGAGGCATGCGCCGTATTATCGCTCGATGCTTTCGGGTTGCCGCAGAAAGCGTTATTCATGAAGTTACAATAAAGCGGATTGGCCGAGAAGTCAGAAAGGAAGGACATACGTCCTGCCGCAAAGGCAAGGCGATCACTGAAAAGACTTTCCTCCGCATAAGCAAAGACAAGGTGGACGAAGACATTGCCACCACTGCCGTAAATTTCCTGACTCGGATTAAGATTATCACCGAACATCCGACTTGCCGGAATGCCGTAACGTCCGACGATAATGGCATGTGTCGCAAGGCCTCTGATGCCGGCGAGACGCTCCCAGTCAATATCATTTTCGAGAGAATACTGCCCGGCATTGCTCGCACCCTGTTTCAGGCCCAGCCCTGATGTCGGTCGATGCAGCATCCCTGACATTTCATTCGTGTTGTCGAGAAGAATAGCAATGCCCCGTTCCCGAAGCCAGGTATTGACGCCACCCGGATCCACCAGAATGGCCTCGGGCTGGGGAAGTTGCGGCACGCCGGTTTTAGCGACGTAACCGTGCTGGCGGTGCTTTGCCTTTTCCTGCGTCAGTTGCGACTGAAGCTGTGACGCCTGTGTCGGGAAATCCCCCGCCACCTTGGGAGAGGCGGGCGGCGCGCCATCTGCATGGGCGCTGGCAGAAAGGCCGAAAATCAAAGCGATGAGGGTGCCGGTCAACGGAACTCTTTTTTGCGTCTTCATCAATTCGCCTTCTTTGCGGAGATGTCGTTTTCCACTTTACTTCCCGGATGAGATGAAAATTCCCTCATAACCTGGAAATGTTACATTCAACACATTGAAATCACGTGACTAACGTGAAGTTTGTTTAATGTAAAGTGACCCCCAAATCATCGCTCGAAAATGTGAGCGGTGACACCGGGGAGTTATCCCGCACAAAAATTGATGAAAACGCATGATTTGTCAGGGCTCCATCAGCTCTTGAGGTCGAGGAGGTGAGATGCAACTTTATTTTTCAAAACTTAATTTATGTCGGTGCTGTAATGTTAAACGTCGCCACACATCCTGGCAACAGGGGCGGATCACTGAGGCGCCATTTACGCCCCTCGGCCAACGCCATCAGGATTTTGCTCGGCCCGCCATGCGTCACCACGGTTGCGTCAGATTTCTGACCTGTCACTTCCTGCCAGAAGGGCATGAGGCGCCTCTGCAACATCGAAACCGATTCGCCGCCACCCGGGCGGAAATTTTCCGGGTCACGCGCCCATGCATCAAGGTCACTTTTCGGGATCACATCCCATGGCACTTCCTCCCACATGCCGAAATCAAGCTCGGCAAGGCGGGAATCCACCTGCAGGTGAGAGGCCGAGCCAACAGCGAATCGCGCCGGTGTCAGACACCGCGCGGAGGGTGAGCAATATATCCGTCCCGACAACGGCCATGCGCGCGCGATGCGCTGCCAACCGGGTGCGAGGGGGCGCTCCGTCCTGCCGTAACAGACATGTCGCGGGTTCTCGATCGGGGGATGACGGATGAGGGTCAGGCGCATCTTATGACACCTCACGCACCTCACCACGCCGGGCGGGTGAAAATGGAGGTTTCATGTTACATCCGGCGTGACATCACATGAAAAAAACTTCCCGAGACTTGTCCGCGCTTACCGCCAGCCTTGCCGATCAGCTTCCCCGCGCCATCATAAATCGTCGCAAGCGCATCATCATGACCGGGGGCGATGACGCGCGCATAATGAAATTCATGCCCCCTGCAGATCGTGCCTTTCGGCCCGAGGATGGTGTCAGCCTCCAGATGAGCCTCCCGATAACCCAAGGACATTTTGCGGCGCGCAAAACTCGTTTGATGTGAAAGCAGCCCCAACATATTGTGTGTATGGCCCGACGCGTCCTCCAACGTTTCGCCAAGCACCATATAGCCGCCACATTCCCCGTGGACGGGCCGCGTGCGGGCAAATGCATGGATTGACCGCCTGAATTGATCGGATTGAGACAGGATACCGGCATGGAGTTCGGGATAACCACCCGGGAGCCAACATGCATCGCAATCCTCCGGTGGCCCTTCATCCGATAGGGGTGAGAAAAATCTGACCTCTGCCCCCTGGTCACGCCAGGCTTCAAGCAGATGCGGATAGATGAAGGTAAAAGCGGCATCACGCGCAACGGCAATATTCTGCCCCGGCGGCGGAAGCGGGATGAAGCGCGGCGTTGAAGGCGCCGTATCGCGCAACCGCCCGATATCCAGCTTGCAGGCCGCGTTGAGACAATCATCAAGTTCGTTCTCGCAGGCCATCTGGTGGGCCACCTCCTCAATCCCGGCCCGCCACGCCGCGTATTCAGATGGCTGTATGAGGCCGAGATGGCGGCGCGGCATGTTAAGAGACGCGGATCGCCGCATTGTGCCCAGCAACTTCACATCAAGATCAGCCGCGCAAAGCGTTTTATGCCGGTCCGAGGCGACATGATTGAACCAGACTCCGGCCAGTCGGACATCCTCACGCCACCGCGCGAAACCGCTTGCGATCATCGCAGCGGACTGCCCCTGCCCACGTACATCCATCACCAGCATCACCGGGATCTGCAACAACGCCGCCAGGTCCGCAGCACTGCCGCGACAACCCTGCATTGCATCGAAACCGTCATAAAGCCCCATTGATGCCTCAATGAGCACAAGGTCCGCACCCTCCGCGAGACGCGCGAGCTGATGACGCAGGTAAGTGGGTGACATGGCCCAGCCATCCAGGTTCGGGCACGGGGCTTCCGTGATGGCGGCGTGGAATTGCGGGTCGATGTAATCAGGCCCGCACTTGGCCGCCCGCACCCGCAGGCCCGCATTTTTGAAGGCCAGATGCAAAGCGAGCGTGACAGTGGTTTTGCCCGCGCCGGAATGCGGGGCGGCGATGATAAGGGCGCGCGTCATGGGGCAAGCGCCAGGGCGACGCTGTTGCTGCGCGGCTTCCATTTGCCATGCCGCCACATCTTTTCCAAACGTTGCCTTATATCCTCCCGCGCCTCAGGATTGGCATCGCGCAGAAACTGATCGCATTGCGTGTCGCCGAGTGTCGCGGCAAAAACGAGGTCAAATTGCGTATCAAATTGGGAGGGCAAAGTCACCGCGAACCCGCATAAAGCAGCGACAGCGCGGGCGATTTCAGCCGCGCCGCGATAATGATGGCGTTGCATCGCGGTGATCCAGGCAGGGTTCGTCAGCCGTCCGCGCGTGATCCGGGCAATCTCATCCTCCAACCGACGCAGGCGCATTTCTTGCCCGTCACTTGTATCGCCGTGCCAAAGACGCGGCTGCCCACCTGCCGCAGCGGCGGCAGCCGCAAGCCCACCCTCATGCGCTGCCCAATCCGGCGTATCGAGCAGATCCGTCTCAGCGTGGTCCTGCACATGCAGGATGAGTTCCGATTGTCGTAATTGCGCCCGAAAGGCCGCGCTTTCCGCCTCAGCACCTTCATCCTTATAGGCCCAGCCTGAGGCCGCCAGATAAGCCGCACCAATCTGCGCCGCATCCGCGCCATCCCAATGTGATAGCAGCGTTTCCACCCCCGCGCCATAATGTTGCGGCGCGGCGCCGAAAACGCGCACCGGGGCAGACGCAGCGACGAGGCCATTCCAATCCGCGGGCTCTTCACGCTGGGAGAGCGCCGCGACGGCCTGATTGAAAAGCGCGATCAATCCGGGGAAACCATCGCGGAACATGCCGGAAACGCGCAATGTGACATCGACGCGCGGGCGATCCAGCAGCGCCAGGGGCGTCACCTCAAAACCCTCCACGCGCCCGCTCTCATCGGCCCAGCGGGGCACGACACCCATCAGGGCGAAGGCCAGCGCCATATCCTCCCCACCCGTGCGGAATGTCGCGCTGCCCCATACATCCAGAACCATCTGCCGTAAATGACGCCCTTCCTCCTGAAGGTGCCGGGTCAGAAGATCATGACTGGTTTTGCGCGCCAGGTCACAGGCTGCGCGCGTCGGGAGGTGGCGTGGGTCCATTGTGGTCAGATTGCGCCCTGTCGGCAGGACATCCAGCCGCCCGCGCGTGGGCGCACCGGAAGGCCCGGGTGCAATGAAACGACCATCCAAGGCCGCCAGCAGGGCGCGGCGCTCGGACGCAGGGCATTGCGCCACGCATTCTCCGACCTTGACCGCATCGGCATGGCAGCTTTCTGCAATTGCCTTCGTCAATAATTCCTCACCCGGAGGGGTCTGCCCAAAAATATGCAGTCCGTCGCGGATCTGAAGATCTTTGACGTCGCATAACCAGGCATCAAGCCGCGCCAGAGCTTCATCTTCATTCAGTTGCGTGTCGGAAAGCCGGCATTCATCCCACAAACCGCAGGACTGCGCTTTGAGGATAATGTCCCGCCGCAGATTCTTCCCGCGTCGTCGGTCCATACCCTCCGCTTCCGCATATTCATCGATCAGGCGCTCAAGCGCTGCGAGGTGGTGGTCATGCCCGGCCTTGCGCATGGGGGGCGTCATATGCCCGATTGTCACCGCGCCAAGCCGCCGCTTTGCCGCCGCGGCCTCTCCGGGGTTATTGACAATAAAAGGGTAAATGACGGGCAGCCCTCGACAGAGTGCCTGCGGCAGACAGGCGCGCGACAGCGCCACCGCCTTGCCCGGCAGCCACTCCATCGTGCCATGTGTGCCGAGATGGATCATGGCATGCGGGGCCGCGACGTGATGCAGCCAAAGATAAAAACCGAGATAATCATGTCCCGGCATCGCATCGGGGTCGTGATAATGCGCCTTATGGTCCCCCGCCTGGCTTCGGCGCGGCTGCACGGCAACGCGCACTTTTCCATAAAGGTGGAAACGCGCCGAAATCGCCCGGTCCGGCGTGCCCCACACAGAAGTGACCGCTTCACGTAACGCTTGGGGAAGGGTCATAAAAAGCCGTTGATATTCCGCAGCGGACAGAATCGGGACGAATTGCGCCTCGGTGATTTGCCCTGCAATCGCAACCGGATCATCCGAAAATGTGTCATAGCCGGATTCAGCAAGCAATTGCAGGATGGACGCGATGCTTGCGAAACCATCCAGCCCGACAGCATGCGCCATCTGGCCTTCCGCACCGGGATAATCGGAAAGGATCAGCGCCAATCGACGCTGCGCGGGTGGGGTCGCCGCCAGCCGGGTCCAGCCTTCCGCCATGGAAACAGCCTGCGCCACACCTTCCGGGAAGGCTTCCCGCCGCGACGGGAAGCCGGGCGGCGCCTCTTGACGGAAGGAAATTGGCGGCCCGTCAATGCGCCCGTCCAGTTCCGGCAGGGCGATCTGCATGGCAATATCAGATTGGGAAAGACCGCGCGTGGCCTTCATCCATTGGGCGCGCGTTGCGCCCGGCTGTAGAAGTTGGATGACCGGCACCTGCGCACGGTCGAGAATGCTCGCATCCTCAGACAGATCATCCCTTCCCCCCTCCCGACGGGCGGAGAAAAACGTGGCATTCAGGATGATGTTCGGGGGCGCGCTCTCCATCATCTGCGCCAGCCAAGCCGCGACCGCGTCATTTTTCAATGAGGCGACGAAAAGCGCCTTTACGTCCATACCGGCCTCGGCCAGAGCCGTAACCAACGCGTCAATGCCTTCCAGATCACCCGCCGCCAGATGGGCGCGGTAAAAAATCACCCATGCTGTGCGCGACGCCCCAACGGCACGTTGCGTCTCTGACCTTGCCGCCATTGTGCGGTAAATACCGCAGGATGGAAGGCTCTCCGCAGACGCGCCATCATCTTCCGCCAGCCCCGCGAGGCTGCGCATCAATCGGAAAGCACCCGACCAGTTACCCTGCCCCCCCTCCTGAAAAAATCCATTCAGCCGAGACCATATCTCCGGGGAAACGGTTGATTTTTCCCGCAATGTGTCCGTGCCCTGACAGGCACCCGGAAGCAGGGCCAAAGCGATATTCCGGGCGCGGCATAGAGCCACCAGTTCCTCAACGCCGTAACGCCAATATTCCAGCCCACCAAGAAGGCGCACGACAATGACGCGCGCACCCGCCGCCGTCTTTTCAAGATAAAGATCGACGGACATAGGGTGGCGCAATCGTTGCAGATTAACAAGCTGGAGCGCACCTTCCCCGTCGGCACGCTGCGCGGCTGCGGCGGCTGAGAGGCCGAGGAGGTCACTATCGGTAAAGGACATGAGCAGAAGAGGCGCGGCCGGATGGTCCAGATCCTCCGCCACATCCTGTGCCTCGATATTATGCTGCTCACGCAGAAGAAGGTGCATGCCCTACCCGGTGAAGGCGCGGCGCACCGCGTCCTCATCCAGTCCCTTCTGCGCGATGACAACGATCTTCCCGGCAGCATTCGGCGCGGCTTGCGCGGGTCGGAGGGCCATCGGGGCAAATCCATGCTGGATGCGTTGGCCGACCGCCTGAATCCCCAGGGGCAGATCCCGATTTTGAATATGAGCGTAACCTTTCATACGCAGGATATTCTGCCCGGAAGCGGCGCGCTCAGCCTTGGCGATGAAAACCTCGACACTGTCCTGTAACGGCAGATCCATGACGAATGACACGAAATCATCATGCTCATGCACCTCCGCACCATCGTGATGCGAGGGTCGCGAGGCGAGGTCATTTTCCGCGGCGGCGGCGATGCCGAGGATAACGGTCGGGTCAACCCGTCCATGGCGCGCCACAACCACCCCGACCCGACGTGCGCGCGCATCAAGCTGGCTGATAACGGCGCGCAATTGTGATGATGAGACGAGGTCCGATTTATTGAGGATGACGAGATCCGCGGAATCAAGCTGATCCTCAAACACCTCAGCGAGGGGGTTATCATGGTCGAGGGAAGGATCCCCCGCCCTTTGGGCTGCCACGGCCTGCGGGTCATCCGCGAAGCGCCCTTCCGCCACAGCCGGGACATCGACGACGGTAATCACGCCATCCACCGTCATGCGCGTCCGGATGGAGGGCCAGTTAAACGCCTTCAGCAGGGGCTTCGGCAGGGCCAGCCCGGAGGTTTCGATCACCACATGTTCCGGCGGGTTGTCGCGGTCCAGAAGGCTTTGCATTGTCGGGATGAAATCATCCGCCACGGTGCAGCAGAGGCAGCCATTTGTCAGTTCAATGACTCCGGATTCCGCGCATCCTTCCACGCCGCAGCTCCTCAACGTGTCGCCATCCACCCCGACCGCGCCGAATTCATTGACAACAATCGCGATGCGACGCCCGTTCGCATGTTCGAGAAGGTGGCGCAGCAAGGTCGTTTTACCCGCACCGAGGAAGCCGGTGATAATGGTGACCGGAATTTTCGTGAGTTGAACGTTCATGCGAGATCCCTCTACGTAAAGGTCGGGAAACGACCGATCATGATTTTCTCAAGACTGGCAGGCCGTTTGGAAGGCAGGACGACGCCGCGCGCTGAGCGGCGATAGGCTGCGATATATGTCAGCAGGTCCTGCGCCAGTCCGGCATGAAGATGGCCCATCAGCCAACCCCACTTTCCGGGCATGGAAATCGTGGCGGAACATCTATTCCGGCAGGATGCCAGGCAATTCACGCCAACCACCTCGACACTTCCATCATTGGCCTCTGTGACAGCATCATAAAGCTTCTGGCCGGAAATTTCCTTATCGGTCGCGGCGCAGGTGAGGCATATGCTCAGATGCGGGCGGGTCGCGGCATTTTCATTCATCATGGACGCCTTTGCGGCGGAAAAGAAGCGCGACAAAACGGCCAGCGCACGCAACGTGCATCGGCAAAAAACCGCAACGAGCGTCAAGCCCCGCGGCATTCCATACCGACCGGGCACCCCGCCAGCCAGTATCGTCGACTCAAATGATGCGAGGCAGGTCTCCTGGCTCGTGGCGCGGATCGCTCCTTCAGGGCACCTTCCCGGACATCCTCTTAAGACGCCCAGTGGCGCGATCGCCCTGATATCAAACCACTTACAGTTGCGAGGGCAGCGCCGGCCTGACCCATCTCCCTTGAAAATCATCGGAGTCTGGGCGCACCGTCTTCCCCTTTAAGCCCGTGAGGGCACCTCGGTAACAGATCATCACTATATCTTAACGGCGCGTCGAGGCAAGATATGTGCAAGGCGCCAGGCTGATTGCCTCATCACCCGCGAAAAGCCTATGGTCAGACAGTGTCAAAGTGATGCTTCCCAACGGGACATGGTCGGATCTGCAACGTAATCGAAATGTTTGACCTTCATGATGTGTCGATGGCCTGACCCGATGATCCACGCAAACCCATGACAAAAGACAGGGAACGCCCCCCTTTAAGGCGCGGCTGGACAACGGGCAGTTGCGCCACCGCCGCAGCAAAATCCGCCTGGAGCTGGCTTCAGACGGGTCAATTCCCCGACCCTGTCACCATCACTCTGCCGAATCAACGTCAGGTCAGCTTCGCTTTGGATGGATGCGGTCAGATGGGTGAGTCGGCCTGGGCGCGCATCATCAAGGATGCGGGTGATGACCCGGATGTGACGCATGGCGCGCTCATCACCGCTTCGGTTGCGCGCGGCGCGGCCGGACAAGGCGTGACTTTCAAAGCAGGTGAAGGTGTGGGCGTCATCACCCGCCCGGGCCTGCCCCTCCCGCCCGGTGCCCCGGCCATCAACCCGGTGCCACGCCGCATGATCACGCAAGCCCTCATGGAAATCACCCCTCAAGGCGCCGACGCCATCGTGACCATCAGTATCGAAAATGGTGAAGCCCTTGCCCGTCAGACGCTCAATCCGAGATTGGGCATCGTCGGTGGCCTTTCAATATTGGGGACAACCGGCATCGTCGTGCCATTTTCCTGCTCTGCGTGGATCGATACAATTCACCGCGGCATTGATGTTGCGCGCGCCAGCGGCCTCACACATATTGCGGGCAGCACGGGCAACACGTCGGAAGCCTGCGTCAAAGCTTTTTACGATCTTCCTGACGCGGCCCTGATTGAGATGGGTGATTTTGTCGGGGGGATGCTGAAATATCTTCGCCAGCATCCTGTCCCGCATCTCACCATCGCGGGGGGGATCGCAAAAATGGCCAAGCTGGCGCAGGGCCATCTGGACCTCCATTCAAGCCGCACCCTGGCGGACCCGGGCAGTCTCGCCATCATGGCGGAAAAACTCGGCGTCACGTCGGAGATCAGGGAGGGGATGCGCCGCGCCAATACGGTGCTGGAGGCGTTTCAACGCGCAAATCATCCCGCTTTGGGCGATCTGATCGCGGCGGAAGCGGCTTCCGTCACGCGCGCCTGCCTCGCCCCATCCGACATTGAGGTCGATGTCATTGTAACGGACCGTGAAGGGCGGATTGTCGGCCGAACGACACCGCGCCCCGCATGAAAGAACACGCCGTGGGAGAAACGCGCCACCGCCTAGCTGAAAACGGTCCAGCCCGTCATCTGCACAAGGCGCTCAAGCGCATAAGTCCCGAGTAAGGAATTCCCCGCGGCGCATAAACCCGGGGACCAGACAGCGATGGACGCAACCCCGGGTGCGATCGCCAGGATGCCGCCCCCGACGCCGGATTTACCCGGCAGACCCACTTTGATGGCGAAATTACCCGATGCGTCATAATGCCCGCACATCATCATCAAAGCGAGGATCAGGCGGGTATGCGCAGCCGTTGCGACGGGCTGATGCGCGGCCGGATTCACGCCTTCCATCATAAGGTAGCGCCCCGCCCGCGCGAGCTGGGTGCAACTCATCGTCAGGGCGCATTGATGGAAGTAGGCGTCCAGCGTTTCCTCGACATCATGACGTATATTGCCGAAGACCCGCATATATTGGGCCAGCGCCACATTGCGATGCCCGGAAAGTTTTTCCGCCCGGGCGGTCGTCTCATTAATGCTGACGGGCGACTCCCCCGTTGCGGCTGGTCCTGAAAGATCACGCACGAGGGCCAGCAATCTGTCCTGCATACCTTGCGCACCATAGCGTGCAGTAAGGATATCTGCGATGACGATGGCGCCCGCATTGATAAACGGATTGCGGGGGATGCCGTGCTCGCTCTCAAGCTGCACGATGGAGTTAAACGGCGTGCCGGAAGGCTCACGCCCGACGCGCTGCCAGATTTCAGCCGCATCATGTTGAAGCGCCAGTGTCAGGGCGAAGATTTTCGACACACTCTGGATTGAAAAACCTTCCTACGCATCTCCCGTCCGGGCGCATGTGCCATCTGCCATGCAGACAGACATGCCGAATTTGTCCAGAGAGACATCGGCAAGGGGTGGGATATAATCCGCCACCCGCCCGCGATAGGTGATTTTCGCAATTTCGGACGCGATCTGCGCCAGCATCCCATCTAAATTCTGCATCGCCACTTGAGTTCTGGCCCCCTCGCCTTTGGCGCGCCTTTTAACGTGCGTTAAGTCTTAACGTAAACAGGGCGGCCCGGGCCTTGCGATAAATTGACGCATCTTGCGGAGAACGCGAGAGTTTCGTTGAAAGTCCCCTCCTGACGCGACGCGTTAAAGAGAGTGGCTAATATGCAACAGACGTAAGCCGAGTGTCACGAAACAAGCTCGTTTCAAATGAGAGTTATTGTCAACAACACGTTATAATGTACATTAACCTTCTCGTTGGAAACAGGCAATGTTTTGTCGCAGAGAGAGCATTTCGTGGCATGGTGACGCGTCTTGAAAATGGGATAGGAAGATAATGCAAGGCGACGTTTCCACACCGAAGGCTTCAGCGCAAAATCGCGACAGAGTCAGCCTTCCGGAGGTTTTCTCCACCGTTCGGGTGGCATCACCGGACCAGAACTGGGCACGCAAATTATTTTCCTATATGGGCCCCGGCTATCTTGTCGCTGTCGGCTATATGGACCCCGGTAACTGGGCGACGGATCTGCAAGGGGGGGCGCAATATGGCTACCGCCTGCTCTGTGTGATCCTCTTGTCCAATTTCATGGCAATTTTGTTACAGGCACTCAGTGCACGCCTTGGCATCGCGACAGGTCGGGACCTGGCGCAGGCATGTCGGGAATGGTGCCCGCATTGGCTGAGTTTCCCGCTCTGGATCGCCTGTGAAATCGCCATCATTGCATGTGACGTCGCAGAAGTGATCGGCACCGCGATCGCCCTGCAGCTTCTATTCCATATTCCATTCCTGATCGGGACCGTCATTTCCGTTCTCGACGCGCTGCTCGTCTTATTTTTTATGCGGCGGGGCTTCCGGTTTCTGGAGGCCTTTATTGCTGCGCTGCTGGGGGTGATTGCTCTGTGCTTTACGCTCCAGATTATCGCCGCCGCGCCACCTGTCGCCGAATTACTGCGCGGTTTCATCCCGCATCGCGACGTGGTGACGCATCCCGGGATGCTTTACATCGCCATCGGCGTCATTGGCGCAACAGTGATGCCGCATAATCTTTACCTCCATTCCGCCATCGTCCAGACCCGCGCCTACGGCGCCTCAATCGCTGAACGTCGTGACGCCCTGCGCTGGAGTGTCACGGATAGTTCCGTCGCCCTGATGCTCGCCCTCTTCATCAATGCCGCCATTCTGATTGTCGCCGCCGCGGCCTTTCACAACACGGCCTATCAGAATGTTGCGGAAATTGAGGATGCGTATCGCCTGCTTTCCCCCGTTCTGGGTTTCGGGCTGGCCTCAACGCTTTTCGCGATTGCGCTGCTCGCCGCGGGCACAAATTCCACCATTACCGGGACGCTGGCCGGTCAGATTGTCATGGAGGGGTTCCTCCATCTCCGCATGGCGCCCTGGGCGCGGCGGCTTCTGACACGTGGCATCGCCATCATCCCGGTGATTTTCACCGTCGCCTTCTATGGCGATGGCAGTGTCAACACGCTTCTGATCGCAAGTCAGGTCGTGTTGTCGCTGCAACTGCCTTTTGCGGTGATACCGCTCATCCTCTTTGTCTCAAGCCGCAAAATCATGGGGCCATTCCAGCTTCGTAAGAGTTTTGCCGTCGCGAGCTGGGGCGTGGCGGGGATCATCCTGGCACTGAATGTGAAGCTGCTTATCGACACTCTTTTCTGAAAATTTTGTTCAACAGAGGCATAAAAATGATTCGACGACCTGAAAATCGAGCTAAACGCGCCTCTCGTCATGCTCTTATTTCGTATCAGGCAGATTTGTCACGGTCTGGCCTGATGTTAAGCCGCAGGACAAAGCTGTGCTGCGCCGCCTGCTTCCTCTCGACAGCCCCCTGTCTTGCCCAGGCGCAGGGTGACGCGTTGCGCAAAGATGCGTCCGGGGCGTCCCAACGTCCCGCTTCCACGCAAAAAGCCCCGTCACAGGCCCGCACGTCGTCGCGCGCCTATCAATCGTCGGAAGAAGAGTCGATTACCGTCTCAGCGAAGCTGGATCACGCGCGGGCGCGGATTTTCCCCAATCTCGGTGCCGTTTCCTATAAAATTGATCAACGCCAGATCAACGTCACGCCCGGGGGCCAGAATGCCTCAATCAGCCAATATCTATTGCGCGTGCCCGGGGTGGTGCAGGACGGGAATGGCCAGATCCATGTGCGCGGTGACCATAATAACCTCACTTATCGCGTCAATGGCATTCTCCTCCCTGAAAGCCTCAATGGTTATGCGCAGGATCTCGATAGCCGCATCATTCAATCCGTCTCCCTGCTGACCGGCACATTGCCCGCGCAATTCGGCTTTCGTACGGCGGGCGTCATTGACGTCACGACGAAGACGGGCGCGAGCCTGAAAGAAAATCAGCTGGGCATTTACGGTGGGAGCTACAACACCATCAACCCCTCCCTGCAAATGGGTGGCAGTAAGGGGAAATGGGACTGGTTTTTCGTCACATCCTATAATCAGGATAATATCGGTATCGACAACCCGACAGCGTCATTCCGCCCCACACATGACCGGACGCGTCAGGGGAAAGGCTTCACCTATCTCTCTTATCGCGTAGATGATCAGAACCGGATCTCCCTCCTCGGCAGTGCGTCGTATCAGCATTTCCAACTGCCGAACACGACAGCTCTGCCCATCAAGTTTGATAATGGCCTGATTCCCCCCGGTGATCAAACCATCCAATCCCGTCTTTTGCGGGATACACAGCTTGAACAAGATTATTACGGCGTCCTGTCATGGCAGCACACGGCGGATCGCTATAATATGCAGCTTTCCCCCTATATCAGCTATGGGCGCATCAATTATAATCCCGACCGCCTGCGTGACCTGTCATTTCAGGGCATCGCTCAGCAGGAAATGAATGACTACATCACGGGCGGGGCGCAATTTGACAATTCCTATCGCCTGACATCCGACCACACTTTGCGTTTCGGGCTTATCGGGCAATATACGTCCGAGCGGCTCAGGACGCAGAGCCTGGCCTTTGCCACATCAGATGAGGGTGAGCAGCTTTCACGCCTCCCCATGTCAATTTACGATGCATCCGGTAACTGGGCCGTGCAGGCCGCCGCTTACCTTCAGGATGAATATCGCGTGACGCGGAACCTGACTTTCAATTATGGACTGCGCTGGGATCAATTCGCATCAAATTTCGTGAATGACCATCAGATCAGCCCGCGCGCCAATTTCGTCTGGAAAGTGACGCCGAAACTTTCGGCCCATATCGGCTATGCGCGTTATTTTACGCCACCGAGCCCGCAATATATCGGCCTGGCCACCTTGCAGAAATTCGTCAATACCACCTCAGCGCCTGAAAGCCTGATTGAGTCGCCTCTGAAGGTTGAGCACAGCCATTACATTGATGCCGGTATCCTCTATAAAGTGACGCCGCATTACCAGATCACACTGGATGCGTTTAATAAATGGGCGAAAAACCTTGGCGATATCGGGCAGTTCGGCCGCGCGGTTATCAACACGCCCTTCAGTTACCGCACGGGACAGGTTTACGGTGCCGAATTGTCAAATAGCTGGCGCAAGGGCGGCTGGTCACTCTTCGGCAATGTGTCCTACGTGCATACACGCGCACGCGACATCAACTCGGCGGAATATCAGTTCGAAGCGGCGGAGCTTGCCTACATCAAGCAGCACGCCATCGCGCTGGACCATCAGGCTTCCATCGCCGCGTCAGCCGGCGCCTCCTATGAAACGCGGCACGATATGGCCTATCTCGATTTCGTCTATAGTAGTGGCTTGCGATCCGGCTTCGCCAATCAGGGGACGCAGCCGCAATATGCCGTTTTCAATATCGGCTATCAGCACAGCTTCCTGAATACGCCCACCCATCACCCGATCAAAATGCGGCTCGACATCGCCAACCTCTTTGACCGTCGTTACCAGATTCGTGACGGCGAGGGCGTTGGCGTTTTTCAGGCGCAATATGGTCGGAGACGGGCCGCTTATATGACGCTCATCACTTCCTTCTAAAACGTCACATGATCAGCGAGGCAGCGTCGAAAATGGCGCTGCCCAGCCTGCGGAGGTTAAGCGTAGATTTCGGAAACAATTCACGATTCCTCGTGTTTCGGTTGAGGCGATTGCAATATTGTCAGGACGGTGCGTAAACTCGTCACAACATGTTTCCGGGCGCCCCCGGCGCTTCGGACGTTCAGGCGAGTAAATTCGGCCTTGAGGAGTCAGATTGACGTGCTGCTTGCGTTTGAACAGGGCCTGCTGAAATCCCCGCAATATATCCCGATGTTTCTGCGTATGAAGCTGGCGCTGACATCTTCCACCCTGGCGCCGGCACAATGGGAACGTCTCACCCCGCATGAAAAAGCCGAGTTGCTCATCTTCCCCGGCATCCAGGCGGAGGATCACGCAGCCTTCGCATCGCGCGTCCTTGAATTACTGGGGCAGCATCAGCTTCATTCTTCCGAAACGCTTCAGAGCCCTGACAATGCATCATGGTCCCATCCCGGCAAACCCGATGCCGCCGTCACGGCGCGTCTGGAAGCTGAAAAAATTCCGCCGCTCACGGAGCCGCAATGGAATGATCTGAGTCCTCTCCAGCGTTTCACCCTCATCACCCTCGCCAGAACGCCGGATCTGCAGGAATATCTTGCCCTGGCACTCAGGGAGTTTCGTGCAGGCGAGTGAGTAAAACTTACCCATCTTACGGCTGAAGCGCACATCGCCTGCGCAAACCAAATTCATCAGGAGGACTCAATGTCTTTAACCCCTCAAGTCAGCGACATCCTCAAAAATTACGAATCTGACAATCCGGGCACCAAAGCCAATCTTGTGCGCCTGCTGAATACCGGAAAGCTGGCCGGGACGGGCAAACTCGTCATTCTTCCGGTCGATCAGGGCTTTGAACACGGGCCCGCGCGCTCCTTCGCCGCCAACCCGGCCGGTTATGACCCGCATTATCATTTCTCCCTCGCGATTGAGGCCGGGCTCAACGCCTTTGCAGCGCCGATCGGCATGTTGGAGGCCGGGGCCTCAAGTTTCGCGGGTCAGATCCCGCTGATCCTGAAGTGCAACAGCTCCAACTCCCTCGCGACGGAGAAGGACCAGGCCGTGACCGGCACAGTGCCGGATGCGCTGCGCCTCGGATGTTCAGCCATCGGCTTCACGATTTATCCCGGCTCCGAATATTGCTTCAAACAGATGAATGAATTGCGGGAGCTGGCCGAGGAGGCCAAAGCGGCCGGGCTTGTCGTCGTGGTCTGGAGTTATCCTCGGGGGCCGATGCTGGATAAAGCCGGGGAAACAGCCGTCGATATCTGCGCCTACGCGGCGCATATGGCGGCGGAAGCCGGTGCGCACATCATCAAGGTCAAGCCGCCAACCGATGCGCTCTCTCTCCCCGCGGCTAAAAAAGTCTATGAGGCGGAGAAAATCGACATCAGCTCAATGGAAGCGCGCGTCCGGCATATCGTGCAAAGCAGCTTCGCGGGGCGCCGCATCTTGATCTTTTCGGGCGGGGAACATGCGGACACGAAAAGCCTGCTCGAAACCATTCGCGCTATCAAAGCAGGTGGGGCGAACGGGTCGATCATCGGGCGCAATAGTTTTCAACGCCCGAAGAAGGAAGCCCTCGCCCTGCTTTCTGAAATCACCGATATTTTCAAAGGCTGATATCGATGCCGCGTCGCTCTGACATCAGGCGACGCGGCGTGAAATCGGGGCACACCGGCACTGGACCGATAAATTCAGTCGTGCTCCCCGGTCAGCTCCCGTCAGACGCGGCGGCCTCGTAGGCGTCCAGAACATCCTTTGCCGGGCCGTCCATACGCATCCGGCCATGCTCCAGCCAGATGATGCGCGTGCACCATTTGCGCAGCACGTGAAGCTCATGCGATGTCAGGACGAGTATATCCGCGTGATCAACAAGGCTATGAAGACGCTGCTCCGCGCGCTCATGAAAGCCCTGATCACCCGCCATGAACCATTCATCCATCAATAAAATATCCGGACGCGGGGCTGTCGCCAGCGCGAAACCCAACCTGACACCCATGCCAGCGGAGTAAAGGCGAACCGGCATATCCAGAAACGCCCCCAATTCCGCGAAGGATTCGACATCCTGCTCCAACAATTGGGAGGCTTGCCGCGTATAACCCAATGAGGCGGCATAAAGCCGGATATTTTCGCGCCCGGTGAGATCCGGGTTCATACCCGCACCCGCATCCAGAAGTGAGTGCACATCGCCCATAATGTGCAGATCTCCCTGCGACGATTCGAAAATACCGGCGATTGCCCGCAGCAGGGTCGATTTACCAGCGCCATTATGCCCGACAAGCCCGACACGTTCTCCAGCATGGATGGTAAATGTGATGTCATGCAGGGCGCGCACCACAGCGACGTTGTTTTCCATTACCACCTCACCCCCGACAGGTGAGATTTTTTTGATGTTCTGCCGCACATTTTTAAAGAGCGTTTTTTTGAGCGACCGCGCATTGCCGCTGTAAATCGGGTAGGACAGGCCGAATTGGGTCATACGGATCTGCGTCACGGGGCTTATATCCAATAAGGAATTTTTGAACGTGCGGCGCGGAACACGATCAGGGCAAGTCCGATCAGCACAAGGCTGAACAGGATCGCAACAATGTAATTTTCCGCACGCGGCATCGCCCCGAGAAGCGGTGCCCGTACGATCGTTAAAAGGCTGAAAAGCGGGTTGAGCCGCAGCCAGCGACTATCCTCCCCGAGTTGCTCCGGCTGCCAGATGATGGGCGTGACGTAAAAGGCGATCTGCATGACAGCGCCGATAATCTGAGGAATATCCCGGTAGCGGGCGCAGATACTGCCAAAAACCATACACACGGCGAAACCATCAACCGCCCACACCGCCATGCCGGCCAAGCTCCAGAGCGCCATCGGCTTCAAGGCGATGCCAAACCAGATGAAAACAGCAATCGGGACCGGAATGACATGCGCGAGCGCAAGGCTGTTGCGCATCAATGTACGTAAAATCTGGACGGTGAGGGGTAATTTGGCGGCAAATATCTGCGCGCGTGCCGCGGTGAAACACCCGCATGATTCCATGACCACCGGGGAAAACCACGAAAACCAAATGGCGAAGGAAATTGCCGTGTAAGGCAGATATCCGACGAGATCAATCTGGAATAACCGGGCATAGACGATGCCCATCGCCACGACCATGACGGCAAATGACAGGGTCAGCCACAAAGGCCCTAGAAACGACCCCTTATAACGCAGGCGGATATCCGTCCAGGCCAGTTTCGCCGCGTAGCGGGACATGCGCAAACCGCCTGAAATGTCGCGCATCATCATCAGGCCGAGGCCGCGCACGGGGAGGTCCGGTTCGTTCTCTGACATGTTGGTGGGCGCGGATGTCTGCATCATTCTGCCCTACCCGATCAGACCCTGCGTCACAACCGATAAAGCGCGTCAGGCGCGTCGCTTTCAGGCCCGCGCGGTGAGATCTCTATGAACCTTCCCGCTTTTATGGCATTATGATCGGCGACAGTGTCATCGAAGTTCCTCATGGTTCTGCCGGATGGGGACTCATTTTAAAGCAGTCAGGCCCGCCGCCATGCCGCGTTACCATGCCTCTTATGCGCGCCTAAACCATATCTCGGTTTGCCGGCAGATCCGCCGATTCCTGACGCGGGCGATTTTACCCGTTTTTCTCGCAATTTATCTTGCAGCCTGCGCCGGCGGACCGCACCGCCCCGGCATGCCGGTCTCGCAGGAGGAGGCTGCCTATCGCAGCCACGCAAAGCGCTATTACGCGCCTCCCGGGCCACCTTCTGACCCGTGGGGCCCTTATATCAGGGAAGCCTCCTCACGTTTCGATGTGCCTGAGACATGGATTCGCGCCGTGATCCATCAGGAATCCGGCGGCAATCTTTATGATCATAGCGGGCAGCTCATCACCTCTGTGCCGGGCGCGATGGGGCTCATGCAGCTCATGCCGCCCACCTATGATGAATTGAAAGCGCAATATCGTCTCGGCCCTGACCCGTATGATCCGCATGATAATATTCTGGCAGGCACAGCGTACATCCGGCAGATGTATGAAATTTACGGCTCCCCCGGCTTTCTCGCCGCTTATAATTACGGGCCGGGCAGCCTCGATAATTACCTCAAAACCGGGCGCGCCCTCCCGCGGGAAACGCGTCAATATGTCGCAAATATCGGTCGGCGCATCAAAGGTGTGACACCTGTCAACCGTTCGGCGGCGGACCTCATGGTTGCGCGTTATGAGGCATCGCCCCCGCCCTCAACGTCCCGCATCGCTGTCCGCAATACGTGGCGGCGGAACAGCCAGAAGCGACGCGTTTATAAATCTCGCAACATTCAGGTGGCGCAAGCGCCCATGCGCGCGGCAGGCGGACGGGTGAGGACGGACGCGAAACATGTCCTCAAAGCCAATGTCAAACGCGCCACGTACAGGACGCATGTCAAAACACGGGGTTGGACAGGCACGACAGCGGCGAAGCCGATACCGATCGGGCACCATCTGAAGGCGACACCTGTTAAAAAGCGCGCCATTCAGCCGAAAGCCCGTGTCACGCCCAAAGCGGCCCCGTCTCATCGCAAAGTCGCGAAGCGAAAAGCGGCCAAATAGGCGCTCACCCTGCTCGAACAATTTTACGAGATGCCTGCTTGAAGGCGCTTTGACCCCTCCGCGCCTCTTGACGCAAAGGCCCGCATTAGTGCCGCAAAAAGCGAGATCCGCCTTCCCAAGAAGCCGAACGCCGCTTAAACACCCTATGGATCAAACCGCGCCGCCAGGCCGTTTCAGGGGTTACGCATGAGCAAAGAGGATCGCTACGCCGGTTTACTGCCGCTCTTCCGAGAAGAGTCCGCGCCGGAGGGCCATCTTGTCGGGTCATCCACCCCCCTCCGCCTGAAAGATGATGTCAGAAGCACCGCCATCTATGACGGGCCGAAATCCTGCTATCGTTATCAGCTCCACCGTGTCTGGGATGCTGCCGGGCCCAGCCTCCTCTGGATCATGATGAATCCCTCGGTCGCGACGGAGTATGGTGATGATCGCACCGTCGCAAAATGTCAGAAATGGGCGCGTATGTGGGGTTACGGAGCCATTTTCGTCGGTAACAGCTTTGCCTATCGCTGCACGGATCAGAAACGCCTCGTGGAAGTCACGGACCCTGTCGGGCCGGGCAATGACGACGCCCTTCTGACGATGGCACGCAAGGCTGATAAACTCATCCTCGCTTATGGATCCCCCACCAACCCTGCTTTGCGCCAACGTGGGCGGGATGTTGCCCAAAAGCTCGCCGCGGCAGGACATCAGCTTCATGTCATGCGCCTCACCGCATCCGGTCGGCCGGAACATCCCCTTTATTTGCCCCTCGCCCTCAAACCTGTCGCCATCCAGCTCAAGGACATCGCCTGAAGCCGGTCACGTCCTGCCCGGCGGTTGGAAGGATGGCTGATCGGGCCTTTTCCACATCGGGGTGCGGCTGACGTGCGACGTCCCTGCAAAGGCGCATGTACGCTGGTAAATCTGAAGCCGCTTAAAGCCAAAAAAACTGCATTTTCTTTCTTAACCCTGTTGCCATTCCCTGAAAGTGCTGGTAGTTCCCCTCTCACTGTTTGACGCGGATGTTCAAAGCGCTTCCTGCTCAATCAGTCAGCATCGTTTGACGATGCTTCGCGGGTGTAGCTCAGTTGGTTAGAGCGCCGGCCTGTCACGCCGGAGGTCGCGGGTTCGAGCCCCGTCACTCGCGCCATCATCTCCTTCCCATTTCCCTTATCAGGACGCGGTTTTGCGTCAGCAATGCCCGCATGATGATGCGGCGCCACCGACGGTTTCCAGGACAGATGCAGGTCAGATGGATGCGGCGTACGCGTTCAGAACCGCGTCGGGTGGCCCGTCCTGCCGGATCTCACCCCCTTCAAGCCAGATGATCCGGGTGCACCATTGCCGCAAAACATCCTCCACATGGGAGGAGAGGACCATAATCTCACTCGAATCCACCAGGCGCTCCAGCCGCAGGCGGGCGCGCTCCATGAAACGGGCGTCCCCTGCCATCATCCACTCATCCATCAGAAGGATCTGCGGCGTAATCGCAGAAGCAAGTCCGAAAGCCAGACGCAGCGCCATGCCCGAACTATAGGTTTTGACAGGCAGGTCGATGAAAGAGCCCAGCTCAGCAAAATTGGCGACATCCTCCAGCACGCTGCGATAAGCCT
This sequence comes from Candidatus Kirkpatrickella diaphorinae, assembly GCF_025736875.1. GTDB lineage: Bacteria > Pseudomonadota > Alphaproteobacteria > Acetobacterales > Acetobacteraceae > Sorlinia > Sorlinia diaphorinae. Next base: position 1,426,207 of record NZ_CP107052.1, read on the forward strand.
TCCGCGAGCATCCTGAAAAAAGACAGCGCAGGTGGATATTCTCCGCCCCGGTCAATTCCGGATTCATGCCCAATTGCGCATCCAGCAATGCGCTGAAACGGCCCTCAATGGTGATCCGGCCTGAAAGCGGCGCGTAGATCCCCGCCAGCGCCCGCATGAGCGTGGTTTTGCCCGCGCCATTCCGGCCGACAAGCCCCAGACGCTCTCCCGACCTGACTGAGAAGGAAATATCCCGCAACACCTGGACGGAAAGGCGGTGACGCTCATCCTCCTCAAGGACACCCCCTGTGGCGTTGCGCTTCGCATCCTGCACGCGCGCACCCAGCCAACGGCGCAGATTGCGGCTGTCCGCATGGTAAATGGGAAAAGACAGGCTCAGCTTTTCAACGAGAAGCGATGTCATATTTACACCCAATAAGCGAGCCGCGCGCGGAAACGGGCGAAAATGATAAAAGCCACGACCATCAGGATGGCACTATGGATCATGGCGGCTTCCCAGATTCTGATTGGAAGCGCCTGCCCCATTGCCGGGAGCCGGACAATCTCTATCAATGGATAAAACGGATTATAAATCAGCCAGGGCTCCATGGAGTGCGCCAGTTCAGGCTTCCACATGACCGGCGTGATGAAGAAGAAGATCTGAAGCACCGTCGCAATGGTCGGCCCTACATCACGAAACCGCGCACCCAGCACGCCCAGCAGCGTCATGACAGCGAGGCTGTCAATAAACCATAGCGCAAACCCCGCCAGAATAAGCGGATCATGGCGCGGCGTGACATCGCAAAGATAAAAGACAATGGCAATGACGACGACGTTATGCGCCATGACAATGAAATTCCGGATAACGGCGCGGGAGATGTAAACGGCAAAAGGCACGTCCGACGACAGGATAAGTCCGGCATTATCGACGAAAATCATTGCACCCTCCCCCCAGACAGTGCTGATGAAACTCCACATCACGAGGGAGATGGACAGGAAGGGCAGATATTCCCCGAACGGCATATGAAACAGGCGCGCATAAAGCACACCCAGCGCGGCAATCATGACGGCCGTGGATAATGTCAGCCAGAAGGGGCCGAGAATGGACCCCCTGTAACGAAGCTTGATATCCAGCCAGCCCAGCGTCACGCTGAGGCGGGATAATTCAAGGCCGCGCCGCACATCATCCAGCACGGCCGTCAGGCGCGCGCGCCCGTTTGTCGGCTGATAGACACGCCGCTCACCATGACCGTCCGAACGCGTTGCCCGTTGCGCTGCGGCTTCCATTTGCTGCATAATTCCCCCGGCACATGTCTAAGTGCGATGTTTACCGCCTTTCGGGGGGGAAATCTTCCGTAAAATGCGGCTTCGCTCAAGGTGGCGCTGCCGCAACTTATTTTGCGCACGCATCATCGCGAAAGCCGTCATAACTGGGAAGGCGTCACCAACTTGTCCGCGATATCGATCTTCATGATCGCTTTTGTCACGACCGGGTATCTGCTGGCACCGATCGTGACATTTTTCGTGCTACGCAACATCAACAAAACCCGGTAAGCCATTTGCCCAATGGCGTCACGGGAGGATGCTCCCCGCACCGCGCATCCTGTTACGGAGCTGCCACCATCCCATGACATGTTCTTCCGCCATCCTGTCACGTCTTACGCCGATCGCCACCTTACTGACGATTATGCTGCCCCTCTTCCTCACCCATGGGCGTGGTGTGGCGGAATTTTCAATCAGTGCCCTGAGCGTTCTCTTTCTCATACGGAGCGTCGCCGCGGCAGACTGGTCGTTTCTGTCGGAAAACTGGATGAAATGGGCCTTATTATGGTGGGCATGGCAGATTTTCTGCTCCCTCCCCATTCTTGACGGAGTCGGAAGATCCGGCCTCACCCAGGCCATCCTCTCCATACGTTTCGCCCTGTTTGCCGCCGCCCTGCAATGCTGGACGCTGCGTGAGGGGTGGGCACGTCGATGGATGACGGGACTTATCTGCGCCTGCACATGTTACATCGCCATCCAAATTTTCATTCAGGCGCTCTTCGGTCACAATCTCTTCGGGGTGCCGCGTGCTGCGGATGGCACGCTGACAGGGCCCTATGCCCATTCCCGCGCCGCGGCCCCCTTGTCACGGCTTGCGCCGCCCACGCTCATGCTGGTTTTCGCGGCGCTTTACACCCGGTTCGGCGCACGGCGCGGCGTGTTTGCAGGTATCATCCTGACCGCCTTGTCCTTGACCGCTCTGATATTGGCAGGTCAACGCATGCCAACCGCATTAATGCTGCTCGGCATTATGCTCTGCGCGCTTCTTTACCGTCCCTACCGATGGGTGGGCCTGATCGGGCTGGTGACAACGCCGGTCATCATGCTGGGCGTCAAAAACTTCTCCCACCGCAGTACGGATCATCTGATCACCCTCGCCCATCAGCAATTGGCGCATTTCGCGCAATCACATTACGGACTGATTTTTACCCGCGTCTGGATGATCGTCGCACAACATCCATGGACCGGCCTCGGATTCGATGCCTTCCGCCATGGGTGCGCGCAGCCCGCTTATTTCCATGGTTTCACCACGTTGGGGCAGCGCCCGGATGGGGGTGGGGCGGCCATCTGCGTGCAGCATGCGCATAATCATTACCTTCAGGCGCTCAGCAATGGCGGGTGGCCGGGATTGATCCTGTTTGTGATGATGGTCATCGCACTTCTGGTGGCATTGTGGCCGCGAGAGGGGCGTCACCATGCTTGGCGGGTGGGGCTGTTCGTGGCATTTATCGTGCAGGAATGGCCAATCGCCTCCACCAGCGACTTCCTGAATCTCCCATTGGGAGGCTGGGCATTTTTACTGATCGGCGTCGGGTTGGCGGAGGCTCGCGCCATCAGGCCCGACAGACATCAATCGCGGCCCCCTTTTGAAAGTGATGCGAGGCCCCATCATCAGGTCAGGGCCGATAAGAGTTAAGGCGTCAATATGTCATCAGAAAAAGTACCCGTCACGGTTTTGACCGGCTTCCTCGGTGCAGGCAAAACCACGTTGCTCAACCATATTCTTTCAGCGCAGCATGGTCGCAAATTTGCCGTGCTGATCAATGAGTTCGGCGAACTTGGCGTTGATAATGACCTCGTCGTGGATGCGGATGAGGAAGTTTTCGAGACCAATAATGGCTGTATCTGCTGCACGGTTCGTGGTGATCTGATCCGAATCCTGGGCAGCCTCCTGCGGCGGCGTCAGAAGTTTGACGGGATCATTGTTGAAACCACCGGGCTTGCGGACCCGGCCCCCGTCGCGCAGACCTTTTTCCTCGATGAAAATCTGCGGGAGAAAGCTCGTCTTGACGCGGTCATCACGGTCGTTGACGCCGTCAACGTCCTGACCACACTCGATGAAAGCCCCGAATCTGTCCGTCAGATCGCCTTCGCGGATGTGATCATCCTCAATAAGACGGATCTGGTCGATGAAACGCACCTTGAAGCCGTGACGTCCCGCATCCGGCAGATCAACGCGCATGTTACCATCCATCGCGCATCGCGGAGCGCGGTGGCGCTGGATGAGGTGCTTGATCGGGGTGGGTTCGATTTGAACCGCGCGCTTGAAACCATGCCGAATTTCCTCACCGATGATTCCCATGGACATGAAGAGGGCGTGACCAGCATGTCATTTGCCACGCAGGCACCCCTTGATGAGCAGAAATTCAATGCGTGGATCGGGCCGATTTTGCAGGTTCAGGGACCGGATATCCTCCGTGCCAAAGGCATTCTCTATTTTGAAGGCAAGGAGGAGCGTTTCGCCTTCCAGGCTGTGCATATGCTGGCGGATGGCGATTATATCGGCCCGTGTAAACCGGGGGAGAAGCGGGAGTCGCGCATCGTCTTTATCGGGCGCAATCTCAATCGGCCGCAATTGCGGCGCGGTTTTGAAGCCTGCCAATCATGATGGCCGATACACAGCAACGCCCCCAGCCTCTCATCACGTCTCATGGGGCCGAGCGCGCATTTGAAAGCCCGATCACGGCCCTGACCGCCACGGCGGACGGGTTGGCTTTCGCGGTCGGCACGCTGGATGGCGACATGATTTTCGCCCCGCTGGCCGCATCCCGCACACCGGAAAGCTGGCACGTCGTCCACGTGCATGAAGCGGCCATCACCTGCCTCTCCCATGATCCGGTGCAGCGTGATGCCGTATTGTCAGGGAGTGAGGATTGCTGCCTGACTCGCACCCGCACCTCCGGCGACATGACCGCCCTTTATAAAGGGCGGCGCTGGGTTGAAAATCTTGCGGTGACGTCAACGCACATCGCCTTTTCCTACGGGAAGTCGATGGAATTGCGGGATGCTACCGGGGAAAAAACACTGAAGGCGCTGGATCACCCCTCCTCCGTGACCGGCATCGTTTTTGACGCCAAGGGCAAACGTGTTTTCACCGCGCATTATAATGGCGCCTCTGCCTGGTTCGTGAATTCGGACGCGAATAACGTGCGCAGCCTGTTCTGGAAGGGCAGTCATACCGGCATCGCCATTCATCCTAAAGGCGACGCTATCGTGACGACGATGCAGGAGAATGACCTGCATGGGTGGCGCCTTTCAGACGGCCATAATATGCGGATGAGCGGTTACCCCAAAAAGGTCACATCGCTTGATTTCAGCCGCAATGGGCGCTGGCTTGCGACATCCGGCGCGGATGCGCTCGTTTTATGGCCATTTTTCGGGGGCGGGCCGATGGGCAAAGCGCCGCGGGAACTCGCACGGTTGAACGGGATTTTCTGCACATCCGTCAAATCCCATCCTTGCCACGACGCCATCGCGGCGGGGTTTGAAGATGGCACGATCCTATTGATTGATCTCTCATCGGAGCAGATTTTGCCCATTCGTTACGGAAACAGCCAGAATGACGCCGTTACGCAAATCACCTTCACGCCCAAAGGCGGCGCCATGGCTTTCGGCACAGAGGGGGGATCGGTCGGCGTTCTGATCCTTAATCACCAGATCGTTACGTGACGCCGCGCCCCCTCACAGGCAGTCGCCGCCCATGGCGCTGAAGATTGTGAGGGTGGCGAGCTCGGTGATGATGGCGGTCGCACCAAGGATATCGCCCGTGTAACCGCCAATTTTACGCTGCGTATAGCGCGCGACCCCCATCGCCAGAAGCCAGCTTGCCAGAAGAGCCATCGCGGTCGGGATCACCCCGACCTCAAGACCAAAGGCCAGGGAGATCAGCATGGGCACAACGCATTTATCTTTTCCGATTGAGATCTCGCTGGCCATGCCATCTGACCGGGCCGGTCTCGACAGGGATAAAAGCTGCACCATCCCTAAACGCCCGATCGCCGCCGCAGAGGCCAGGGCAAATACGGTCTGAACCATGTCGAACGATGCTGTCCGGCAAATCGCCAGATAGGCGGACCACTTGCCGAGCGTCGCGAATATGCCGGCGAGGACGCCGAACCCCCCGACCCGGCTATCCCGCATGATGGCCAGACGCCGCTCAAGGTTGCGCCCACCGAACAGACCATCTGCCGCGTCCATCAACCCATCTTCATGCAGCGCGCCCGTTACGAGAAATTGCGCCGCGACGACCCAAAGCACCGCGAGAGACAGATCAACACCTGCGAGCACGAGCACTAAAATCAGCAGGGCGGAAAACGCGCCAATCAGCCCACCTATGACCGGCCAGGCCCAGACCGTCTTTGCCAGAGGCACCCGCCCGGCAGGTGATGCTGCCAAGGTTTGTTGCGCGTTGTCTTCCCCTGACCCGTCACGGCCATGCGGGGCGCGGGCAAGAGGGATGCGCGTCAAGAGCATCCATGCCGTCCTGAATTCCTCCGTGCATTTTCTCACATTGATTCATCCTTGATGCCGATTTCATCAAATGTCGCCATCCCTGTATGGCAGGCCAGCGCCGCGCGTAAAAGCGGTATCGCCAAAGCCGCCCCGGACCCCTCCCCCAGCCGCAGGCCAAGATTGAGGAGCGGTTCCAGATTTAAAGCTTCAGCGAGGCGCTGATGTCCCGGCTCCGCCGATACGTGGCCGAGGCGGCAGTGATCCAGCGCCCCGGGATTTAGCTGATGAAGGGGCGCGACAGCACTCGTGACGACGTAACCATCGAGAATGACGGGGATGCGATATTGCCGCGCCGCCAGGGTCGCGCCCAAAATGGCCGCCATTTCATGCCCCCCCAATCGACAGGCACAATCGAGCGGTGTTTTGATATGCGGCAGGTGCAGGTCAAGCGCACGCCGCACCGCGTCGATTTTACGCGAGAGACCTGCATCATCAACGCCCGCGCCACGCCCGATCCAGGATGCGACATCCCCCCCGAACATGGCAGCGGATAAAGCCGCTGCGACGGTCGTGTTGCCGATACCCATCTCCCCGAAAACAAGCAGGTCACATCGGGGCGAAACAGCCTGGAACCCCGCATCAAGGGCGGAGAGAAAAGCCTCTTCCGTCATGGCGGGTGCCGACGTCATATCTGCGGTTGATCGCAAGGCGTGCACCGGCACGACGTCCAAGGTTGCGTCGACGCTGGTTGCGAGTTGGTTGATCGCGGCGCACCCGCGACGCGCCGCCTCGACCATTGCCGCGGTCACATTGGAGGGCCAAAGCGTCACGCCCTGTGCGACAACACCGTGATTACCAGCGAAAACGATGATATGACGGCGATTGAGTTTTGTCCCGCGCCAGCCACCATACCATTTAGTCAGATCCTCAAGACGTCCGAGGCTACCTGGCGGTTTAATCAGTCTGGACTCGCGTTGATCAATGGCAGCCATCGCTGCATCATCAGCTCGGGAAAGGTTATTCAGCGCGTCTTGAACAGAAGCGAGAGAAGGAAAAATGGACATCGCACCTCAGACGCTTTTGAAAGATATTACGGTGATACAGCCCCCGCCGGACGCGCGGCATGATTTATCGACGCAGAGAGCAGAGCTTTAACTTCCATGACATTTACTCTGGTAATTGGCGGCACGCGTTCCGGCAAGAGTGCCTTTGCTGAAAGTTTAATCATGCATGCCCCTCCGCCCTGGCGCTATATCGCGACGGCGGAGGCCCTTGATGCGTCCATGCGCGCTCGCATCGCTGGACATCAGGCGCGGCGGGGCGCGGGGTGGGAGACCATCGAGGCACCCTTATCCCTCGAAATTGCCCTGCAGACGGAAAAGCCCGTCTTATTGGATTGCCTGACGCTCTGGCTCAGCAACCTCCTCCATGCTGACCGTCATATTGCAGATGAAACGACGCAACTTTGTGAAATGCTCAGCAAGCGGGCGGCGCCCACCATCATTGTCTCCTCCGAGGTTGGACTCGGCATCACGCCTGAGAACGCGCTGGCGCGCCGCTTCGCGGATGAGGCGGGTGAGATGAATCAGAAACTCGCCCGCATGGCCGATCACCTTTACTTGCTGGTCGCGGGCTACCCTTTGAAAATCAAGTGAACCCATCATCAGGAGAAATTCATGTCAGATGAGGCAGAGCATTACCGCGCCAAAATGCAGAAGCGCAAAGCCATGCAGGACCGGATGGTCGCGGAAAATGATCGGGAAAAGGGCCTGCTGATCGTCCATACGGGCAACGGAAAAGGCAAATCCACCGCCGCCTTCGGCATGGCCCTGCGCAGCGCCGGATATGGGCGTCGCGTGGCGATCATCCAGTTCATCAAAGGTGCATGGGATACGGGGGAGCAGCGCGCTTTCCGGAAATTCGAGGAGCAGATCGCTTTTTACCCGATGGGGGAAGGCTTTACGTGGGATACGCAGGACAAAGCGCGTGACATCGCCGCCTGCCAACGCGCCTGGAAACAGGCGCAGGACGCGATGTCTGACCCCGAAATCAGCCTCGTCATCCTGGACGAGATCAACATTGCGCTGCGCTATAAATACCTTACCTGCCAGGACGTCCTGAGCGGTTTGGCTAAACGTCCAACCATGCAGCACGTCGTGGCCACCGGACGCAACGCACCGGCTGACCTCATTGAAGCGGCTGATCTCGTCACTGAAATGACGCTCGTCAAACATCCTTTCCATGCAGGAATCAAAGCGCAGGAGGGGATCGAATATTGAGTGCGCTTACCGGCACAAGGTCGAGACCGGGCGGCCCCACCCGTGCGCGCGGGCTCATGATACAGGGCACGGGGTCCAATGTCGGCAAGTCGTCACTTGTCGCGGGACTCGCGCGTGCTTATACGCGGCGGGGCCTGCGAGTCCTGCCTTTCAAGCCGCAAAATATGTCAAATAATGCGGCGGTCACCGTTGATGGCGGGGAGATCGGCCGCGCCCAGGCTCTTCAAGCCTTTGCCTGCCGTGCCCTGCCTGAAACAGATATGAATCCCGTCCTCCTCAAACCCACGGCGGAGACGGGGGCGCAAGTTATTCTGCAGGGTCAGATCTGGCAGCAGATGAGCGCCCGGGACTACCAGCATGTCAAACGCGATCTGCTCGGCCCCGTCATGGAGAGTTACAACCGCCTGGCCGCGAAATGTGACCTGGTGTTGGTGGAAGGAGCTGGCGCCGCGTCGGAAGTCAATCTCAGGGCCCATGATATTGCCAATATGGGTTTTGCCCGCGCGGCGGATCTGCCGGTGATCCTTGCCGGGGATATTGATCGCGGCGGCGTCATCGCAAATCTCGTCGGCACTAAAATCGTCATGGCGTCCGATGATGCCGCGCAGGTAAGCGGCTTCATCATCAATAAAATGCGGGGCGATACGTCGCTCTTCACGGCAGGGATGGAGACCATCTCCCACCATACAGGGTGGGATGCGTTGGGGATCGTGCCGTTTTACCCCGATTTGCGCCGTCTGCCTGCGGAGGATAGTCTTACCCTCGAAGCCGTTTCCCACCGTGCGGGCGTCGCGGATATTATCGTGCTTATCCTGCCGCACATCGCCAATTTCGATGATCTTGATCCGCTCTTGGATGAGCCGGATCTCGATATCCGCCTCGTCAGGGTCGATAAAAATGCCCCCGTCGCGCCGCATGTGCCGCGATCCCGCCTTATCATTCTGCCGGGCTCCAAATCCGTGATTCAAGATCTGACCATATTAAAGCAGGCCGGATGGGATGAGATCATCCGCCATCATGTTGCCGCAGGCGAGCATGTGTGGGGTCTCTGCGGTGGGTATCAAATGCTGGGTCGCACCATAAGTGATCCGGAAGCTGTGGAATCGCCAATTGCGGAGGCATCCGGCATCGGGTTGCTGGATGTCGACACGGTGATCCGGCGGGAAAAATCGCTCATCGCCGTGCAGGGCGATATTCTGGATGGAAAGGGCCGGAAGTCAGGAATTTTTGAGGGCTATGAAATCCATTGTGGCACGACATCGCCCACAGGCCCCCATAAGAAACTGATCGCCGCCGCCTCTTCCGCCAGCAGCGCACAAACGGAAGATGGACGCGTCTTCGGGACGTATGTGCACGGGCTTTTTGACACGCACGACGCGCGGAAATCCCTCCTCGCGCGCATCGGTCGGGGGGCGACGCAGCCGGATAGATCGGTCGTGATGAATGACATATTGAATGGATTTGCGGATCACCTTGAAGCGCATCTCAACCTCGATGATCTGCTTCACCGGGCGCGTTAGGCTTCAGGCCCGTCTGACCTAGCGGTAAATCCATCGAGATCGGTCCGGATGTCGCGCGGCCCAGTTTTTCTCTTCCAGCTCCGGCGTTTCAGATGGTGATTTCGGGTAGCCGACGCAAAGATACGCCATCATTTCCCAATTGGGGTCGAGTTCCAGGATCCGGCCCGTCACAGCGGGGTCAAGGATAGACACCCAGCCCACCCCAATGCCACGCGCCGTCGCCGCCAGCCAGAAATTATAAATCGCCATAACCACGGACCACGCAACCGTTTGCGGCATGGTGTGGCGCCCCAATCCACGCCCCTGCATTGGTTCCGGGTCAAAAAAAACGGCGATATGGTGGGGTGCGTCCTTCAATCCGTTCAATTTGAGGCGCGCATATTCCTCTGCATCACGCGCCGACAATTCCGCGCGGGCGGCGCGATTGCAACGTTCGAATTCCCGCTCGATCGCTTGACGGCGCGCAACGTCATCGACACGGATGAACCGCCATGGTTGTGAAAGCCCGACGGAGGGGGCCATGGACGCGCGATGTAAGAGGTCTTCAAGGACAGGTTCGGGCACGGATTCCTGCCGAAAATGCCGCACATCCCGCCGCCACCGGAGCAGTTGATCAAGCTCCCCTATGAAATCGGCAGAAAACGCCACGGACGACATACAACCCTCATTTGCCAAATTCAGACCCCTTTGACGTTTCAGTTTGAGGGGCGGGCGTATTTAACGTGTGGCGGCGGTGCACAGCAATCCAATTATCGTGACAAAGAGGACACAGGCCCGCACATAGAGGCGCAAGGCCCGGGTGATATCATGCGCCGCGGGATGCCGCCCGGCCGGATTAAGGAAAGGATCATCCGTCATAAGGCCGTCATAGCAACGCGGCCCGGCGAGGCGGATGTTCAGCGCCCCCGCCATTGCACCTTCCGGCCATCCGGCATTGAAGGACCGGTGGCGCGGCCCATCCCGCCACGCAGCCTGCAAGGCGCGCCACGATGCCGCGCCGCCCCCCGCGACGAGCGCCATCAAAATGGCCGTCAGGCGTGCGGGGATGGCGTTCATGACATCATCTGTCAGCGCAGCCGCCCGACCGAAATCCCGATATCGCGCATTGAGATGGCCGATCATGCTATCCGCTGTATTCAAGGCCTTATAGACGACCAGGCCCGGCAGCCCGGCCATAAGAAACCAGAAAAGCGGCGCGATAACACCATCGGAAAAATTTTCGGCAAGACTTTCAATCGCGGCGCGCGCAACGCCGCTTTCATTTAACGCGCTGACGTCTCGCCCCACAATGTGCGATACAGCGCGACGCCCCGCCGCAAGCCCGTGATGCGGCAGTGCCTGCGCGACATCCGAAACGTGACGCCAGAGACTTTTCTGCGCAATAAAAGGCGCCGCGCAAAATCCGAGAAGCACAGGCCGCACCACGATGGGAAAGCGATGCACGATCCCCCATTCCACCAGACTGGCGAAAATTCCGGCGGGCACAATGATGGCAGCGAGACATAACATGCCCCGCCGCCGCCCCTTTTTTTCCGGGACGGGCTGGGTGTTGAGCCGCGCCTCCAGAAAGGCGATCAGCGTCCCGACCCATGTTACGGGATGCCCGATGCGACGAAATAAAGCTTGCGGGTAGCCCCATAAAGCGTCCAGGAAACAGGCGATCAGCGCGGCCCAGAGTGTGACCTGGCCGTCAAACATAAAGGTCGTGCGGTGGCGTCACATGCATCATGATGCGGTTATTCCTGATATCAGCGCGTTCGGCGCGCATGGCGGGTCCGTGCTGGCCTTTCAGCGCGCTTTCCCCGAAGCGCCTTTACCGTGGTACGATTTATCGACGGGGGTCAATCCGTTTCATTATCCGACAGGTGATCTTCCTGAAGACGCGCTCCGTGCCCTGCCGGAAGCGGAGACCCTCGCACGACTGCGTCAAGCCGCCGCCAAAGCCTATGAATGCGACGCCAGCCTGATTGTCGCCGCGCCGGGGACGCAGGCCATTATCGGCCTCCTGCCCTACCTCCTGCGCCCGCCGCGTGTCTATGTGGAAACACCAACTTATACCGGGCATGAGGAAAGCTGGCGCGGCGCGGGCATTGCCTGCACGGCCCGTGCCGACCTCATGACAAGCACCATTGATCCCGGATGCACCTCTATTTTGTGCCGCCCCAACAACCCTGACGGTCGCCGAAGCACCCTGAGGGAATTGCAGGAATATGCGGCCCTTATCGCGCAAAGTCGCGGCACGCTGATTATCGACGCCTCCTTCGCGGATTTTGAAACGACGTCCTACGCCGCACTTCTTGAAAATCCGGCGGTCATTATGCTCCGCTCATTCGGTAAGACTTACGGGCTGGCGGGGCTGCGCCTTGGTTTCGCGATGGGGCGGCACCCCATGATGACCCGTCTCGCCACCGCTTTCGGGCCGTGGCCGGTCCATGGATTGGCCCTTCATACCGGCATCAACGCGCTGGAGGACGCGGCATGGCGCTTGAAAATGGCAGATAAACTTACGGTCCATGCGGAGAAATTACGCGCGATGATGGCGCATGCCGGATTCAGCTTTGTCGGTGGCACGCCGCTCTTCTCGCTCTTCTCACATCCACGCGCGGGGCATTTCTGGCGCAGCTTCGCCGCGAAGGGCGTGGCGACGCGACGTTTCCACGACAAGCCGGAATGGCTTCGACTAGGCACGCCCGGCAACGCGGCCATGTTTGATCGCCTGGAAACAGCCATAAACATGGCGACAAGCTGACGTTATTGAATACCCTAATGGTCAGAAGGCCCGTGCGCGCCTGCGACAGGGATTCCACACAACGCAATTGATTTTTTTCTTGCATAATGCGCGCGCCTCACCGACATGGCGTGCATGGCCTACAGCATTAAGGAAATTTTTGCGACGTTACAGGGGGAAGGTGCGCATTCAGGGCGCGCGGCAGTCTTCTGCCGTTTTACAGGTTGCAACTTATGGTCTGGCCTGGAATCCCACCGGGCGCAGGCCGATTGCACATTCTGTGACACGGATTTCGTCGGGATGGATGGCGTCAATGGCGGGCGCCTCACTGATACGGAAAATCTGGCTCGTGTCATCTCGCAAGTCTGGGATGAAACGGGGGCCGGCCACGCGCAGCGTTATGTCGTCTTCACGGGTGGGGAACCGCTCCTTCAGCTCGACCCGGATTTGATCGACGCCATGCATCGCGCACAGTTTGAAATCGCCATCGAAAGCAATGGCACGATCCGTGCGCCTGACGGGATTGACTGGATCTGCATCAGCCCGAAACCCGGTCCTGAAACCATCCAAACATTTGGGGATGAGTTGAAACTCATTTTCCCGCAGGAAAATATGGACCCGGCGCGTTTCTCCGGCTGGGCGTTCCGGCATTTCTTTCTTCAGCCGATGGATGGACCGCATTATGAAAAGCATCTTGCGGAAACGATTGCCTATTGTCAGACGCATCCTCAATGGCGCCTCTCACTTCAGACACATAAGCTGATCGGTATCCCCTGATGCTTTCCGACAATGCCGCTCTCATTTTATTTTCCGGCGGGCAGGATTCCGCAACATGTCTCGCATGGGCGTTACAACGTTATGACCGTGTTGAAACGGTGGGATTTGATTACGGCCAGCGTCACGCTGTTGAGATGTCATGCCGTTTAGAGCTGCGCGAACGCATGCCGCGCCTGAAGCCGGAATGGGCCTCCCGCCTCGGACCGGACCATGTGCTGGACCTCCGGACACTGGGCGCGCTTTCAGAGACAGCCCTGACGCGGGAGGCTGAAATCAGGATGACGCAATCCGGCCTGCCCAGCACATTTGTCCCGGGCCGCAATCTTCTCTTCCTCACCTACGCCGCGGCGCTGGCTGTGCGGCGCGACATGCGCCATATCGTCACCGGTGTCTGTGAAACGGATTATTCCGGCTATCCGGATTGCCGCGACGACACCATCAAAGCGTTACAGGTTGCCCTGAATCTCGGTATGGAAACGCGGTTTGTTCTCCACACACCGTTAATGTGGATCGATAAAGCGGAAAGTTGGATTCTCACGCGGGAGATCGGTGGCGATGCGCTTGTGTCGCTGATCCGTGAGGAAAGTCATTCCTGTTACTTAGGGAATCGTGATCACCACCACCCATGGGGATATGGATGCGGCACCTGCCCGGCATGTGAGTTACGGGCGCGGGGATGGCAGGGTTACGTCAATGCTTGAGCTGCAATTCACCCGGCGTTTCTCTATGGGGCACCGATTACTCAGCGATGCCGCGCCGCGCTGCGCCATACCTCACGGCCATAATGAATATGTAACGGTCGCAATCCGCGCACGCAACGCCACAGCGCTGGATGGTCGGCGCAATATGATGGCGGCTTTTGCGGATGTGAAGCGCCGCTGGCACCATTTTATCGACACGCAGCTTGACCACGCTTTGCAACTCGGTGAGGGCGATGATCTGCTCAACTGGTTTGCGACGCATGAGCCGGAAAATTACCGACGGATCGTCGTCACGCCCGGTGACCCGACGACGGAGTTGATGGCCGCTCTCCTTATGGCGAAAATCAATAGCTTCCTTGAAGCGGATATGCCGGAGCTGGTCTGCCATCATTTGACCCTGCGTGAGACAGAAACGAATGCCGTATCGATTTCCGGCCCGGTTGAGGATGTTCTGCCGAAGCTTGACCGTCCGCGGTCACTTTGCTGGTGGTGGCGTGCCGATGACACAATTTCCAACGCGCATCTTAATTTGCGCGATCCAGACTGACACCTTCTCCATCGCGCATCACATGACGACGCTGTCCTTATGACAGGTCACGACGCCTTATCAGTGAGAGATCAGAGCGGTCTCAGAGCGAGGAAAAAACGCGCGCCCAATTTGCCACCGTATTGGCGGCGATGAAAGCGCGGCGAACATAATGGATGCATGTCTGATGGACGCGACCGTGATCAAGAGATCTGACGGCCCGGATCATAAAACCTGATCCAACTCGTTCCAGGCTTCGCCATGGAGTTCCACCGAAACGCGGAAAGGACTTTCCGGCTCGTAATGATCCGTCTGGGCGGGCGCGTCATTCTGACGCGATGTTGTCGGCTCGTCCTGCTTCCTAAAGCGGTTAGTCGAAATAGTCATGGCGGTCATCCGATTAAAACGGTTGCAAATGGGTCTTCTGTCGACACTTCCCAGCGTCTTCGACAGCATATGGAGGAGTCATCAACAGCCCATTAAGGACTCAGTTTCCTAACGGATGGTTTTTTTAGACTCCGATTTTTTCCTAAGCTGTTGAACCTCAATATCTTTCTTATATACGCTTTGGATACCAATCCGATTCGCTTCTTAAAATTTGTTTTCGTAAAATAACGAAGCCGTTAGGACTCGCTCTCTCGACAGATGACGACTTTGCTTAATTGCGTGTGGACATGGTGTGCGCACGAGATTTTACTTCACATCATTTTGGCGCGCGACAGTCGTCAGGTGGTGCGCACGGCGCTTGCGAGGTCGTGACTGTCATGACGATGACCGAGCACATGCGCACCGCGCGCCAGTTGATTGACAGAGCGTAAAATAGTGAATCACACCTCGCTCCTTCCCTCTGGCACCGGGACGTCTGGAGGTATCAAGTCACCGCTTGAAAATGACGGGTTGTAAAATCAAAATTCCTCGATTCGGGCATAAAATGGGAAGCGAGGCATGATCGGGAGTCCGTCAAGATGAGATCAAAATTCCGTGATTGTAGAATGATCGTCTGACCATTGATGGGAGCTGAACCTGCAAAGCTTTGACATTGTGGCATGTTGCGCAAAACACGTCGCCACATGCTGATTTTTAAATTGTGACTTGACTGCCCATTGTGGAGCAAACGGGATGAGACTTCCGCCTGAGGAAACATCGTGATAGATTTGCCGCAATACGCCGAGAGGGCGTGTCAGCATGGGTCTCTCACCGGGAATGGAGGGGACGATGCAACGCCCCGTTTGGCGCGCGACCCTGCTAACTTATTTTATCACGGCGTTACGCCGTATCGTAAAATATAACGTATCACGCCGTGTTTAGCCATTCATCATGTCGTGTTTCTGAAGGGAACATTCATCATGCGCTCAATGTCACGCCGTTTATTCAACTCTTCTATTTGCGCCATGGCTGCGACATCCATCGTCGCATTGTCATCGCCCGCCCAGGCAGCCCCGGATGCCCTCGGGAAGCCGGTGGCGCATTTCTCGCTGGAGGCGAAGTCCGCAGATATCGGGATTGGCTTCACCTGGGGTGAAGGCAAACTCACGTATAAAGGGCGCACGTACCGCTTCAAGGTTTCCGGCGGGAATATCGCAGCCGTCGGTTTCTCAAAAATCACCGCCACAGGCACGGTTTATAATCTGAAAAACCTGCATGATTTTGACGGTGGCTATGCTGCGCTCGATGGTGATGCCACGCTTGATCGCGGTATTGGTGGCGCGGTCATGAGCAATAGTAACGGCGTCAAAGTCAAATTCACATCAGCCACACGCGGTGCGCATCTGGCCGCAGGCGCGCAGGGACTTTCCTTCCAGATACGGGAGAAATAAGCATCTGACGTTATAAAAGGCGGGGTGACCCGCCTTTTATCCGCCCCTTGACCGCGTCCACGCGCCATGATTTTCGCGCGGTCGACACATCACGGCAATTTCCTGAACGCCCCCGCTTGCACTGCGTCGTAAACAGCGCTGGTCAGGCGGCACAAGGTGGCTTCATCCATGGTAAAGGCCGGCGTCAGATAGATAATATTGCGGAACGGCCTTATCCATACGCCTGACGCGATAAAAGCCGCCTTAAGCCGATTCATATCCTCGATCGCCGCAATCTCCACGACGCCGATCGCCCCCATGACACGAACATCGCGCACATTGGGTAAATCCCGGCATTTCTCTAATTCCCGCTGCATGATTTCTGCGATCTTCCGCACCTGCGCCAATCGGGGTTGATGGCGGAAAAGTTCGAGTGACGCACACGCGGCGGCGCAGGCGAGCGGGTTGCCCATGAAAGTCGGGCCGTGCATCAACGCCGCTTTCGGGTCATCCGACAGGAAGGCATCGAAGACATGCCTGCGCGCCACCGTCGCGGCGAGCGCCATGGTGCCACCCGTCAAAGCTTTGGATAAAGTGATGATATCCGGGATCACGCCCGCCTGCTCACAGGCAAACATCGTGCCCGTCCGGCCGAACCCGGTAAAGACCTCGTCAAAAATCAGCAGGACATTATAGCGATCCGCGAAGTCACGCAGTTTTTTGAGGACAGAAGGCGGATGGAAGATCATCCCCCCCGCCCCCTGTACTAGTGGCTCCACAATCATGGCGGCCATGTTGTCGGATGATTGCTGGAGTAAACGCTCTAAAGCCGCCTCATCCTCAGATGTGACAGGAAGGGGCTGCACATATTGGCGTGGCAATACCCCCGAGAAGAGGTGGTGCATCCCCTCCTCCGGGTCACAGATCGCCATAGTGGCCTGGGTATCGCCATGATAGCCACCGGTAAAAGAGAGAATGCGCGTTTTGCCCGTTTGCCCCCTATTAAGCCAATATTGGATCGCCATTTTCAGGGCGACTTCCACCGCAACGGAACCGGATTCGGAGAAGAAAACGTGATCCAGATCGCCGGGCAGGCACGTCGCAAGCGCCTCTGACAATGCCAATGCCGGGCGATGAACCATCCCGCCCAGCATGATATGCGGCATGTCGTCCAATTGGCGACGGACGGCAGCGGCAATATCCGGGTGGTTATAGCCGTGACATGCCGTCCACCAGGAAGCGACACCATCATCCAGATGACGCCCATCTTCAAGAATGATTTTCGTGCCCGTCGTGCGCGCAGCCGTCAGAGGCGGTGCGGTGATTTGCATCTGTGTGTAAGGCAACCAGAGGTGATTGCCGCCGGGACGCGCCATTAATCGAGTCACTTCCATTTAACGGGATCTGTCGACTCATTTACCGCCATCCTGAAACGAGGTCAAAATGCAGCGCCGCCGCAATTTCGGGGCGGGAATTGACAAGTGGGGCGCTTAGCGTCACGAGGGCACATGTCTCGTTTTGACCCTATCTTCCAGAAATCGCTCGCGCAGCGTAAAAATGCGGGGCTTTTCCGGCAGGCGCTGCCAGCGCATCCCGCGCCGAACCCTCATGCGGCGCGGCGCCATGATTTCCGCAGCAATGATTACCTTGGCCTGTCCCACCATGAAAAACTGGCATCCCGCGCGGCCTTGTGGGCGCAGGAATATGGAAGTGGCGCGGGTGCGTCCCGCCTCGTCTCCGGCACACTTGCCGCGCATGAGTTGGTTGAGTCGAAACTTGCCGCGCTCAAATCGACTGAGAGCGCCTTGTTGTTTCCATCTGGGTTTCAGGCGAATATCGGCGTGTTATCGGCGCTGCTCAACCTGTCGATGGAGGCCACTGGCGAGGCACCTTCCATCTATATGGACCGACTTAACCATGCGAGCCTGCATTTAGCGTGCAACGCGGCAGGTGTGCGGCAGAAGCGCTTTCGTCACAATGACGTCAATCACCTTCAGGATCTTCTCAAACGCGACACCGCGTCGAAGGGGCTGCGCTTTATCGTGACGGAAAGCGTCTTCTCCATGGATGGCGACCGCGCACCGTTGGAAGATCTCCGCCTGTTGGCTGATCGTTACGACGCTTTTCTCTATATTGACGACGCCCATGCAACCGGCATTTTGGGGGAGGCCGGGTGCGGCCTCGCCAGTGCGGTCAAGCCTGACCTCATACTCGGCACATGTGGCAAGGCTCTGGGATCCATGGGGGCATTTATTGCCGTGTCTCAAACCCTGCGTGACTGGGTCACCAATCATTGTGCCTCCTTTATTTACAGCACGGCCGTCGCCCCCCCGATCCTCGGGGCCATTGACGCGGCGCTTGACGTCCTGCCCGACATGACGGCGGAACGGGAAAACGTGGCCACCATGGCGGCATGTTTGCGGCAGAAACTCTATGAAGCCGGACTTGCGACAGGGGCGTCATCCACGCAGATCGTCCCTTTCATGGTCGGTGATAATGAGGCGGCTCTCGAAATCGCAGCTCGTCTCAGAAAGGAAAATATCTACGCCACCGCGATCCGACCGCCGACGGTGCCCAGCCACACGGCGCGGCTGAGATTGGCCCTCCATGCCGGGCTGACGCGGGAAGATGTGCTGACCTGCGCCGAGAAGCTGATCGAAATCCATAATGACGTGATCGGCATATGATGACAGGCCGTCGTCCTGACCTCGCAACGGGACATGCGGGTGAAGGGCCTGAACTGGTCCTGATGCATGGCTGGGGATATGACGCCACATTATGGGACGATGTGGCACCTCTCCTGGCGCCGCTTGCCGTCACAAAGCTTGAGGCCGGTTATTTCGGCGCTGCGCCCTTCCTCACCCTGCCGACCCGCCCTTTCATCGCCATCGGGCATTCCGCCGGCGGGCTGTGGTTTCTGAAGCAAAATCTGGCTCATTGCCGGGCCGTCATTCTGATCAACAGCTTCACCCGCTTCACACGCGGCGAAGACTTCCCGTCGGGTCAGGCAGCGTCCATTCTTGCGCGCATGTCACGTCGCCTTGCCACCGCGCCGAAGGATGTCATCACCACATTCCGTAAAAATATCGGTGACAGCAGCGCTTTCTGTCATCCAGTTACGGATCGATTGATGTCTGGCCTCGCTGACCTCTCGGCGGATGACGCCCGACACCAGGCACGCATCATGACGCCGCCCATCCATGCGCTCGCCGGGTCGGACGATCCGCTTATTCCTTCGCCTCTATCCCGCATGTGTTTTGAAAATCCGCATCATCTTGCATGGGCAGAGGGCGGTCATATGCTCCCCCTGACCCAGCCACATTTATGCGCCCGATTTATCAGAAATATTTTTGACGATTTGCACCCATGAACCCGGCTGACATCGCGCGGGGTTTCAACCGCGCCACATTTTATGACGAAGCCGCACGCGTGCAGGCGCGGACAGCAATATTATTGCGCGACCAGCTCGCCGGGATTTATACCGCACGCGCAGCGCCGCGGCGTATTCTTGAAATCGGCAGCGGCACGGGGTTGATGACGGCGGCGCTGCTCAACCTCTTTCCGCAAGCCGAACTGATTGTGACGGATCTCTCCCGGGACATGCTGGCACGATGCCGCGAGAAGATGCGTTCGCAATATCCCGCGCGGCCCGTCACCTACATCGCGATGGATGGTGAACGCCCCAGCCTGATCCCGTCTTTTGACCTGATCTGCTCCAACTTCTGCGTGCAATGGTTTCAAAATCGCCGGGAAAGTTTTGAGCATCTCCGCCGCCTTTTACGAGATGAGGGGGTCATGGCGCTTTCAACGCTTGCTGAGGGCAGTTTCCGGGAATGGCATATGGCCTGCGCCGCCGCTGGCATTTCCGCGGGCTTCGGCCCATGGCCGTCACTGACGACTCTCACGGCGGAATTTCCGCAGGAGGGCACGTCGACATGGGCCGCCCACCGCCTGACCGACCCGGTCGGGAGCGGGCGGCAATTTCTGCGGGATATCAGACGGATCGGCGCGGCGCCATCCGGTTTTGCGAAGCGCTCACTCTCCCCCCAGGCTCTGACGCGTGTCCTGACATTATTTGACCAAGCGGGCACGTCCATGACTTACGAGGTCGCGATCGGCATATATTTCGCGCAGGAGGCTCGGCATGAAGGCTGATCAAAGCGGAAGAGCCGGGTTTTTCATCACCGGCACAGGCACAGGCGTGGGTAAAACGCTCGTCTCAGCCCTCATGACAATGGCTCTCGATGGTGATTATTGGAAGCCCCTTCAAACCGGCCTCGCCGAGGATGTTTGCGACACGGCCGACATAACCTCCCTGACAAGGTTACCGCCTGAACGCAGTCATGCGCCCCTTTATCAGTTTGATGCCCCCCTATCGCCCTGGAGTGCGGCGCGGCGCGCTGGCGGTCATGTCGATTTATCCCGCATCTCTTTGCCAGCCACAACGCGCCCCCTCGTGATTGAAGGAGCCGGGGGACTGATGGTGCCACTTAATGCCGAGCAGCTCATGATTGATTTGATCGCGACATGCCAACTGCCCGTCATCCTTGTGGTCGGGACCGGGCTGGGCAGCATCAATCATGCGCTATTGAGTCTGGAAGCCCTGCGCAGGCGGGATCTCCCGATTGCCGGGATCGTGATGAACGGTGCGCCGCATGCTGACGATAAGGACCTCATCCTGCATTTTGGCGGGGCGCTGCCGTGCGCCTCCATCCCGCATCTGCCCGATCTGACAAAGGAAAGTTTGAATATAGAGGCCGCGCGGCTTCGGGGGATTTTCCCCACCCGTCAGAGCAATGAAACCACGCGACCGTAAATTTACAGGATCTGCGTCGGCTCAGTGCGACAGATCTTTGAAATCCTTTTTCGTCTTTGACACGAAATTGCTGAGTTTACGGTCGTGACGCTGGCGGGATTCCTGCCAATCCTTGACGCGTTGACGCCCTGCTTCGAGGCGCTTCTTCCGTGCGTCAGACAAGGCGGCGGACTTCTTCTTCAGATTATCAGCGTCTCCGACGAGCTTTTCCTTATCTGAGGACCATTTCGATTTCAGGCGGTCGCCCGACTCCTTGAGGCGCTGTTTCTGCGCTTTCTGCCAGTCAGCACCTTTTGATTTCCAATCGTGATTGGATTTCTTCCAGCTTGCAGCCTTGTCATGGAGGCGCGTCTCAGCCGCGTCCATACGGTCGAGCAAATCCTGGCCATGATCACTGGATGACGATGCTGCTGCAGCATCGGACTGCGCCCGGCCATGTTGGGGATAAGCGAGGATCATCCCCATCGCCATGGCGGAAGCCAGACTTGTTTTGAGAATTCTGGAGGCGGTTTTCAATTTTTGACACTCCCATCTGTCAGGGTGTGGCAGGCGTTCCTGCCCTGTTGACCATTTTAAGTCGCAGCGCCTGCAAGCGGCGAATGGCGGGATGTGTATCAAATAACTGGGCGCGCTCAAGCCCACGTGCCGCGTAATTCGCGCGTTTGTGAGAATCCTGCATGAGGCTGAGCAGCGCCTCTTCCAGCTCATCCGGGGCATCCACCGCCGCGGTGAGGGCCGCATCACCTACCACTTCCGGCAGGCCACCACTGCCGGAGGAAATAACAGCGGCACCGCTCGCCATGGCCTCAAGCGCTGTCAGCCCGAAAGGCTCCGGCCATCGACTGGGAACAACCACAATGGCGGCCATGGCCATGATATCCAGCACCTGCTGGTGCATCTGATAACCCGCAATCGTGATGCCGTGCTCCTCCGCCTCACGCTCCACCCGGTCGACAAAACTGGTGCGCGGGGCATTGAAGCGGAATCGGTCAGCGCCGACCATAACGGCGCGCCAGTTCGGCACCTGCTTGCGCACATGGCCCCAGGCCTGCACGAAACGATCCGCCCCCTTATCCGCCACGACACGCCCCACGAAGAGGACGATCGGCGCTTTCGCCTTCGGGCGCGGTGGCAGCGCGCCGAGATCGAGCGAATTGGGGAGGACATCGACATCCCCGGTATAGACATCCTCAAGATAACGTTTCCGCAGCCAGCGTGAGACTGTCACGACCCGCACCTTGCGAATCAGGGCCTCACGTTGTGCCGGGGTGCGCGCGCCCTTCATACCCTGAGGGTCATTATGCAGAAAGAGACTGACAGGCAGGCCACTCCGCGCCAAAGCATGGGCCATTGCCGGGCGGTTATGCACCTCCACGAGGTCAGGCCGAAACTTTTTGATCAGTTGCTGCACGCCGATGCGGTAGCGGACCCCCTCCCGCGCCCACCGCCAGGGCAGGCCCGGTTCGGGCACGGCTTCAAACTGCCCGCCGGGCAGGACAGGCCCGCTGATCCGCATCCCGACCACGATATCCTCAGGCTGCGCCAATCGCGAGGCCAGCAATGCGATGGCCCCTGCCTGGTCGGACGCGTAACCTTCCCGACGGGGGAGGACGATCATCGCCCGAGGTGCAGCTTCGATTGACCCGTTGACCTGTGCCTTCCGCATCATTCAACCCCTCTTGCAGACGGTGACGCCCCGCTGCTGCCTTATTCAAAATCCGTCATCAAATCCGGCTGTTGATGATGGTCGAACATACGTTCTATCTGGTGCATCCGGACACGACCGGAAGAGAGGTCGGCCGGAATTTCATCCCGCGTGAACCAGCCCGTCCCGCATGTCTCATCCGTATTCTGCAGCGCGACCCCGCCCACAAGGCGACATATGTAGAATAATTTGGCACAACTGAAGACCTCCGGTCGATGGCCCTGACGGGCGCGGTCCCACAAAGCGGCAAGCTTGATGGGAGCGACGTCATAGCCGCTCTCCTCCCGCGCTTCCTTGACGGCATTTTCAGCCGTTGTGAGATTAACATCGGCCCAGCCACCCGGAAGCGTCCAGCGACCTGCATCGAGAGTCTCCCGCACCAGCAGGATGCGGCCCTCTTTGTCGAAAACAGCGGCGCGCACATCGATTTTAGGCGTGGCGTAACCGCTTTCCTGCGCATGGAGGAGGCGCAGGGTCGACGCATCCTCCCCCGACCGGATGGCGAGAAGGTCCGACGCAATATCGCGTAGACGGTGATAACGCGCGACATCATAGAGATTTGTACTGAAAGTCAGTCCATTCTGCGCGATGGCCTGCACCTCTCGACTGAGGGTCAACCAGTCCGGTTCCGTCATCCCGTATCTCCCACGCTTCGTTTCTGCAATATAAACCGGGCTGAATCACTTAAAAACCACTCAACGCGCACATTTTGCAGGGTCATCCGACCCTTCCGGAAAGGCCGGGCACAAGGTGTGAAACCGCCCTGAATGGCAACTCCTCGGACTTTACAGCGTCGTTGAATCATGAGCATTCTTTGATTCTGGAATTCGGTCTCAACCGCGACGCTGTAGGTTCTGACCGCGTGAAGGTGAATGATCTGGTCACACGCATCGCCGATCCGGGAGCTTCTTTTGAAAACCGATTCACCATTGTCGGCCTTTTTTCCGGCCTCAATGCGCTGCATAACCCCCGCCTGGGGGCATGTTCTGCCTGTCATGACCATGGTCAGCGCCCTGTTGATAATGTCCGCATGCAGCGCCCCACCCCGCCCCACCGGCGCATCAGGTGGCGTGGTGTATGACGCGGATGGCCGGGCAAGCTGGTCCAGCTATAATCACGCGCCGGATTTCGCGACACTGAATTATGAGCCCTTCAACCGGCAGGATGCGGTGGCCATCGCCCTGCGTGAATGGCGCCTCTTCGGCAGCCCCGTCGTGGATGATGACCCGGAATCCCGTCCCGATAATGCTGATCCCAGCCTCAAGCCTGAGCGCATGCCGGGATTATGGCAGCGCGTCGGTGAATATTGGTGGATCGGGCAGAATGCCGGCGCGCATCAGGTTGGCTGGACAGGCAAGCAGGATGGCACAGGGCGGCGCTTTCCGGCGCGGGATGACGGTAATTACGCGTGGTCCGCAGCTTTTATCTCCTATGTCATGCGGATTGATGGCGCGAATAGCCGCTTCCCCTATTCTCCTAATCACGCGACCTACATCAATGCCGCTGTCTCCGGCCAGACATCGGGCCTGATTGCCCGCCGCCCCTCCGATTATGCGCCTCAATTGGGTGACCTCATCTGTGTCGGGCGCGGGCGCAGCCGCGACATTACATACGCGATGCTTCCTACGGCGCGGAATTTCCCGTCCCATTGCGGCATCATTGTCGGCACAGGTCAGAGTGGCGCGCCTTTCGGGCGGCAGATCAGCATGATCGGGGGCAATGTCATGGACGCTGTCGCCCTTACCCACGTCCCGACAGACGCCGCCGGAAGGCTGGCGGACAGCTCCGGGCAGAGTTATGACAGCCGCTATAACTGGCTGACTGTTCTGCAGGTAAGATATGATGCGGAGCAGGAGCCGGATGCCGGGATGTAACCTGTCTACCAAGGTTTCGAAGCTTCAACGCCACGCGCATTGAAACCCTGATGTCGGCTTCCCATCTCAACAGCTTCCCATAAATTTGAGGAAGTCACGTCAAGATGGAAGGCAGCATGTCAGATATAACGGGCGCAGCGATCGAAAAATTCAATATGAAGGGCTGGCCCCGGACATCTGACTCCATGTCTGAAGCCATCGGCGGCACACCGCTTATCCTTTTGCGCGGCGTCTCCGAAGCGACAGGCTGCAAAATCTACGGCAAAGCGGAATTCATGAATCCCGGTGGTTCGGTCAAAGATCGGGCCGCGCTGGCGATTATTTCCGACGCGGAGGCGCGTGGTCAGTTAAAGCCGGGCGGTGTCATCGTGGAGGGGACAGCGGGCAATACCGGCATCGGCCTGACCCTCGTCGCCCATGCGCGCGGTTACCGCACAATCATCGTCATGCCCGAGACACAGAGTCGGGAAAAAATCGATTTTTTAAGGATGATCGGCGCGGACCTGCGTCTTGTCCCCGCAAAGCCCTATCGCGATCCGGGTAATTACGTCCATGTCTCCCGACGCATTGCGGAGGAGACACCCGGCGCGGTCTGGGCCAATCAATTTGACAATATTGCCAATCGTGAGGGCCATCGCCGCACGACCGCCGCGGAAATCTGGTCACAACTGGATGGCCGGATTGATGCATTCACCTGCGCCTGCGGCACGGGCGGGACCTTGGCAGGCGTCGCATTGGGTCTGGCCGACGCATCACGCGCGGCAGGTCGCCCGCGACCGCACATCGTCCTCGCAGATCCGGAGGGGTCCGGCCTGGCGGGCTGGGTCAAAAACGGTGATCTCACCCCTTCCGGCAGTTCCATCACAGAAGGGATTGGCCAGTCCCGCGTGACAGGAAATCTTGAGGGCGTCACATTTGACGATGCGGAAAAAATCCCTGATGCGGAGGCGCTTGAGTTGATTTTCGCGCTGCAGATGCAGGAGGGTCTTAGCCTTGGCGGCTCATCGGGCATCAATATCGCCGCCGCGGCCCGCACGGCGCGGAAACTGGGCCCGGGCCATAATATCGTGACGATCCTGTGCGATGGTGGCGCACGCTATCAGTCAAAGCTCTTCAATCCGGCATTTCTGCGTCAGAAGGACCTCCCGATACCGTCATGGCTGAAGGACGAAATGTAACGATAGGTAACGACGCTTGGATTTCGTCGTCCATCCCGTCCATCCTCATCACGATGTCCACGCGCCCCCACCTCCTCGTCGTTGATGATGATCGCGAGATCCGCGCCTTACTGGCGCGGTATCTTGAGAGAAACGATTTCCGCGTGTCGACAGCGCGTGACTGTGTGGAAGCACGTCAGGTCTGGTTGCGCCCTCGACAGAAATGGACAGTTCTGCCATGACAGGTCAACGCAACTGACGTGATTGAGGTCATGCTTCAACGTCTTTATCAGAAAATCCTCGCCCTCTCCGCCGCACCCAACGCAAAATGGTGGCTGTTCGCCGTCGCTTTTGCAGAAGCGTCATTTTTTCCGATCCCGGTCGATGTGCTGCTGATC
Source organism: Candidatus Kirkpatrickella diaphorinae (assembly GCF_025736875.1). Lineage (GTDB taxonomy): Bacteria > Pseudomonadota > Alphaproteobacteria > Acetobacterales > Acetobacteraceae > Sorlinia > Sorlinia diaphorinae. The sequence goes on from NZ_CP107052.1 coordinate 1,452,238, forward strand.
CCGATGGTGCTCGCCCAACCCCTGAAGGCCTGGCGACTGGCCACAATGTGCACGGTCGGGAGCGTCCTTGGTGGCTTGTTAGGGTGGTGCATCGGGGCCTTTCTGTTCAGTTACGTTGCCCTGCCCATTGCGGAATTTTACCACGCGACCCATAGCTTACTGGCAATGCAGGAGAAATTCCTGCGTTATGGTATGGCGATCATCCTCTTAAAGGGGCTGACGCCGATCCCGTTTAAAATCATCACGATCGCAGCCGGGGCGGCGCATTACCCGATATGGCCATTTCTTCTTGCATGTATCGTGACGCGCGGGGGTCGTTTCTTCCTCGTCGCAGGTTTATTACGTCTTTTTGGCGCACCGATCCGGGATTTTATCGAGAAGCGCCTGACGCTGGTCCTTCTCGCGGCGCTCATTCTGATTATCGGTGGTGCCGCGGTCGTTTTCTATTTCTGAAGCAGGAGGCTCGCCATGCCGCAACAAGTCGCTGTTGTCACCGGAGCGGGAAGTGGCATCGGGCGCGCCACAATCCGCCTGCTGGCAGAATATGGTTTTGATATCGCCCTGATGGGGCGCGATGCAAAACGCCTCAAGGCCGCGGCGACGGAGCTTAAGCCCTCCAATGTCAGGACCCTCGTCATGCCGGTTGATGTCGCGGATGGCGAGGCACTGGAGGCGGCGGCCGATCGGGTTGAGGAGAAGCTCGGCGCGATCACGGTCTGGATCAATGCAGCCGGCGTGTCCGCCACCGGCCCCGTCTTGTCGCTTGAAGCCGCGGCCTACGCGCAGGTGATGCGGGTAAATTATCTCGGCGCCGTCAATGGCACGCGCGCCGCCCTGCGCGTCATGCGCCGTCGTGGTGAGGGGCAGATCGTCAATATCGGCCTCGCCCCGCGCCTGCGCGGCCTGCCCCTCCAGAGCGCGAATAATGGCGCCCATGCCGGACTCAATGCGTTTTGCGACTGCGTCCGGCCTGAAATACAAGCTCTCTCCGACCGCATCACCCTGACGATGGTCAACCTCCCCTGGATCAACACACCACGCTGGACGTGGGGCCGTAACCGGTCAGGTCATCAATTGAAGCCGATCGGCCCGATTTATGAGCCGGAAGTCGCGGCCCATGCGATCACGCGGGCAATTTTCAGCCGACAGCGCGACGTGACGGTGGGGGCCTCCTCCATTATCCCACAATTTCTCAGCACATTTCTGCCGCAGGTTCGCGACGCTTTTCATGCGTGTCGCGGCGTCGCCCGGCAGAGAGGATTGGGCAAGGCGCATCACCCTGCCGAAACCTCTCACGAAGATAATCTTGAACAAAGCGTTGAGGGTGCCTTTGCAGCGCGTGGGCCGCATGAGGCCCAACCTTTTCGCCCACGCGGGCGCAAGCCTGTGCTGCTGACCCATCGCCTGCGCTATATATTGGGGACCATCGTGACATTGGCGCTGTTTTACGCTTTTGGATATGTCGCGCCCCCGCGCTTTCCCCGCAAAAAATGACGTTGCCAGCCTAACGGGTCGATCTGGCTTGCAGTGGAGGGCGTGACGCGGTTCAGGTCAGGGCGGGGCCAGCCTCCGCCCACCATCCTTTCGCACGGCATTTTTGCGATGCCTGCGCGGCTTCCTCAGCGTCTGCGAAAATACCGAAACAAGTCGCGCCGGAACCACTCATGCGCGCCATCCGACACCCCGGAGATGACGCGATGAGTGTCAGGACCTGGCCAATAATGGGATAATACGACTGTGCGGGGCCCTGCAGGTCATTTGTCGTTATATTCAGAAATGAAATCAGCGCGTCGAGATCCGGCCATGCGGGGGGGAGTTCCATCTCCCGGCGGAATCGCCCGTGATGGGCCTTCCAGGATGTGAAAATCGCCGGGGTGGACACAGCGATCCCCGGATTGACCAGGAGGAGATGGAAAGGCGGCATGGCGGGGGCCGCGGACAGATCTTCCCCGATGCCGCGCATCCGCGCCGGGCGCTGCGCGAGGCAGACCGGCACATCCGCCCCTAATTCCCGCGCGATAGCGGGGATCCGGGCTTCGTCTACATCCCAATGCGCCGCCATGATCCGAAGGGCCGCGGCAGCATCTGCGGACCCGCCCCCAATACCGGATGCGACAGGGAGATTTTTCGTGAGTGTCAGATGCAAAGCTGACGCCGACCCGGATGGCCGAAACCGCTCAATGCGGCGCGCGGCTCGTAAAATGAGATTATCGTCGCAATCTGCCAGACCATCCGCAAAGGGACCGTCAATTTCCAACGTGACGTCACCTGGCTGCGTATCATGAGAATGGGCGGTCGTCGCCGTCAATGCGTCGCCGGAAGCCGCAAATATCGCGAGGCTATCGAGCAGGTGATAGCCATCATCCCGGCGGCCTGTGATATGCAGGTAGAGATTGATTTTAGCGTGTGCTTTTTCCCGCTTCATGGGTGTGATGCGTTCGACAGAGGGCGATCCCGCCCGGCATGGTGCGGCACGATGGTGCGCGTGCCCAAGGGCGGTGGCGCGCCTTTTAAAGCCGCATCGAGGGCATCATGTGTCGCAACATCCGGTTTGGCATCAAGCGCGCGGGTCCATTCCGTCCGTGCTTCCTCTTTCATGCCGTGATACCAATAGGCGACACCGAGATGATAGCCGATCTCCGGGTCATCCGGGTGTTTCTCAATGGCCTTTGTCAGCAGGGGAAGGGCGGCATCGACATTGCCATGCACCATCATCAGCCCCCAGCCATAAGAGTCATTTGCTTCAGAACTTTCCGGGTTCAACTCATGCGCGCGCCGGACGAGGGCGAGGGATTTCTCCGGCGATTCATGGCGCAGGATGCCGCCATATCCGACATTATTGAGCAGGCCCGCATTATCCGGGTCATGCTCAAGGGCCAGCCTGTAATCGCGTGTTGCCGCATCGTGGTCACCCAATTTTTCCTGGGCGGCACCGCGGCAATAAAGTAGTTCTCCCTGGCGACGATCTGTCGGTGAGATACGTTGAAGCGCCATGTTGCAATGCTGTAAGGCATTCCCGTATTGGGACAGGGACATTTCAAGCGTGGCCCGCATGCTGAGGAAATCCACATCTCTCGGGAAGGCGGCGCTGACGTCTTTCAGCTCATTAAGTGCGGCGCCCGAATCCTCTCGTCGCAGAGCGAGATCAAGCTTCTGAAGGGCCACCGCGATATAAAAAGGATCATCATGCGGGACGGCGGAAAGGGTTACTGACGCATCACCGAGATGGGCATCGTCACGTTGCAATTGGGCGAGCTGCAACCGTGCGAGCGTCAAGTGCGGAGAAAGGTAAAGCGCCCGTCCGAGCACAGCGCTCTGATAGCGCTTTGCAAGTTGCAGCGCTTCAGGATCAATTGCCGGGCCTTGCGCGCCGGATGCGGCGAGAGATGTCGCCTCACTCAGGGCGCTGGCATAAAGCATCAGGATCTCGGCCGCCATTTCCTGCCCGGAAGGCCGGAGAATGAGATATTCCGGCGTCAAGCCTGCTGCGAAAATCTTGGAAGCGTCACGCTGACGCAGACGCGACAATAATGAGAGCGCCTTGTCGCGATGCTTATTGGCATTCTGCCACGCGGCCTCAAACTGGATGAACCAGATCTGAATAACAGTCGGTGCCGCGTCGATCTGGCGCGCAGCCGCCTGGAACATGGGCTTGAGCTTCGGGTTGGCGGGATTATCCGCCGCCAACACGCGCATCAGCAGAAATCGTGACAGCCAGTCATCCGGCTTGCGGCCCGCTTCCCGCAATAATGTTACGGATTTGGCGCGCTCACCCTGGCCATACCAGGTCAGCGCGACAAGGCTCGCTGCGAGATTATTAAAGACAGAATGTTGCCCTTTCATCAACGGCATCAATTGAGCACGCGCGTCCGGCCATTCTCCCTGCGCGATATTTTCCGTCCCAAGCGTAAAATGCGCGAGCGGCGTATTTTGCTGCATCATGGCGATTCGTTGCACATCGCGCGCGGCATCCGGCTTTGCGTCAATCAGGGCATAGAGCAGGGCCAGCTCCCGCAATGGCTCGGGCGCGCCAGTCCGGGTCGCGTCCATCAGCGCTTTGCTGGCCGTCGCGGCATCATGACGCCGGATCGAAATCAAAGCACCAAGAAGCGCACCCGATTGCGACATGCCGGGCTTGACCGCGTGACCTGGCAGCGCCGATTGTCCCGCTGCGTGACATGCTGTCGGCAGGACGAAGAGAAAAGACGCCAGAGACCGCCGCAGGAAAAGAAGCTTGGTTTGCATAAGCAGACATCTTAAACTGAAATGCGATAAACTTAAATCCTGCGATCGCCTGCGCCGCGGCGTCTCGCGAGGCGGTTACCATGCTTTAAATCGGGAGTCGCAAGGACGCGCATGTCGCAAAATGACCACGACACGGCACCGCACCTGGCGGCCGCGCTGCCCCCACCTTCCCCGGAGGCGATCCGGGCCCTTCTTGATTTTTACAAAAATTGGGGCGTAACCTGTTGGTTACAGGATGAGCCGGTCGCGCAACCCCCTCTTGCCGCCGCCATTCTGGGAAGCCCGTCGCCACCGAACGAACCCCCTGCAACGATCACCCCCACGCCGGCCACGGATCGCACATCACGCCCGGAACCTGCGATATCAACGTCTGCGACGACCCGACACGAAACGCCAACGTCGCGCGGCGGACGGACAGCGCCGCCTTCAGATGAGACGCGTCACCCCGTTCTGGCAGGTCTGGCGCGTACGGCGATGACCGTTGTCACCCCCCTGATCGTGCCTTCCGCGTCACTGCTCGTGATCGGTGAGGTGCCCAATGCCGATGAGGACCGGAGTGGCATTGTATTTTCCGGCAAGACAGGGGAAATTCTGGATAAGATGCTGGCCAGCATCAATCTGTCACGCGCCGAGATCTCGCTCGCCCCGGCTTTGCCCTGGCGCCCCCCCGGCGGGCGGCACCTCAACCCCGCTGAAATGGGTCCGGCGCGTGCCGAACTGCAAGCCCTGATTGATCAGATCTGTCCGCGCCAGATCGTGACGATGGGCACCACCCCCTTGCAGCTTGTCCGGGCCGAATCGACGCCCCTGACCAGCGTGCGGGGCAAATGGATGGACATCGATATTCTCGGCCGGACTTATGCCCTCCTCCCCATGCGCCACCCTTTGCAGATTTTGACAAGCAGCCGCGCGCGCCAGGATTTCTGGCGGGATCTCCTCACGCTTGTCGATAGCAGAAAATAGCCGCAAATTTAACGCCTTAAGCATCATTTATTAATGGCATAATCCCGATTGGGAAATAAATATTTAATACCGAATGGCGCACTAGTATATATGAGAAAATCCGGTTAGATGCTCAGACTGGGGCTTTTGAGCCACAAATTTAAACTTGCAATTTTCTCTGTGAGCCCGTATTTCCCGCTCCACTATGCGAGAAACCTCTCTTTTCGCATCGAGTAATAGCGCGCGCGCCTTTGTGCTGAGCGTCGCATTTCTGGCGGGCTTTTCAGTTGCACCTTTACGGGCCCAAACGTCCAGAAACTCGATGCAAACCGGTATCAAAGTTCCATCTCAGGTCGAAGAAACCGCCTTCGCCATCCCGCAATTCCCCGGTCTTCATGGATCGGGGCATGAGTTGCCGCGCCCGCTTTCGGCAGCAGATGCCGCCGCGTTGCGCAAGGCCTTCCAGGCCCAACGGCAGGGTGATTTCACCTCAGCAATCCGATATAGCGAAGCAACACATGACCCGGTCCTTCTGGGAGACCTGCTGGCAGCGCGCTATCTCAACCCGGCATTTCATCCCAATGCGCCGCAACTCAAACTCTGGCTGGCGACAAATGGCAATTACGCGGATGCGGAGGCCATCCAGGGACGTCTGATTGAAATCAGCCCGCCTGGCACGGTTAGATTACAACATTTTGTCTCGCCCCTCCTCCCGTCCGATACGGAAGCCACGTTTGACGCATTGCCGGAGCCTGACCCCGTCGCCGCCTCTTTGCGGCGCAATGCATCACTTGACCGGACGATTGCCGACTGCCTCTCAAAAACGGAGCCAGCGCTTGAGCGGGCGCGTCACATTGTCGACACCACCAAATGGATCAGTTCCGTTTATCGCGCGCAGCTTTATGCGGAGATCGCATTGGGCGCATTGGGCGCAGGCGAAAATGCATTTGCTTTATCGACCGCGGAAGCCGGGTTTGCTGCCTCAAAAAATCAATTGGGCTATGCCGCCTTTGTCGCCGGGCTGGCAGCGTGGCAGGATAATCGCTATCATGACGCGCTGCGGCTTTTCAATGAAGCTGCGGATGCCCCCCTTTCACAGGTGACGGTTAAAGCGGGCGCCTCTTATTGGGCCGCGCGCGTCGAGAAACGTCTGGGCCACGTCGTGAATGCCCGCGCCTGGCTGCGCCGTGCCGCCGCCATGCCCGATACGTTTTACGGTATTCTGGCACGTCAAACGAGTAAACAGCGTCCGCCATCACGCCCCCGTCAGATCGTCTCCAACACGGATCGGGCGGCCATGTCCAACGCCGTGCCGGTGATGGGTGAGGTGGATATTCAGGCCGTCGAAGCCACACCGCAGGGACGTCAGTTATTCGCCCTGTTGCAGATTGGCGAGACGGACCGCGCTGAAGCGGTTCTGCGGCGCATGTGGCGCGACATTGAGCATGACCGCGCAATGTGCCACTCGGTGCAACTTGTCGCTTCCGCAGCCGGTTTGCAGCGTTTCGCGAGTCAGGTGGCGACAATCCTTGCCACGAGTGAAGCGCAGCCTGCGGCGCTCCCAGGCTTTCCGATGCCCCATCTCGCGCCGCGACATGGTTTTCGGATGGACCCGGCGCTGATTTATGCGCTGACCAAAATCGAATCAAATTTCAACCCGAAAGCCGCATCAAGCGGCGGCGCGCACGGGTTGATGCAGATCAGACCCCAGACAGCGAGCTTTGTCGTCGGGCCGAAACCCTCGTTGAATGCGAATGGTGTGGCCATCATCAAAGTCCCCTCCGATATGGTCGGGCAATTGCGCAACCCCGCCATCAATCTCGATATCGGGCAGAAATATCTTGCTTATCTCGCCACCCTGACCGCCCGCACCGTATCTGCGCCGGAAGGAGGCGAGCTGTTGCACACACTGGCCTCATATAATGCCGGGCCGGGCGCCATCGCGCGTTGGGAAAACAATACCCATAATGATGACATCGCCCGGGACCCGTTACTGTTTCTTGAGACCATCCCTTTCAAGGAAACGCGAAACTATGTGCGCAACGCTCTAACCTATCTGTGGATCTACGCCGATAAGATGAACCTGCCCATGCCGTCCCTCAACGCCCTCGCACAGGCACGCTGGCCGGAATTCGCCAAGGAAAAGCAACTCGCTTACGCGGCGCCGACCCTTCACTAACATCGCAACCCATCCCGCCCTATCGCCGACAGGGTCCTGCCTGCACGGAGGAAGCTGCCCGTCTTTTTGCGGCAGAGATAGATGGTCGTGTCAGGCCGAATTTCACATTTCCGGCGTCAGGACATTATCGGGTGATGGATGAGGGGCGCGGGCGGCCGACACCAGCAGAACCGGAAAATCATCAGAAGTTAAAAAAAAGTGAATTAGACGGTTGAAATGAATTATAAATAAAAGTATAATGCGAGTATAAAAAAATAAGAAAAAGAGAAATAAATGCAACAAATAACTATTGATGCAAATGTAAGCGATAAATCATTAGGAAGAAACGGTCTTATTAAAGACATTAACGGCGTCAATGGCACGCCGATTTCCTTCATGCCTGGATTTCCCGATCTTCAGGACCAGTTCAACCAGATCGGCGTCAGCCATGTCCGGCTTCACGATATATTCGGCCCGGGCGACCTCGAAAACAACGCTTCCACCACGGATACAGGGAGTCAGTTACTTCTGGCCGTGCCTTCCAACGAGAAGAAACGCGCGGCAGCCTTCATCGCCAACATCATGAATGATCGCGCCATTTTCCCCCACGCAAATGAGGGAATGCGCAAACATGACAGGACGCTTGCGGCTTCAGAACCGAATTGGGCGCCCACTGATTATTATATTAACGAAACGATGCGTAATGTCGAAAGTCTCAATCCGGGACATATTCAACGCGATGTGATGTTTCGTATCGGGCGCTCCAATGGTGGTGGCGCCGATGCACCGGCGGATCTCGATATTTATGCTGAACTGGTCGGGGAGGCCGTGAAGCGTTATTCTGCGGATCTCTCACTCTCCGGGATACCGCGTAAAATCGAGTATTGGGAAATCTGGAATGAGCCCGATCTGCTGATTTTCTGGAAAGGTGGCTCAACCGCATTTTACGAAATGTACGCGAAAATCGCAAGGAAGATCAAATCGATCGATCCGAATGCGAAAGTCGGCGGGCCGGGCGTTGCCGATGGTGAAAACGGCACGGGCGCTTACACGAAGGGCCTCGTCGCCTATTGTCAGAAAAACAATGTGCCGCTTGATTTTCTGTCCTGGCATTATTACGCCCATATGACGACAGACCCGTTGAAGTTCGCAACCTGCGCGAAGGTCCAGCGCAATCTGCTCGATAAATACGGGTTCAAATATGCGGAGAGCATCTGCTCCGAATGGAACATCACGCCCTTCGCTTCCGTCGCGAACGCCACGAAGGTTCAGACACCGCAAAACGCGGCTTTCATCGCTGCCAGTTTCATCACCATGAATCGCTGCAGCGTCGATAAGGCCTATTATTATCGCGGAGATGCCGGTTTTCTCGGCCTTTTCAACAATGAGCCCAATTATCTCGACCCCAAATATCGCGGTTTCAGCACCGCCGCGGCGCAGGCTTTCGGATTATATAAGGAGATGTTCGGCACGCCGAACCTGCTCGCCACGCCGGATTATTCGAATAACAATCTCTATGTTTTGTCGGGGCGCGGCACAAATGCGGTCAATGTGCTTGTCGCACATTTCCGAAAGGATGTTTCGCTCGCGGCGGCAGCCTCCCCGCCGCCCGGCAACAAATATAATAAGCAATATTACGTTGATTCAGGGCGTGATCTTGATGAGATCACCGATGATTGGAGCCGTGAGCACTGGTTCGGTGAGGTCAAAGCGGGTGAAGGCAGAAACAGCGCCGATAGCGCACCATCCACATCGACGGATGACCCGGGCAAAGCGACCCCCTCAGACGAACCCGTCACCGAACCCGTCACCCCCTTATCTGCAATACATTATGTCAGTCCGACCAGTGACGGCGTGGTTGTCACCGTGAAAAACCTGCCGACGAGAACGCCCGTTCTTGAGGTCAGAAGGGTTAAGGATAAGGGTAATCTTGGTGTGATCCTTCCCGTCATCGATAATCAGGGCGTGACCATGAAGACCAACGAAACGACGATCACGATCACCGATCCAAATGCAACCGACTATACGGTCTCGCATTACTCGATCATTTGGTAACGTTGACAGCGATGCTGGGCGGGGCGTGACTCGGAGGCACATCCTTCGAAGCAACCGTCCTGATGCGACAGTACGCTTAAATAAAAATAAGCGGGTTCATCCTGCGGTGATCTGAAACTCTACCTTGCCTGCGGGATGACCAACCGGTCAGGAATGTCAGGATCGGCCTGGTGCGCCGTCTTACAGGGCGGCGCACCGCGTCGAAACAAACCGTAAAATAGCCAGAAACTTCACCCGAAGAATTGTGGCGAGTGGGCATCGCCGCCTGTGAGGACACACGTCTCTTTCAACAATTTTGACCTGCGTATGATCTCTCAACATTGTGCAATGACTTTTAATAAAAACCTAATCAGACTTTGTCTGCCCTCTAACTGTTTGAAAATACGAGAATCGATTGTTGAGGACGAAGCATACTTCGGTTACAATTGAAATAATAAGAAAAAGAGTATATCATGCAGCAGATCAGTATCAACGCAAATCAACCTGCGTTCGGTCAAGGTAAAAACGGTCAAGTTAAAGACATTAATGGCGTCAATGGCGCGCCGATCTCATTCATGCCGGGCTACCCTGATTTACAGGACCAATTTAATCAGCTCGGTATCAGCCATGTGCGTTTCCACGATATTTTCGGGCCTGGCGACATTGAAGACGTTGTCTTCCCCCTGCAAATAACTTCCCAGCTCATGATTGCCGTCCCAATACCGGAAAAAATACGTGCGGCGGCATTCGTTGCCGCCATTACGAAGGACCGCGCCATATTCCCTCATGCAAATGCCGGAATGCGCGTCGCAAGTCGGTCCCTGGCAAGTTCGTCGCCCAATTGGGCACCGACTGATTATTATATCCGGAAGACAATGGAGAATATTGAGAGCCTGAACCCCGGACATATTGAGCGCAATGTGATGTTTCGCGTCGGACGCTCAAACGGAGGCGACAGCTCGGTCCCGGCGAATTTCGACATTTATGCTGATCTGGTGGGTCAGGCTGCGCAACGTTACTCTGCAGATATTTCCCTATCCGGCATACCGCGCAAAGTCGCCTATTGGGAAATCTGGAATGAGCCTGATCTCGTCCTTTTCTGGATGGGAACGCCGAAGAAGTTTTACTCCATGTATGAAAAAATCGCGCGTAAAATCAAATCGATTGATCCTTCAGCCAAAGTGGGCGGAAGTGGCGTCGCCAATGGGGATGACGGCTCAGGGCCCTATACGCGCGGGCTGGTGGATTATTGCCGCACAAATGACGTGCCGCTCGATTTTCTCTCATGGCATTATTACGCTCAGAACTCGTCGGATCCACGTCGTTTCGCGACCTGCGCCGCCCTGCAACGACAGAATCTGGATCGCGCCGGCTTCACCTCTGCAGAAAGTATCTGCACGGAATGGAATATTACGCCCCTTTCCTCAGCCATCACCGCTTCAGCGGTTCAATCTGCTGAGAATGCGGCCTATATCACCGCAAGCTTCATCACGATGAACAAATCTGCCGTCGATAAAGCCTATTATTATCGGGGCGATGCGGGTTTTCTGGGCCTCTTCAATGACGCCCCCAATCCGAGAGACCCGTCCAGCAAGGCTTTCTGCACTTATGCCGCGCAGGCTTTCGGGCTTTATAAGCAGATGTTCGGCACGCCGCAACTTCTGGCGACCCCGGAACTCTCCGGCAATGATATTTATGTGCTGGCGGGACGCGGCACAAATGCCGTCAACGTGCTTGTATCAAATTTCACACCCGATTTGCGGCTGGCTGCGGGCGCAAAAACGCCAAGCGGCGGTCTTAATCAGCAACATTATGTGGATTCCGGCCGTCTCCTGTTTGCCATCGATGATGATTGGAGCATTGAACATTGGTTTGGCGGGTCCAAACCCAGCATCCTGCGCCAAACCCATTACGAGCCGCCATCAACCGCCGCGCACCCGGACGCGCCGGAAACCGAGGAGGATGGCGAGGATCCGGGTGCTTCACACCCCGCTCCGGTTTCGGCCCCTGCCCCAGCGGTGATGGCCGTCAATGATGGTATCGTGCTGAATGTCAGTGGTTTGCCGACTTCGACACCGAGGCTTGAAGTCCGCCGCATCGTACAAGGCGGCGACCTTGGCGCTGTGCTTCCCCCGGTCAATAATGGGGGCGTAAATGTGCAATATAATGGCAATAATATAACAATCTACGATCCATTAGCTGTTCAATATACGGTGACGCATTATTCTATCATTTGGTAGTTATTGTTCAAATCAAAATTTATAATTGGTGGCCCGACCGTTACATATCCTCGCGGGTCAGGCCATCACGACATTGTCGGAAGCACGACAAAAAAAGAAAAATAAAGGATCTCCAACATGTTTAGAATTCAGATTGACCCCAATACACCCCTTGCCAGCGGAAATACGTCCGCGCAGGTCAAGCAGGTCAATGGCGTGAATGGTTCACCCATCTCCTTCATGCCGGGTTTTCCCGATCTTCAGGATCAATTCAGACAATTGGGCTTCATCCACATCCGGATGCACGATATTTACGGCGTCTGCGATATTGAGCCATATTTTGACGCCAATCGAGCCGCAAATACAAACCAGCTTCTCCCCAACGTACCGCAGGATCAACAGGACCGCGCAAAAAATTTCATTGCCGATTTCAATAATACGCGCGTCATTTTTCCGAATGCCGTGAAAGGCATGAAAAAGCTGAGTACCAGCCTTGCGAAGAAAGATGCAAATTACGCGCCCACTGATTATTACCTCAAGCAAACGATTGAAAACATTGATTCCGCGGCCAGCAGCGCCTCTGGCGGCGAAATCATGTTCCGCATCGGGCGCTCAAATGATGGCGGGTGGGAATTGCCATCCAACTTCAAAATCTATGCCGAGCTTGTCGGTGAACTCGTCAAACGTTATTCCAGCGACCTTTCAAAATCGGGCCTTCCTCGTAAGGTCAAATATTGGGAAATCTGGAATGAGCCGGACCTTCCCTTCTTCTGGAACACGGATGATGTGTCGCGCTATTACGAGTTTTATGCGACGGTCGCCCGGAAGATCAAATCGATCGACCCCGATGCCAAAATCGGAGGCGCGGGGGCTGCGTTCGGGCTGAATATCGGAGGCGCCTTCCTTGACGGGCTCCTTGCTAATTGCCGCGCAAAGAGTGTCCCGATCGATTTTCTCTCCTGGCATTTTTACCCGAGCGAGACAGCCGATCCGCAAAATATCCTGGACGCGGCTGACGGTGTTGCCGCCGCGCTTGACGCTTATGGCTTCAGCAATGTGGAGAGTATCTGCTCAGAGTGGAATGTCAGCCCTTACGCATCCTACCTGATGTACAGCAAAGTGCAGAGCGCGCAGAACGCCGCTTTCGTCGCCTCCACTTTAATCGGCATGAATAAGTGCCGGGTCGACCATGCCCATTATTATCGTGGTGACGGCGGGGCCTTCGGGTTATTCAATGATGCATTCAACCCCGCGATCCCGGACGCGAAAGCGTTCTGCTCCTATGTCGCGCAGACTTTCAAATTATATAATGAAATGTTTGATACGCCGCAGCTAATCTCAACGTCAGATGCGGGGCGCACGGGCATCAGCATTCTCGCAGGGTCGTCCAGCGGCAAAATCAACATCCTCGTCGCAAATTACCGCATCGACAAGTCGCTACCGCAAATGTATACGCCCCCGGTCGGCAATATTTATTACAATCAGCATTATGTCGATACGGGTCGAAGCCTCGCGGAGATCACTGATGATTGGTCACGGGAGCATTGGTTCGGCGGCCAGGATCCAACCACCCTGCATAACAACAACGAGGTGCCCCAGCAGGCCTGGGCACCGACTTTGCCATCCTCGTCACCCTATCCCGTCCGGACCCGCGATTACGCCCAGAGCGCTGGCGGCGTACATCTGGTGATCAACGATCTGGCCGGGCGTGTTGATTCGGTAAAAGCGCATCGCCTCTATGAAGGCGGCGATCTGAGCGGGGTTATGCCGCCAGATGTTTCACAGGAGCTGGCTTATTGGTACGATGGCAATGACTACATCATTGAAGACGGAAATGCGAAGGAAAGCACGGTAACGCTTTACACGATCACTTTGAGAGACTGGCATCGCTTCCCCACTTTGCCGCCGATTCATAAGAAATAATTGTTGGAGGAAAGATCGAGGGTGTCACGGTCAAACGTGACACCTTCAGTCGCGCATCACGTCAGGATAAAAGATGCGGGCACCGAGGGCGAGGGGTGAAACGGGGCGCGCGGCGTCACATTACCCCGCCCTCGCCGCGCCCACGTGAGAACGCCTTACCAACTCAATTTTCGGCAAGCACCTGACGGCTGGCGCGCGCTTCAATAACACGCCTCTTATCCATTTTCGTGACTTCAAACATCCATCGCCCGAAAATGATTTTATCCCCCTGCGAAGGCACACGCCGCAAGAGGGTCAGAATCAGCCCCCCAAGCGTGTGGTAACTTCCCTGAGCCGGGAGTTCAGGTAGATCCAGTAGCGACCGCACCTCATCTGCCGGCATGAAGCCATCCAGCACATATTCCCCGGATAAGGCGGATTTCTCATTTTTCGTCTTATTCTGTTCCAGGTGCTCATCACCGACAATGGCTTCAAAAATGTCGGACGGCGTCACAACACCCTCAAACGAGCCATATTCATCAAGGACGAAAGCAATCCCCGAGCTGTTCTGACGCATGAGTTCGATCATGTCCTGCGCGCTGAGACTGTCCGGGACAACAACCGGCGTTTTCAGCGCCGCTTCAATGGAAAGCGGCAGGCCTTGCAGCAGGCGATCCATCAGATCTTTCGCTAATACGATGCCGACAGGATGGTCCACGTCACCATCACACACGACGATACGCGTAAATTTCGAGTCACGTAATTTGACGATCAATGCTTCACGGCTCGAATGGCGATCGACCCAGAATAACTCACTTCGCGGCGTCATAATAGCCCGGACAGGCCGATCCGCGAGGCGCAGAAGCCGCTCGATCATCACGCGCTCTTCAGCCTCCAGCACGCCGGCGCGCGCGCCTTCAACGAGGACGGCACGCAACTCCTCCTCCGTCAGGGAGGCTCGTTCCGCCCCGCGCGCCCCGAGCAGACGGATGATGAGCGATGATGCGGCGCTCAACGTCTTGACGATGGGCCGCATGATGGCTGATGTTACGGACAGGATGGTGGAGAGGCGCGCAGCATAGCGCTCAGGGTGGTAAAGCGCGAGCTGCTTGGGGACCAGTTCCCCGAAAATCAGCATCCCCAATGTGATGATAAGCACGACAATGAAAATCGAGATATCATTGGCGTAATTTTTCAGGCTCTCGATATGCGCGATTTTCCGGGCGAGATGGTGCTCAATCTCACTCCCGCCGAAAGCACCTTCGAGAATGGAGACCACCGTCATACCCACCTGAACGGTCGGCAGAAAAGATTGCGGGTCATCCGCCAATTGCAGGGCGCGGGCCGCACCGCGCACTTTGGCCTTCGCCATTTCAGCGAGGCGCAACCGTTTGGAGGAGACGAGCGCCATTTCCCCCATCGCGAAAATCGCATTGATGAGGATAAGAAGGCAGATAATCAGGATCGGCGTCGTCATGATGACAGGTCGTGCCCCCAATGACGCATCGGACTGACTCCCGCCCGGCCATCAATATCCGTCAAGCTCACTGGGGTCGGGACATGCCGCCCATCACTGTGATGCAGCCCGACCCGCTCGGATGGGGTTAATCCGCATCCGTTCAGGCCCTGACCACTTCTGACAAATCGCATCGGCTGCATCACGCGGTTCCGCGTTGCTTTCAGGCAGTTGCCGCTGATTTTTCTTCAGCCGGTGCCGTCTCAGCACGATGGAAGCGGACGCGCGGTGCACGTGCGGGCTTTTGCGCCTCGATATTCTGAACCTGCGCGTGGACCTGCTCCTCATACCGATATTCGGCCGGGCGCTGGTTTTTGAGGGAGATCTCCGGCGCCATGGGCTTTTCAGTTTCAGGTCCGAAAAGCGCAACCTTCATGATGTGCCATGGGCGCCGCACCGCATCCATGACAGCGGTCGACTCGTAGCCGGAATGCACCATGCAATCCGCACATTTCTCATAAGCGCCCGTGCCGTATTTTTCCCAGGCTGTGTCATCCATCAATTCCTGGTAGGTTTTGGCATAGCCTTCACCCAGTAGATAGCAGGGGCGCTGCCAGCCAAACACCGTCCGCAGCGGCTTGCCCCAAGGCGTGCAATGGTATGTCTCATTGCCGGCCAGGAAGTTGAGGAAGAGAGGCGATTGCGTAAAGCGCCATTTCTTGCCCTTACCAAGACGGAAGATATCCCGGAAAAGCTGTTTGGTCTTCTGCCGATTCAGGAAATGCTCCTGATCGGGCGCACGCTCATAGGCGTAACCGGGGGCCGTCATAATGCCATCCACACCCATGGCCATGACTTCATCAAAGAAGCTGGCCACACGTTTCGGGTCCGCGCCATCAAACAGCGTGCAATTGATCGATACGCGGAAGCCCCGTGCCTTCGCGTTGCGAATGGCGGCCACGGCGCGCTCATAGACGCCATCCTGGCAGACGGAGGCATCATGCATGTTGGCGTCACCATCAAGATGCACATCGAAGGAGAAGAAAGGTGACGGCGTATAATCGTCGAGCTTTTTCTCAAGCAGAAGCGCGTTGGTGCACAGATAAACGTATTTTTTGCGGCCAATCAGCCCTTTGACGATCTGCGGCATTTCCTTATGCAAAAGGGGTTCACCGCCCGCAATCGCGATGACGGGTGCATCGGCTTCCGCATCGGCATCAAGACATTCCTGCACGCTCATGCGCTGATTGAGGATCTGCGCCGGGTAATCGATCTTACCACACCCTGCACAGGCCAGATTGCACCGAAATAGCGGTTCCAGCATCAGGACGAGCGGGTAGCGCTTACGCCCCAGCAAATGCTGCTTCACAACATAATGCCCGACTCGGACAGCTTGCATTATCGGAACGGCCATGAAACTTTCTACTCCTGCACCGCGACTCTGCATCTCCGCTGTCAGGGTTCGCCGCGTCGCCCCGGTGCTCTTAAATAATGTCTCGCCTGCAACATATGCCGTCACTTTGACGCCGCGTCTTGTCCCGCCGGGATGGCAGGCCGTTGCTGCTGGCATTTAACCCTGCACTATATAACGTGGTCCACCCGTCCCTCAACGTCCCCTTTTTCGGTCGGTTGCGATTGTGGTTTTAGGGTGACAGTCGCATGTCGCGATCTCGATGGCGACAGTCTCGGCATGATGGCCGGGATTGTAAAGCGGTTTCTGCTTTCTCATGTTACGCCTGAGTTTGATAATGATTGATTGCAGTTTCGACCCCGACGCGTTACGCATGCGCGATCAGGGACGTGGCCCGCCATTCTGGCAGGGGCGTCCTGTAACAATTTTTGGCCAGTCCGCGCCACAGGTGAGAATTTGGGCCGATGGCGTGCTAAGTAGAGGACACGACATGCTGAAATATGCGCTTTTCCCATCTTCCCTTGTCCGACAGGGGACGGTGCGAAATCTGAGCACGGCACATGGTAAAGACGTTCGTCCCGGCGTGTCGGCGCGCGTGCGGTTTCGTCATGTCGTCCTGAGCGCCGCCGCCATTATGGCGGTGTCAACAAGCCTGAATGTCGCAAAGGCGCAAACGCCCGCCCGTTCGGAAGTTGCCGCGCCCAACGCGGTCGCTCAACCTGTTGAAGCCCTGTATGCGGGCCTGCGCAAGCTGGAGGCAAATACTGACTTGAGCGCCGCGCAACGTGTCAAAATCATGACCCCCGTTATCGATGCGGCTTTTGACCTCCCCACAATTCTGCGGAATTCTGTCGGGATGCGCTTTGCCAATCTCAGTGCGCAGGATCAGCAAAGTCTTCTCGACTCGTTCCGCCGTTTCACGGTCGCACGCTATGTGTCGAGCTTTGGCAAGGGTGAGAAAACCAATTTCTCCATCAAGCCGCAAAGTGCCGCGACGTCCTACGGAGATGGCAAAATCATCCGTTCAACGATTGCCGGGCCTGATAACAGGACGGAAATTGATTACGTCGTGCAGAATCTTCCCCATGGATATCGCATCACGGATGTGCTTCTCAACGGACATATCAGCCAGGTCGCGGCACAGAGGGCAGATTTTTCAGCAGGTCTTGCAAGTGGCGGCGCGGAAGGGTTGAAAACGCTTCTTGACCGTAAGACTAAGACCTTTCTCGGAAACTGAGCTATCATTTCACGATTCTTTTCAATGATGTTCCCTTCCGACAATAATATCGTGCTGCGTGAGCGCAGGGCTCAACGTCAATGGTCATGATTATGCAAAGCCTCGCCTGGGCGTGCGCGGCCATATCGGGCGTGGGCACGCTTCAGGCCACGATGGGCGCCATATTGACGCGCCGCTTTATCGTCGGGAGCCGCAATCTGACCCGGGCCGAAAGCCCGATGGCAGACCTGCCCGGGGTGACAATCCTCAAGCCGTTACATGGTGATGAACCCATGTTGGAAACGGCCCTGGCGTCATTCTGCGTGCAGGATTACCCGCATTACCAGATCGTGTTTGGTGTGCACGGGCATGATGACAGCGCCATTTCCATCGTGCACAGGCTTCAGGCGCGGTTTCCCGCCATTGAGATCGATCTTGTGATCAATCCCGCCGCCCATGGGGTCAATCATAAAGTCAGCAATCTGATCAACATGTATCCGGCCGCGCGACACGATGTGATCGTCATGGCCGATTCGGACATTCATGCGGGTTGTGATTATCTGCGCGCCCTTGTGCAACGCCTCCAGGTCAAAGGCACTGGCCTCGTCACCACGCTTTATGCCGGTCTGCCTGCGTCACCAACATATGTACGCCGTTTTGGCGCGGCGCAGATCAACCAGTTTTTCATGCCCGGCGTCCTGCTATCGCGCCAATTGGGGCGGGAGGACTGCCTAGGCGCGACGATGGCCCTGCATCGCGACACGCTGGCGCAGGTTGGCGGGCTTGAAGCGCTCGTCCGGCATGTCGCCGATGACGCCGTGCTGGGTCATAAAGTGCAGGATGCGGGCCTGCATGTCGCCCTCGCCCCCTGCCTGACGGAAACGACCGTCGCGGAGTCAGGTTGGGCCGCGCTTTTCCATCATGAACTGCGCTGGGGCCGGACCATCAAAAACCTTGAACCCTTAGGTTATGCCCTCTCTTCAACACAGTTATCCCTTTTCTGGGCGATGCTGTGCGTCGTGACAAGCGGCCTGGCCGGGGGCGCGGTCTTATTCTTCTTCATAAGCTGGCTGATCCGGGCGCTGGCCGCCCACGCCATCAACCGGGCCTTGGGCCGACCTGACTGGCGCCTGTGCGCCACCTTACCATTGCGGGACTGGTTTTCAGCGCTGATCATGCTATGTAGCCTCCGCGGCAGACGTGTGGCCTGGCGCGGGAAGCACCTGCATATACGCCGTCATGTTCGTGCAACATCAGCGCGGCCAAAAGGCTGATCGCGGGTAAAGAGACTTGTCTCGGACGCCCTGCATGCTTAGATGAACGGTTCTAGACGGTTTTCTGGCGGGTCCGCTTAAAACTCCACCGCAACTTTGTGACTTTGAGAGGTTGGCTGTCGCATGATGCGCACGCTTTTTCTTCAACCACCATCATTTGACGGGTTTGACGGAGGTGCTGGCTCCCGCTACCAGGCAAAAAGGGAGATTCGGTCCTTCTGGTTCCCGACTTGGCTTGCGCAACCCGCGGCGATGGTTGAAAATTCGCGCCTCATTGATGCGCCGCCCGCGCGCATGGGTATTGAGCCCATCCTCGAAGATGTGAAAAACCGCGACCTTGTCGTGATGCACACCTCGACGCCGTCTTTCGCATCCGACGTGCGGGTTGCGCAGATGCTCAAGGACGTTAACCCAAATCTCAAAATCGGCATGGTCGGGGCGAAAGTCGCTGTCCAGCCGGATGAGAGCATGGCCAAAGGCACGCCGATCGACTTCGTGGCGCGCAACGAATTTGATTTTACAATCAAGGAAATCGCGGAAGGGCGCGATTTCAAGGATGTGGATGGCATCACCTGGCGCGATAAAAACGGTGTCATCACCGCAAATCGTGATCGCGCCATGATTGAGGACATGGACAGCCTGCCCTTTGTGACGGAAGTCTATAAACGTGACCTGCGCATTGAGGATTACTTCATCGGTTACCTCATGCACCCCTATATTTCGATCTATACGGGGCGCGGCTGCAAATCACGCTGCACATTCTGCCTCTGGCCGCAGACAGTGGGCGGGCATCGTTACCGCACGCGCAGCCCGGAGCATGTGGCGGCGGAGATTCGCCTGGCCAAACAATATTTCCCGCAGGTTCGGGAATTCATGTTTGATGACGACACATTTACGGATGACCTGCCGCGGGCGGAAGCCATCGCGCGGGAGATGGGCAAACTCGGCGTTACATGGTCTTGCAATGCCAAAGCCAACGTCCCCTATGAGACGCTGAAAGTCATGAAGGAGAATGGTCTGCGTCTTCTCCTCGTCGGGTATGAAAGCGGCAATCAGCAGATCCTGCACAACATCAAGAAGGGTATGCGCGTCGAAACCGCCCGTGAGTTCACGAAAAACTGCCATAAACTGGGCATCAAAGTGCATGGCACGTTTATTGTCGGCCTGCCGGGTGAAACAAAAGAGACCATCCGCGAGACGATCAATTTCGCCAAGGACATTAACCCGCACACTTTGCAAGTGTCCCTCGCCGCACCTTATCCCGGCACGTTCCTGCATAAGCAGGCGACGGAGAATGGCTGGTTTAATGAGTCCGAGGCTGAGCTTATTGACGAAAATGGCGTGCAGATCGCGCCGCTGGAATATCCGCATCTTTCGCACACAGAAATCTTCAACTCTGTCGAGGAATTTTACCGGAAGTTCTATTTCCGCGCGCCGAAAATCGCCTCAATCGTCAATGAGATGGTGCGCAGCCCGCAAATGATGAAGCGTCGCCTGCGGGAAGGTCTGGAATTCTTCCAGTTTCTGCGGGACCGTAACCGGGCGGCGTAACGCTTTATGCGTAAACTCATTGTCTCAGCCGATGATTTCGGGCTGAGCGAGGAGGTCAATGAGGCGGTTGAACGTGCCCATCGGGAGGGCCTGCTTTCAACCGCCAGCCTGATGGTCGCGGGGCCTGCTGCGTCTGACGCCATCAAACGGGCGCGCCGCCTGCCTGACTTGCAGGTCGGGTTGCATTGCGTCCTCGTCGAAGGCGATGCGCTGAGCCCCTATCAGGATATCTCCCACATTGCGGAAGAGACGGGGGAAGGACGCGCCGCATTTCATGGTCGGCAGGCGGCCCTCGGTGTGCGCTATTTCTTCCACCCCGCAGCAAGGCGGGAATTGCGTCGGGAAATCCGCGCCCAGTTTCGGGCTTTTACCGCGTCCGGCTTACGGTTGGACCATGCCAATGCGCATAAGCACATGCACCTCCACCCCACAATCGGCCGCTTGATGATTCGGATCGGGGCGGAATACGGGTTGCGCCACATTCGCTTACCGATTGAGCCTGCTTCCCCCATTAATGCTGTTACACCGCATCACGATGGCTTCGGCGCGAAGGCCATGCGTCGATGGTGTCGCCTCTTGCGCTGGCAGATCCACCGCGCAGGCATGACATCGAATGACTGGTGCTTCGGCCTTGCCTGGAGCGGCGCCATGACGCCATCGCGCGTGGCGGCACTCATGCCACATCTCCCGCCGGGACTTTCCGAGATTTACTTCCATCCCGCGACGGGCAAAAATACGCTGATTTCCTCAACCATGCCGGATTATCTGCATGAGGCAGAGCTTGATGCCCTGCTTGCCCCGGCATTTCGAGATGCCGTCCGGACCAATCGGATCAACTTGACGACATGGAGCGGTCACGCCGCCATACAGCAGGCCATGATGCGCGCGTGACAACGGCAAACGGCACAAAAACAGATCCTGCGTCGTCACCGTCCATCATTATTCAGGAAACGGATTCAGAGGAGTGAATCGACCCAGGCTTTAAGTTGGCTCTTGGGCAGCGCACCCGTCTTCTGACCGACAATTTCACCTTTATTGAAAAGGATCAGTGTCGGAATGCTGCGCACGCCGAAACGTGTTGGCGCCTCAGGGTTATCGTCGATATTGAGCTTGGCGACGGTAAGTTTCCCACCATATTCCGACGCGATTTCCTCCAGTGCCGGGGCGATCATTTTGCATGGCCCGCACCATTCAGCCCAGAAATCCACGAGAACCGGCCCTTCCGCCTTTAACACGTCAGATTCAAATTTTTTATCGTCAACAGATCGGGTATGGGCACTCATGACGGCGTCTCCAAAGTTACTTCCAAAAAATATCGATGCCTCGACTATGGGTAATCCGGTAACGGAGTTCAAGCCCGCGCAGGGCCAGGGCCCCATTCACTATGGAACGTAACGCCCAGGATCGCGGCATTCTGCATTGAAGATGATCAAAATCAGATCACCTTCAGCGTTTCAACGGGTCTCTAAAAATGGTCAGGCTTGCTCAAGATTGACCCGCCTCATCGCCTCTCCAACCGCCATGGCGGGCGGGATATTGGACATTTACATGTAAAACTCTTATGACATTCTTAGCTTCTCTTAAATGCGGGCCGCACGCCTGTGAATCTTCTGTCTCGAAAAAGACAGGCTCTTGGGGTGCGTGACGACCGACATTATGCTCCGGGATGACGGCTTTGCGCGACTGGTTTCCGATTGAACGATTCATTATGTGGCTGCCCGAAAGCACCAAGGGTCGGGCTGTCATGCTCCTTCTCCTCTTTTTCCCGATTTTTTCGCTCATCCCGATTATTCTGACGCATAGTCTCGGCGTGATGATGATTGTCGTTCTGGGCAATTTCCTCATTATCCCGGCACTTCTATGGTGGGCCGTCAAAACGACCAGCCGTCGCCCCCCTTCCCGCCTTTAAGTCCTTCCCAAACAAGGTAAAGGCGGCAGGGACCGTCACTCAAAATGAAGCATTTCAGGCGGTAAAAACGTCACGCGCGCCCCTTCCGTCCAGACGAGGGAGGCCACGATTTCCTGAGGTTCGTAAATCTGTCGCAATATTGCTGCATAAGCGGCCATTTGCCGGCGGTAAGTTTCGGGCACAGCGTCGAGACGCTGCGGGGGCTTCTGATTGGTCTTGAAATCACAGATATAAAGTCGCCCTTCCGTGAAAGCGTATCGATCCACCTGCCCGACAATCACACTCTCTCCGACAAGCCCTGTAATCGTCTGCTCCGCCCTGGAATATGGCCCAAAAAGGGGCTTCAACATCGGGTGGTCAATGACGCCCAGCACGTCATCCGCGAGACGCGATCTTGTCGCCTCATCTAGGCTGAAACCAGTCTGACCCAACCATCTCAGCGCGCGCGCGCGCCTCTCCGCCTCCGGTAAATCCGGCAGAAACTGCAATAGACGGTGCATGATGAGTCCACGGCGCAGCGCCTGCGCGCGCGGCCCCGGTGATGTCATGTCCAGAGGCGAACGTGAAGGCGGGGTCGGGCCAAAAACATTTCCCTCAGGTCGGCTCGGTGCCAGAGGGCGCACAATGCGCGGTTCATCCCGTGGCGGCTGGGGCCGCCATAAAGGAGCCTGCCCGAAAATGGCGGGTAAAGGTGTCGGACTGGCATTTGCGTCTGACTTTACGCCCGCCGCACTGCCCTCATTGGATGCGCCGACGAAGTCGACATTGATTTTTGGCGGCGGCAGAATTTCGTGAATAAGGGTCTGCCCCGCCCAGCCTCGCGTGAAATCTTCCTCACGCGTTGGTAATTGCGCAAATCCCTCGGCGCAAAGCCCATACCAGTCATCGGCCTCATGGCCTTTTTTGCCCGGCTCCCATCCGCATATGACGAGCCAGTCCTTTGCGCGGGTCAGCGCAACGTAAAGCAGGCGATGACTCTCCTCCCGCACAGCTTTGACGCGCTCCTCCTTCGCTGCGGCGAGGGCGGGGGCGTGGCTGGCGCCGCGTACCGTCATGAAAGGCACATCGGCCGCACCATCTTTTACAGTGATGTAGCTCTCCTGCCCCCCGCCCTGCGGTGCCGTGTCCGGCAAAATGACGAGGCGGGATTGTAATCCTTTGGAGGCATGGACCGTCATGATGCGCACCGCGCTGCTCTCAGCCTCTGCATCACGTTTCACCGCGCCGTCACTTTCCTGCAACCAGGCGAGGAAACCCTGCATGGAGGGCGCATGCCCCGCATCATATTGCAGCGCCATCGTCATGAGGTCATCCAGCGCGTCGCGGGCCTCGACCCCCAAACGCTTGAGGAAACGGGCGCGCCCGCCATAACGCCCCAGCGCATCGGCGAGAATGTCATAAGGCGCCGCAAAATCGAGACGCGCCTGCAAGCCGGAAATCATCTTCCAGGCGGATGCCCATGCGGGCCGCTCATGATGGCGCGCCTGCAATGTCACGATCAGCGGCCGCGCCCCCCGTCCGGCCGCCAATGCCATAAGCGACTCATCAGAGAGATCACCCAGCGGCGATGTCAGCACAGTGGCGAGTTTCAGATCGTCCTGCGGCAGAAGGAGCACCTCTGCAAGGGCAATCATATCCTGCACGGCAAGCTGGTCGGTCAGACTGGCGCGGATAAGGGTCGCCACATCGATATTGGCGGATTTTAAAGCGCGCACCAGCGCCCAGAGGAAAGGTGACCGACGCCGCACAAGGATCAGCACATCCCCGGGCGCAAGGGGCGGCTGACCGGGGCGGGGCGCCTGGCCGAGATGTTTCCGCAGCCACGCGGCAATGGCATCCGCCATACGTTGCGCGGTCAGGCGGGACGGGTTGGCGCGCCTGGCTGGCTTCCATGGGTCAATCGCGTCATCCTTCTCCACGCGCAGAAGTTTCGGCCAGATTTCGACACGGCCCCAATGGTCCTGCCGCGCCGGGCGATGGCGGGGTATGCCGGTCTCATCGCCCGCCTGAAACGCTGCCATCCCCTCCGCCGCCAGGGGGTTGGCAAAAACCGCATCGACAAGTTGCAGGACCGGCGCGCTGGAACGAAACGACACGTCAAGGCTGGGCGCACGCCATTTCTGGTTCGCCTGACGCACGCGCGCACTGAAATCGGCGCGCGCATCAAGAAAAGCCTGCGGCTTCGCCCCCTGAAAGCTGAAAATAGATTGCTTGAAGTCACCCACCGCGAAAATCGTGCGCGGTCGCAGCGCGTGGCTTTCCCGCATCGGCGCACCGGAGAAGAAATCTTCCGTCAGGGCGCGGGCAATATCCCATTGCGCAGGCGACGTGTCCTGAACCTCGTCAAGCAGAAGATGGTCAATCCCCCCATCAAGCCTGAAGAGCACCCAGGCCGCGCCGGGGTCCCGCAGGAGGTTCTGGGTTGCGGCGATGAGATCTTCATAATCGACCAGACCGCGCCGCGCTTTGTCACCATCGAGACGGCGCAGCGCGCCGAAAATCAGTGCGAGGCTGGTGATGCTTAAATGATAAACCTCATGCAGCCGATATTGCCGCAGGGCCGCCATAAATCGCGCCGCTTCGCTTTCAATCACGGTAATCAGATGCGCATGCGAGTCCTGATATTTCCTGCTGGCATAAGCGACGGGTTTGAGAGGCGTATCCTTTTGCGTCAGCAGAAGTTTGCGCCAGGCTTCTACGTCCCGCGCCTCTGTCGGTGTTTTCAGCCACAACATCATCGCTTCAAGTCGCGCGCGTGCCGCAGGTGTTGCAAACGCGGCGAGCTGCTCCGCAGCGTCACGCAGCCCGGCTTCATCATGCGGCGTCAGGCACGCTTTGAGAGCCGCGGATAGATCATCATGTTCAAGTGTCAGAAGACGCCGACAGGTCGTTTCCAGATCTTCCATCGTTGCGGAAAATATGTGCCGGAATCCGCGTAGAGACCCGCGCGCGCCATATAATTTTGCGGCGAACTCTTTAACGGAATCATATTCCCGCTTCTGGCTCAGCGCCGCGAAACGCTCTCCCAAATCTCTGGATGCGGCCTCAAGGACTTCCGTTTCCAGCGCCTGATGGAGGGCGGAGGCGGTATCGGGATCTTCCATCAACTGAAATTGCGGCGCGATGGCCGCCTCAAGCGGGAAACGTCTTAAAAGGGACTGGCAGAAAGCGTGGATCGTCCCGATCCGCATGCCGCCCGGGCAATCCAGCACCTGCGCGAATAAAGCGCGCGCCGCGCCACGTGTCGCCTCCGTACATGGCACATCCAGCTTGCGCAATTCCTGATCGAGCTTGTCATCAGACATCGTGACCCACCGCCCCAGGACGGATTGAAGGCGCGTTGCCATCTCCGCGGCAGCGGCTTTCGTGTAGGTCAGGCTCTGGATCCGCGCAGGGTCAATACCGGGGATGATCAGCATGTCGCCAGTCCGCGGGTCCGACTCTGCCAATGGCAGCATCAGGCGCAATAACCGGTCGATCAGTAATTTGGTTTTGCCACTCCCCGCCGAGGCGGACACAAAAACGGAAGCACGCGGGTCAGAAGCGTCGCGTTGAAGCCGCTCCGCCCGCGCGACGGCATCATCCAATGGCGCAATATTGTCGAGGTTGATGTCAGGCCCATCAGGCAATGCCTGGTTCATTCATCTGCCTCCGCGCTGATCCGCCACTCCTTGACGCGGGCCAGATGGCCGTAATCATCAAAACGCGGCGCATATTCCGGATAAGGTTGCGCGATATAAGGCATGTCCGGGTCGTCATATTGCGCCACCCACTCTTCAAGCCGCCGCACGCGATTCTCGGCTTCTTCGGCAATGTCGCCCTCCGACCCTTCGGCAATGATGACGACGCGATCTGACGCCGCATTGCCTGAGACGCGCCAATATTCCAACGAGGTGAAACTCTCCGCGGTGATGCCGTCAAAGGCACCACGCAGGATCATCGCCGCTTCCAGCCAGAGTTGCGAAGCCCAGCCTAAATCCGCATCCTTACGTTTCGGCGGTTGACCCGTCTTATAATCAATCACGCAGATCTGCCCCAACCCGTCACGATCAATACGATCCGCACGCGCTGTCAGATCAAATCCGCCCTGCGGCGCGTCCAGACGCAACTTGCCTGCGGCTTCCCCCCAGGATTGCGCCGGGTGAAAGGCCCGTCCCGCCTCAAACGCCACGATTTCTGTCGCAATCAGGCTGAAGCGGCCGCGCCACCAGGCCCGCATGGCAGGCCGCATCGGTGATCGCGCCAATCTCTCATGCAGCAGGCGCGTCAGATGGCCGACATCCCGCTTGTGGCCCTGAAGCCATTCCGCGAGCGCCTCATGCACAATGACACCGATATCGGCCCGCCCCGGCGGGGCGTTGATCGCATCAAGGGGGCGCAGTTTGAGGATATGTCGCGCATAGATGGTGTAAGGGTCACGCAGCCACGTATCGATTTCCGTGACGCTGAGGCGGCGGGGACGAAGCGGCACGGGTGGGCGCGGCGCAGGTTGCGCGGCGGACGTCGTCGGCCCCGCAGGCTGATCGATCTGCATTTGCCACGCGCGCGCGGGATGTTGCGGCAGGGACTGGCCACGACCTTCCAGGTAAGCGTGCATGCGCACCAGCCATCGAGACGGCACGGAAGGTGCATTTTCACGCCGCGCAACATGGGACAGGACGATATGGGACGCGCTGCACATCCCTGACACGAAATCGAATGCACTTGCGCCAATATCATGTTCCGGCGCGGGCAGGCCGATTTTGAGGCGCATGGGTCGACTCAACCACGGGCTCGGCTCAGCGATGCGGGGCCAGATCTGCTCTTCCAGCCCGGCCAGAACGGCGAGGTCAAATCGTTGAAGCCGCGCTTCAATGAGGCCAAGAATATAGACACGCGGATGCAAAGCGCCCCCCTCGCGCCCGCGCAGAATATGCTGGCCCATCACGGATTGCCCCTGCATGGAAGCCGCCAGAAAGGCGGGCAGGGTCGCAAAACCCTGCGCCCCGAGCAGTTCGGTAAATTGCATGAGGCCGGAAAGATGCTCAGCCAAAGCGTGCCCCGCCTCCCCGAACCATAAACGGTCCGCCCCTTCCGTCTCCGGCGTGCTGGCCAAAGCCTCCGCGACCTTGACCAATCGCGTCAGCAAGGTCGGGAGCGGCGCATCCCCGCATGTCAGAAGCGGATCGAGGATTTTCTCTAGGCGATTGATGAAGTCCTCAGGCGCAACGGGTTGATCGGGCCGATCCGCCAATTCGGCTTCCCCATCGCCCTCATCGCGGCAGCGCAGGCGCAGCCCTGCAAAACCCGGTGGCGGGGCGGGACCGCGGAGGACCATGCGCTCCAATTTGCGGGCGCTTGCGCGGCAGGCGCCCTGCGTCATCCCACAGGCTGAAAGCGGGTGTTTCAGCAGCGCCAGGAGCGGGACGGGCGCGAGTTCCGACGCGACAGCTTCAGCAAGCAGGCGGATGAAAACGGCTGAAGGCGTCAAAGCAAGCGCTTCACCCGCACTATCATCCGCGACAATGCCGAAGCGCAGCAGCTCGACGGAAACACGTCGGGCGATCTGGCGGTCTGGCGTGATCAGGGCCACACGATGGCCCGGTTTCTCCAACGCCGCACGCAGGATCATGGCAATGGCGCGGGCTTCCTGCTGCGGGTCTTCACAATTCAGGCTCGATAAACCGGTCAGATCACAGGGTTGCGGGTCACGCATCCATTGCGCTACACCGGCTGCGGGCGTCAGGGCGGCGCGCAACATGGCAACCCGGCCTGCCGGGATCGGGTCAACCCACGGAAAGCCCTGTGACCAGCGGGGAAGAGCCCCTCTCTCCACCCCCATCGCGTCCAAAATCGCCTTTAAGCCGGATTGCGGGTGGCTTTCAGGGAGAGCCGCCCAGAGCGCATCCTCCAATTCCTGATCCAGCCCCGGCAGCACCACGCAACCGCCAGGCAGGTTGGCGACCGTCGAGAGCAACATCCCGACGGAACTTGCAATATCCGTAAACCCGACAGCCCAGATCGGCAAAGTGGGCTGCGCCGCTTCCCATGCGGCCATCATCACTTTGACGACGTGATTTTGGCGTGCCACCGGATTGGTGACGCCCCCCTCCGTCAGATATTCCGGCCAGAACGCCGTAACGATTGCGAGGAAATCAAGGCAGCGCTGCCAGTGCGCGGCGAATTCACCATCATCCGCCTCCGGCAATCGCGCGGCGAGGTCAATTTCCGCGCGCTCCGCATCATCCATGAGATCCGCGAGCGCCTGGGCGAGGCTCCATGCCTGATCCAGCCCCGGACGCACCGCAAATGCATCGCCTGACCTTAAAACCAATGAAGATAACGCGGCCAGACGCTGCATTTTATCACATGCGGGCGGCAGGGTCAGAAGCGCGTCAAGGGCGGACCTCAATCCTGTGTCAGCGCCGGATGCCGACACATATTGCGGGCGGAGCGTGAACTCCATGATTTTCTCAAGTTCGGAAAACGGGACGATCCGCGGCAGCAACATGGCCTCGCCATCACATAACCGCAGGAAAGCTTCCGAGACCTGCATGGCGGCGCGACGATTCGGGACGATGATGACGCCGTCAGCCGCCTGATGCGCCGCCCCTTCCATGATGCGTTGCCATTGACTGGCGACGACGTCAAAAAAACTGTCAGAAGCCGCGACCGCGACCACACTCATGCCAGACGCTCATGCCATCCGGAGATCATGATGTCGCGCGGGCCATTCTCGACGCTTTTCGCCGTGTCTTTCGCACCATGCGCCTTATCCGGCTCGGATAAATGAATATGCAGGGCATGGGCCGGCAGATATCGACCGGCTTTCTCCGGCCATTCCACCAGCATGATGGCCCCCTCATCCGCGTCCAGCCCGAGTTCCTGCATGGCATCCACCGCGTCAAGGCGCCAGAGGTCATAATGGACAATATCGCCCGACGGCAGATTATAAAGCTGAACCAGCGCGAAAGTGGGGCTCGGCACATCAAGCTTCGCGTCACCCGCCCGGGCGCGGATGAAAGCCCGCGCGAAAACCGATTTCCCCACACCCATTTCGCCATGAAGCGCGATGACGTCACCCGGCATCGTCACCTGCGCGACTTTCCGTGCGAGGGCTTCTGTTTCTTTTATGCTGGCCACATGGTAGCGCAAGGGTTGTTCTGTCATCCTGCTTGCTTAACATGAAAAAGATGATGATGCGCGTGCGTTGTACCGTGAAACGGCCCGGAGCCGCACCCTTACCCCGCACCAAGGTGAGAGGACCGACGCGCGGTGCCTGACGCTTTAAGCCGAGACGGTGCGTTCGGTTTCTGATAAGCAACGGCGGGGCGCGATAGATTATAGGTGACAAACATGCCGCAAACACCATTGGAGACTGACGTAGCGATTATCGGGGCCGGGCCGACAGCCCTCTTCGCGGCGTTTGAATGCAGCATGTTGCACCTGAAAACGCTGCTGATCGATACGTTGGATGAGGTAGGCGGACAATGTGCGGCGCTCTATCCGGAAAAACCGATTTACGACATCCCCGCGCACCCCGCCATCACGGGCGGTGCCTTGGTTGAAGCCCTTGAGGCGCAGATTGCACCATTTAATGTGCCGCGCCTTTTAGGACATCAGGTGACGACACTCAGCGGCTATCGCGGTGCATTCCGCCTTGGCACGGATAAAGGCGCGCAGATCCACGCCAAGGCGATTATCATCGCCGCCGGTGCGGGCGCTTTCGGCCCGAACCGCCCGCCTCTGGACGCGCTCGGCGATTTTGAGAAGAGCGGCGCCGTGCGTTATTATGTGCGCCGCAAATCCGATTTCACCGATAAAGATATTGTGATTGCCGGTGGTGGCGATTCGGCGTTGGACTGGGTGGTTGAACTTTCCGATATCTGCCGGAAAATCCATCTTGTCCATCGTCGCGACCGGTTTCGTGGCGCGCCGGAAACGCTGGCGCGGGTCGAGTCCTGCATCGCCTCCGGGAAGGTTGAAAAAATCGTTCCCTATCAGCTCCATGCGCTTCATGGCGAGGATGGGACACTGGCGGAAGTGGAGGTGATTGACCTTGAGGGAAAAACCCGCCGCCTTGCTGCGACGCATCTTTTGCCTTTTTACGGCCTCTCGACAGATCTCGGCCCGATTTTGGGCTGGAATCTCGCTGTGACGCGGAACACGTTGCCCGTCATGCCCGTCACCATGGAGACAAGCCAACCCGGCATTTTTGCGATCGGCGATGTCGCCAGTTATCCCGGCAAACTCAAGCTGATTTTGCAGGGCTTCAGTGAGGGTGCAATGGCCGCGCACGCCATTTATCCTATTATTTATCCTGAGACGGCGTTGCATTTTGAGTATTCGACCAGTAAAGGCGTGCCTCAACCGGGGTGATGAAGCGACATCAGGCGGGCGCTGACACCTTTAAGACTTAACAGTAAAATCTGGTTTTGCTACGGTATCGATATGAAGCACGCGGACCCGCCAAAACAATATGACCCTGCAATGGCCCTCTCCGCGCCCGATAATGGTGGCCTATTAACGATCAATCTCTACGCCATTGGTGAGAATTATCAGCGTCTGGTCAGGGAAGTCGGCCCTTCAGTCGATGTCGCCGCTGCTGTCAAGGCCAATGCTTACGGACTCGGTGTCGCGCAGGTCGCGCCTGTCCTTTACGCGGCCGGATGCCGACGTTTCTTTGTCGCAACACGCGATGAAGCGCTTGAATTACGCGCCATCATGGATCGCTGCGCGGACGGTCAAAGCGGTCAAGACGTCACTATTCACCTCCTTAACGGGCCTTTCACGGATGGTGATGCAGCCCTGGCGGCGGCCCGCATCAGCCCGATCATTAACAGCCTCACCCAACTGACACGTTGGAAGAGCGTGCTTGCGGCGCATGACGATGCGCCACAATGCGTGCTGCAGTTCGATACCGGCATGTCACGCTACGGCATGTCGCTTGCGGAGGCGCAGCGTCTCGCGCGGGAGCCCGAACTCTTAGACAGGGTTTCCATCGCTTTCACGATGAGCCATCTCGCCAATGCCGATGCCGCATCCGACCCGCGCAATGCCGCCCAACTGGCCGCGTTTGAGGCCATCCTGGCCTGCCTCCCGCCCGGTCCCTCCTCCATTGCCGCTTCGAGCGGCATTTTTCTTGGAAAGCGCTTTCATCGCGACGTGGTACGCCCTGGCTACGCCCTTTATGGCGGCAACCCGACGCCGGGCCGCCCGAACCCGATGGAGCCAGTGATCGCCCTTTACGCCCGTATGATCCAGGCGCGGACCGTGCCGGAAGGCGCGGAGGTGGGCTATGGAAGCACCTTTCGCGCCCCGCGTGTAAGCCGGATCGCGACGCTCGCCATCGGCTATGCGGACGGGCTGTTACGCAGTGCCGGCGGTAAAATTTCCGTCGTGCATCCTGCCTTTCCTGACATTGCCCTCCCCTGTATTGGCCGCATATCGATGGACAGCATGGCCATCGATATCACGGATCTGCCGATAACTGATCTTGCGGAAAATACCCTGTTCGAAATGATTGGCCCGCATCGCCCTCTGGATGACGTCGCTACCGCCCTCTCAACGATTGGCTATGAGGTGCTGACATCATTGGGCGCGCGGCATTTCCGCGTTTATCATGAGGACCCTTCATGAAAATTCTTATTCTCGGCGCCGGTGTGGTCGGCGTGACAACAGCATGGTATCTGGCTGAGGAGGGTCACGACGTCACCATTATTGACCGCCAGCCCGGTGTCGCGATGGAAACATCTTTCGGCAATGCAGGGCAGATTTCTCCCGGTTATTCGACACCCTGGGCCATGCCCGGTTTGCCTTTAAAGGCCGCGCGCTGGCTTCTGCAGAAGGAAAGTCCGCTTGTCATCCGCCCGGGCGCGCTGACGCCCATGGGTCTGCGCTTTATGACGCAGGTCCTGGGAAACTGCACGCATCACGCTTACGACATTAATAAAGGCCGGATGTTGCGCATCGCGGAATATAGTCGCGACTGCCTTATAAAACTGCGTGAGAAGACGGGCATCCAATATGAGGGTCGCCAGAAGGGGTTGATCCAACTCTTCCGCACGCAGGCGCAGATTGATCATGCGCAGGAGGATATACGGCTTCTTGCAGAAAATGGCGTGCCCCATGATTTTCTGTCAACGCAGGAGATTCTGACCCATGAGCCCGGGCTTGCGGGCGCGCGCGCACGCCTGATGGGCGGGTTGCGCCTGCCGGGTGATGAAAGCGGCGACTCCTTTCTTTTCACGAAACACCTTGCGGAAAAAGCGGCGGCGCGCGGCGTCAAATTCCGGTTCCGTGTGCAGATTGATGCGCTCGACGCCGCCTCTGACGCGATATATGGCGTGCGCACCTCTGAAGGGCGTCTGACGGCAGATGCATATGTTCTGGCTATGGGAAGCTACGCGCCACGCTTCCTCAGGCCGCTCAACATCGAAATGCCGGTCTATCCGGTCAAGGGCTACTCCCTGACAGCGCCCATAACCGACCCGACATGTGTGCCAACGGCGACGGTCAATGATGAGACCTTCAAGGTCGCGATCACGCGGTTTGATCAGCGCGTGCGGATCGGCGGCACGGCGGAACTGACAGGTTACAGGACGCAGCTTTCAGCAGATCGCCGGGCGACGCTTGAGCGTTCTTTTTCCGAACTTTTCGGTGGGGCTGATTTACGCCAGGCGACATACTGGACGGGCCTGCGCCCCTGCACGCCGGATGGAACACCCATTATCGGACCCGCAGGGCGCTACCGCAACTTGTGGCTTAATGCCGGCCACGGCACTTTAGGGTGGACAATGGCATGTGGCTCCGGCCAATTACTGGCGCATCGAATCAGCGGGAAGAAAACGGAGATTCCTGCCCTTGATCTCTCGATCGATCGATATTCAGCCTGATCGCATAACCACCTTTCCCATCCGGCGCTTGCTGAAACGCGCGTGACGACGCGGGTGCGCGCTGGCGGGTCGTGCGACGCTTCCGCTTTTAAAAAGGCGGAAGCACGCCGCGCGGCGCCTTATCCCGGATCAGCCGGGCTTTGAGGGCGCATCATTTCGCGTGAAAAGCACTCCATATCGTTTTGAGCGGTAATCGCATTCTATCATTGCGTATAAATTAAATTTATGTCGCATTTGAGGATATTGTTATCGTTTATGCGATTATTGTTCAGGATAATAGTTGTCGAAAAAAGACATCGTTTCAGGTTTTACCGAATCGATTCCATTTTTATATTGATTTGAATGGTCGCCATGGGATTAAAATAATTTAACAATCAATTTAACGAAGCAGGATGCCCATGGATAATTTGCTGCCGCCCCTATCCCAGTCCGCGCATCCCCATTTTGATGAGCCATCAACCGCTTCGCCACTCCCGCAGGCCGTGACGGATTTCCGCGCGACATCCGCCCCGGTTGATCCGCCAGACGCCGGGATGCGGCATGACGCCCTGCCTGCTACAAAGAGCGGCACACCCGTGCTGGACGTTATTGCGGCACACCAGCAGACGGCGGAATATTTTCGGCACGTGACAGGCTCCGAAACGCTGCTGGCCGCGACCCACCTTGCGTCAGCGCAATCCCCGACGTCCGACCATCCGGTAATGTCATCTCTGGCCAATGCGGGCCGGGGCGCGTCGGAATTACTGGTGAACAGCGCCCTGACCGCCAACTTCGCAGCCTCGCTCATGAAGCCGGCTTCAACGGCGCTTACCTTCCTGACAGGTGACACGGCTTCAATGCAGCCGGTAACAAAACCTGTCACAGCGCCAGATCACGCACCCGCCGCCGATCACGCATCATTGATCACGCTCAATGACGCGTCTGACCTGCAATCCCAGCCATTGAAGCTGTCCTCTTACAGTATGGACCTCGGGCCGATTTGGGAAGTGGCGCCGGGCGGAGGGTGGACAACAGGTGGCGGCGATGGCGGATGGAATATCAGCATCGGACCGATCAACCCCGTCATGCCGGGCTTTTATCCCCCGCCCGTCAGGCTGCCTTCCCCCGCAGAGATGCGTTGGAACGACGCGCATTCACCCGATGCGATGGCCACTTACGGCAATATCTTCCGCGATGTCTTCGGTCGCAACGCGTCAGATGTTGATCTGAACTGGGCCGCCCAGCAGGTCGGCAATGGATGGACGATTGAACAATATCGATGGGACCAGTCGCACACTGTAACGGCTTTCGATATTTATCGCGGCGTTTTCCGCGATGTCCATGGACATGACGCAGCCCAGGTGGACGTTGATTTCGCGGCTCAAAAAATTGGCCATGGCGCGTCCCTCCAGCAATATCGCTGGGACGAGGCCCATAATGATGAGGCACTTGGGCGGGAATATAAGGCTGTCTTTAAAAGCGTCCATGGACGTGAAGCGCAGCAGGTCGATCTTGATTTCGCCGCTCAGAAAATCGGTTATGGCGCGTCTCTCCAGCAATATCGCTGGGATGAGGCCCATAATGATGAAGCACTCGGGCGGGAATATAAGGCGGTTTTCAGAACCGTTCACGGGCATGATGCGCATCAGGTCGATATCGACTTCGCGGCGCAGAAAATCGGCAACGGTGCCTCCCTTGAGCAATATCGCTGGGACGAAGCCCATAATGATGAAGCTCTTGGACGGGAATATAAGGCTGTTTTCAGAAGCGTTCATGGACGGGACCCGGCGCAATCTGATCTGGATTTCGCCGCGAAGCGCATCGGCACAGATACGTCCGTGGATCAATATCGCTGGGATGAGGCGCATGGCGATTATGCGCGTGAGAATTACGCAAAACTCTTCAAGGAGATTCACGGGCGTGACCCGGCGCAATCTGATCTGGACTTCGCCGCAAAGCGCATGGGCACGGACACGTCCATGCAGCAATATCGCTGGGATGAGGCGCATGGCGATTATGCGCGCGGCAATTACGCAGAACTCTTTAAAGATATTCACGGGCGCGACGCGACGGCCGCCGACATTGATGACGCCGCAAAGCGCATCGGTACGGACACATCCTGGCGGCAATATCGATTGGAGGAGACGCGCAGTGCCGATGTGGTGGCAAGAATCCAACGATCCTACCAGCAGATTTACACGAGCAGTGCATCTTCTGCCGACATTGACGCCATCGCGCAGAAAATCGCCGATGGCGCATCCTGGCAGCAATATTGGAAGGACGAGGCGAACAGCCCCGCCGCGCGTGCGGGTTACGCGAACGCCTATAAAAACATCCACGCGCATGACCCGTCTCAAGCCGATATTGACTGGGCCGCCGAGCAGATCAGCAATGGTTATTCCCTCAAGGATTATCGCACGATTGAGGCCCAAAACGCCGAGTCAACGCGCGCCATCACAACGATCAGTGAGGAGGTGAATGGCACAGCGCCGACAGAAGCGCAGCTCAAACAAGCGCGGTATTATCTGGGAGGCGGGTGGGGCCTCGATTACGTCAGGATTAAACTCGCCTATTCTCCTGAAACAGCGAATCGTCTGTACAAACTTTATGATGACGCTGTTGCGGGCCTTGGTGACACATACCGTGAGACCATAGAGGTCGGGCGCGAGGTTTTCGCTAAAACGCTGCAATATGCAGTAGCTAATAAAGAGATTATTTTCGAAAATATCGTCGCAGCTTCGTTAGCAAGATGGATCCCAGGCACACTCGCTAAATATCTCGCCGCCTCCATCATGCGTGAGGGCATGGAGCTGATTTCGGATACGATATCCAGCAATACGTCTCATCAGCCGAAAATCACCCTGAAGGAACCGACCCAGGACGGCGCGACCGATTATTACCCGTCACCTTCCGTTGTGACGTTGCGAAAATATCTCGACGCCTACTTTCAGACCGATGATGACGATCTTGTCGCGCATATCTCCTCCCTCCCGATCAGTGAGCGCCTCCCTTATCTCAAGGAACTCACGGGCGCGACGGAGGAGGAACTCCAAACCCTGCTCATCATGGCGAACGCCCTCCCGGACGACCCTGTCGCGGCGCCCCCGGGGGGAAATGGTGGCTCCGACTCTTCAGATAATGGCGGTGGCCCGCCTGATGATGATGATAAGAACCTCGACAAATTCCCGAAGCTTGGCCAAAGTGACGGCGGGCCCGGGACTTATGTGAAAGCAAATGAAAGTTTCGGCGAGGAAGCCGCCGCCTATCAGGAACGCGTCACTGGCACACCGCAGGGAATGGCGTATCGTGTGCCGAAAGGTAATAATGAGTTTGTCAAATTTGACGGTTACGATGCGGAGCGCGATGTTTTGCAGGATGCGAAATATTACCGTAACTGGCCGTTGCCGGATAAGGAGTTCAGCCGTGATTCTGTCATGACTCAGATACGATCTCAAGTCGATGCGGCGAAAGGTAGAGCGATCGAGTGGATTGTGCCGAGCCAGGATGCCGCGGATCGGATCTTGGAAATACTCGACGGGGCCCGTTTCGATTTGGACAAAAATAATTTCAGTGTGAGGGTTGTGCCCTAATGAAAAATTCACTTCTTATCCAAGCTGGAGGCGTTGACAAAATCCTGACGGCTCAGGAAAGCATCGAATGGAATCAAGCATTCCTCAGGCGTCTCTGTAAAGAGACGCCGTGGATGTCACCTTTCTCCGTTTGCGGAACGACCGCCCGACACGGCAATTTGAAGATTGAGGAGGATTTTTCCAATTTTGAGGAAATGTCGAAACTCGCGCAATCTGATTACAAGAAAGGCGGATTTCGCAATGTGGGCAAGCCGGGTGTCTACGCGCTCTTGCCCGATTCATATTCGACTATCGGATTCAACTTAAGTTACATTGATGGTTACGGCGTTAAAAAGTCCAAAGAACGTTGCGCAATAACAATCCTCTCACCAGCTTACACGGAAGGCGTCAGCGAACTGCGCGGTCTCGCTTTTTCCTGCGATTTTTATGGGGCTGGAGAAGTTAATGCGGCTTGGCTCGAAAAAAAAGCAATTGAACGCGTCACCTCTCTCTTCACGAAATCATTTATTTCCTGCGTTTCCTTCCTGATTGCCACCAGCGTCATCTATCGGAGTTGCCGCACAGGTAAATCGCTGTCAGGCGAAACGCTGTCGAATGAGGGCGGCCCGATCATCGGCCCCATCACCTATTTTGGAAAAGCCGCCATCATTGACGTCCTCAAACATGAACCCGACATGCAACCCTATGGCAACGGGCTTCTCCTTCGACTCACTGACGACATCGCGAATGCCGAACGCCCCGAAATCGTCGCGCGCCTCCACGCTATCCGCCGCAAACTACAGGATGCGGGCATCAAGTCGCTTGAGCAGGGCATTAATCGCGCCGATTGGGGGTGCGACGGCTCCAGCGTTCTGCAGGGTGAGCCCGAATTTCAATAACTAAGAACGAAGGATTGAGGCATCGCACGGCGCGCTAGGCACGGCTACCGGGCCCCTAGCCCCCGTCTGCGTAAGCGGCCCACCTGTTTTTCAGCCAGATCGTGCAAATCCACACGACGCCTGAGCCTCCGACCCCGCCGCCTATCAGGAACGCGTCACCGGCACACCGCAGGGAATGGCGTATCGTGTGCCGAAGGGGGATGGGACCTACGTTAAATTTGACGGCTATGACGCCGAGCGCGATGTTTTGCAGGATGCGAAATATTACCGTAATTGGCCTTTGCCGGATAAGGATTTCAGTCGAGATTCCGTGATGACTCAGATCAGATCTCAAGTCGAAGCGGCAAAAGGAAAGGCAATCGAGTAGATCGTGCCGAACAACGACGCGCAAGAACGAATTTTGCAGACTTTTATCAGAGAGCGTTACAACGCTGGTGAAAACAATGTAACAATCCGAGTTCAGCCATGAGATCTAATTGTCTGTTGATACACTCAAGAGGTGTCGACAAAATTTTGTCGATGCAGGAGCATATTCAATGGGGTCGCGCATTTTTGCAGCGATTTCATGAAGAAACCCCGTGGCAATTGCCATTTTCTGTAAATGGCACGACACGTCGCCACGGCAATTTGAAGGTCGAGAAGGATTTTTCAAACTTTGAAGAGATGCTGAAACTCGCTCTCTCCGATTATAGAAAAGATGGTTTTCGAAATGTCGGCAACCCTGACGTAAACGACCTTCTGCCTGTCTCCTATTCGTCGACCGGTTTCAGGCTTTCATGTAGCGACGGATACGGCATCAAAAAATCTCGTGATCGCTGCTCACTATCGATGGGCTCTCCTGCTTATTCTGAAGGGATCGGCGCTCTGAGAGAGTTCGCCTTCTCATGCTATGACTTCAAGCCAGGCGGGATCAATGCACCTTGGGTTGCTACCGGAATGATCGGCCACGTCATCGAGGTTTTGAAGGAGTCCGTCGTTTATTGCGTGGACCTCACCTATACGACTGAGAGATTGGTACTCGCTTGTATAGAGAATGATTTAGAGGCCAAATATGATGTCTACATGAAAGGCGGCCCGATCATCGGCCCCATCACCTATTTTGGCAACCCCGCCGTTATTGACGTCCTCAAGGACGAACCCGACATGCAACCCTATGGCGATGGGCTCCTCCTTCGACTCACTGATGACATCGCCAATGCCGAACGCCCCGAAATCGTCGCGCGCCTCCACGCCATTCGATGTAAACTTTTGGATGCAGGCATCAAGTCGCTCGAACATGGCATCAATCGCGCCGATTGGGGGTGCGACGGCTCCAGCGTTCTACAGGGTGAGCCAGAGCGCTGGGAGCGCACGCCAAAAGATTGAGGTCATCGGCGCAACCGCCTCATCACCCATAAGGCGCAGCGACCCGACCAAACGGCGTGCGCCACTTTCATGTCTTGACTGCGCCTGACCTCAACCGGCATCCATCTCGCCGCCCCCCACACACAGTGCACAAAAAAACGGGGCCCGCGCGGCCCCGTCCTTATGCATCGCGTTTCGCAGCTTTTACTGGGCGGCTGACGGCGCCGTTTTTTTCACATGGTGTCGATGGCGGTTTCCACATTTCTTGTGCTTATGGCCCATCGCCTTGCAGTGCTTACCCATATCTTTTTCACAGGATGGCGCGTTTTTCGCGCCTTGCTCACCTGCGATGTCCGTGGCTGGCGCTGCCGATGCCGGGGCTGCCGACATGCTGGCTGCCGGCTGGGCCGGTGCATCGGTGGTGACCTGCGCGAAAGCGAAAGCCGGCGCGCCCATCATGGCGCATGCCGACATGATGGTCAGAAAACGTCGATTAAAAACGGTCATGTTGACCTCCTTGTTGAAACGAGTCCGGTCACATGACCGGCCATGACAACGCACCGGAGCCCGGTGAGTGAGGTGACGCTAGCAGGGAAGAAAATAAGTCGTAAGCTACAAAATTAAATTAAATCTCGCCCATGTCATCGTTTTGCAAACGTTTTGCCACGATTTGAACATCTTTCTTTGTAAGCCGTGGGTCAAGCGGGACATAACTATCAGAGATTCTAACAGAAAGACAAAAAAACCCCCGCCTTTCAGCGGGGGTTCTCAGGCTCAAGACTTTCCGATACCTTAATTTGACGATGTTGACTTCGCTATTCTTTTACGCTCATGCGGGTCAAGATAGCGCTTCCGCAAGCGTATGGCGGAGGGCGTGACCTCAACAAGCTCGTCATCCTCAATATAGGCGATCGCCTGTTCAAGGCTCATGCGACGCGGCGGGGTCAGAAGCAGCGCATCATCCTTGCCAGCCGCGCGGATGTTCGTCAGCTTCTTTTCCCGGACAGCATTGACTTCAAGATCGTTCTCACGGGAATGCTCACCGAGGACCATTCCCAGATAGATCTTCTCTCCTGCCTCAACAAACAGCGTGCCACGATCCTGAAGTGAGAAAAGCGCATAAGCTGTTGTCGCACCATCCTCGGCGGAAATCAGAGAGCCATTCCGGCGCCCTTCAATATTGCCTGCATGGGGACGATAACCGGCAAAAAGGCGGTTCATGATGCCCGTGCCACGCGTATCGGTCAGGAATTCGCCATGATAGCCAATCAACCCGCGCGAAGGGATGAGGAAGGTCAAGCGTTGTTTCCCACCGCCGGAAGGCCGCATATCCTGCATGACGCCTTTGCGCAGCGACATCTTTTCAACCACGACGCCGGAATAAGGCTCATCCACATCCACCAGAACCTCCTCAAAAGGTTCCTCCCGCTCACCCGTTTCCTCATTGGTGCGGTAAAGGACGCGTGGGCGGCCGATTGTGAGTTCAAACCCTTCACGCCGCATCGTCTCAATCAACACGCCAAGCTGAAGCTCCCCGCGCCCGGCGACTTCAAACGCCTCACTTTCAGGACTTTCCGTCACTTTGATGGCGACGTTTCCTTCCGTCTCCTTGAAGAGACGGTCACGGATCTGGCGCGAGGTGACTTTTTTGCCTTCACGTCCGCCAAGCGGGCCGTCATTGATCCGGAAGGTCATGGAGAGGGTCGGCGGATCAACCGGTGTGGAGGGAAGCGGGCTCTCCAATGCGGGGTCGGCAATCGTATCGGGAATGGTCGCCTCGGACAATCCAGCAACCGCGATGATGTCACCGGCTTCCGCCTCATCAACCGGCACGCGCTCCAACCCGCGGAAGGAGAGGAGCTTCGTCAGACGCCCTGATTCGATCACCTTGCCATCCGGACGCAGCACCCGGACCGGCATATTCATACGCGCGCGGCCCTGCTCAATCCGTCCTGTCAGGATGCGTCCGAGGAAGTTATCGCTCTCAAGGATTGTCGCGACCATACCGAACGGCGCTTCCTTATCGAGGCCCGGGGACGGGACATGGCGCAGCACGAGGTCAAAAAGCGGTGAAAGATCCTTGCGCGGCCCGTCCATGACGTCATCCGCCCAGCCCTGACGCCCGGAGGCATATAGCATCGGGAAATCCAACTGATGTTCATCCGCGCCCAGCGCCGCGAACAGATCGAAGATTTCCTCATGCACCTCATCGGGACGCGCATCGCTGCGGTCAATTTTATTGACGACAACGATGGGACGCAGGCCACGGGCCAAGGCCTTGCCCAGCACGAATTTCGTCTGTGGAAGCGCACCTTCCGCCGCATCGACAAGGATGATGGCGCCATCCACCATGCTCAGAATGCGCTCAACCTCACCGCCGAAATCAGCGTGGCCCGGCGTGTCAATGATATTGATGCGCGTATCCTGCCAGACGACAGATGTGCATTTGGCCAGGATGGTGATGCCGCGCTCACGCTCCAGATCGTTACTATCCATAGCCCGCTCGGCAACGTGCTGATTTTCTCGGAAAGAACCGGATTGTTTCAGCAGCTGGTCAACGAGTGTCGTCTTGCCATGGTCAACATGGGCGATGATCGCGATGTTGCGAATGTCCATAAGAGATTCCGAAAATGATCCGGCCCGATGTCAGGCGGAAATGATAAGGGCGCGCCCGCACCTTGCGAGTACAATGTGCCCGGCTTCGGCTTTGAGCTTACGCTCAGGGTCGAGGCACGGGGCACGGCGCAGACCGCATTGGGCAGGACAATCTGCCTGTCTTCTGCACAATTTTGCCTTTGAAAGCAAATGAAAGCCGCAAAAGCGCGGAATTTTCACGCGCCAGGCGGGGCCCACCCCATGGGCATCAACCTAACGGCCCGGTTGAGGGTGCGTTCCCGCCTCCGGCGCGTTTCAGGCCAACGCAAACGCGGCATCCGGGCGCGCCCCTATGCGGGCAATGACGGAGGCCGCCGCCGCATGGCCTGCCTGCGCACAGGCAATCAGATCACGCCCGCGCGTGTAGAATGCGAGGAACCCGCCAGCAAATGCATCGCCCGCCCCGGTGGAATCCACGAGTTTGACGGGATGGGTCGGGATGGTGGTCACGTTTTTTCCTTCAATAATGACAGCGCCCTGCTCCGACCGGGTGATCACCGCCAACATGGCGTCATCTGCAACATGGCGGATGGCTTCGTCAAAATCCTGCGTCTCATAAAGCGCGCATATCTCTGCCTCATTGGCAAAGACAATATCGATATGATGGCGGATCAGCTCCAGAAACGCCGCGCGATGCCGGTCGACGCAGAAAGAGTCGGAAAGCGTCAATGCCACCTTCCGCCCCGCTTTATGCGCCATGGAAGCCGCTTCCCGAAAAGCGGATTGCGCCTCGGCCTTATCGAAAAGATATCCCTCCATATAGAGAATGGAAGCCGAGGTGACGAACGCCTCATCAAGATCGTCACGATTAAATAAAGTGCTGACGCCGAGATAAGTATGCATCGTTCGCTGCCCGTCCGGCGTGACAAGGACAATGCAACGCGCCGTAGGCATGGCCGCATTTTCGATGGGTTCTGAGGGGAAGCTGATTCCCTGCCCCCGCAATTCCGCAATATATTGACGCCCCGCCGCATCGGCGGCGACCTTACCGAGATAACCAACACGTGCACCGATACGATGCGCCACGACGGCCGTATTTGCCGCGGAGCCACCGCCCATGACTTCTTTCGGCGTGATCATCGACTCAATATGCGCCGCTTCCTCCGCATCGACGAGCCTCATCGCCCCCGGCGTTGCACCTAAAAGCGACAATGTCTCGGGAGAAACAGGGGCGAGAATATCGACGATGGCATTACCGATACAAAGCAGATCAAGGGCGGCTTTTGACATGAGATCTCCAATGACTTGACAGGGGCAGCCGGGACGCCCCCCTTATTATGGTAACGACATCATAAAGATTTTTGTGGATTATGCCAGTAATGACAGATCTTAACCCGACCTTCATCGCCGTCATGAATAAAGTTTGAGTGGTTATGAGGAAACTCATAGCCGCCTCAACTTTTTAACATTATGATTTCGGGAGTTCGCTGCCGCCCTCCTGCAATATACGTAGCCCGCGCCGCGAAACTAAACCGTCAAACTGCCGACGCCTCGTGGAGATTTTTCGACCCCGACATGCGATATTGAGGAGGTGAGCATGTTTAAAAAACGTAAGACCGAAACAACGGACAAACAGGAGACCCCCGAAAAGGAAACCGGAGCAGCCGAAATCAAGGCGCCCACCCCCCCGCCGCAGGACCGTGTCGCGCCTGTGAATAAGCCACCCACCTTTACCCCACCCCTTATGAAGGAAGCCTCATCCATGTCCCGCAGCCCATTTGCCGCTCCCACTGGTCAAAATGCGACGACCCGCCCTATCCCCGGCACGCTTGGCGTGCAGCAATCAGGTGACAAGGCTGAGCGTCGCACCCTTGTTGTTGGTCGCGGCATTTCGGTGCAGGGCACTGTGCAGGATGCTGAGAGACTTGTCGTTGAAGGCACGGTTGAGGCCAACATGCTTCAGGCGAAGGAGCTTTACGTCGCGCAGGGCGGCGTCCTGCGTGGTGAAGTCGAGGTTGAAGACGCGGAACTGGCCGGTGAAATCGACGGCACCCTGACCGTGAAGGGCAATCTGACCGTCCGCGCCACCGGACGACTGATCGGCAAAACACGCTGCAAGCGTCTTCAGGTTGAGGAAGGTGGTCAGATCTCCGGCCATCTGGAGATGATCCTTGACAGTGCAGGCCCCGGCGCTGAGAAGGCCAAGTTCACCGTCGCAGATCGTGAGAAATCACCCGCCGTCTGATCGACTCTAAAT
This sequence comes from Candidatus Kirkpatrickella diaphorinae, assembly GCF_025736875.1. Classification (GTDB taxonomy): domain Bacteria; phylum Pseudomonadota; class Alphaproteobacteria; order Acetobacterales; family Acetobacteraceae; genus Sorlinia; species Sorlinia diaphorinae. The sequence continues at coordinate 1,496,072 of NZ_CP107052.1, forward strand.
ATAAAAAGGGCAGGTCGCGCTTCCCCGTGGCGCCCTGCCCTTTTTTTGTCGCAATATTGTCGTCGGGGAATTAATTGCCTCGCAATAAGCTGCCTAATTTCCGGAATTGTCCCGCCTGTCGCGTAATTTGACGTAAGCGACAGCGCAATGTTCTGCGCAATAAGGTTTGCCGGGGACTGGCTTTGCCCCGCAGAACCTGAATTCTGGCGTTCCCGGATCACCAAAGGGCCAGCAGCAGGATGGCCCGCGCTTGATGCCGCTATCGACATTGAGGGGTTTGAGAAGCGGCCTAAGCTCCTTTTCCGTCAGCGCCTTCTCCGCCGCGCTCACTTTAGGCGGTGTGGCGGCAGGGGCCTTCGCAGTGACGGATGGCGCGGATGGCGCTTTTGCCGGCGCTGCCTTAGCGCTTCGCGCGGAGGCCGTCCCATCCGGCGCAGAGGGGGCGGGTCTCGTGCTCACTGGCGCGGGTTGCTTCGGCGCCACAGGCGTGGCCGATACGGATTTCGGGGCCGGAGGCGACGCTTTCACCGGTTTTTTGCCGGAAGCTGGCGTCTCAGCCGGCGCGCTCACCTTTTTCGGTTGTGTCGCCTTCGCAGCGGATCTCGAGGGCTTTTCTTTGGATGCCGTAGCAGATTTGGCAGGCCGCCCCCCTGAACGAATCGGTGATGGACGCGGAGGCAGGCCCAAACGATGTGCTTTCCCGACAACCGCATTTTTAGTGATGTTCAGTTGACGCCCGATTTCAGCGGTGGAGAGCCCCTGCTGCCATAGCTCCTGCAGGCGCGCAATTGTTTCATTCGTCCATTCCACGACCAGAACTCCTCCGACATCAACTGTCGGTTTATACCCAAATCTCGTTGAGATTACGCAAAATGAGACTTCCTGACGCGATGTCAAGTAGCGCTTTTCGGTTGACCGCCATGACGTTCAGGAGATGAGGGGTCACCGCGCTCCGTGAAGGCGATTTTTTGCCCGTCAATATAAATCGCCTGCCTGCCGGAGAGGAATGCGAGCGCCGCCGCCCCGAACACCTCGTGACGCCACCCCGACAGGGCTTTGACGTCGCGCGCGCCCAGAGCAATGCGATCAATATCGTCATTATTTGCGACCAGACGCGGCGAGACACGGTGCGCCTCACACTGGATGGTCAGTAAAAGCCGCAACAGCGCGACAACACCGGCGGAAGGCTGCGCATTGTCCGGACGTTTGGGGAGGCGCGGCAAAGCCTCATCCGGCAGTGCGCACCCCTCGTGAATTGCGGCAAGCAGCCCCTCGCCGGATTTACTTTGCACAAACCCGCGCGTCACACCGCGGACACGTTCCAGAGCCTGCGCATCGGTGGGGCGGGTGGCGGCGATCTCAAGCAGACTTTCATCCCGGATAACGCGTTGGCGGGGAATGTTCAGCTTCTGCGCCTCACGCTCCCGCCAGGCCGCGACTTCTCTTAAGAGGCCCAGCATACGCCGATTATGGGTGCGGGGCTTCAGACGCTCCCATTGTTTTTCCGGGTCAGGCTGGAAGGTCGCGGGGTCCTGCAATATGGCAAGTTCGGCCTGCGCCCAATCCTGTCGTCCGGCTGCGGCAAGTTCATCCCGCAAAGCTTCGTAGACTTCACGCAGATAGGTGACATCCGCCGCGGCGTAATCGCGTTGCGCCGGCGTCAGAGGGCGGAGGGACCAATCACTGAATCGATGCGCCTTATCAATGCTGCGCCCTGTCAGGACCTGCACCAGTGAGTCGTAACCGACCTGGTCCCCGTATCCGGCCACCATTGCGGCGACCTGCGTATCGTAAATCGGTGTTGGCAAAGCGCCGAAAAGATGCAGGAAAATTTCCAGATCCTGACGGGCGGCATGGAAGACCTTGATGCAACCTTTCGCCTGAAGGAGTGCGGCGAGCGGTCCCAGATCCATCCCCTCGGCACAGACATCAATCAGGGCCACATCCGTCGCACCGGCGAGTTGCACAAGACATAATTCTGGCCAATAAGTCTTTTCCCGCATAAATTCGGTGTCGATTGTGACGAAAGACTCGTTTGCAAGGCGTGTGCAGAGTTTTTCCAGCGCCGCATTCGTGGTGATCATTTCGGGTGCCGGATAACGCGGCTTGGGGGCCGGGCGCTTTCTTTGCAAACGATGCTCCTTCGGGTCGAGAGGAAAAAATTTGTGACTCAACGTGATAACGGGCCTGACGGGCTGACGCAACTCGGGCAGAAAACACCCACGCCGCAAAGCCCGGAAGAGGCGCATCTTGAGGCGGTCGCTGCCCCGCATCGTGGTCAGGATTACGTCATTCGTTTTACCGCGCCTGAGTTTACATCGCTCTGCCCCATCACCGGACAGCCTGACTTCGCGCATATCGTGATCGACTACATCCCTGACGCGCTGATTGTTGAAAGCAAGTCCCTCAAGCTGTTTCTGCAAAGCTTCCGCAATCACGGGGCTTTCCACGAAGATTGCTCTCTGACGATCGCGCAGCGTATCGTTGAAAGATTAAAGCCGAAATGGCTGCGCATCGGTGCTTACTGGTATCCGCGCGGCGGCATTCCTATTGATGTTTTCTGGCAGACAGGTCCGGCACCATCCCATGTGTGGCTCCCCCCGCAGGACGTCAAACCTTATCGCGGCCGCGGCTGAACCGATTCGATATGCGCGCTCGCGCTGTTCCTCTCAAAGTAACGATGATTTGATCACGTAATCGCGGTTTTGCCAGCCATTTCACCTCGGTGGAAAAAATTTTTAAGTTGGTTGGCTTTAGATTGTGGCATAATTTAACCCTGCGTTTAGATTTGGGCAGCTTTACGAAAATTCTGCTTTGGGCGAATGCGGCGCAATTTTTCAAAAATTATATGTTCATGATTCTCAGGCCATTTAAGGGACCTGTTTTGAGAGGGTGAATTTCAGAATGAGCGAGCAGTCAGACGGGCCCGATAGGGCGCTTCCGGCAGATCAATGCAACGCGCCTGACATCCAGGGAGTAGAAGCCCTTGGCGGGAATGTTGCCATTCTGGAACGTGCGGAGGCACCGCAGGTGGAGGCGCAGGCTTTTACACTGCCTCTTGAATTTGACCCGCAGGCCAAAGCCTATCTGCAAGAGCATGGGGCCGAGACGACGGATCATTGCTTCCATCTCGCCAATATTTTGCACATGAATGGCAATGTGGCGGAAGCTTCCATTATCTATCGTCGCGCCTATGACTTGCACTCCAAGTCACCGTCTCAATATCCGAGTGCGCAAGCCCTTCTTCAGGTACGCCTACTGACCCTGCTGAAATCGGGCCAGTCTGTACCGCCGGAAGAGCTGCAGGAAATGCGCAGCCTGAGTATACCTTATGCTCAGTACATTGAGGGCGTTCAGAAAGGGTGGAATGGTGCCTCGGCAATTGAGGCGCTCAAAACTATCGGCAATGCTTTCGAAGAGTTTCACACAGGGGAGGAGGCGGACACGCTTTGGCTAGAATTTGCCCTACGCGCAAAGCCAAGCCTCTTTGATGTGAGATTGGATGTCAATTCACCCTCAACGCGTATTCCGCGCCGAATCTTCATGTATTGGGACGAAAACCCACCGCCGGAGATTGCGGAGAACTTTGATTACCATCGCAAGCTGAATGGCTTCGAAGTCCGCATCATGGATTTCGCCGAGGCGACGGAGTGGCTCTATGATAACTATGGCATCGAAGCGCGCAATATCTTCATCAATGCCCGCCACCCGGCTGAGGCGGCTGATTTCCTGCGATTGCACCTGCTGCAGGCGCTTGGCGGGTGGTGGCTTGATGCTGACCTGAAGCTTGGCAAACAGGCGACGCTTGATTTTATGGCAACCCGGACAAAAAGCGCGACATTTCTGCTGACGAGAGGTCATGTCGTGCATAATGACTTCTTCGGAACCTGCCCAAATAACGAGGTCCTCTCCGACGCGCTCCTTTCCATTTACAGAAACTGCTATCTTCATTCGGGGCTGTTTATTGCCTATAAAACCGGCCCGGGCGTTTATGCGCGTGCGATTAACCGGATTGCTTATCGAAGCCTGAACGGAAACCGTCCCAAGCAATCCATCGAAATTCATGATCAAGCCAAATTCAATGAGCTGATCGAAGAATTTCATACGCCTTACAAATTTCAGACACCGAACTGGCGCGCGATTTGATCGCGCGTGGCAGGCTGAAAGCGTAAGAGTAGCACCGCATATTCGCGACCGCGGCGCGACGGGGATCGTGCGAAGCTGCTTTTTTCAAGGGATCAGTCTGGAGGCGCGTGAGACCCTCGCCTCGCGACGGTCAATGAGTCGGGGATTTTTCTTCCGCCGCCTCAATTTCAGCGCGGACGATCTGGATACGGCGTGCGATGCGATCCTGCTCCACGACATTTTCAGCCGTCACATTGGCGAGTGCGGCTTCCAGCCCCTCCAGCGCCGTGTAGGCGTCGCGGGTTGATATGTCGCTGACGGGATAAGCATCATCCGCCAGAACCGTGCATTTCTCGGCATTCATATCCGCGAAACCACCCGCGATGAAAAAAGTGCCGGCCACTTTCTCACCCTGATAATAGGACAGAACCCCGCCCCGCAATGAAATCATCAGAGGGGCGCGCTCCGGCATGGCGGCGATATCGCCCTCCTCACCGGGGATCACCGCCATATCCACGTTGGCGCTAAACAGGATTTTTTCAGGACTGATGATTTCAAGCAGGACAGGCATGATCAGGCGGATTCTTTCATTTTCTCAGCCTTGGCGACGGCCTCATCGATCGAACCGACCATATAGAAGGCGCCTTCCGGCAGGTGATCATACTCGCCCGCCACAATGGCTTTGAAGCTGCGCACCGTGTCTTCGAGAGAGACGAGCTTGCCCGGCGCGCCGGTGAAGACTTCAGCCACATGGAAAGGCTGGGAAAGGAAACGTTGAATGCGACGTGCGCGCGCGACCGTCTGCTTATCTTCCTCTGAAAGCTCATCCATGCCGAGAATGGCAATAATATCCTGCAAACCCTTATAGGTTTGGAGGATACGCTGCACATCGCGCGCAACCTGATAATGCTCTTCACCAACAATTTTCGGGTCAAGAGAGCGGGAGGTTGAATCGAGCGGATCCACGGCGGGGTAGATGCCCATTTCCGCAATCGCGCGATTAAGCACCGTCGTGGCGTCCAGATGGGCGAAGGTCGCGGCTGGGGCCGGATCGGTCAGGTCATCGGCCGGGACATAGACAGCCTGCACGGAGGTGATGGAGCCTTTTTTAGTGGATGTGATGCGCTCCTGCAGGGCACCCATTTCCGTCGCAAGGGTCGGCTGATAGCCCACGGCTGAGGGGATACGCCCCAGCAACGCCGAGACTTCAGAACCGGCCTGCGTGAAGCGGAAAATATTATCGACGAAGAAAAGCACATCTTGCCCCTCTTCATCGCGGAAATACTCCGCCTGTGTCAGGCCGGAAAGGGCGATGCGCGCGCGGGCACCGGGCGGCTCATTCATCTGGCCATAGACGAGCGCAACTTTAGAGCCCTCAGTGCTGCCATTTTCCCCGAGTTTGATAACGCCGGCATCCTGCATTTCAAAATACAGGTCATTGCCTTCACGCGTGCGCTCACCGACCCCGGCAAAAACGGAAACGCCGCCATGGGCCTTGGCGATGTTATTGATCAGCTCCTGGATGATAACCGTCTTACCAACGCCCGCGCCGCCAAACAGGCCGATCTTGCCGCCTTTAAGGTAAGGGCAGAGAAGATCGACGACTTTAATGCCGGTCACAAGGATTTCGGAGGCGGCCGCCTGTTCCTCAAAACTCGGGGCTTTGCGGTGGATCATATATTGCTTGTCGGTTTTGATGGGGCCGCGCTCATCAATCGGCTCACCGACGACATTCATGATGCGTCCGAGCGTTGCCGGGCCGACCGGGACTTTGATCTGCTCACCCGTATCTTTGACTTCCGTGCCGCGCACAAGCCCATCCGTCGTGTCCATCGCGATGCAACGCACTTCACGCTCACCGATTTCCTGCGCGACTTCCAGGACGAGACGGTGGCCCTCCAGTTCTATATGCAGCGCATTCAGAATGCTCGGAAGGGGGCCGTCAAACTGCACGTCAACAACCGGTCCACGGATCTGCGTCACACGGCCAACGACATTGCTGTTCGATGCGGGGGCGGTGGAGGTGTTATCTGACATCGCTTACAGGCTCCTGCGTAAAAGTCTCAGACGGCTTCAGCGCCGGAGATAATCTCGATAAGTTCACGGGTGATATTGGCTTGACGGGTGCGGTTATAATGTTGGGAAAGCCGGTCAATCGCCTTGCCCGCATTGCGGGTCGCATTATCCATCGCCGCCATGCGGGCCCCCTGCTCACCCGCTGCACTCTCAAGCAGGGCGGCATAAAGCTGCACTTTGAGGTTTCTCGGCAGGATCTGCTCAAGCAGGCTTTCCTCATCCGGTTCAAAACTGTAAAGGGGCTTATCCGCTTCCGAAGGCGCATCCTTTCTGGCTTCGGGCGCTTCTTCATCGACAGCAAGCGGGACCAGGGGCAGCGTCACCGGGGTTTGCGTCATGGCATTGACGAAGCGGTTATAGACGACCGAAACCTTATCGATTTCGCCCTTCTCCAGCATGGAAATAATGCGGTCACCCAATTGGGATGCGACATCAAACGGCACTTCCTTCCCGCCTGTGCCGGGCAGCTTCTCCACGATCTCTGCCGGAAAAGCGCGCTGCGCAATATCGCCGCCCTTGCGACCCAGAGGCAGCAACATCAAGGTTTCGCCATTTTGGGAAATCTGACCTGCGAGGCTGCGGACAGCACGACCGATCTGCGCATTGAAACCCCCGGCAAGGCCAAGGTCACTTGTCAACATGATGACAAGGTGCTTCTTGCCCTGCCCCCCACGCATCAGGATAGGGGCCGTCTCACTGGCGGGCGTCGCGGCCACAAGCTCCGCCATCATGTGACGCATCGCTTCCGCATAAGGGCGTGACGCCTCCGCACGCGTCTGAAAGCGGCGCAGCTTCGAGGCGGCGACCATTTTCATGGCGCTCGTAATTTTGCGCTGTGATTTGACGCCCGTGATGCGGGCGCGCAGTTCCTTCAGCGAGGCCATGACCCGTCCTTACGCAGCAAAGCGCTTATTGAAAGTTTCCAGCAAGGCCTTGAGCTTTTCCTCCACTTCCGGCTTCAGCTGTTTATCAGCGCGGATCGCATCCAGAATGGCGCGCCCCGGGCCGCGCACTTCCGCCAGAAGGGCCTTTTCATACTCGACCACTTTATCGACAGGGACGACATCCACATAGCCACGCGTCCCGGCATAAAGGACAACAACCTGATCCTCGACCGGTAAAGGCGAAATCTGCGGTTGTTTCAGCAACTCGGTCAGGCGTGCGCCACGCTCAAGCTGTTTGCGCGTCGCGGGGTCAAGATCCGAGGCGAATTGGGAGAACGCCGCCATCTCGCGATATTGCGCCAGGTCGAGTTTGATCTTGCCTGCAACCTGCTTCATCGCCTTGATCTGTGCCGCGGACCCGACACGGGAGACGGAACCACCCACATTCACCGCCGGGCGGATGCCTTTATAAAAAAGATCCGTCTCCAGGAAGATCTGCCCATCCGTGATGGAAATCACGTTTGTCGGGATGTAGGCCGCAACGTCACCCGCCTGGGTCTCAATCACTGGCAGTGCGGTCAGGGAACCACCACCGCACGCATCCGACATTTTCGCCGCGCGCTCCAGCAGGCGGGAATGCAGATAGAACACATCACCCGGGAAAGCCTCGCGCCCCGGCGGACGGCGCAGAAGAAGCGACATCTGGCGATATGCCACGGCCTGTTTGGACAGGTCATCATAGCAGATCAGCGCGTGCATGCCGTTATCACGGAAATACTCGCCCATGGCGCAGGCCGCGTAAGGGGCGAGATATTGCATCGGCGCCGGGTCGGAAGCGGTCGCGGCCACGACGATGGAATATTCCATCGCGCCTTCCTCCGTCAGGGTGCGGACGAGATTGGCCACGGTCGAGCGTTTCTGCCCGATCGCCACATAGATGCAGTAAAGCTTCGCTTTTTCATCACCCGCAGCATTGACGGGCTTTTGCGCGACGATGGTGTCGACGAGGATGGCGGTTTTGCCGGTCTGGCGGTCACCAATCACCAGCTCACGCTGGCCACGCCCGATCGGCACCAGCGCATCAATGGCTTTGATCCCGGTCTGGACAGGCTCACAGACAGATTGACGCGGCATAATGCCGGGCGCCTTGACTTCCGCGCGGCGCATTTCAACGTCTTTGATCGGCCCCTTGCCGTCAATCGGGTTGCCCAGCGCATCCACGACGCGGCCCAGCAGGCCCTTCCCCACTGGCACTTCCACAACGGCATTTCCGCGTGTGACGGTGTCGCCTTCCCGGATGCCGTCACCATCGCCAAAAACAACGACGCCGACATTATCCTGCTCAAGATTGAGCGCCATGCCCGTATCGCCGGTTGACGGGAAATGCACCATCTCCCCGGCCATGACATTATCCAGCCCGAAGACGCGGGCAATCCCGTCACCGATCGAGAGGACAGTGCCCGTCTCGGATATTTTGGCACCGTCATCAAATGCGGCGATCTGCTGCTTGAGGATGTCCGAAATCTCTGCGGGACGGATATCCATCACGCGGCTCCCTTCATGGCAAACTGGAGGCGGGTGAGACGCCCGCTTATGGATGAGTCAAAAAGTTTTGGACCGATTTTGACGACCAGGCCGCCGATGAGGGCGGGGTCAACATGTTCGACCATTGCGAGGCGTCCATACCCCGCTTCGGCCAGGCGCGCGCTCAAGGCGTCGCGCTGTGCGTCGGTCAGTTTCGAGGCCGTCCGCACCTCGACCGTGACTTCGCCACGGCGTGCGCGATCAAGCGCCTCAATTGCGGAGAGGATATCAGCGAGGGCGGGCAGACGTCGGTTCTGCGCGACAACACCGACAAGCCGACGCACGGCGTCCCCGAGTTCCAGCGAACGCGCAAGTGCCTCAACCGCCTTGACCGAATCCGTCACCTGAATTCTTTTATCCCGAAGAAATTGCTGCAACGCAGTGCTTTGACGGATGGCCCGGGCCAGACGCGTCACCTGTGTAAAGGCGTCTGACGCGTCGGCATTGTCCTCAACATATTTGTAGAAACCGCGCGCATAACGGCGCGCAAGAGAGCTCGATACACCGGCCTCAGAAGGCATTTCAGAAGATGTCTCGAGTTTTGCCACGTTCGACAGTCCCAATAACAAGCATGTAACAGGCACACCCGACACGCCATAACGCCCGCCCCGGTAAAAGGCCCGCCTGACGCGTCCCGTAAAACCAAAAAATCAACGCACCGCGACGTCAAAACGTCCGTCGTCACGGGGCGTCTAGCATAGGGTATCGGAGGAACGCAACCGACAGAGCGCACGCCCCAGACGATGTTTGATATTAAATGTTTCAAAACCACAGTTCACGTGTTTACGCGGCAGTGATGCTGGGCGGTCAGCCTTGCGGCGCGCCCGGGCGAGCGGCGGAGTCGTTTTATCGGATGAAGGCTGGCATCAACGGTTTATTGAAAAGGGGCGCGTGAAATTCCTGATGAGAGACGGAGGAAAGCTTCGCCGTGGTGCCGGGCCAACACCCTTCAAGAGCGCGGCCCACACACTTATTATATTGCGCCTCATCGCGCTGGAAGAGGGCTCCACAATATCGGCAGACCGCCTGGCTTTCTGACCTCGCGAAGGTGGCTCAGCCTTAAGATAGGAGGGAGGGTGTCAGACATCGTCTGGGATTAGCGACGTCACGTCCAACCGAACCTCCCTCACTTCCGTCATATGATGGCGTAAGGGCTGCTGCGGTCGCGCAATCTCAACCGCCAGCATAGGGCCCGCCGAACAACGCCCATCATTGAAGTCATGAGACGGACCGCCATTGACGGTGATTAGGAAAATGATTGGCGGTAGCCCTTTGCAGGTTTTGTTAAAGGCGGATAAAAGCAAGCGTAGCAATACTTTGGTCATGATCTTCTTTCCTTTAAACGTATTCCGAACGCAGAGCTGGAACCAGCCAGCCATCTGCAAACCCCTCGTTGTTCAGCACCATAGTTTGTATCTAATATACGTTTTTTTTTAACAGTGCGGAAGAGAACACGATGAATATCTTTCCAAAAAATTAAATGGTCAAGGGTGCGAATCAAAATTTTTGGCTAAGAGAGGTTTTTTAATCCGGATGTTCCACGTTATCATTTCGTAAATGATTTATTCATGATATAATCGGTCCTTACGAGATCAAGAACGTATTTTAGCCGTGGATTCCCTGCCGATTTGCCTCCAGGTCGCTCACGTGCCGAAACAGGGATAAGGGTCCGACCTTCCCGCCTGCGCGCCTTTTTTGCCTGATGGCGGAAAACATATGAGATACGTCTCCCGGTTTTTGATCACATTGCTCGGCACAGCCGCACTCTCCGGGTGTGATAACCCGGCGGAGGACGCTTTCAACGCGTCATCAACAGCCTGTGCCGCGAAATACCCGGTGATGAAAGGCCGCACTGTTGCGGGCGCGCAATGTCTGCATGATGTGGTCTTCTCACAAGGCCCGGCGGCCTTTTCGGACTCCTGGCTTACTTATCTTTATGCTTACGATAATTTCCGTATGGAGAAGGCCAAAGACGTTGATGCCGGCTCGCTTTCACCAGAGGATTACACGGCGCAACTCAATAATTTCTGGTCCAACCTGATGTCGCAGGATTTTCAACGCCGCACAGCGCAAAATCGGTGCCGGGCCGCGCTCAACGCCTATCGCAGCGCTTATCTGAACGGAAATCGGGACAAGCAGGCGCGTCGGTCCGATGCGCGGCGGGTTTACCCACCGATTTTCATCCCGGGATGCGACAGTTTCAATCCGAGCATAATGTGACCTCTCATCGCCTGATCGACCATGCGCGAATCATGAGCGCGACGCCTGACGGTCAGACGGGGATTGCCGAGGAGTCGCCCTAACAATCAATGCGCCTGGATCAGGTCAATCTGAAAACCATCACGGACAGATTGCAAAATGTGATCCGCGTCAGGGAGCGCTTGCATAAAAATGTCGGCCGCCTGAGGCCCCTGAAGGGGTTGGCGCGTATCTCCGAGGTAATTCACGAGCACACAATGGGACTTGCGTTGCCATCTCAGAGCAATGCGACGGGCGAGCATCCTGATTTCGCTCTCACTTAGAAAGTATAACACTTCGGATAACATGATGAGATCCGGCCTGACATCCGGCCACGCGGCGGGGAGTTCACCTTTGACAAAATGAACATGCCTGAATTCGACATTCCGCCGGGACGCCTCCCGTAAGGCGACGTCTGAGACGTCAATCCCGATCAGCTCCTGACATCGGGGCGCCAGTAGGTGGGTCAACTCCCCGATGGAACATCCCGCCTCAATGCCAAGTTGATAAATCGGCCGCGGGAGGACGGCGAGTGTCGCCTGATATTTGTCTCTCTCATAAGCCGTCGTGCGAAAGCCCCAGGGATCAATATTCGCCGCGTAAATATCGTTAAATTGCTGTGCTCGGTGACTCATCCCCGGTTTCTCGCAAAAAATATTCCGGACTTTCCAGAAAATGCAATTGCATCTCCCGATCCATGACAAATCCATCAGGATCATCCGTGATAAGGTGCGTCATTTGAGATCGATGCGCCGCGATGGCGGCCGCTTTCCTCTGACGATATGTCGTTGTGTCGAACCGGACCATCCCACGCCATGATGTCAGCGCCGTCGTCACGAAGCGCCCCCAGACGGGAAAGGACCATAGATGAAGGTCGGGACGCTGCCTGACCAACATCCGGGCAATATCATTTGCCGCTTTGTGATCCGGGTGCGGATCTCCCTTCCATGTCGTCCAGATCGTGCCGATATGACGGGATTCGACGATCTCTGCGAGGCGTGCAACGATCTCCTGTCGACCGTGCGCCGTCTCCGGCACACCCTGATCCGGGTAGCGGAGGAACATCACGCGGGCTTTGCCGGATGACAGGCATGTCACGGCCGCCTTTAACTCTTCCTCACGCAAGGCGGCTAATTTTCCGGCAGGATATTCTTTCGATTTAGGATGGGAGCCGCCGCCATCTGTCAGCGCGACAACCGTGACATCCTGCCCGGATTCAATCGCCGCTGCGAGGGCGCCGCCGCATCCCAAACTCTCATCATCAGGGTGCGGCGCCAGAACCATCACCGCTTTGCCCTCAGTCAGCGCGTCATTCTTGGCCCATGGCGCCTGAGGGGCAGCCTGCAGTAAAGTGCCTTGCGCAAAAGCCGTCACCATGAGGGCGCACCTTCCATTTTCGCCAAGGCACGCCCCGCCCTTTCCAGCTTCTCATCCGGCACAGCTTGGCGGACATAGAGTGAAAGATCCCGCCGGATACGTTCCAGAGGGCCGGGTCGGAAAGCAGAGGTGCCGAGTGACTTCTCCGCCAAAGCGAGAACTTCCAGACAGACCTCCTCAGAAAACTGGCGCGCAAGGAGCGCAGCCGTCACGAATTTCTCGATAAGATAAGCATCTGTCACGGAGTCAGGGGGGAGTTTCGATGCGGTCTCTTTCAAGAGGCTCGCCATGGCGCGGGCCAGGCTTACGGCACGCGCATAACGGCTTAATTGGAAAGAATCATTGAAGCGCCCGCGAGAGAGAAGCATGTCTCGCCAAAGAAGCAGCAATGCTTCAACCCCGCCAAGATGCACCGCGCAATAACGCCAAACGCCCCCCTCAAAATGAGGTTCACGCTCATAGATTCCGGGTTCACCGAGGCAATGCGCATCGCTGATGCACATATCTGAAAAGTCAAACCGGCCGGACATGGTGGCCTTCATACCGGTCGCGTCCCAATGGGAGGCATCCTGTCTGCGTTTTTCCGTCACCTCAATCAGAGCGAGTTGCGGTGGCGTGTCGGGCGTTTCTGAAGCATGCATCGTGACGACCGCCAGACGCACCAGGCCCAAGCCGGAAGCAAAGATTTTTTCACCGGAAAGGCGATATGTCCCGCGCGCCGCCACATAGCGAAGGGGTTTTCGACCGTTCGCGCCCCAGACGCCGAGGAGCCCGCCTTCAGAAACAACGCGGGACATTTCCTCAAGAGCCGTCGCCCCGCCATAAAGTGAGACGAGTTTGACAGCATTGACATGGCCTTCAAAGAGCCGACCGAGGGAAAGATTGGCCTGGCCGATCCGCCGGAGCACATCGAACAAACTCACCGATGCTTCAGGCGACGTGGCGAGGCCCTCACCACCATAATTTGCAGGCAGGCAAGCAGCCAGGATGCCGGCTTTCGCCAGCAACGCAACTTCAGTTTCCAGGCCTTGCGGATCTCGCTCCGCTGCGTCGGCGCGCGCGGCAATTGCGTGCAGCGCCGCCTCAAATCGATCATTCACGCCGGATTGAAGTTGGGCAACGTCCATTATTGCGCCCGACTCATCTGCATACGTTTCGAACGCGGCCGGACCATCGCCCTGACATCCTCCCGGATTTTCTTCAATTTGGGGAGTTCGAGATACATTTCCTCCCAGGATAAGCGCCTTTTGGCAAGGAGCGGGCTGTTATCTTCCACGTAAGACCATAATGCACCAAACGTCCCGAAATCCGGGATATTTGTCGCAACATCAATCCCGGCCTCAGCATAGATGGCGTCGAGGTTCTGGGAGGTCGCGTAAGCATGCCGGAATTTGAACCGCCATAATGCGCGTGATAACATTGCGTCGGCCAGCTCCACCGACTCATCACAGATATGTTTGCGCCCGGCGACACGTGCGGCAATTGTGTCCGCCATCCCGCCTTTCGCCCGCCCGCCTAAACGGGACGATGTCCAGACTTTAACATCGTCAGAATATAAAATTGGCAGATCATGCGTTTCGAAAGCTCTGGCAAGTGCCCTGTCCTCACCGACAGGCACGGCGGGAAGTCCACCGACCGCGCGATAGGCCCGAGCCGTCACGGCGATGGAAGCGCCACTTGTCTGGCCATGGAAGGGCCAGGCATTGACGGGGTCCGGGTTGATGAGTTGGTTGATCTCTCTTGAGATGGTGCGATATTCTTCCTCAATATCGCCGCGTTTGAGGATGAGGTCCGGAAGGCGCTCTGCGGCCTCGGGGTCCAGAAAGATCTGGCCGCACACCATATCCGCTCTTCCCGCTTCCATCGGGCTGATGGAATTTTCAACCCAATCGGGGTAGGGGTGAGAGTCAGCATCTGTCGTGAGCAGATAACCCTGTCTGGAAACACATTTACTTGCAACACCGAGCGCCGTCTGCCGCGCCTTGCCCGCGTGGGAGAGCGCAGGGGGAAATTTGACATCAACGATCAGAACAGGCGTTTCGGAAGAATTGGCCCAATCCTTGGCCAGATTCAATGTGTTATCGTGAGAGTTATTAATTAGAAGGACAATAGCCCCGTGCACTTTGAAGGAACTCATGGAAAATGAGCAGGCTTTCAGACATCGTTCTATGTAGGTTTCTTCGTTACATGCGGGGATGGCGATTGCATATTCAAATGGTTTGACAGACTTAATAAAAAAGTCGTTTTTAAATACTGAAAGTCCCATCGGCCTCTTCCCAACGTGCCTGGCGACGTTGTCGATCCAGACAAAAGAGCGTGCAATCTCGTTGCACGCGCCGAGGACCCTTACGCTTCAGAATTCATTAAGTTCGCATCGCAAAGTAAATGATGCCCGATGACTGTCGATTCACCTTTCCTGACTCAAATCATTCGTTAAGGAGCGATTACGCTGAAGCATAGGATTGGCGCGAACATTGTATCGCGCGTCGGCGCGATTTTGGTTGGGGGTGGGCTGATATCGCGTTTAATAAATGGGGTAACTTTCCACATAATCGAAAAAATCCGGGAGACATCTTTGCTGGCAGTTTGATGCCATGTCGTCTCTGACAAGATGGATTGATGACGAGAACCGACCCAATTTCGTCATTGGATTCTGAGCGGGCGTCGCGCACGGGCTCAAGGTGCTGCATTTATTGTTGCGGATTATCATGCATGTGTATCCAGGTTGAGGATACAACCTGCAGGTGCGAAAAATAGACGTTTCGGTTGCTTTACTGCTTATAGTTGTAATATTTTGGTAATGACTATGCTATATAATGTGTTTGACCGTTGAAAATTATGTCGCACTGAGTTTTGGTCGTGTCATTAAGCGGCGAAACCGTCTCCGAATCGCTTAATTACCGTTGAAAAATCCATAAAATCGTCGTAATTTCCTGCCATGACGCACAAACATCCCTCAACCCAACTGTCCATTCCCTTGGATCTCAGGAAATGGATTAGTAAATCCGCCGATAAAAATCGTCGAACGTTTGAAGACGAGATTATCCACCATCTCGCCCTAGCACATGCAGACAGCGAAAAACCCCGCATGCCGATCGATTTTGATGACGTTGACCCGAACGCGTCCTTCGACGAGTTGAAGCGCTACACACAGCGCCTCGCGAGGGAAGTCGATGAGATTTTGCGACGATGTGAAAAAGGGGATTGAGCCAGGCCCGACCAAGATACGATAGATACGGGTGGATTAAAGTGACAGGCGGCGCTTATGGCCCCGCCTGTTTTCGTTGCGCTTCTCTCTGACGAGGTAACCTGACATGCCGGCAACAACCTTGTCAGGCTCAAACCCCACGCCCGGAAGCCTCACGGCGTCCGACGTTGCCTCACAAATTTTCCCGGGAGATATGGAGCGGGCGAAGGGAATCGAACCCTCCTCAGAAGCTTGGAAGGCTACTGCATTACCACTATGCTACGCCCGCGCCGAAAGTCGCTTCCTAAGCCTCCCATACCGCTCCCATCACGTTGATGCAAGGGCTTGTGAGGGCATAATCGCGATAAAACCCTCTTGACTTATCCCGCCCGTAAACGCATTACCGCTCCGAGGACTTCCTGTCATCGGGCTGCATTTTACGATGCGGCTCCGGGGATGGAATGTGATCCTTTAGGGGTGTAGCTCAATTGGCTAGAGCGCCGGTCTCCAAAACCGGAGGTTGCGGGTTCGAGACCCTCCGCCCCTGCCAGGCACAGTTTCTTGCTTGGCGTTTGTGGCGCGATCTGCCATATAGCCATAATCAAAAGTTTCGCAGCAGAGGATGACGGTGTCGGTCTCAACTCCCCAACGCGGCGCGAAGACGTCGCAGCAAAATAAAAGCAAGCCTGCTGCCGCATCCGGCCGCGAGGGGGGAAAGTCGGCGGCCAAACCGGCTGCGCGCTTCAAGCTGATGCAATTTCTTAAGGACGTCCGTGCGGAAGGGGGCAAAATCACCTGGCCCACGCGCCGTGTCACGGTCATCACCTCAATCGCTGTTCTGGCGATGGCCGCGTTGACGTCTATATTCTTTTTCGTTGTCGACCAGCTGATTGGTTTGGGCGTGCGCGAAATTTTGGGCTTTGGAGGCTAAGTTAAGGCCATGGCTAAGCGCTGGTATGTTGTGCACGTTTATTCCGGCTTTGAGAAAAAAGTCGCGTCCCACATCAAGGAACAAGCCGTCCAGAAGGGGCTTGCTGACCAGTTTGAGGAAGTGCTTGTCCCCTCTGAAGATGTGACGGAAGTGCGTCGCGGCCGTAAGGTTAATGCGGAGCGGAAATTTTTCCCCGGTTATGTGCTCGTCAAAATGGAGCTCTCCGACGATGCGTGGCACCTTGTCAAGGACACGCCGAAAGTCACGGGCTTTCTGGGGTCACGCACCAAACCGTCACCCATGACGGATGCCGAGGCCGAGCGCATCATCAAACAGGCGCAGGAAGGGCTGGAGCGTCCCCGCTCCGCCATGCGCTTTGAAGTGGGTGAGCAGATCCGCGTCGCTGACGGTCCCTTCACCTCTTTCAATGGTGTCATTGAGGAAGTGGATGAGGAGCGCGCGCGTCTCAAAGTCAGCGTCCTCATCTTCGGACGTTCCACACCGGTTGATCTTGAATATAATCAGGTCGAGAAGCTTTAAGACGATATAAAGGATAACCCTCGCTATCCGGCGGGGGTCATCGCGCGCGTCACCTAGTCGGTTTTCGGAACCGGGCAGGTCCGGATCTGCGCGACTGCCTTATCGGCAATGTGAGATAAAAGCTGGCTCAACGCATAAACGAGTTGCGCTGACCCGTTTGAAGGTAGCTTCATCGTCTCATAAAATGGCGTTGTCTGAACCGGGCCAGGCCCCTCCTCCGCCGGATGAACAGCCAAACTCCCCTGAATCACCGCCTCACTTTGCTGATTCTGGTTGAACGCCGTCACGGTTAATTCGACATAGGCTTGAGGGTGCGTGTCAACAGCGTCATTCTGCGCAAAAACAGTGATCCCCGGCAGACGCTGCGCAATATCCAGCGTCAGGGCCTGCCCAATCGTCTCGCCCAAGGGCTGCGCCCAGGCATCCCCTTTAGCAAGCCGCAACTTATAATCCCGGCTTTGCCGCACAATCTCATCTCGGTCCAGCATGGTCGAGACGACTGGTGTCCGCACTTCAACAACTTTCGGCCAGACACCTGACATGCGGGAGGCAGGCACGGACGTGACCGGCCCCGGCACAGCAACGATGGTATAGAGGGTCGGGTCCCGCCCGCAGCCACTGGCGGCGAGTAACGCCGTTATACCCGCAACCCCCATCAGATATTGTCGGGTTCGCCTTCTGAAGAGGGAGGAGGAGTTGGGTCGCGACATGGTTCAGTGCCTCCCCGTGATCAGGGCCGAAGGATGGTTATTGAGATACGTTGTCAGGAAACGTATGGAACGCGCCGATTGCGTCAACTGGATGATCATGCTTTGCAGATCCCGCTTGAAATCAGCGTCGCCACCATAAGTCGCCATAAGCTGTCGCGCATTTTTCAGGGTCAGGTCAAGCTGACGGCTCATCTCCGGCAATCGCTTCATCAGCGGTTTAACACCTTGATCCATCTGACGGCTCAAGCTGGAGAGATGTCGCAGAGAGTCGCGCAATGAAACAAGGGATTGCTTGACTTCCGCACTATTGATGCGCTCATCAGCATGGGTGACGAGGTCGTTTGCATGGTCACCCAACTGCGTCAACGGCATGGCGGCAATCTTGTCCATAATGGTGGAGACGGACGCCAGGATACCGTCAAACCCGCCCGAGATGCTCGGCACGATGGGTATATCATCCTCATAATCAATCGTCTCGGGTTTGCCTTTTTTCACGAAAGTCAACGCAATTGCCGACTCACCCGTCAGGAAACTGACCGTCGTCATCGAAGCGCGCATCCCATGCGCGATCAAAGCGGAGAGCACTTCATTCTTGTTCGTCTCCGCATGTCGGTCACCCGGCAGAAGCCTCTCCAGCTCCAATTGCAACGTCACGCGCACCTGCGCCTTAGCCGTCTCCGGGTCGACCTTCAGGGCCACATCAAGGACAGTCCCGACATTGATCCCGAACATTGTTACATCGGCACCTTTGGAGAGGCCTTTGACCGAGTTATCGAGGTAAGTGATAACTTTCAGCTTATGATAGCTGTTGGCGTTTTTCGCGTCCTGCTCACTCCGGTAAAGCTTGAAGACGGAATTCGGGGGTGCGAAATCGCCTTTCGCATCATGCGCGCCGGGTGGCAGCCCGAAAGCAACACCGCCGGAAAGCAGCGCCTGAAATGAGGTCAGTTGCACTTTCAGCCCGCCCGCACCCAGACCGACCTGCACGCCTGAAACATTCCAGAAGCGGGAATCACGATGGAGATAATGGTCGTAGGGGGATCGGATGAAAGCCTGAAGCAGGATCGGCCCTTCCCCACCCGGTGGCATGGTATAGCCCAGAATTTCTCCCACCACCTTATCCCGGAAAAACACCGGCGCCCCCTCACCGATGGAGCCTAATGTCGGGGTGAAGAGCACAAAGGTCGATCCAGGCTGGTCGGAACGCACACCCGGCGCGCTTTCAAGCCCGACAAAATTTTTCTGCGGGTGGCCCCCGGGTGGGCCTGGGTCGATCGCGATGTAGGCCCCTGAAAGCAGCGTCTCAAGCCCCGTGACACTCGCCCCGTTGATACGCGGCCGCACAACCCAGAATCGCGTCTTTTCCGTCAGGATATGTTCGGTGCTCGACTTCATGCGAATATGCACGACGACACGATGCATATCCTCTGAAAGCTCGATTTTCTGTACTGTGCCAAGCGAGACGGCTTTGTTCTTGACCTGCGTCTGTCCCGCCGTCAGCCCTTCAGCTGTATCGAATGTCAGGGTGATATCCGGTCCACGATCA
Source organism: Candidatus Kirkpatrickella diaphorinae (assembly GCF_025736875.1). Lineage (GTDB taxonomy): Bacteria > Pseudomonadota > Alphaproteobacteria > Acetobacterales > Acetobacteraceae > Sorlinia > Sorlinia diaphorinae. The sequence continues at coordinate 1,515,270 of NZ_CP107052.1, forward strand.
GACAGACTGCGGAAAATAAGGTAACCCGCAATGAGAACAGCAAGAATGGGAAGGAGCCAGATGATCGAAAAACGTGTTGGCCTGACGCCAGCCTGGCCATGATGCTCACCGGCCTGGCGCTTTGCATGATCATCGTGATGACCATCCTCCTCACCATGATGCTCGTCATGTCCTTTAGAGTGATTCGCCCGATGATGGGCGGGTACATTTCGATCGCTCACGCTTTCTCCGACTCCAGATCTCCGGCCTGTGCCGCCGCTTTGACGCGCCGGGCTCCCTTCATGAGCGCACGGTTACGCCGGAAGCTGAAAAAAGGATACGCCCGCCTGACGCGTACGTTCCTGGCAAGTTCAGCACCATTCCTGCCCGCACCATCCCAGAGACAGCGAATATCGAAGCTGTGCACGGCGAAGATTGTCGCAATCACGACAAAGGTGAAGAAGACAACGCCCGGCTCAGCACGGACATTGGCAAGAAAACCAAAGCGCACGACTGCGACAAGGATCGAGATCATAAACACGTCGATCATGGACCATCTGCCGATGAAGTCAATCACCCGGTAAAGTTTCGTCAACCCTTTGAGATGCCGCCGACGCCCCGTTGCCGCGCTGAACACCATTGTCCCGAGCCCGACGATTTTAAGCACGGGCACGCAGATACTCGCAAAAATAACGAGGAGTGAGAGCGGTACGAGATTTGATTGCCATAGCTCAATCGCACCATGAATAATGGTGCTCGTGTCCCGCTGCCCCACTTTCATGAATGTCATGACGGGGAAGAGATTTGCCGGGATATAAGCGAGCACCCCCGCGACGAGGAGTGACGTGGCATTGCTCAGCGCATTGGCTTTTCGTCTTGAGATAAACGCGGCGCATCGGGGGCACCGCCCGAAAGCATGTGTCGGCGCAACGGGCTCGGACGACGCGATGACCAGGCCACATGTGAGGCATGACGCCATCTGGTCATGCGGTGGAATGGGATCGGTTGTGACATCAACACATCGTAAAAAGCCCGATTCCGTGCGGAATGCCTGGTCATTCATCCCCATTTTCTGGGCGTCCCAGACGCGCTCCGTATCCAGCGTCGAATCAGTTGTGGCCATGGTGATCATGATGGCCGCGACGAGAAAAACGCCTGGCTGGAGATCAACCAGAGCCAGATCGACAAGTTTGGTATAGGCCACGAACACGCCGAGAATATAGACTTCAATCATCGCCCATTCCCGCAGGCGGCGATACCATTTAAGAATGTGGGCCGTCCAATCCGTACCCGCTGCGCGGCTGGCCCCGTAAAGCACGATGCCCATGAGGACGATGACAATGCCGGGCATGATGAAGGTCGTCATGGCAACGATGGCGCCAATCTCACCATAGCCCTGCTTGGCAAGCTGATAGACGCCCGTCAGGATGGAAATTGTGTTGACGCGCCCTTTTGCATCAAGCGTCATCAGATTTGAGCAGAGAAGCGCGATGTAAAGCGCGAAGGACGTCATGCAGAAAGCAATCGGCGTCGCGAGGGGCGAAGTTCTGCGCCGGCGCACGAGGGCCTCATCGCAGCGTCGACAATAGGCGACCTGGCCCGGCGCCACCTCCAGCAATGTCTGGAACAGCCCGCAAGTCGGGCATTCATGCAAACCCTGCACAACGGACATGGATCTCAGCGCGCCTGCAGGGTCATGCCGCAAATGGGCTGGCGTCAGACATGCATGGAGAAATCGGCCAAATCGGTTGACCCGCTCAGCGCCGAAATGATGTTGCGCCACCTGCAAAATTGCCTGCCCGTGCCGCCCCCGTCCGAAACGACTTAAAAGGCTGTAAACCCGATCGTCAAAACGTTTGACGCGGACCATCATTTTTTTATGAAGACGTTTCAGGAAGGAAGATCGCATCATCAAGTCTTTTCAGGCACACCAGCGCTAACGCACCCACCCTATAGGCTGTTGCGATTTCTGCAAAGCTTCGCTATAGCTCCGCCAACAGGCCGACATAGCTCAGGGGTAGAGCAACTGATTCGTAATCAGTAGGTCCTCGGTTCAATTCCGAGTGTCGGCACCAGTTTTTCACGAATGCGTGACGGGCTGAGCCCATCCTCAGCCCTGCTCCCCCTCCTCAATGTCGCGCGTCACTCTGTGCCTCTCCCGCACTTGAAATTGACATTTATCGATCTGGCGGGTTGTTGATACGCGTCTTTTCCGTCTCAGCCCAAAGCGTGCCGAGCGTCTTTGCGGCGTCCAGAAGACGTTGCTGAACATCGGCGAGCGTTTTACCGCCTGGATCTTGCAGATAATCGATCGCGTGCAGGACTTTCATAACAGAGCTGGCCATGGCTGCCCGGTCGGGCGGCGTCTCCCACCCTGCACGCGCCGCGTTTACAAGATCCTCTCCCGACGAGGAGGAAAAGAGTGCGCATGCCTGTCAGCATGACTTGCTTCAAGCAATGGCACAATCGTTGCGCGCCATGACGTTTCCGGCTCCGGACCAGTGCAACATCTTATGCCATCAGCCCGTGAAGCAGCGTTCCCCGACGCGACGGCAAGATGTTTTTCCGCTGCCTCTGTCGGGCAATATTGCGCATTCCCGTCGCGGTCATAAAGCCGGATTTGAAACCCGCATTCCGTCAATCTTTCATGCGCCGCGATACGGCCTGGCAGGCCCAGCAGGGTGGCCAGCTTATCGACCGATAATCCGCCACTTAAGCTGGAAGCGCGCGCAGCACGATGACGGGCAGGGCCCCGCTGCGCCTGACGCGGGACGGGTGCAGGCTGTATCGTTTTTGTGACATGATTTTTGACCATGATTATTCTTCCAGCGATTTTTCGCGCGTCACAATGGCAAAGCAAGGGGCGGACCGTGCAGCGCTCGACTTGGTTTTCAGAGGGGTGGTGTCCCGACCGGCAGCCGTGAGCTGCCAGCCACCGATCGGGGGGAGAGGTTAGAGTGAGCTGATCTCACTGAGCAGAGCATCGAATGTCTGGTTCTTCGGCGATTTGCCATTATCGCCCAGCCAGTTTTGGCGGCTCAGCAGGCCGTAACTCTCGTCGGAGATATATTCCCACGTCGCCCAGGGCATGAAGCTTCGCGCGCCCCAGGAGGCAAAAAAGAGCCCGTCTTTATTGTAACCCGTCACGGCAATGGCATGGCCGCCAACGGGCCTGTGGTTTGAAACCTTGTCGAGATCCCATGTGGCCCCTGGCTCAAGCTCCATAAAGCCCTGCACCATTTGCACACCGCCGATAACCCCACCCAGAAAGGCGATGCAGCGTTTGACGGACATGACATCCTTACGCTCAACATAGCCAAAAGCAGTCAGGAGATCCTTGTCCGGGCCGGGGCGCCGGAAGCCATTTTTGCGCCAGATTTTCAGCAGGTCGAGAAGAATGACGCCGTCATCACCAACCCCCGTCATCGGATCATAGCCGGACACGTCCGCGTAATTGGCGATCACCTGATCGGTGGAAAGCAGGACTTGGGACTGCGCGTTTTTCGTCCAGGTTGCAACTAACCCCGCCTGGGACGCCAGGCCGCAACAGCCGCATTTGTCATTGCCCCACATCTGATAATCGACCTTGTCGGACCAATCCTGTTCCTCCGGCACGGTGGGCCAGTGGGCGGCAAGGGCCGGTGTGAGGCGATACGTTCGCGGGTCACGCTTCGCGGGGCGCTTGCCGAGCTTATAGGTCATTTAAATGTCTCCTTGAGATCTTATTGTTCGTTTGAAAATGTCGCGCCGATGCGCGATGCGGTCTCAGGCCGGGTGAGCGCCCTGTCCGAGCCTGCCTGATTACAGGCACCGTCACAGCCTGTTACCCCAGAATGCGACCTTTCCAGTCAGTCACGCCTTGATGCGTCTTTCAGCCCAGCGGGAACCTGCCAATGGACACATCACGCCGTGACATGAAGTGCGGCGAGTGCCTGTGCCTCCGTCATTGGCAGACCACGCGCGCGACCATAGGGGGCGCCGACAGCGATCGTGCCGCTGAGGAGCGCTTGGAAGATGGCAACAATCGTGCTCAGCGCATCCAAAGCTGTGGTGACGTCGGCGCGCGTCTTTTCATCCAGCTCCGTCGAGACAGAAGCCAGCGCTTTTGCGAGACTTTGTGAAAGATTTTCCAACGCCGTCAGCAGAGCATCGACTTTCGATTTCAGGCTGTCGGAATTATAGACGATCGTCACCTGGTCCCCGGCCTCCGACTCAAAAGCGCTTAATGCTGCGGAGACGCCTTCACTTGCCACTGAGATCGCCGCCGCGACACCCGCACCCAGCGCCGCTGAGACCGGGGGTATCGACAGGATCGTTGAAGCGGCATTGAGACCTGCCTGCGCGTAGGCGCGGATCTTCGCAACATTGAGGACGAGGGTTGTTGTGTTTTTGCCGTTAATGACGGTGCAAGCCGGCAAGGCCCCCAAGATGGCGGCGGCGGCAGAAAGTCGCAGGGCCTCCCGACGGCTAAACATGTTTTTCATCAGTTGTTCCTGAATTTTTGTTTTTCTGTGAGTCATTGTCGCGCTTCAGAACATCGAAACCCGCTTTGGTCAGGAGACTGGAAGCGGCTTCCGCATCGTCGCGTTTCACCATAAGGCCCGTGCGTTCACATTGCAGACGATTTGACGCACGGCCGAGATTAAGTGCGCCCCATGTGACCAGGAGATAATAGATTTTGCGGACCGTGTAATTTTTACTTCCCCAGGTTGGTGGCTTGAGCCCTACAGCGAGAATATTGCAAAGCCCCGAAAGCATGAGGATGACGAAGGGCGCGTAAACGGCCCAATTTTCCGGCAGGGTTTTGACAAGCTCGGTGCAGAGCGGATTGAGATTCATGAAACACCTCCAATAAAAAACCGCCCCGGAGGGCGGTGCATCTCTTAAATTTATGATCAGGACGGAGCGTCCGGTTTGCGGGTTATGTTCAGCGCGTTTGAGCGCTGACGCGCCCGTCCGAAGCGCCTGAAAAAACGGGGGCCATGAGGCCGCCATCAAAGGCACCTATCGCGCCGCCATACAGGGCGGGGAAACGACATGGACGGAACAGATTGACGCGATGAGACCGCAAACTTCTGGCACATCGCGCCCGGGTCACGTTTCTGACTTTCCTTCTCGATAGGAGGGCGTAGAGCGCCGCTTGGTCGAACGTGACCGAACAGATATTACTTGAAATTCTCACGTGAGGTTTTGAACGCGCGCGCAGGTAAATGGCGACGGGCGACGGGCGACGCATAGATTGGCCGATGAACAAATCAGGCCAGGTGCCTCTGCATCCCGGGACGCCCGCACGGCGCATGTCGTTTCAGGAATGCAATGGACGCTCACGAAATAAATGCCGGATGACCTGACCCTCACTGTTGATCGGCTCGGCATAATGCACACGACGTGACATAAAGGCGTAACGTCGAAACACCTCTATCACCCAGGCCCATAAAATATGGCCTAAACTCTCAGAAAAGATTTCCGAGAATGGCAATTGCCATAAAGGCGGCGCCCAGCGCCCCAGGGGAAGGACGATGCCATGGAACCCGACCGTCACCACAAGACCGAATGCCGCGCCCTGCCACAGAGAGAAGCGGGGAAAGCGCAGACAGCCAAGGCAATAGGCCATGGCGAAAATGACAGAGAAGGCATGATGCACGAGGAGCACGCCAAGATTTACGACATGCTGGGCGTAGAAATAGACGAGGTCATCCACGGGTACACCGCAATCCCGCAACATCTTAGCTGGCGGGCTCACGCGATCAGGGGTTCTCGGCGGCAAAGGGATCTCGCTGCCCCATTTAACGAAGCTGGCGATATTGCCCCCAACGAACCCCGCCCACATCGCCGTCCAGTAATCAGCTTTTTTGTAACGTCTTGAACCAGCCTGATCTGAAATCATGACAATTGACGCATCGCGTCACTCCCACCATCAACCGGGCGAAGGTTGCACATTGTGCATCCAGCGCGCCGGAGAGACGCCCCGACGCGATAAGCCGTTAAGCGCGTTACTTCTTCATCTGGCAGGCAGGAAGCTTCATGCGGAAAATCGTCGTTGGACCGGAAATGGGCCGGCTGTTGCGGAAGGCCAATTCATCAAGGCGTGAATCCGAGATGTAAAGATAGCCATTCGCGATAGCGAAGCCATCGGCCCAGTCCATCACTTTCGGGTTATCGTAAATCTTGTGCGGGATCAGTCTTTTCTGATCTTTCGACAAAGTGAGCATATAGAGCCGGTGATGCTCAATATCCCCCGCCCAGATGCGGTCGCATGAGTCCATCTCGATACCGCCACTCATCACCGACTGACCAAGATATTGGACCTTCGCATCAAGCTGCTTATCCGTCAGGCTTGTGTCGCGCAGGGCGGCAGCGGGGATACGGTAATAATGATGGTCGGTCAAAGGACGGTAATAGACCCAGTTGCGATCAGCAGAAAGCGCGATACCATCATCCTGCGTAACCGGGAGGCCACCATCTTTCTTGCGCGCCAACTGGCCGTAAATATGAAGATGCTGCCGCTCATCCGCAACGCCGGAGCGCGTATTGGCCAGGACAAGGCGATAAGCGCCCGTATCCAGATTCAGCACGACCAGCCCGCCGCGATCCCACTCATTGGTGATATAGGCGGTGCGGGTTTTCGTATCGACGCGCACATCATTGAGACTGTCTGTCGGCAATATGTCGTGATTGAAAAGGTAAGTCCGCAGCACCCTGCCGGAGGCGGGGTCAAATTCCACAAGTTTGGGTGGCAGTTTTTTCTGATCAACAGAGGGAAGAGAAGAGTCGAGCACCCAGAGGTGATTTTCATCATCTACCCACAAAGCCGGTACGGACACCCAGACGGGCCGATCACCCGGGTCAGCGTCAAATCTGTTCCATCCCGCATTCGGGAAGGGGATGAGGGCGCCGGTCATGGCATCGACGCGCACGACACTGGCGCTGTAACGCTTTATGGTCGCCGGGGCGGAGGCAAATACCGTCCCATTATGGCTGACACCCACGCCGATCATGTTGAAATCAGGCGGGAATTTTTTGACCACCTCAAGTTGCGTCGGCGCGGCCTGCGCCGCGACGGAGAACCCCGCGAGAGTGAGGGTGAGGACGAACAGCTTTTTCATGCGTAGCCAGCTCCCTGTGTTGCGACATCAAGAGTGAAAATAGCGTCCTTCGCGCACATGAACAGGCAATTGCGCTGCGTTCCGCCGAAGGTCAAATTCGAAACGCTGCGTGGAAGTCTGAGACGCCCGATCAATTTGCCTGAGGGATCATAGACCAGCACGCCCCCGAAACCCAAGGAACCGGAAACGCCAACCCAGATATTGCCGCTGACATCCGCCTTGATGCCGTCAGGCATCAATTTGTGCTGCGCGACATTTGTATGTGCAAAGACGCGCTTATTGCGCAGGGTTTTCCCCTCAACGTCGAAAGCATAGAGATTATAATGGCCACCCCCTGACCTGGACGTGTCGATTTCGCTTGAAGCGATGTAAAGCACGCGCCCATCGGGGGAGAAGCACAGCCCGTTCGGGCCTGCCAACTCCGCAGCGGACAGCACAGCGGTAATTTCGAGCGTGTGCGGATCAACATGGAAGACATGTGCCTCCCGATGCGCGCGCCCCCCGATTTCCGTCATCACTTCCGCATCGAGATTCCATTTGAGGCGGGATGCGGGCGCGCCATTGCCTATTGGTGCATCGGGATGGCCCTCAAGCAAGCGATCACCATAAGGTGGATCGGTAAACCAGATGCCGCCATCCGCCGCCACGACGATATCATTGGGCGAATTGAGCTCCCCGCCCTGATATTCCTTTGCGATGACCGTGCAGCTTCCATCATGCTCCCACCTGATCACGCGTCGGAGGCCGTGCTCACAGGTCAGAAGGCGCCCTTCACGGTCAAAACTGTTTCCGTTGGAGTGGTAACTTTCTTTTCGGAACACCGTGATATTATGCGCATCATGGGCATAACGATATTGCACGCCACCCACGACATCACTCAGCAGCAGAAAGCGCCCTTCCGTGCACCAGGCTGGTCCCTCCAGCCAGCGCGCAGGGTGGTGTTGCGTGGCGCGCCAGGCGAGCTCCAGCCCGGCATTGCCGTAAAGAACGTCGTTAAATGCGGGGTCAAGCGTCAGAATATCAGGGTCAGGCGTGAAGGCGTAAGGTGCACCCGCACCCCAGAGCCGTGGCGGATTACTGATGACACTGGGCGGTGCGACCGGTATCCGCCGCGCGACGGCGCGGGCGGAATCCATCGTGGCCAGTCCGGCCAGGCCGCCTAAAAGCACCGTGCGGCGGCTTAAACTCAACCGATTTTCAACCGACGCGGTTTCCTGACTCGTCGACTCGACTTGATCCAGCCGCGTTCGTTCAAACATCATATGCGTTCCTCTGACTTTTTAACGTCCTGGCGATACAACACATTTTTGACAGCCCCAAGATGAGCCAATGATGTGAGATGACGGTGTCCCGCCTGATTTCCCGTATTAAAAGACGTGCTGACCGGAGAGAGCTTCGTCTTTCCCTTTCCTCCCGCGCGCTGCGTGATTTTTCAGTGGCAGCACCATGCTGAGGGCAATAGCAAAGATACTGATCATGGCAATGGCATAAAGACCGGCCTTTGGCGTTTCATAAAATCGATCGGCGAGTGAACGGATATTCGGTGCGAAAAATCCGCCCAGATTACCGATGGAGTTGATCAGCGCCACCACAGCCGCCGCGCGCTTGCCGGTGAAAATCGAAAGCGGCAAAATCCAGAACAAGGCGGACAGCACCATAATGCAGGAGGCCGCCAGGCTGAGCCCGACAATGCCCGTGACGACGCCATGGATCGCTGACAACACCAACCCGCCGGAAAATCCGATCAGGCACAGCACGATGCCCGGGCGCAGGCCCAGTCGCCTCTGCACAGGCTGCGGCATCAGCCAGACGGCAAAGGCAGCGGCGAGCCACGGAATGGCTGAAACAAGCCCGACATAGACGCCCTGCCCCTCATGCAGGATACGCGAGACCTGCTCCGGCAGGTAGAAAACGACGCCATAACTGCCGATCTGCATCAGCCCGTAAAAGACGACGAGGCAGATGGTCAACGGGCTGGTGAAAGCTTTCCACAACCCTTCATGGCGCGGCCCTTCAATTTCCCGGGCCTCCTCCGTCAGGATTTTATCCAGCGCGGCGCGTTCCCCTTCCGTCAGCCATGACACGACTTTCGGTCCATTCGGCAGGATGATGAAGGTGGCGATGCCCATCAGCACGGCCAGCAGCCCCTCGACAACAAACATCCATTGCCACCCGGCAAAACCCCAAAGGCCGGAAAGATGGAAGAGCAGGCCGGAAAGAGGGTTACCCGCCACCATGGCCATGGGGTAACCGATATAAAACAGGCCCAAAACCTTCGCGCGGGACCGCTGCGGAAACCAGAATGTCAGGTACAGCATGACGCCGGGGAAAAACCCGGCCTCCGCGATGCCCAGTAAAAGACGCATGACGCAGAAGGAGGTCGGGCCGACAACAAAGGCCATTCCGGCGGAAATCAGCCCCCACGTCACCATGATGCGCGTCATCCAACGCTGCGCGCCAACCCGATAAAGGATCAGGTTGCTCGGGATCTCGAACAAAGCATAACCGACAAAAAATATCCCCGCGCCCAAAGCAAAGACAGCGTCGGAAATACCAAGATCGACATTGAGCGCCTGTTTCGCGATGCCGACATTTGTCCGATCAAGAAACGCGACCATATACATCAGTAGCAGGAAAGGCACGATGCGCCGCCGCGCCTTGACCACCGCGCGGGATGCTGCGGGCGGCAACCCGTCTTCAGGGCGATTTTCCGGCGCGCTCACAGCCGGATCTCTCCGCCAAGTTCATCCTCAATATGGGCGCGGATAATCTCGTCATAGGATTTTTCCGACGTGAAACCGAGTGCGATGGCCCGCTTCGGGTCGAAGCCCCTTGCCCAGCCCAGGACAATCTTTTCAATGTCCGCATCCGGCACACGCCGGATCAGTTTTACCGCTTTCTCACCTGCGACGCGCTTCAAAGCCGCAATCTGCTCCCCGACCGTAATGGAGAGGGCTGGCATGCTCAGATTGGGGTCGCCCGCCAGTAATGACGTATCCAGCGTCGCCGCGTGGCGCAGAAACCCGACGGCAGCGCGTGGACTCGTCATCCAATGTCGCGTTTCATCACTGACAGGCAGGATCGCCTCCTGCCCGACAAGCGGCTCCCGGATAATGCTGGAGAAGAAACCGGATGCGGCGGCATTGGGCCGGCCCGGTCGCACGGAAATCGTGGGCAGGCGGATGCCGACCCCGTCGAAGAAACCCTTGCGGCTGTAATCCTGCAAAAGCAGCTCACCAATGGCTTTCTGCACGCCGTAACTTGTCTGCGGTGTCAGGTGAAAATCATCTGGTATGATATCCGGAAAATCACCGCCGAAAACCGCATTGGATGAGGCATAAACCACGCGCGGCACCCAGTTATGCCGCGTCCTGTTGAGGCGGATCGCTTCAAATAAAGCCTGCGTGCCTGCGAGATTGACATGGTAACCTTTTTCAAAATCGCGCTCCGCCTCACCTGAAACCACAGCGGCGAGATGGAAAATCACATCCGGGCGCGGCGCGACAAGGTCATGGATCACTTTCACATCCGCGATGTCACCTGTGACAATGCGGGATTGCCCGGCAAAAGAGGGCAATGTGCGGGGCGGCACGACATCTGCCAGCGTCAGCTGCGTGATGGGATGGGTCGCGATTTGCGGCTGGCGGGCAAAGCTCTCAATAAGTTTGCGCCCGATCATCCCCGCAGCACCGGTGACAAGAATATGCATCGCTCATTCCCAACATTTATATGTTATATTCTGTTTATGAAATTGAGTTTATTGAGCGTTAAATGTGACGACTACCTCAAATTTTCGAATGAAGTGATCTGATTATGCGATCACTGCTTCGGATAAATGGGCGCGGACCAATGTCGCCGCGGGGCTTAAAGTCCGGTTCTTTATCGTGATGACGTGATAATTCCCTAATAAATCCGGTAAACTGATATCAAGTGATGTGATTCCTGGCCAGTTGGAAAAGCTTTGTGCAACGGATTTCGGCACGATCGCGCACATTTCCGAGCTTTCGACAATTTTGAGTGTTGCGTAAGTTGACGCCGTCTCAATTTTACAGCGCGGGATTGAGACGCCACTGGCGATAAACATCGTGTCAATGGCGCGTCGCATCGGGCTTGGCGCCGTCTGCAGCACCCATTGCAGCCCGGCAAGGTCGTGCAATGTCAGAGCCCGCTTGCGGGCCATCGGGTGGCCGCGCCGCGCAATAACCGCAAGCGGCTCAGACCTTGGACCGGCACAATCGAGCGTGGGGTCGATCACCGCCTCAATCTGCCGCCCGATCACAATATCGAGGTCACCTGCATGGAGCTGTTGCAGAAGGCGATCACTCGTATCCGTCACGAGATGCGTCGTGATGCGCGGATGAGACGCTGTCAGCGCCCGCATGGACGGCGCCACCACATCGCCAATACTGGCAACAATGGCGCCCAGATGGACCGACCCCATAACACCCGTTGCATATTGGGAGAATTCCTCCTGCAATTTGCGGGCCTCATGCAACATGCTTCGCGCCGTCTGGGCGGCGATCTGTCCGAGCGCGTTCAGTTGCAGGCCCCGCGCATGGCGAGTGCAGAGAGGCGCGCCCGCGAGGGCCTCCAGCTCCGATAAAAGGACGGAGCACGAAGGCTGCGTCATGGCCATATATTCACTCGCGCGCCGCAGGCTGCGTGTCTCGGACAAGGCCACCAGCAGGCGCAGATGCCGCAATTTCAGTCGGGAAAGAAAAGCCGAGCGCGCTTCGTCCATTCTGCACCGCGTTTTTATTCAGAACGGCCCCGTTTAAGGCGGCCTTCATTCATTACGGCTTTTTTAAACCAATCTGCATCCCGTGCCTATCTCCGGCAGTTCATCGACGCTTCGACCATTCGTAAAGAAGCGAGACGAGAAGGGCGCCCAGCGCGACAGCTTTCGGGCCAAGCGTGTTGGCCGCCCAGATCATTTTACGCATGGCGCGGTCCCGCGAGTCGCGCGCATCTTCCTGTCTTTGCAGCATTTCCGAGATTTCCACCAGTCGACCATTCTGCTCCTGCCCCTGCACGAAAAGTTGTTGCACCAGCACGTCAAGACGCGTCAGATTTTTTTCGATGGATCGCACCTCCTGTCGCAGCACTTCAAATTCCGGTCGCTGGATGTAACTCGTCGGGGTTTCTTTTTCCGTCATTTTTTATATATCTCGGATCTACTGGGCCATCGGATGCCACCGATCCTCCCAAATCATTTTCAGCCTAAAATTTCTTGACATGACGCGGCGGGTTTATCCCTGCGCCTGCGCCGCAACTTGCAATTTTTTTCGTCGAGCCCTCCGGTACAATGCGGCTTCGCGCCAGATAACGACGCGTGCCTGAAATCATCCAACTGGCACGTTGGGCAACGCCGTGACCGCGTCCCGGCCCGCACTGATTTCTGTCAGAATTCTGAGATAATCGGCCCAATCTGGCGGCACGGATTTTCCCATCAGGACAAATTGGTTGAGGACGGTCTCACGCGCCTGGAAAAGGCGCCTCTGCGCCATGATGACGCGCGCCTCCCTTTCGGACAGACCCATCCCGTCATCCTCCCATATGGGCATGAGGTCCGCACCACAGCCCCGCCGCAGGCCGGGCTTTGGCGGCGCGCCACTGAAAGCACGAAAAACATGGTCCGGGACAGGGCGTGCATCATCCGGCCAGCTCCCGTTCCGCTCATAAACCGGCCTCAGTTCTGAGGGGTAAAACCCCTTCATGGTGGGCGACCAGTAAATATCGTTCGTCATCGTCAAAATCCGATCGCAAGATATGAGCCGGAAGCCTCATGCGGCACATTCTGCCCGGCCGCAGAGAAAAGGCGGGTGACTGCGATGAAGCCGGTGGATGTCCAACCTTCAAACACGCCATGGACGGTGGGCGTGGCGTTGAACCATGTGCCCTGCGCCGCGGACTCACATAAAATCACGGCCGCACAGGTGGCGGGAAAATTTGTGGGGAATTCGACGTTGGCCATGCCCCTCATATTATCTGTCTTGTAGAAGCCCCATTGCAGCATCACGCCGCCCGGCAGCATGCTATATCCGGGGTTCTCGCGGCGGACTCTCAGGCCCGCACCCTCCAAAATCATCTGCAGGACATAAGGGACGGAAGGAAGGCGGAAATCTGTTCCCTTTTTACCGTCCGCGGTGACAAGCGGGCCTTTCCCGTCAGCATTTTCAAACCCTGAAAGGGCCGTAATTCCCTGTGCCGCATCAGCATCCGGATGTGAGCGAACGCAATCGGCGGTTGCCGCGGCGGCGGCGGTTTCAGCGAGATTCTGCGCCAGCGCCAGGGAGGGAAGTGTCAGTTGCCTGCCATCCTGATCAATCACCACGACAAAACTGCCGCGCGCGTCTGAAACACTGTTGGCACGGATGAGTCGGACCAATCTTTCCTGCTCGCTGGAAAGCGTGCTTCGAACGACATCCGTCAGGCGTGCCTCCAGATAGGCCAGGCTTGGCATGTCGGTCGCGCTGCCGGACAGGGTGACGGCCCTCAAAATCTCCGCAACATCACCTGTCGCCGGCTGCATCACCATGAAGCGGATTTTGACGTCTGCCGCCGCTGAAGACGGGGTGGTAATGACATCTTCCAGCAAACCGCGCCATTGTGCGCCAGGCGTGCCCGGCACGGATTGATTCTCGTCCGACAGCGACAGGTAAAAGAGACTTTCCGGCCCGTAAGTGACGAGCGCATTTTTTGGATAGCCACCGATCGATGCGGCAAAATCGGACGAGAAAGGCAGGATAACGCCCGCCTCCCCCCTCTGGCAGGAAGACGACAACATGCGCAGAATGCCATTAAGGTCCGCGCCATGGGGCGGCAGGCCACCAGCCGCGATGGGCGTCATAGTCTCCAGCGGGAAGCCCTGCCGGACGCCCACGCGCCCGGCGGATGGCTTGTCCTGCGGAAGCGGATACGTGACCGTCCCGGCTTCCGCCTCGGACGCAAAGACGCGCATGAAGAGCGCCTGGAAATCTGCCAGCTTCATCGGACGGTTCCTCCTTGCAAAAGGTGAAAAGCCTCACGCGTGCAGGACGGCGCTTTACGGGGCGACATACCGGTAGGTCAGGCGCAGCCCGCTGGGGCGCGGCAGGGCTTTAGAGGTCACGATAATCGTGCTTTGGGCGGGGGTGAGATCCCAGCTATAGCAGATCGTCATGGTTGTGGCGGATGTCTCTTCGACCCAGATATCCCCGTACGCGCCGAAGAGAGTCATGAGAATAGCGTTGATATCGGCGATGCTGCCGCTGCAGAGATTAGCCGCCGCCTTCGCCATGATCAGTTGGCGATAGGCATCATCTGTCAGGGCGAAGCCCGATGTCACCGCGGTGCCGCGATAGAAAACGCCATCATTCATCGGCCGCGCCGTGCCGGAGCGATCATCAGCCTCCTCAAAACCCAGATACTCTGTTTTTGCGACGGGGATGACGCGTGCGATCCCGACAATTCTGCCCCACACATCCAGCCCCCAGCCGGACGCCGTCTCCAGCGAAAAGACGCGCTGATACCATTGATCGATGATATTTTGCGGGTCGATGCTCTGATTAAACCCATCAAGAATCATACGCAGGCGCGGGGATGCCGCATATTGCGCCAGGATGGTCTCAGACACATCACGCATCGTGACTGTCCTTGAGGGACAGGGTAATGAATTCCTCCTGAATATAAGGAAGCTGATAGACTTCCATCGTCAGGAAAGTTCTTTCCGTCGGGATGACGGTCTTCCCGTCGCTTGAACCCAGCCTGACACCAAGAATCTGCACCCAGTCCCCCAGAGCCGCCAGGGACGCATTGAACTGGCTGGCCAGTATCTCACTCCCCATCCGCAATTTCGCGCGGCCATCCGCACTTTGCGCGGCCTGGAGGACGGCGTGACGGATCTGGTCCAGCGCATCGGCGGGGATGCGGTCATTTTGCAGCAAGGTGACATCAATATGAATGGCCACATCGTCAGGACGGCTGAAGTGAAATTCATATTGCGGATGTCGCGTCTTATAGGCTGCATTGCCATCCGTGACCGTCACGGTTTCAAGCCCATATGTCGCGCAACAGGGAGGTTTTTTCTTCAGGATCACCTGACCGATCGCCGATGACTCCCCACCCGCCACGCAGATGAAAAGGTTATGAGGTGGCAATGTCAGCGCGCCGAAACGCATCGGCTCATCTGTCGGGTTATCCGTTACCCATGCATCCACCACGCCATCAAGATCGCGCAGCGCGCCGAGCAGCGCCGCATTCGTCCCCGTCGCATTGCCCGACAGGATCTGCTGACGTCGTCGCTCAAAAGCCTGTCGGCTTTCCGTCTCACGTCCCAATGTCCCTGCATGAGGGTTGGTGACATTCTGCAGCCCTGCAACCCCGCTATAGGCGCGTAAAGCCCCTGGCGGGCATGTGATGGCGCCTGCCTGATCACATTGCAGCCAGATGGTGGCGGTGCCATTGGCGGGGAGGGTCAGATCATCCTCCGTCAGCCATGCATGACGCCCATCCGTCGCCAGCCGCGCCCCTGATTTGAAGCTCTGCCCCGGCGTGCCGGATAGGATGGCTTCCACGAGGGATGGCATCGCGGGTAATCGCGACATGAAATATAAGGCCCCGATCGCATCCTGCATGCGCCCCGCAGCCAGGGCCGGGTCAATCCCGTTAAGAAGCGCGACAAGCTGGTCGTGACAATCCGCAATGATGGCGGACATGGTCATCGCAATCTGCCCCTGCGGCGTATCGAGGGCCATATTGGCAGCCCCACCCAAAGCCGCGTTGATATCAGCCTGCACCCCTGCCAGCACATCCGGCTCTGACGGGACGACAAACCCCCGATCGGTCAGTTGCAGTTTCGGTACGGATGTCGTGGCTTCAGAACGCGACACGTGTCGTCTCCCCATTGCGCAATGTCAGTTCGATCATGCCATGCAACCGTCGGTCCGACCGATTCAGCGCGGCAATACATCGCGCACTCTTCACGTCGGGAACCGTTGCGGCGACCTCCTCGGCAAGCGCGATGAAGCTGGCCTCATGGTGGGACCGGCCAAGTAACTTGCTGAAATAAGGGAGGCCACGCCCCGTATCGTACCAACATTCACCCTGAAAAGTGCGCAGGGCGCAGGCGACATCCTGTGCGACATCATAGGGTGAGGTGCAGAGAGCGAGGTCGCCATTACGGTCCACGCATAGATCCCAGTCCGCACCATCAAGTAGAAGCGACGTCATCCGACTCTCCTTTCCCGCTGAACCGGCATGATCAGGCTATGAAAATGGATTGCGTGACGCGCACCATCGGGGCTTTCAGTCCGATCTGACGCCGTCCCGCTGATGGGGGCGTGTCATGAAATCGCGACGACGATCCCGTTTTCGACGGCAATCATATGGCCATTCATGGTCTCAAACTGCCCACTCGCCCCTGTCGCCACACGCAATTTTCCGCCCACTTCCGCGTCGCCCTTGAGGGATGTGGGGCCCTGGACTTGCAGCGCGTCACTGAAACTGGCGCTTTTCCTGACCGTCATGGTTTCCGTGACGTCGAGCCGGCTATGCAGGGTCATGCCCTCCGCCACCATGGTGATCTCGTCATTCTCAAGTTTGATATAGGTTTCCGGACGCGTATTGAGCAGCCCGCCTATGTAGATGGCATCTGCCATATCGTGCATGCGGAATGTCCGCGGATGGGACGCGGCGCGGGTTTCCTTCACGCCCGAAATATCGCGGCCGCAAATGATGACAGCACCAATATCCCCGACCTGCGGGTCAAGGATGATGGCCGTTTTACCACCCTGCACCCTGATATAAGGGACATTGTAGATAACATCATGCGGGACGGCATGTCCGTCCCCCGTCTGTTGCATTACAAGCGGCAGCACATCCACTGAACCAACCGGATCGGTCCCCTCAGCGTTGACGGCAACCACCTTCACCAGCGTATCGGCCCCCATCATCACCAGCATCCGGCGGATGGGTGAATTGATCGCATTGAAAGACTGCGCACTGTCGAAAGGCCGCATGGAACCATGGTAAAGCCCCGCCTCCAGAGGCGGGAGCGCATCGAGATTGTCATCCATAACCACCCTCCTGATGAAATGATAATATGCGCCCCGCCTCAGATATGGAGGATGCTGGCATTCAACTCGGTGAACCAGGCGCCACCCGGCATTTCAGCGTCCAGCGCATGCAGGATGCGATTGATCCGCCAGAACCCGTTATACGGTGCCCAGGCGCGCCCCACATGTCCCTCCCCCGTGCGAACCGGCGTGATTTTCGCCCCAATCGCGGGGAGGAACGGGCTTTGGACGCGGATTTTCCCGAAAAACTGCAGTTGATGACTGAAAATCATGCGCACGCTGATCCCGGTTGAGGAATAAGATGGCGTGCCGATCATCCCCGTCTCAGCGGAAATCAATGTCGCGCTCTCATCCGATAATGCCGCATCTTCCGGCCATACATCCAATGCGCTTCTGCCAATGTGATAGACGGATCTGATCGCGTAGCTTAGCAAGGCGATCTGCTGGGCGGCCGTTCCGGGCAGATTGGGGTTGGCGACCTGCGCGGTCACGCCATGGTCACGCAGCATCAAGCCCGATTTGGCGGCGATGA
The DNA here is from genome assembly GCF_025736875.1 of Candidatus Kirkpatrickella diaphorinae. GTDB lineage: Bacteria > Pseudomonadota > Alphaproteobacteria > Acetobacterales > Acetobacteraceae > Sorlinia > Sorlinia diaphorinae. Next base: position 1,532,942 of record NZ_CP107052.1, read on the forward strand.
GCCGATAAATATCCGCCGCCGCGACATGGCCTTTAAAAGATGTCGCGGCAATCGGCCGGGCCGCCGCAATGCAGCTTGAAGACGCTTCGACGACAAAGCCGATCTCCGGCATGGTTGAAAAATCAGCCGCAGCGCTGACAATCCCGCCTGAGAAAACCTCGACCCGCCCCATCACTTTATCTTCAACCGCGACGGATACGTAATTATCCGAGATGGTTGCCGGTGCACGATGGATGACGCTCAGCCGGTTGATGATATTCAGTGAGAGTCCGTCAATGCGAAGAGACGCCGTCGAGCTTGCTTCCATCCCGGTTTCGAGAATTCGGCATCGCACGCGGTAATCCTCCAGGACAACCGCATCCGCCTCCCGCGCCGCGCCGAGACCACCTTGTGTGATGTTGAAAGTCACGACCAGTTTGCGTTTCTCAAACGCGATCGCGCCTGCTTCCTTTGAGGTGAGGTCAGCGCACATGATGGCCCGCGACGTAAATCAACATGAAACGATCCGTTAGCCCGGTATAATCCGGGTCACTCTGCCCGATCAGATCGATAAAAGTGAGGTCGCCCGGCGCGTCGAGATAGGTTTCCCGAATCAGCCAGGTGCGATCACGGCAGAGGCGGTTAAGTATGATGGGTGTACTGGCACAGTAAAGGGAAAGGTAAAGCCCGCTCTCCCGCTGCTGCACATCGACCCGCATGGATTGCCCCGATAATGAGACGCGCAGGGACTGGGCAGGCAGGCTCGAAAGGGGGATCTGCACGCCGCCGGAGAAGGCGACAGGGTTTCTCACAGAATTTCTCCGGAGAGAAAACGATCAATCGTGGCGCTGTCCGCCCCCGAGTCATCAGAGAGGGGAAGAGACTGCACGACGCCGGACGCAAGGGTCGGCGCCGCGGAGGCCCTGCGCGTTGCGGGCGCCTGCGTTACGCGGCTGCTGCGCACTTCACGGATTGTGACCTCCGCGACAGGCATCGTCACGCCGGACTCAACCCGCCGCGTAAAACGATATTGGCTGACATTGCCGTTACGAAATTGCTGTTCCGGCATGCGGATATCGTAGAGCTGCGTGTCCTGAACGATATCTTCCAACCGGGAAAAAAAGCTTTGCCTGACCCGCAGCCCGTCATCACCAATCAGCCCGCCGATCAGGCTGCGCAGCGGGTCATCAACCCGCGTCAGGAGCCCCCCCGTTTCCGAACCGTCACACAGGAAGGAAATGACGCAGACCCACGGCAGCGCGACCTTGTTATAAGCCGCGAACTGCCCATTCTCGACCGGCGCGGTGCTGATGTCGAAGCTCCGCTGGAAATCAAGCTGCCACACATGCGCGGCTGTCAGGACAGCCTCCCCATTTTTATCGAACAACCCCCAATTGCGCGCCGCGAGACTGGTCTCCAACCTTGAAACGATCTGGCCGAGGGCCGTGGAGGCGGCGGCGGACACGCCTCTTTCAACGGACTCGCCCAGAAGCGCCGGGACACCGATCGCTGTCGGGACTGTCCAAATGGCGGGGAGTGGTAACGCAGGAAAGGCCATCAATGGGCTCCTCTCACGATCACGGGAATATCAAACAGGCACCGCCATCGCCGGGGCGCACCGTCATATCGGCGCGCGTCGAACCGGTGATGCGGGTGGGTGCGGCTTCGCGCCATCGCCTTGCATCGGCGGAGTACGCTTCAACGCGTACTTGTCGCACCCCATCGGGAGATGAGCCGCGTGGTGAAAAACAGGCTGGCCAGTTCAATCATTGTCTGCGTCACAATCACGGCCGGGATGACAGGAAGCCCACCGGGCACTGCCAAAGCCAGCGGCAGCACCACCAGCGAATTGCGCGTCCCCGCACTGAAAGCGACCGCGCGGCCGGACGCCGCCTCAAGCCGCCATAGTCGGGCAACAACCCAGCCGAGACACGGCGCTGCCACGGAAAAGGCGATGTAAAAAGGGGCCACCTGTAAAACGTCGCGCCACGCGCCGCCGAGGTGAGGCGCCATCGCGGCGACAATGATGAAGAGGACACAGGCTGTGGCAGGCACAGGCAAAAGGCTGAGCAACGAGGCGACAACATTGCCCTCCATCGTCCGCGCCGTCAAAGATTGCGTGAAAAAAGCGAGGATAAGGGGCATGACGATGAGCCATATAAAGGCGCGGAAGAACGGTGCTGAATGCACGATCCCCGTCGTTGACGCCCCCAGAAGGAGGTGGAGATAAAACGGCAGAAGCACCATCTGAGTGATCAGAAGCACGGGCACGGCCCCCAGCAACCGCCCGGCATCTGCACGCCCCAAATGGGCGAACGTCACAACGTAATCAATGCACGGGCAGAGCAGAACGATGAGGACGCCCAGCTTAATGACGCGATCATGCGGGAGATAAGGCGCGAGCATCGCGACAAAAAGCGGCACGATGACGAAATTCGCCGTCAATATCGCGCCGAGAAAGCGCAATTGGGTGAAGGCCCGCCCGAGGGCAATCAGGGGTACCTGCAAAAATGTTGCGTAGAGCATCAACCCGAGAGAAGGATTGATCAACGCCTCCAGCCGGGTCGCCTCCGGCACCGTCATGGCCGTCAGAAGCGCCAGGATTACCGCGATGATGTAAAGCGCGCTCTGGTGATGTTCCAGTCGATTTTGGATTTTGAGAAATCGGTTCATCAAGACCACCCGAACTGGCTTACCTCGGCAACCCGCCCCCATCATCAGCTCAACGCCTCAGAATGTCGGTTGGCGGCGCGTAACCTGGTTGAAGATCGCGTCAAATGCCGCCAATGGCGTGATGACCGCCTTTAACCTATTCAGCGCGACGTGCCCAGCCCATGCGAGGCGACGCGCCATCGAGGTCGGTGTCCTGTCGATCGCCCTGTCCCGCCTCACATCAACCCGATATTCGCCTGTCCGGCGAGGAGTGTCTCCTGAGAGAAGGGCGATGTGAAAATATCCGCCCCGCCGGAAATGACCGGATTGGCTCTGTCATCATTTGGCCACCCGTCCTGACGCGTGACCATGTGGTCGCCATCTCTTTCACCAGCCTGACGCGTTTCGGAATTCTGCCGGGGCGGAGCCATTGCGAATTGCGGCGCATTCTGGAGAAGGTTGCGCCATAATGCCCCTTGACCGTTTGAGGCATCATTGCGGCGGCCATTTATGACCGCGCCTGGTGCTTTGTTGTCATGACCAGCTTCGAGCCCTTCGTAAGTTGTTCGTCGCCCCGCGGACAAGGGAAGCGATAACACCGCGCGAGAGAGACTCACACGATGGGGCCGACCGGATGTCCGATCCCCCTTTCCGCGCCCGACATCACGTTCCGCTCGGCGTTCCTGATGGAAGCGCGGGTGATGGTGAGCCACATGGCCGGGAACAGAATTTTCGGGTCGATTTCCGTGGCCGGTTTTCGTCTGTCCTGATTGCGATATGCGTGTAAGCGGGCTTTGGGGAAACATCGGCCCATTACTCCCGGTAACGCGCTTAATCGCGTCACGCCGGAGCGGGTCGGAGGCCCGTTTTATCATCACGGCTGACAGCGCATTTGCACCGGTGCTGCGGTTAGCACGCGGGGAGGGTGCGCGGCCCTGTGCAAACAAGCCGGGATGGTCGCGGCGAAACTCTCCTTCGCGCGTCTTCGCACGTCGCTGGGATGTCGGACCGGATGCGTCAGTTCCTTGATGCGCCCGCAAGCGCGCAATGCCCGGTCGCGGCGCGCGGCGCGCCCGCATGGCGTGCGGTGACCCGCGCATAGCAACATGGCGCGCAACGAGGTCGGCCTCATGGCCGACCGTGAGAACGCGGCCAGTTAACTGCCGGACTGTCACCGCGGCAGCATTTTGCCGACGGGGGAAATGCGTCGCACGTGCCTGCCCCGACGCGCGTCGCCTGGCGGATGTATGTTTCCGCCATTGTGAGGTCCCGCCTGACCGAGAAGGAGCAGCAATTTCCGTCACGTTTAATTGTCGTAACCGCCTTGTCAAAGCCGGTACGGTAGCAAGAGCGGGGCTTGATACCGCATGGCGCGCGGCGCGACCGCCTACACGTGCCCCACCTGCGCGTTGAGGATCGTGCAAGGGTGGCGACGCGCGGCGTTTCCGGCTTGCACGTCCCTTCTCAACTGCCGAGGACGGGCGCAGAGACAAAGCCCCGCCAACGTCACGTCGCCATCGCTTCCCCGGCGAAACGGCGTGTGACGTCCCGATGGCGACCCTCCCCCGACGCATCATTGGAGGATATGCAGATGATCGGCGATGCGCAGCGCCGCCATGGGCCGGTCGAACGTATCGCCCCTCACGCCTTTGTTTCATAATGTCAGAGACACGTTGTCCTCGTAAGTGACGCGGATGTCGCCGCGCCGGGCTTTGCGTGCCGCCAGTTTGCGAAGCCGCCCGTAAAAGTCGCATCAATCCGGGTGCGTGATGCGATTTACCAGCGCGATGATGGGCGTGCGTCAACAAAGCGGCTGGCGACACGCCCTTTCGGCGCACCCGTTTCGGCCTTTTCAACGTCACGTTGAAAACCCGTCCTGCCGGAAAAGCCTGTTTCACGGCTCGCCTCCCTGACAATTATAGGCGTTGACCATCGCCGCCTCGAAGAGGAGATGAAAATCCTCGCTGTCATAGATGGTCTGCAATTCATGCAACGTGGCGAGGCGGGTTTGCAGCACCAGGGCGAAGGCGTTGGACAGGTTTACGCAGCGGGCTTCGGCGCGTCTTCTGCCCCCATATCCGACGTCGCTTTCCCATCGGGGGAGAAGAGGCGTTGCACGCCCGAAAAAAAATCCGTGTGCAACCGGAAAACCGCCTCCCGCAATATCGCGATGGTCAGCGCGTCCTCGATATCATCGGGCCGAAGCGGCACTTCGACACCCGGATGACGCGGGTCCGGCCGGCGGAAAACACAATCTGTCAGCGCGTCAAAAAGGGCGTCCGCCGTTTCAGGCGGGATATAGGCCAGGAGTTCAAGACCCCGCCCGACCAGGCCCGCAATGCCCTGCTCAATATCAAGATCCTCAATTTCAACCTGGCTTTGCAGCAAGGCGTAAATGACGCGTCGGCCCCAGCGATCCGCATCCCAGGCCGACATACGCCGGATATGAAAGGTTTTGCCGTAATCATCACCCGGTTCAGAGATGGTGATTTCAATCTCACGCCGCGCCATTAAAAGCCAACGGGGAAGACCCGCTCCCACCGAAGTCTGAAGGCGCGATTTGCGAGGATGCGCGTCCCATCCGGCAGGGGCGCGCCGGACAGCAGAACGCCCTTGCTGAATGTGTATTTTCGACTGATGCCGGGCAGGGTCAGCTCCCCATCCAAGCGGTAAATCGTGCGGGAGGTGGTTTGCGCGGTCATGATGACTTCAAAATCCACAACGCTTGAAGATGCCGCGCTGAGATATAATGTCATATCGACGGGGCGCGGAACAAACCCGGCATTGAGGTGCCCGTCAATGCTCATCTGCGTCTCGACCTGGTCCAGCGCATCGGCCTCCCAGGCGCGATCTGTCCCCCAGTTCTCAAGCGTGATCGGGGCGTTGAACAGCGTTTCGACCGTAAGGGTGAAAACCCCGTCAGCTGACGTCAGATTGCGCGCCATTACACCACCTCCACAACGTTGAAATCGATGCTTTGCACGCTGCCGCCATCACTATACCAAATCATGGCTCCGGGGATCTTGCGTGCAGCCCTTTGCTCCGGCGTGGCGGAGGACGCGCCGGGATGCAGATAATATCCCTGATTGAAAAGCTCATTGGAGATATCGCGCCCGGCAGCGCGGTTGACGGTATCTTTCTGATCTGGCGATAAGGTGACGCCTGTGCGGATGATCCCGAAATTTGCCGCTCTGCCTAACACATCACGGCAGGCGGCGGTGATCATCGCATCACCTTCAGGGGTGAAAGGGATGGCGCGCTGCTGAATGAAAAGTGTGATCAGCGCATATTGGAGCTGATTGGCCAGCCATGTCTGGCAGATCAGGGCATCTGCCCATTGGCTCGGCCCCAGAACGCTACCATCATAGAAAAACGCGAAGCTGCCGGTCGCGGCGCCGTAATTGCCGTAGAAACTGTAATTCCCCTCCAGCAATGTCTGGGCGTCGGCGGCCTTGGAAACGCTTGGCGTCACGAAATCACTTCGCGTAAAGGCCAGAGCGCGCCGCCCGTCCGTTTGATCGAAATCGAGCGTGGCCATCCATGTCAGCGCCAGCGCGGCGGCTTTGGAATCTTTGTAGATAAGAGAAATATTCCGCGTATTCGCGAGCCCCTGGAAAAACCGCCCCAGAGACCATTTGGAAACATCTGACCCCTGATCCCTCGCAAGGGCATTGATGTTATCGTCCCAGATGACGGCCCAATAGCGCGTATTAAGCAACAGCCAGTAAGCGAGGCTGCGCGCAACATCCTGTGACGGGACGAAGGCCGGTGCAAAACCGACCCAACTGCTCCAACCCTGCGCGACCTTATCGAGATCGTCTGAAATCTTGCTGGCATCATCCGACACGCCCGCAAAGAGAATTTGCGTGGGCAGACGCGACACGTCTCTCAACCCGCCGAAAATCACCAATGCCATCTGATGCTCATTCGAGCCGGGACCGAACAAAGACGCAATTTCCGTCGGAGAGTCAGATGCGATGACGTCGCCCGGTCCGACAACGTCCATATTATGCGTCAGAATAAGAGGGTCGAGGAAATTGCTGGGGGTTTGCGGCGTGATGACACGCGGGACGACATTGACGATTTGTGAAAGGGGTATGCCAGACAAAGCCGTTTCTCCTTTTTCATTCGGCTCGGTGGGTCGGCGCGGCCTGGATCGCGGCGGACTCCGCCATTTCAATCCGGGCCGACATGGTCTGATTAAGCTGGAAGGCCAATTCCCACTTCCAGCCCAAAACGTAACCGCGCGCATCATCCCGTGCCACGTCACTGACGGGAGACGATGCTTCGAGCGGTGTCACCTGGTTATCCTGTGCGTGAAACCACGAGATGACTGAAGGATCATTGAAGTGCAGCGCGATCCAGTGACTGATCGCCTCCGCATCGTCTCCCGCGATCGTCAGCTCAACGTCGAGGCGCAATATCGTGTAGGTCGTGACCGCATTTTCCGAGAAACCCCGCCATGGCCTTGAAAGCCACGTCGTCAGGATGGGACGCATCAGGACGTAAAGCCGGGTCGGCACCGGAACGTCATTTTGATGCGCCCTCATAATGACCGTCCCCTCGGGCAGGAGAGTCAGCAGCCAACGCCGCAACAATGTCAGCGCCGTCGACACGTCCGGTTTGGGAAGAGACTGTTCCATGACCATTATCCTGATAAGTGACCCGGCCGGGGCATGACGCAATCAGGCGGCGACGCCCCGCTCGCGGGTGGCCCTGTGCGGTGCGGCGTTTCCTTTTGGCGTCCCGACACTCTCACTGCCAAAGCAGCGTTCCGCGCTCATGACCCGAGGGGAGGAGAAGAGATTGCCGGCATGGCATGTCACAGCGCCTGCATCATACGCGTGGCGCTGTGACATGGGCGTCAGACATCCGTGTCATCCATAGACAGAGCCTGATGGGATAAAGCGCGGCATGCCCGACACCGGTGCCTTAAGCCGCCACCTCTTTGAATGTCACGACGCTATTCGCCGGGATGGACGTTTTGAAGCTGTTTGACGATTTGTCCAGATGGATATCGTCCAGTTTTTTCCAGTTATTATCGTCGCCTTCTGCAGTCAGATAAGGCGTCAGCGCCTGAATGCCGGAATCGACCACCTCAAACTCGATATCGCTATCAAGGTCACTCTGGTTGATCATGACCATTGTCAGGGAGTTTGCGGCGTTCGGGTCCTTATAGGCTGAATAGAGGACGCCATTATAGGACGTGTTTCTCGACGTTTTGAGACGCGTATGACCGGGGCTGATGAACTTCGTATAGTTGCCGTATACGGAATATACTTTCCCCTTAATGTAGGTCTCGCCATCCGTTTTGATCAGGCATTCATTACTCGTCTTCTCAACGCCAAGCCAGAAAGTGAAGGCATTGACGTTTCCACGTGTGAGAAAACCATGAAGACTGGAGGCAAACTCCAGACCTTTCTTCATGCTCGGGTCGAACCCAGTGGTTTCCGAGATCTCAGTGATCCATCTCTGCTTGCTGAAGCGGTCGAAAACCCAGTTATAGGATTTCTGATTATAGGTCACACTCTGGTCACCACCGAAAGGATTCGGGATGGTGTAACCATGACTGGCGCTGATCTCCACCTTATCGAGTGTGCCACTCAGCCACATGATGCAAAGACTGCAGAATGTGTAGATATCGGACACCGCCCAGTTGGCGCATTCACCGATAATCGTCTTGGTGTGGGAGCCGAAGCGATTAAGCGTCACGTGCAGCTTGGGCACAAATCGCGCGACATCTGTCGGCAGCCAGATCGTACCGGCCCAGCTTGGGGTCGGAAATTGCGGCTCATTCATGGGGGAAACAGCATAAAGCGGAATGCCTGCCGCTTCAAAATCCATGCTGATTTTCAGGATATAGCAGCAGAAAACATCATCATATTTTGAGTCGAGCCGGTTGAAGTTTTTTCCCTCAATCTGACCGGGAATGGTTTTCATCCAGGCAGGCGGTGACCAGGTGCTGGCAAAGATCTTGTCGATGTCATATTTCTGTTTGGCGTTTTTCAAGACCCAATATTGATTGATGGAATCATTCAGGTCCGAGCTTTTATAATCGTAATCAATTTCAGCCCGTAAAATGGACAGATGCAGACCCTCTTTTGAAAAAAGGTCACTCAACATGCTGTCCCGGTTTTTATCTTCGTAAAAAACCGTTCCGCGCCCCGCGAACACGCCGAAACCGTCAATCGCCTGGGCGGGCGAGCTGTAATAAATTTTCTCCTTCTTGTCCCAAAAGAAACTCAAAGGTTCGGACTTGCCGGATTGCTGCGCGTCCTCTTCCGCTGCGACGGCACGGTCAGGGCGTGCGCTGCGCAGCGACTGGATTTGCGAGAGTATATCTTCAATTTCCGATAAAACGCTCAGATCATAAATATCTCTTTGCGCGACGAGATCACTCACTGAAACGCCGTAAAAATAATCCGAAAATTTAGAGTAATCGAGCGCCGACCCGTCGAAATCATCACGTTTCATGATTTCATTGATGGCGTCTTTTGTCTCCTGCAGCATTTGAAGTATGACATCTTTCATTTTATTCGTTCCATTATTAATTTTATTTTTCGGATCTTATGCGTAAAATTTCATGATCAAATAATCGTCGAACCCCTTTAAAGGCTCGGAAACGCGGGTTTCCCCGTCTTTACGGGACCGGCCACGCGCATCTCATGAAGTGCGTCGCACCTGACGCAATCAGGAGGATGATCATCATGGTGAGGCAACTTCACGGCGTATTTTAAGGAAACGTGAAGTCCGTCATGCCGGGGAGATGGTCATGCGCGTCACGAAGTGGCGATCCCGTCTTCAGACACTGTGGAGACGTATGCTCAGATTAATTCCTGTCCGTTCCTCAAGTGACATTAGCGCGGCGTCAAAATATGACGGCTTAATTCTTGTCCTTGAATTGCAGGGCTGATGCCCGTGAGATATTCCGCCTTCCTGAAAGTGAAGATCCGCAATGCAACGTGCCATCCCGCCCCCATCTTGAGGCGGTCATATCAAGCCGTCCCTGAAGGCGGCGATGCAACGCCTTGACGGCCCACAGCGTGACGCCGCAGCGAGGCATAGGGCTCGGACCCTGTGCGGAAGCCTGATGTGAGGCCCTTCCCCGACTGGGAAACATGCGCAATACTGGCCTTTGTCGTTTCCATGCGCATTGGCGCATCGATATCGCTCTGCCGCGTCACGATAAGTTTCGACCAGCCCTCCTGATCCCAGACCTCCAGCACCTGCGTGACCCGCCAATCCGCCCCGAAGAACCTGATCATGTCACCCCCGCGTTGACGGGACGCACTGAGAGGCTGGATCGGGTGCTGGATGTAGACAATGCGATGCTCAGCCTGACGCGGGAGCTTGTCGAGCAGCGAAATTTCGGCGGAGGTTGCGGCCTGGACCTGCAACCGGACCGGAATATCATCATGTTCCACGCGCGCCGTTCCGTCATCGTCAATGACAGTGCGCGATGCACGACGCCATATCCCTCCGACACACACATGTACGCGCCGCAGCGCTGGCCCTGCAGCCTGAATGATCGACATGGCTATCTCCATGTTTGGTTTGAAATTGGGAAATTGGGGATGTGCGCGGCGCCAGCCTGCAACCTCGCTGGAAAACCGCGCCCGCATCGGACGCATCCCGCCCGTCAGAGGCGCCCCGCCTTGAAACAGCTCAGAAAACGGGGCCAGTCATCACGGCCAGATTTTTGCCCGTGACGCGCGCGCCGGGATAAAGCGCATACTGCGCCACGCGGAAATCGCCTGCCAATAAGCGGCACCGAACTGGCTTTGCATAAACCACGTGGCGGATGGCGGTTGACCCTGCAGATCATATCTGACGGCGATGGAGCCCTGACGTGCCTCCGTGACCGGCCCGACCGACCCCGGCCCCGCGCCGCCCTCCGCCTCCGGTCGAGACAGCCAGGCGAGATGCGCCACGAGAAGGTCAAAGAGCCAGGCCCGATTCTTCAGGTCGCGGACGATACTTGCCGCGCTGTTATTAAGGTAGAGATTCTGCGCAATTTCGAAAAAGGTTTCAGCCCGCGCCTCCGGCGTGAATTCCGCCATTTCGGGAAAATGCGCGGCCCATTTGGCGTAATCGAACCTCACCACGCCATCACCGCCCGCTTCGGAGGAAGCGGTGGTGGCAACATGTCCCGGCGCGTTAATAGCCTGCTTCCCTGACAGGGTCCCGTCACGGTCATCAGATGCTGTGTCAAGCGGGGCTTCCGGCTTTCCATCTGCGTCAGTTCGCGACGTGAGGTGCGGATTAACCTTCAAATGATCCCCCTCGGCCGCGGCGCGCGCGGGTGGCGTATCATCCGGCGCGCGGGGTTCCTCATCGGACATGGTTCAGCCCCCTGTCATGGATGTGTCCGCACTGACGGATGAAAGCGGCAATTTGTCCGGGTCGAGACCCTCAAACCCCGTCGGTGACTGCGCCCATTCACCGGCCTGATCCCGTGCGCGGCGTCGGGTCGTTTCCGCAAAGATCAAATTCTGACGCAGGAGGTCATTTTCCTTATTCTGCAGGACCCAGGCCTCCCAAAAATCCTGGGGAACAAGGGTGACGCCGTGACAGCCCAATATCCGGTTATCCCGAATATCGAAACGCGCATCCTCCCGGGCACCTTTGAGACCCACCTCAGCGATCGGCCGCAGCAACGCCGTGACAGGCTGGCCCGATTGGTGCGCGTGGCGTCGGGCCAGAATATCCTCGGGGTCATAAAGTCGCAGGATGACGCCGGAGGGGACCCGGCAGATCACATGCACCATATCACCGGCTTCGGCCGCACGACCCTTGTCAGAGGGGGCTTGCGGCGTTTTCCGACGATTGCGCGGCGCTTCAGCGGGTTGAACGCGGGTTTTGAAACGTGTCAGCACCGCTCAGATCCCCACCATCGTGGCGCAGGCCTGTGGACGCCGCCAGACCGTGCCCCAACCGCCCTGCGACATTTTCTGCTGCATATAACTTGAATATGTCTCAAGCCGGTGCATCAGCAATTTTTCAGTGAAGGCCGTTGTCACTGTATCAACGCCATCGAGGCGCGGTACGAATAATTGCATCATGGCTGTGCTCTGCGCCCCGCCGGATAGTGACGGCCCCGCTTCCGGCAAGGTGCGGATCACCATGTTCGGGAAGCCTTTTTTAAGCATATCTTCCAGAGTCAGGCCGTAAGAGACGATATATTTCAGCACCGGGGCACGCTCGGACGGGATGACAGCGACAAGCTCCGTCTCCGTATCGATCTGGCCCGCCAATTGCTGTGTCAACTGCGTGAAAAGCGAGACAAAATCGCCATAGACGGCGATGGCGTCATTCGTGTCCGTCCAGCTCGTCACCGTGCCTTTGCCACCTGGCGAGGCTTTCGCGGTGGGCTGGATCGCTGCCGGAAGGCGCGGGTCATTCAGCGCGCCATAAAGTGCCCTTCCGTTGATGCCGAAGAGGTTCATTTTATTGGACGCCTTGTTGAGGACGGTCGCCCCGGCCAGGCGTTGTTCCGTCGCCAGCGCCACCCCAGCGAGCCCCAGCATCTGCACGTCCAGGTCTCCATAACGCGCCCAGGTCTGGAAATAAAAGGAATCGCGAGAGGCCCAGCTGATATGGGTATTCGCCACGCCGCTGGGCTCGTAATCCCCATAAGGCGCCACGTAACCGGCGCTTTCCGCTACCGGGAACATCATGGTCCGACGTGTGCGGTCACCTTTTTTGCCACTGCCATATATTTGTTCCGACCGGGTCGGCGTAACCAGCGCGCGGACGACCTGAGGGTCGATCGTAGTTGTCAGCACATCGGGAATGCCCGGCAGGGGCCTTGTGCCGGAAGCATCATCCATCGCGCTGAGAGACTGGGGTTCCGTCGCGTAATGGGTGACACCGGGCAGGTGAATACCCCAATCCGCAGCGAGGCGTTGCGCTTCCTGTCGAAATGGCACCATCAATGCGTACTCCCCTCGCGTGAATGGCCGACGGCCGAAATAACGATGACCTCCCCCGCCTGCCCGCCCTGCGCGACGGTGAAACCCGTCGCGATGACGTCGGCCGGCACCTGGTCCGGAGCGGATGTGATGATCGCACCCGTGCCGGGTTGCGCGAAGACGGACTGGCCAGCCGAGGCGATCGTATCCGTAATGACAAAAATATCGCCGGCCCGCGCCACGGTCACCGCGTCGCCCGCAGGGATTGTCGGGAGTTGATCATCCGAAAGGGTGAGCATCGTGCTGTCCAGACGGCGCAGGACGATGCCAAGGGGGGCTTCCGTCGCTTTCGGCGTGTGGCTGACACTTTGCCCGGCCCAGCCCGAGGCAGACCCGACAAACGCATCATCCTTGAGCCAGACGAAGCGCCCGACCGTCAGTCCTTTTTCATCCGCTCTCATCCCGACACCGCGCGCGATGGCCGGGTAATAAGGATTGCAGGACGCGATATCGCCGGGAAAGCCAATTTTGAGGTCGAAACTCAGTATTTCTGGTGTATCCATCTCATACCTCCTTACAGTTTTTTGGGCACCGCAATGCCGCTGAGTATGGAGTGTGCTGCGCGATTTGGGGGGGGCACGCTGGCAGCCTTAGGATCACAATTGCTGAAAACGGAGTGGGCAGATGCCTGCATCATGGCGCTGCCATGCATGCCTGCCGCCCCGCGTGGCGATGGCATATCTACAAGCTCGGAAGGCGAGGAAGCCGCCCAGATCGGACCGTCATCCGCCCGCCCCCCGATCAGGGACGGGTGGGGCATGAGCCCGATACGGCTTGAAAATCGATTGACCAGAGCGACGACCGCCGGAAGCGCCGATGGATGGATGGAGGCGGCGGGCAGGTCGATCTGCTCCAGCGCGTAACGGTAGATATCCTCCGCATCGTCCAGCCCCATCACCTCACCAACGAGGGGCCGAACGGCCTGCCGCGCCGCTTCAGCACGCTGATTGCGCAGACGCTCCTGCCGGATGGCTTCATCGAGGGCCGCTATCGCCGTCTCGTGAGGGGTCAAAGCCGCCTGCGCCGCGTCCTCCTTCACCCCGGCATCGCCGGATGCAGATGGTTCCGGTGCCGCGCCTTCCTCCACATCTGACACGTCCACTGTCGGTTTTTCATGTCGCTGCGCTGGAATGACCGACTGAATCTCATCTGAGACAATGCGTCGCAGCCAGGCTTCAATGGCGTCGAATGGCGTTTCATCAGATAATGTGCCGTGGCGCAACGCGTCTGAAAGCGTCTGCGCGAATGATTGGAGGGCCGCGCCTTCCTGCGCTGGTTCGGGATCATCCTCCCGATCGGGCGACGCCTCCGGTTTTCGGCCCGCATCCTGCTTGCCCGCAGATGGCGCGGCATCCTGCGAGCGGGCGTCACGTTCCGGCGATTCAAGCAACGGGGCCTGATCACCGATGACGGCGCGGGGGACGCGGGGCGTCTCGACCAGCGCGAGATGATTGAAACGAATATCGTCCATTTTCAGGCCATATTCCTGGCCTTCACACGTGCCCGCCTCTGCCACCACACGGTAACTGTAACCCGCTGAGACGCCGCGTCTGACGCCTGCGGCGATGCTGTCAATGGCCGCATTATCCCAGAATGTCAGGTCCGCCGACACGGCCTCGCCATCAAAGACGGCCTTCCCGACCGCGCCGACTGTGATGCCGCGCGGATGTTGGGAGGCCGTAACGGGCAGATGGGACAGCAAAATCGGTTTGCCATTGAAGCTCGATGCCGCCCGCTCAAGGACGTCAGCCGGACGATAGACCGGGTAAATCCGGTCCGGCTTCAGGCCAAGACGCGCATGGTCCGGGATTTCCCGCCCCCAATAGGGCGAGATGCCCGCCGCACTGAGGACGCATGTCGTGATATGAAGATGACCATCAGCATCGATATGTCGGACCGTCTCATCCAGCGCCATCACGGTTTGGAATGGCGCTGGCGGGGACGACGGTGGATCATCCAGCCATTGGGGGTCCTTGCAGGGACCGGGGTGGGTCAATTCCATTTCAGTCACCCTGTCTGTGGCCCTGATCTTTGGCGCGATCGGGCGTTTATTGTTATTTTTCAGCTTCGAAGATGGAACATGCAGACCGGGGCGACGCGGCATCGTGAGGCGCGGCCTGTCATGTCAAACGAAGCATCAGGGGCGACGCGTTTGTATGACAGACCATCCTTGATGGTCGAGGCCATGCGACGCGTCAGCGCATGCCACATAAAAAGGGCGCAGACTTTCCCGTCCGCGCCCTTTTTTTTACTTCATCGCGTCAAAGAGGCGCGATGTGGATCACTTACATATTGGGCAGGACGGGCATGTAATTGAAAAGCTGCATCCCGAGGCGGATCGTCATGATCACGAGCACCAATGTGGAGAGGAAAAATATGACCGACCGAACGGGAATGATATTGACAAGGCAATGCCAGAGGCTGTGCAGAACGCGCAGAATGACATAAGCCCACGCCATCCAGACGGCGGTGAAATCAGCATGACCCGACAGCATGGTGATCAGGGCGAGCGCATAAAAAATCGTCGGCTGCTCAAACAGGTTATTGGCGTTGTCCCCTTTCCAACGTGTCCGGGGGGAAAAATGTTGTTCCGCCTCGATTTTAGTGGCGTAATTACCGGGGGCGTTGCCCGCGCGCGAGGCACGCATCATTTCGGGCATACGCACGACGGCCATCCAGATGACAATCAATAACGTCCAGGCAATTAACGCCAGAATAGGCAAAAACATGGTTCACTCCTTAGCTAGCTGATTTGACACTAAACTTCGGTTGCGCGAGCCAGTTTCTTTAATGAGACTTTAAAAGATTGGTTTAGAGCGTGGTTTGTGACTTTTGTACCATTCACGCGACATTGTCGAATCGTTGCCGCCCTGCCCCCGACATGTGTGACAGGCCGTTAACAACATGTATATTTACAGACCCTATACCGTTGAAAAATTTCAAAAACCCGTCTCGGGGACGTAATGAAAGCCGCTCTCACCCGGGGCGCTTCAGACCGTATCAACACCCGGAACGCATAGATAAAAGCAGAAACGTGCCGCCATATAAGTGAGGTCAAGCGTGAAAAAAATATAGAGTATAAAGCGCACGGCAATGGCATTGACCAGGCTTTGCCACATACTATGCACGATCCTGAGCACGACATAGATCCACGAGGCGATGAGAAAAATGCCGTCATCGACACCGCTCAGCGTCGCAGCGAAACACAGGGCGTAAAAGAGGATGGGTTGCTCAAGCAGGTGATTGGCATTGTCACCGATCCACTTCACTGTATCGGGGAGGGCCGGCTTGTCTGTTGCCGACGGCGAAGCCGCATCCGTTTCCACACCGCGCTGCGCGTAGCGCACCGCCAGCATGACGCGGGCGACGACCATCCAGAGAGTCATGAAGAGCGACCACACGATCAGTGCGATCATGGGCAGGATCAGGGGCGGGAAATCCGCATTTTCCCCGATATACTGAAACATTTTTAGCGCGATCTTCCCGTCGAGGTTACAGCGATGCCTGGGGCGAAACTTTCATAACGAAGCATTAAGCATAAGGTGCAACCGGCCCAGCGGCAAGGCGTCTGCGCGCCTCGTCGCCGGAGACGATCCCGCCTTTCACCAAAGCGGAGACGGTTTCCGCCCTTGACCGTTCGGTTTCAGCGCGGGTTTTTTCATCCATCTGCCATAAGGGGTTGAAGATGAAATCTATTTTCGGATCGATTTCGCCCCACAAATCAAGCTGGACGAGATCAAGCACACGCTGCACGATCGGGCGGATCAACGCCTCCTGGAAAGCTGAGATTTCATCGTAAAAGACACGGATCTCCCCATCGGATGAGGCATTCAGCCCGGAAGGCTGCAACCCGAAAAGCTTGACGAGCGGAATACCCGGGATTGACGCCATGGCTTCCATCGATTGTGCGAGGAGCTTATCTAACCCATTGAGGGGCGTTGAAAGAATTTTGGCATCCTCGGCATTTTTATCCGCGATAATGGTGGATTGTCCCTCCGCAACATCCTGCATCAGCGCCGCGCGCCCATGGATCGAGCTGGCGTCAATATCCGCGAAAGACATGCCGGGATAGGGGTCAGGGCCGGTCATCGGGGCCTGCATATTACCGGCCATATCGGTCAGCAACACAAGCCGTGAAAAGTTTGCCGTAATCCCGGCCACGGCATTTCGCGTGCGGAGGAAATTATGCACATAGCTTTTTAATTGCTGCGTCAGTGACAGCCCGCCAAAATTGAAGGCCGGTTTAAGAATATCCGACACTTCGTAAGGCACCATCGTCAACAGGCGACTACGGTCGACAAGCCGCCCCTGCACCCACCAGTTGCGGGGCCGGTAATGGTCGGGGGAAAGCGGGTTATCCACGTCATAACTGTTCGGGGTTGTCCAGACAGGCTCAATGGCGACAAGGCGCTCAAGCGTTGCACGCCCCATCCCTTGAGGCGTGGCGCGCAATGGCGCGGATTGCGCCGCCGTATCCAAAGACTGGTTTTTGAGGCCGACCCAGATATGGCCAATTCCGTATGTCAGGGCTTGCAGAACCTGGCGCTTGACGACATCACGCAGCGCCAGTTTGCGGCATGATTGCTCAATCTGGTCGAGACGCTCACGCGTTGCGGCATCATCATGCCCGTGACCGCGATAAACAAAACGCAACCAGGCGCGCGTGCATTCCCGCGCGATGACTTCACATGGCTTCCGAAATTCAGCGCGCTGCGCCATTTCGGCGAGATGCGCGTAACCCGGAAAGCCCAGCCCATCCGCAATGTAATTTTCGACGAGAGACGGGTTCGTGTCCACCCAATGGCGCAAAGCCGTCAGACTGGCATCCATGGCCACACGGTCAAAGCCGGGGCCACGCACGCCCTGAGGGGGTTCATAGGGCGCGAGACGGCCCTCCAGCGCCTGTTGCGCAAGGGCTGGATGGCGTGCGGGACGGTCATAACGGAAGCGACGCCGGGAGGGGTTTTCACCCGCGGAAGGACGCGTCAAAGATGCCGACATCGTGGCGCCGGCCCCGATCGAAGAACGAAGGATTGGCTCCGCCCTTTCCACCATAGCGCGTGACCGCCGCGTAAAAAAACGCGCCTTTCTGCGACGGGTCAGGTCCGACATGCGCTTCATTCTCATGCTTCCTTTCGCGCCTGCCACAGCGTGGTTTCGGGTTTATCGTTCGTTCGGACACAGCCCGGCCCGCGCTGTGCTTTGTGTGACCCTTTATGATGGCCGGTCATTTTATTCCGAGGGACGCGGCGTTTTCAGATATGCCCCGAAATGCGGCATCTGACGGCGATGGCGGATAAGAGGTGACAAAGCGTAACGCAACGCGTCAATTCCGTGATTCCAGCGATCCTCGATTTTGGGCAGGACGTCGCCTGTATGCGGGTCCGTCAGATAACTATATCGCCGGAATTCCTGTCCAATCTGCGGACAACGTGGATGGACGATGATCTGCCGAAACGCTTTGAGGCGGGCAATCCCGTCTTCGAGGCTGCCGGGCCATTTCTCGACACCGCGAATGCGGAAGCCACCCGCCCGCGCCATGTAGCTGATGGTTTCAGGCCGGGCGGAATCCGCTAAAATAGGCCATGTCCCCGCACCCGGGATGCGCAGAAACAATGCGGGAAGCGCATCAATTTCCGTTTTGACGCCATAAGCTTCGTGATCAACGTAAACGCAGTCATCCTGCACGAAACATCGAATCAGGACCGTTGGGTCCTGCGCGAAACCCCAGTCAGCGCCGAAATAAAATCGCGCATCGGGCGGCGTTTCGAACGCCTCGAAAATCATGCGATCATGGAAGATAACCGCCGCAGATTGCTGTCGGCATGCCCCTTCCCAGACATGCTCATAAAGTTGCGGATCATGCTTTAAAAGCCGCTGCCTCTCCCCCTCCAATGTCAGCGGAAACCAGGGATTATCACGCCAGTTCACCTGACAGATCAGCGCGTCATCATCATTTTTGAGACGTTGCGCGAGAAGATGGATCGGGTCTTCCGGGCGGTTGGGATTGTAAGTAACCCAGATTTCGGAGCCCGTCTTGCGGATGGTCGGGATCAATATGTCGAGCGAATTCTGGCTGATCGATTGACCTTCCTCCACCCAGCAAATATCGATCCCTTCCGTTGATTTGATGCCCTGAATGTTGCGCGCCAGGCCCTTGAATAAAAACTCCGCGCCGCTACGCGAGGTGATCCTGTCGCGTCGCACCGTAAACCACGCTGTCAAACCCAGGGCGGCAATCTGGTCTTCCAGCAGGCGCTGCACCGAATCATGCGTGGCGTTCTGATATTCACGCACGCACAGAATGCGCAGATTTCGTGACGCGGCCATGGCCACAAGGACGCGCGCGACCGTCCATGATTTGGAAGAACCACGTCCACCATACCAGATACGATAACGATAAGGGCGGGAGAAATCACCGAAGGCTGGCGGTATCTCAATCGCGCGTTCCATTGATGTAAGGCACGATTTTCAGAATAGGCACAGCCTCCGGCGCATCTTTTTCAATCGGTCGACGCGGCGCTGACCGGCCCAGGGCCCGGTTCAGAATTTCCCGGATGGCCGAAACTCGGGTCGCATCACTGTCACAGGCGCGCGCGATCTCAGCCAGTTGACACAAGGCTTCAGACGCGTAACGCCGCGCGAGCGCCTCGAAGGCGACAGGATCATCATCCGCCTTGAGCGTTTCAACGCGGTTTTTCATCCGGCCCGATCGACGCTGGGGGGAAGCGGCTTTGAGCGCAGTGCGGTCAGTCCTCTGAGGCGTCGCCGCGGCCTGCGCGCAGGATTTGACACTTATTTTGCGGGGGGTCGGTTTTTTGAGGGGCTTGTTTGTGACCCGTCCCGATGTTGGGCTGGCATTTTCGTCTAGAATTTTCGGCGTCGCGGATGACGGTTTTTTCTCCGTAACTCCCGGTCGTTTACGCTTTTTCGGCGCGGAAATATGTTGCTTCATCATCCCCTCTTCCGCGCTGAAAACGATGCTGTGCCCGTTTTTTCTGCCAGAGGCGCACAGGATGCGCCGACAGGGCGGCGCAATCGGGCGGCACCGGGAGTCTGAGGTCACCTCTCCTCAAGCAGAACGCTGATGATCATGATGGGCGGGGATGGCGTCAGCACATCCATGTGAACACGACGTGAGATTGATCAGCGTCGTGATGCATGGATGGAGAGACCCCGTTTACGCAGCTTTCATAGCTTGGCTGCATCCCCGCCCCCCCCTACACGCCCCATCACATTGAGCCCACATGTGACGTCCATGCTTCTGAGGACAATCACCGCGCTGGTAACTCTTTTTTCCCACCCTCAGCCCCCTGATGCATCGCGCCGCAGGGAAATCTGAAAGGAGCGTGCGCGTGACGCACGCAGCGCCCTCCTGTGTGCATGACGACACAGGCAGCAACCGGACAGTTACTCAACGTGACTGACTTGATCCTCGAGAAGCGTGACGCCACCCGTGAACGTGATGCGACACCCCCGGATGAGGGCGCGCAGCGCCATCGACCTTATTATTATTATTTGCCAATGACGGGCATGTCTCAAAAACTTTTGTAACGAATAAATGATGGCGTGCGCGGCATCAGTTGACCGCGCCCATGATAAAGAATCGGGATACGGACTGAATTACACGTCAAAAGAAACGTGCTGCACGCCAAACATTGGACTCGGCACAAAAGGTGATTCATTTGTCGACTGAATATTTCGCATTTCGCGATGATCTACTGGACACATAACGTCCATTGTTGTCGTAATCCTAGCATAGCTGCATGCGGCCTTCAATCTCCTTCTTTTTATTTTTGTGCTCCTCGTTATAAAAATCTCTTAATTGTTCAAGCACCAGCGCGATCTGCGCCGATGTCTTGCCCCGCGCCACGGTTGCGGAAAGATGGGGAAACAGGATTTTACCCATTTTCACGAAACTTAACTCTTCCACATAAACAAGCCGAAGGCGCAATTCAGCCGCCGCGCCCAAAGCGCGCCGCACATTGGCCACGCGCGCACAGGTCATGGCACGAAGGACATGCCACGAGACCGCGTCATGACGCGTCGCATTATTGACCGGCCATGGCTCCCGATATTCCACGTAGTCGAAGAAGGCGAATGTGTAGTCGCGAAACCAGCGCTCCCCCGCATCGGCGCAATCCTGATCAACATCGCCCGAATTGATGAGCGCCTGCACGGTCGTCAGGACACGTCGCGGCGCCCCGTGCGTGAACATTGTTTTTGTCAGGCGTTCCGGCGTTGGACCATTGCACGCAAACTCGTCAGTCGGGGCGGTGGGTTCGGGGCGGGTCATTTTTCTTGGCATTATATCCCTCATTATTGTTGTGGGTTTGTTGGTGAGTAGCCCGGGAACCTCTCGCCGCGGCGCCGATGATCCCGCCTGTTTCAGGCCGGACACGTCAAAAACGTCGCAACCGCCATCAGGAAAGAACCGGCAGGATCCCGCCAACGCGGCAGGATTCATCTGCGGACCGGAAAAAGCGCGTTTTGTGGCTCGAAAAGCGGGAGTGGAATGAGGAATTGCCCCCTGCCCGCCAACGTGTCATGAGGTGGGAAGCTGAAACATAACTTCGCATGTCTATGATCTGCTGCCCATGATGTCGCGACGGCCTGCCATAAAGCGACGCAACGGCATCTCATATAAGTGAGCTCCGCAGAGCGCCCCGACAATGATGATTAGCTCGAGTGATGTGACAAACATGAATGAACCCCATTGCCTGACCTGGCGCCACGGCAGCGACCCTCTGGACACCACGCAGCATGACGCGTGTAACATTAGCACCGCTAATATCCTGTGACAATCCTGACGACACATCCGTTGCGATGTTGAGGTGTTCCCCGAGCCATGCCGCCATCCTTGACTGACCTTAAACGCCCGCGCTCCGCGGATATGATCGCTTTCGGCAGAAGGCTGAAAAAACTGCGCATCAAACTTGGCATGACGCAATCACAGCTTGCCCTTCATCTTGGCGTCAGTGAAAACGCCATTGTGCAATATGAGACGGGGCGCTCCTTTCCCCGTCGGCCGCGCCTGCTGATTCTGGCCAAGGTTCTGGAAGTTGATCTGACATTTCTGCTTTCAGGCGCCACAACGGGTGAGGGGCAGGCCCGCAGCGATTTTGAGCTCGCGGCTTTGCGCCTTTTCAGGCTTATTCCCCATGCAGCGCAGCCGGATATGCTTGAAGCTATGCGACTTTACGCCCGCGCTTTTAAGTCGGAAACGAAATAACATCCGAGTTTCCGGTAAGGACGCTTAGCAAGTGGTTGAAGTTTAATATTAGTTCTGCTAATGTTTTTATGTCCTGAGAATAACAAAAAAGGCAGGTGACGGGATGCCCAAATCATCCACACTTATTAAGAGCCAGACGCGTCAGTCATTGCAGCGTCAAGTCTTTCATCGCGCATTTTCGGAGGTTGAACGTTGGGATACGGATTACACGGATCGGCCACGCGTGACGCTGGACTATCTTGAGTCCCTGGTTGACCAGGATGACGAGATGCGGGATTTCTCTGTCGCAGCGCTGATCCGCTGTCTGACACGCGCAGTCTGAAAAGGTCGGTCAACAACATCAGCTTGACGATGACTTCAGACTGAAGCAGCGCGTGGACGCCGTCCCGACGTCGCGCCCACGCCTTGCATCACTTCAAAACGCCCCAAAACCTGCCCGCCACCGCCTTGATCAGGATGCACCACCTGCTTTGGACATATGTGGCCTGATGGTAAAATAAAAGCGCGGCCGACGACTTGTCACGCCGGGACCCATCTAACGCGACCCGACTGACTGTCGCCCGGCGCGGCGACGCATCTCTGCGCCGCCTTTGTAAATCAGCTATTGGCGATGACCGGCATATTGACCAGTGCTTTGCCCGTAAATTGACGATGCTCAAGGTCATTCAAGAATGCCGGCAACGCGTCAAAACTACGCGTCACCATCTCTTCCGGATGGAGAGACTGCTCCGCCAGGCAAGCCAGCAGGCGCTCCCCTGCTTTGGTCAGATCATGCCAGTCCGCATCATCACCATACATATGCAGGCCGTTGATCGTCACTTCATGCAGGGATGTCGCACGCGTGAAAATCGGGTCCGGCCAGGTGTCCAGGCGGCCGAGAATGCAGACAATATGCCCGTTCGCCTTCATGGCCGGGGCCAGATTGACGGCGTAATCAGCACCGACTGTATCGATGACGGCGTAATATTGATTTCTCAGTTCCTCCGCGAAGTGATCATCCGACACGGCGGTACCGGGGAGGCAATGCTGGGCGCCCAATGCGCGCAGACGCTCCCAATGACGCTCATGGCACATGACGGTCACGGCAAAACCGCGATCAGCAGCAAGTTGGACGAGATAATTCCCAACCGCACCCCCGGCGCCTGAAATCAGGAGCTTCGCGCCGACGCGGCTGGGCAGCTTGGAGAGGGCCTGCCACGCGGTAAGAGCGGGGCATGGCATACTGGCCGCCGTGCCGAAATCCAGCGCATCCGGCATCACCATCAATGCGCGGCCCTGAACGGGCGTATATTCGGCGAAGCTGCCGGGGCGGATAAGATTTTGATGATAGGCAACGCGGCGTCCGACCCAGGCCGGATCAAGTTTCGCACCGACTTCCACGACGATTCCGGCGCCATCAACGCCTGGGATATGGCCGGGCTTCATGGGCGCAATGCGCTCACCAAGGGCTTTCCAGTCAACCGGGTTCAGTCCGGCCACGTAATTGCGCACGAGGACTTCATCATCCGCAAGCTTGGGGCGGGACACATGCCGCATTTCCAGCGCGAGCGCCGATGTCCCGTCAACCCAGCACCAGGCGCGATATTCCGCCGGAACTTCATGTTCTGTCATCTTACCTATCCTTTATCCATGCAGATTGACGCCTTGACGGGGATGTTGGATCGGGTCGCCGTGCGGGGCATCCTGCCCCACCGATGCGCGGGGCAAGCGCCCGTCTCACGGTCCAAAAGGACCGCTGCGAAGCGCACCCGCGAAAACATCATGAGAGCTACGGGGCGCGATCTCCGCTCAGATTTGCACTTTGATCACGAAAGGTCGGGCGCCGACCGCGTGTTTTTCCACCGTGACACATGACGCATTTCGACCCGCTTGTGAAGCTGAAAATAAAAATATGTTTATGGTTTGTTAAACTTCATCGCTTCGTCCGACGCCCTCTTCAGGCATCAGACGGGGGGCTTCAGGCGACGTTGCGCCCGGCGGCAGATGCGCAGCGTGCCGGGGTGATCAGGCTGCGCGGTGCGCCATGACTGGCAAAGGGTTATAACGAATGCAGGGTTGTCCTTCCCCGCATCATTGAGCCAGTTCGCAACTGAATCCTGAACATATTTATGTGTTTCCGTCTGCAAAGGGTTCAGCAATGGCAGGATCGGTGAGGGGTCACGCCGCAAAGCCGGGATATGCCGGGTCCAGACACCGCGCGGCCGCAGGACTTCAATGGCGAAACGCCGGATATTCGGGTCCGTGTCACGCACCCAGGGCGTGAGCGTATCGATCGCCTCCGCAAGGCGCGCGGCGAGCGCGGGGCGGACGGCCATCCACGCCCACTCCCGCACTCCGAAATGCCGATCCGCCGCGAAAGGCCGGATGGCGCGACAAAGTTCGCTGGCATTCTGCCGCGCTTCTTCATGGAGGGCTTCGATCGTCGCATAGGCCGCAAAACCACGGATTGTGTCACTCGCGTGAGACTGTAAGGCACGGATCTCCCCCTCCGAATGAAGCGACCCGAGCAGCGCCCCGGCGCGCCGCATGCGCGCAACAAATCCCTGATTTTGGAGATCCAACGCAGAAATCTCTTCCGGCGGGAGACCAAGGCGCCGGAGAAGTCGCGCCATGTCGATCGCCAGCATGTCCGCCAGATGGCGCGTTTCGGCCGTCCCTTCCTGAAGTGCGGCAAGATGTGCGGGTGGGATGTTCATCGACATAAAAAACCTTCCCCGAACCGGATATTCTTACCGCAGAGAGACGGGACAGCGAGTCGCAACGCCTCAACATCATTTTACCATGATGCGCCGCCATGGCGATTCCCTGCCCGGCTGACGACGGCCCGGGCGGCAAAATCGACTGTCCCCCTCAAATCCCCATATCCCACTTTCATGTGGCGAGACTGAAATCGTCCGTTTTCTTCGCCGCCGGATCAGTATATCTTCAAGAAATTGTAAGAAGGAATAATCATTTGCTACAATCGAGAGACATACCACAAGAAAACGTGCGGCAGATTTTTGCCCGAAGATTGCGTGCGGAGAGAGATGCACGTGCCATTACACAGAAGCAGATTTGCGAGAGGACGGGTCTCGGCCAGCCATTTATTTCAAATGTTGAGAGAGGCAAAATCACCATCAGTCTCGATAATGCCGGAAAAGTGGCCGCGGCCCTCGGCCTGCCACTGCATAAGCTTCTCGAACCCTGTGGTCATGGGAGAGGCGGCTGATGATGATATTGTCGGCCCGGGCGTCACGCCCGGGCTTTGATAAAAGTGATGCGGGGCTCTCTGACGTCAGCGCGCTCAGATAGGCCGCATCATGTCTCAAAAAACGGTATTGACCGCAAATTGGGGGGCGACATTCATGTTGGTATTATGCCCGGCGACATAAATGGCGCAGCCAGCAATGATGCCGAAACGCGGCGACCAGCTGAACTCCATCGCGGGCGCAACCTGCCAGTCTGATGAGGAGGCACCTTTTGTGTTGACGGTCCTGCCATTGCCATCGACACCGCGCACGCGGGCGCCATTAGCCCAGTCACGTGCGAAATCCATCGCCATGACCCAGCGTTGGCTGAGGCCATATTCAAGCGAAAATCCCGCCTGTCCATTAATACCCGGTCGGCCCCACCCGCGAAATCCGCGCTCCGTCCCATAAGATGAAATATCGACGAGCCGCGCTGAACTGATCGCCCGACGGAAATTCCCCCAGGCACGCACGCGGAAATTATGTCCATTCGGAAAAATGAACGTCGATTGCTGCACGATCGCGGTGCGGAACACCCAGGCCCCGCCCCCGACGCCATCCGTCGCGCGCCCGAGATGCGCGTAATCCCCGGTCGGGGCCAACACACCGGCAAAGACGGCGACGGTCGGCACGTAATGCTCCGGGTGGGGTTTGACGACCGTCAGAATGGCATCAAGCGGCAGATCATTGAATTTGATGCCGCTTGTGGTCGGGCCGTGATCTTTCCAACCATAGGACATGGCGGGAAATGTCTGAAGGCTCAGGCGGTCCGTCACGCCATATTTGAACATGGTGCTGCTGGTGACCGTGCGCTGATGAGCCGGCAAAGGCAGACGAACCCCATCGGCACGGAAGAACCCTGCCGGCTCGGTGTAAGTCATGTAGGGCTCGACCCCGAGAATACCGGCTTTTGGCTGGGCGCCGGACGGTGAGACGAGTGAACCCGTGTACCATTGCTCATAATGATGTGAGGGCAAACCGCCCTCCGCTTTGACAAGAGGCATGTCGAGCAGCATGACGAGAACAGCGAGCAGGGCAATTTGCAGGGATTTCATCAGACGAAAATCTCTCATCATCGATTTTTCATTCACCAAAGGGGAACCCAACTCGATTGCGGGTTAACAGATTTGACATTGTTAATGTTAAAGTTTGACGTGCATCAAGCCCGTAACCCTGTTTTTCTGGCATAGTGGTTCATGACGTGGGAACTGTTGCAATTTCGATACAAATATAAATGTGAGATTAAAGTACAGATGCGGTGAGACCGACATGATGGCGTCTTCGGCCTTTCCTGCTCACGCCGCATGATATCGCGGTGATCTTTCCATGACCGGAATCTGGCAGAAAACGTAAAAGGGGCTTTAACTTCCGTCCGGCGAGGCGGAAAAATCGCCGTCCGGTCAGTGAGATCGAACATAAAAGCGCATATTTCGCTAAAAAACCTGTTCGGAATGTTGTGGAAAGGGGTTAGAATGGCTCAAGCAATTCAAATATCTCACATTTTGGAACAGGGCGCGCCGACACAAATTCATTTCGCCCCATTTTAATCCAGGAAAGACAGGTATCGGACCGATGTCTCGCTCAGATTGTCATCCTTCGGAAAAGCGCGCCCATCCGCGCCCGACCATTGCCACCCTGGCCGTCACCCTGCGGGATGACAGCGTGCTCCTCGTCCGGCGCAACAACACGTCGGAGGCCGCAAGATGGGGCCTTCCCGGTGGGGAAGTCAATTGGGGCGAGACCATACTTGATGCGGCACAGCGAGAAATGTCGGAGGAATCGGGCCTGACGACCCGGCCACGCCACGCTTTTTCAGCGCATGAAATTATCGAAACTGACGATGCGGGTAACCCCAGCCGCCATATCATTTTCATCGCCGTGCTTTGCGCCTGGGTTGATGGGCAGCCCGGCGGCGGCGATGATGCACATGAGGCGCGCTGGTTCCGGCTGGAGGATCTCGCGAATCCGGGCCTGAATCTCAATGCGAATGTCGTTGAAATCGTCCGTCAGGCCGCCGCCTTTCATCACGACCACGCTTTGGGCGGTTCCATGACTGTCGGCGCCTGAGCGACCAACTTTTCCCGGTAAAAAGAGTCGCGAGAAAAAGAGCGAGAAGCGTCCGGGAATGTGAGTCCCCCCTCGCCCCGTGCCACGCTGAAACAAGGTCACGACGCGACCTGCAATTTCTGCCTGAGACTGACATCGCTTCAACATGGCTTTCCCACCATGACGGACGTTGCCCGGCCGTTTGACGGCCATCATTTGACGCCGCACCGCCTTCGGACAAAAATGCGCGTGGGGACATCAAGCTCTCAATGCTGAGCTTTTTTAAGAAATTGGAAGGTGGGACGGTTTGATATCACGAACGCCCATTTCGAATCTCCTGACCATCGCGGGCACGGACCCCACGGGCGGGGCTGGTATTCAGGCGGATCTCAAAACATTCTCCGCGCTTGGTGCATATGGCATGTCCGTCATCACCGCTGTGGTGGCGCAAAATACGCGCGGCGTTAGCGCTGTTACCCCGATGACGCCGGACTGTGTCGCCGCCCAGATCGACGCCGTGTTTGATGATGTGCGGGTGGATGCTGTCAAAATCGGCATGTTGCATGAAGAGGGCATTATCAAATCTGTCGCCTCACGCCTGCGCCATTATCGGCCTGACATCATTGTCCTTGACCCTGTCATGATGGCAAAAAGCGGTGACCCTCTGCTTGACCCGAACGCGATCAGCGCTCTCAAAACATATTTACTCCCTCTCGCGACGCTTGTGACGCCCAACCTGCCGGAAGCGGCCGCTTTACTGGGTGCGTCAGTGGCACAATTCGATGATGAAGTCCGGGCGCAATTGCATGATTTCTCGAAGCTCGGCGCGCGCGCCACTCTGCTTAAAGGTGGTCACAGCCATAATGTCACTGAAAGCACGGATTGGCTGCACGACATGTCGCGCGCCGAGGATGAACCGATTGCCTTCACCTCTCCACGCATCGACACGCATTGCGACCATGGCACAGGTTGCACGCTTTCCGCAGCCATCGCGGCGCTCTTGCCGCAGCATGATCTGATCTCTTCCATTCGCCGCGCTAAAACCTATCTCGATGGCGCTCTGGCTGCGGCCCAGGCGCTTTCAGTGGGCCAGGGACATGGCCCCCTGCATCATTTCCATGCAATGTGGCCGACCCATCCGGCAGCACGCTGAGACAGATTTTACCTTCAAAGATGGGCGCGACCTGATATTGCGCCTGCACAGAATCTCAAGCCACCCTGCCCCGAAGGAAAAAACGCCGCTCGATGGACGCGTCCTGAATACTGGACATGCAAGCGCGCGCAACAACTTTGAAAAGGTTGGAAAATCGCGGCGCGCGTAAGACATTTAAAATAAGTTTTCCAACTAAATCCGGGCAAGCTATTCCCGCGCACTTTATAATGCGCCCCTCACGCAACGAAAAAAAAATAAGACGGATGTGATTGATGTTAAGAAAAGCAACGTCAGCGATGCTGCTAATGGCAAGCTGTGCGACCAATGCGCACGCTATCACACCTTCAGGTGGATGGAAACTTCAGGAAAAGACCATTGGCGCAAAAGATTACTCAATGCGCATAGATGTCGACCCCGGAGAAAAATACAATCTTCCCGGCATGGCGCCCTCATCCGTCTATTGGGCACAGTATGTCACCTTTAACGAGCGAGAAGAGCAATACAAAAGCAGAACCGGCTAACTCGGACTGATGCGCGGTGATGGCGTCAAACGCGCCATCGCGTCCATCTGGGGCGGGCTCGACGCAAAAGCGGGCGCCATTCCCGTGGTGAAATGCAATGAGTTCGGCGCCTGCGTCAGCATCAACGGACCGTACAATTGGAAGGTCGGGCATAATTATCGCTTCCGCATGGAGAAGAGCGCGCGAACGCCGTCCGACGCACAGGGCGTTTGGTGGGAGTACACGCTTGCCGATCTAACGACAGGCACAGTCGCTATCCTCGGGGAACTGAAATCCCCCCTATGGGGCGGGCTCCGCAATGATAACGGCGTTTTCCTGGAATATTTTCAAGGGCCTTGGGATTGTAGGACGCTTCGCCATGCGCGCGTGACGATGGGACAGATCAGAGGGAATTATGGTGAGGCTAGTGCGTTGGCCTCCTCAAACGGGGATGCCTATGGTGATCCGCATAGCTGCGCACGGGAAAACATCCTCCCGGGCATGGTCCCCAATGATTATGAGTCGTCATCCTGGAATGTCAATGGCACGTTAACGTTACTCGCAGACCAGTTCCTGGGCCTTCATCAATGGGGGAAATATGAGAGCAATGCCAGAAAAGGCATGATGTTTGTCAAGGACGTCAAGGCGACGGAGCCCTATATTTTCGAAGCTTTGCATAACGGCAAGTACGGGCCTTTCCCGGTAGAGGGGCAGGATAATAAGGATTGGAAGTCGATCGGTGCTGGCTACCCGATCATCAATGACCTCCGTCTGCGCGACCAGCGCGTCCATGAGTGGAATGAAAGAAAAAATGACGACGTCAAGATAGGCGATTACTTCATTTATCATAATCCTTATAATGGAGATACTGAGTATTTCCGGATCAAGAGCAAGAATGCCTGGTATTACCCGACTGACAAATCGGATAATGACGGTTGGCAGTATGTTGGTCGGATGCCGAAAAAGAGCGACGTGCTCTGGTCCCACGTTCCGGAACATTTACGCGATGCGAAAAACCCGGTCGGGAAGAAAGGCTGGGTCTATAAAGACACGGCGCGCGGCGATTATTACATCCTCCGAAATGACGGGCAGTACGGCAATTTCCCTGCCGCGACAAAGGATAATCAATGGTGGCAATATCTCGGTAAAGCCCTGTAAAATCTGACCCGGGTAACGCCATGAGGTACGGAGGGGGCCGCATGTCCGCGCCAGACACACTCTGTTTCGCCAGAGGCGCGCGGCCCCCTTTACCTTCAGTTGAAAAGCCGTCTTCATGATGAGACGCGCGTCAAATAATTTCAGAAACGGATCTGATCAATGATAAGGAAAGCGACGTCAGCTTTGCTGCTGATGGCAAGCTGCGCCATCAATGCGCACGCCATCGTTCCGTCGGGCGGCTGGACCCTTCAAGACGAAACACCTTTATCGAAAGATTTCGCGATGCGGATCGACGTTGATCCGGGAGAGAAATCCGGCTCGTTCTTCGACATCCCTTCAAATGCGTTCTGGGGGGAAGAAATCATCTTCAAGGAGGCGCGCGGCGGACATCTCGGACTTTCAAGAGAGAATGGCGAGAAATTCGCCACCATCGGCATTTGGGGCGCGCTTGAAGCGAAACCGGCCTCGCTTCTCTTCACCCATTGTGACGACACGGATCAATGTATCGGGCTGAGTGGGTCTTACGATTGGCGGGTCGGGCATAATTACCGCTTCCGTGTCGAGAAAAGCCCGCGCACGACATCCGACGATACAGGCGTCTGGTGGCAGGTCACCCTGGCAGATCTGTCATCCGGGACAATCTCACTCCTCGGTGAGATCAAAACCGTCAAGACAGACGGTATCGAACGTTTCAGCAATGCTTTCCTCCAATATCCGGAGGTCTCGGGAGCGACGGAGGATTGCACAGCTCACCGGCATACACTTGCCACCTTAGGCCAGACCAGAGGCGCGTGGGGTGTCGCAGGCGCTCTCGACTCCTCGAACGGCATGTCCTATGGCAAGCCGGATGTCTGTAACCTGACCACCCGCCTCCCGGGTATGACGCCGAAAGATTACAGCTCCGCCTCGTGGGAGGAGAATGACGCTGTGACGTTGCTCGGCAATAATTTCATGGGCATTCATCAATGGGGTGATTTCGGGAAACAGGCCAAAAAAGGCATGTTGTTCGTCAAGGACCTTTCCGAGGAGGAACCTTACATTTTTGAAGCTCTGGGTGATGGCGAATATGACATCTTCCCGAGAGAGGGACGCGATAATGGTCAATGGAAGTCTCTCGGTAAGGGCTACCCGATCATGAATGATCTCTTCTCCCGGCAACAGCGCCTTCGGGAATGGAGCGAGCGTAACGATGATGAAACATCGATCGGCGATTACTTCATTTACCATAACCCGTATTTTGACGAGACTGAGTATTTCAGGCTGACAAAAAAAGATGCGGGAGAATTCCCGATCGATAAGTCAGATAATGATCATTGGCACTATGTCGGACGCTATCCGAAGAAGAATGATGCGCTCTCCTCACGCCTGACCGTGCATTTTCAGGATGAGAATGACAGAAAAGGTAAAAAAGGATGGCTCTATTTCGACATGTCGTCGGACGGCTTTTACATTCTGCGTAAAGATGGCGCGTATGGGGCCTTCCCTGAAATAGCGGGTGATAATGAGTGGTGGCAATATATCGGCCATCATTCCTGATCGGCGAAAATGGGGTTCGGTCACGCAACGGGGCCGGGTCCTGATGCAGTCATTGTGGCCCCGCCCTTCAAGATGGTCATGCCATGAACTTCAATCTTTGATGACGGTCTCCCGTCGAAAGATGGCCATAGCCCAGCCCGTCAAAACCGTCAGCCACACCCTCAACAATCAATAATAAACGGACAGAACAATCATGAAAAAGGTGACGTCGGCCTTGCTCCTCATGGCAAGCTGTGCCGGAACTGCCGGGGCCGCGACCCCGACAGGCAATTGGACGCTGCGAGATTTTGCCGGCTATGCAAAAGATTACGCGCTCAGGATCGATGTTGACCCTGGAGAAAACTATTTAACGGAAAACCCGTCCCCCTCTTCCGTCTTCTGGCCGGAATTTATCAATTTCATTGAACCGGCGGAATATAAAAAAAGCCGCTATGGTTATCTTGGCCTGATGCGCGGAAATGGTATGAAATTTGCCATCGTGACCGTTTGGGGCGGGCTTGACGCCAAAGGCGGCACCCTGCACACGTCAAAATGCTTCGATGAAAATCCATGCGTCAGCATTAAAGGCCATTATGACTGGAAGGTCGGGCATAATTATCGCTTCCGCATGCAGAAGAACGCAAGTCTCGCATCGGACACAGCAGGCGAATGGTGGCAGTTCACGCTGGCCGACCTGACAATGGGGACGGTCTCCGTACTCGGCAGCCTCAAATTGCCTTATTGGGGCGGGATCAGCCCCTCAAACCAGGCCCACCAAACCTACATGGATGGCTCTTTTGACTGCGCATCCATGCGTCATGCGCGCGTGACGATGGGTCAGATAAGGGCCAATTATAATGGCTCCAACGTTCTGAAATCATCAAGTGCCGCGACGACGGGTGAGGCCGATCTTTGCGCGACGGAGAACATCCTTCCCGGAATGAGCGTGAAAGATTACGGAACCGCCGCATCAAATGATGGCGGCACATTCACTTTTATGGGGGATAATTTCCGCGGTCTCCATCAATGGGGCCAGTTTGAGAGCAAAGCCCGAAAAGACATGATGTTCGTCAAGGATCTTTCCGAGCCGGAACCTTATATTTTTGAGGCGCGGCATGATGGCAAATACGGTCCCCTACCCTTAGAGGGTGAGGATAACGATGATTGGAAGTCGATCGGTGTCGGCTACCCGATCATCAACGACCTCCGTCTGCGTCATCAACGTGTCCGGGAATATAGTGAGCGCAATAATCCTGATGTCCATATCGGGGATTATTTCATCTACCGAAATAACTATAATGGAGACACTGAATATTTTCAGCTCAAGATGAAACGGGGAACAAATTTCCCGATCGATAAAAAAGATGATGCTTTCTGGCGGTATGTCGGTCGCTACCCCAAGAAAAGCGACAAATTATGGTCTTTTCTGCCCGTGCATGAGCGTGACTCCGAACATCCGACGGGAAAGAAGGGATGGCTTTATAAAAGCGCACTCGGTGCACTTTATGTCCTGCGCCAGGATGGGGAATATGGAGAATTTCCCTATCTGATGGAAAATAATAAATGGTGGGAGTTTGTCGGTTTCTCTCCCTGAAAAAGCTTCTGCAAATCCGGCCCTGGTCGTGGCCCGCCTTCATCGGGACAGAACCGGCAACGCACGTGGATGCGTATGGAAAGCGCGGGCGTCGCTCACGGGCGGCCTGATTGCAGCGTGGCCGGGAGGGTCTGAGCGCTTCAGAACCGTCTGCCCCTTGAGGCCATCGCCCGCCATCACAGCACCCGCCAGCGTTCAGCAACCGGTTTCGGGCCATGATGCGTATAGAGGCTCATGCTGCGCTGTAATGACATGATAATAAGGCAAAGAAAGCAGACCTGAACAATGTTGAAGAAAATAACGGCGACAATGCTGCTTATGGCAGGCTGCGCGATCCATGCGCACGCCATTACACCTTCAGGTGGGTGGGCGCTTAAAGAAAAAACCATTGAGGCAAAAGATTACTCACTGCGCATCGATGTCGACCCTGGGGAAAAATATAACCTCCCCGGCATGGCGCCCTCCTCCGTTTACTGGGCGCAATATGTCGCCTTCAATCATGCGGATGGGGGCTATCTCGGCCTGATGCGTGGCGACGGCGTCAAGCGCGCCATCGTGTCCATCTGGGGCGGGCTTGACGCAAAAGGCGGCGTCATTCCTGTCGTGAAATGTGATGAGTCCGGACCTTGCGTCAGCATTAACGGACCGTTCGATTGGAAAGTCGGGCATAATTATCGTTTCCGTATGGAAAAAAGCGCCCGCACGCCGTCCGACGAGACAGGTGACTGGTGGCAATTCACCCTGGCGGACCTTACAACACGGAAACTCTACCTGCTCGGTGAATTGAAAACCAAAAAATCAGGCGGTATCCGGAACTGGAATCGCGTTTTTCTGGAATATTTTTACGGCCCCTATGATTGCGCGACATTGCGTCACGCGCGCGTGACGATGGGGCAGATCAAGGGCAATTACGGAAATGCCAGCGACCTGGCTTCGTCCGATGGGCGGTCTTATGGTGACCCCGATATTTGCGCAAAGGATAATATCCTGCCCGGCATGACGGCGACTGATTACGGCTCCGCATCATGGGACACGCGAGGCACGCTGTCCCTGGTGGGAGATCAGTTCAGAGGCCTCCACCAATGGGGCAAATATGATAACACCGCCAAAAAAGACATGATGTTTGTTAGAGACGTCACGTCGACGGAGCCCTATATTTTTGAAGCCTTGCATGATGGCAAATACGGCCCCTTCCCGGAAAAAGGAGAGGATAATGATGATTGGAGATCCGTCGGGGTCGGCTATCCCATCATCAACGACCTTCGTATCCAGAAAAAGAGGGTGCATGAATGGAAAGAAAGGTATCGTCTCGATATCAAAATCGGCGACTACTTCATTTTTCATAACCCGATAAATCACGATACGGAATATTTCACGATCAAACGCAGATACCCTAACAGCTTCCCCACCGATAAAGCGGATAATGATGATTGGGCCTATATTGGCCGCTACCCGAAACAGGATGAGGCGCTCTCACCGCATTTGAGCCCTCGCATACGGCATTACCATGATCAGCTTTACAAAAATGGCTGGCTTTTTCGGGATGACGACAATCAGGCACTTTACATCGTCAAGGATGAAAACGGTTTGATGAGTTTCCCGGATAAACCGGGAGATAATGCGTGGTGGACATTCATCGGATATCACGAATAAGCGCGCCTGAAGGTTGACGCGATCATCACGTTAGCGGTTCAAGCGCAGCAACGTCCCAAGCGTGAATGATCGCGTCACCTAACGACAATCGGATGACATCCTCCGTGCTTCTCCATCGTTTCAACCGGGAGGATGGCAGACCGCTTCCCCCGCCGAGGGACGTGGGTTCGTGACAAGTTGCGAACCCATGCAGGGCGGCGCCAAGCGATGGACATCCGCCTTAAGCCGCATTATCAGCCTATGGTGAGACGCCGGTAATCCGCGATGGACTGCGCGTAAAGCCGCAACTCTTCCGTCACTTTTTCAGGCGTGAGGACGGAGATCGGGACGCCGATGCCACTCACCCCGGTATTCAGCACGTCAGCAATATGCGGCACATCTGTGCCGCCCAGGGCGACAACCGGCATTCGGCATCGATCAACGAAGGCTTTGAGACCGCTGCACCCGATCGGCGTCACCCAATCCGGCATACCTGCCGTTTCATAAACCGGACCCGTCCCGATAAAATCGATTAATTCCGGGTCGGCAGAAGCGGCTTCCGCGGCATTGAACGTCGTCAGGCCGATCAAGGCTTTTTCCCCCAATCGGCGTCGCGCTTCCGGGATAAGCTTGGCCCGGGTGCGAAACTGGACCCCGCTCGCGCCAATTGCCAGCGCCGCATCAAGGGATTCATTGACGATCAGAGGGATTTGGCGCTCATCCAGAACGGATTTCAAGGCGAGCCCAGCGGTGATCATGCGCGCCGTGTCGTTGGTTTCTTCCCGAAGCTGTATGGCGGTCGCCCCGCCATCAATAGCCTCCTGCGCGGCGGAGACCACCCTGCTGAGTGTCAAAACGGGAAGATCAAGCCCCACATATAGCGAAAAATCGCATTTCCTCACCACATTTCGCCCCTTGCTTGTTGCTATCCCGTTAAGACAGGGACGTTATCGCATGTTTCGAAACAATTTACCGTCACTTTCAGGATGCGCGCTCCTGACATCATAAACTGCCCTGACTTGTACAATAACGCAAGTGTACGTCAGATTGAGGGTAGGAAACACGCCTTAGAACGCGCATCCAGGCATCAAGCTCAGACGAAAATGAGATGAACATCGTCCCTGACTGCCTGAACGTCCTGCGCGTTGAAAATGAGGACCGCATTTTACTAGAAGTCTATATTGATTTATCGGGACAGGTTTGCGCCATCACCTGTTTGCTTCGCTTAGTTTATGTTCAGAGAGGCATAAAATCGGCCCGGCCTCCCTCACTGAAAGGGTGCCGGGCTTCACAAGGCTTGCGACCTTTAAACGTCAGTCAAATGACCCGTTCTGCACCATATAGAGGTCGCCATTTTCCTGATAGCGCGCGGCCATGGAGGCCAGCCCCTCTTTCTGGGCGTCGGCGCGAATATCGTGGGAAATCCGCATGGAGCAGAATTTCGGCCCGCACATGGAGCAGAAATGCGCCAGCTTATGCGCATCTTTCGGGAGGGTCTGGTCATGGAAATCACGTGCCGTCTCCGGGTCGAGGGAAAGATTGAACTGATCCTCCCATCGGAACTCGAAGCGCGCGCGTGAGACGGCGTCATCCCGCATCTGTGCCGCGGGGTGCCCCTTCGCCAAATCCGCTGCATGGGCCGCCAGTTTATAGGTGATGACGCCCGTTTTGACATCCTGACGATCCGGCAATCCGAGATGCTCTTTCGGGGTGACGTAACACAGCACGGCCGTCCCAAACCAACCGATCATCGCCGCGCCGATCGCGGAGGTGATATGATCATATCCCGGCGCGATATCGGTTGTGAGAGGGCCCAATGTGTAAAAAGGTGCTTCATCACAAATGGCGAGCTGCTTCGTCATATTCTCCCGGATTTTATGCATGGGGACGTGGCCCGGCCCCTCGACCATCACCTGACAATCTTTTGCGGCGGCGATTTTTGCGAGTTCCCCCAACGTCTCAAGCTCAGCGAATTGCGCGGCGTCATTGGCGTCGGCAATTGCGCCCGGGCGCAACCCGTCGCCCAGTGAGAAGCTGACGTCATAGGCACGGGCGATCTCGCAGATCTCCTCAAAATGCGTGTAAAGGAAGCTCTCACAATGATGATGCAGGCACCATTTCGCCATGATCGACCCGCCGCGTGAAACGATCCCCGCGATGCGTGGCACGGTCAGCGGGATGTGATGCAGCCGGAGACCCGCATGAATCGTCATATAATCGACGCCCTGCTCCGCCTGTTCCAGCAATGTGTCGCGATAGACGTCCCAGGAGAGATCTTCCGCCACACCATTCACTTTTTCCAGCGCCTGATAAAGCGGCACGGTGCCGATGGGCACCGGGGAATTTCGGATGATCCATTCCCGGATATTATGGATATTCCGCCCGGTCGAGAGATCCATCACCGTATCCGCCCCCCAACGCGTGGCCCAGACCATTTTATCGACCTCCTCCTCCATGGAGGAGGCAATGGCGGAATTACCGATATTCGCATTGATTTTGACGAGGAAATTGCGGCCGATAATCATTGGTTCCGCTTCCGGGTGATTGATATTGGCCGGGATGATCGCCCGCCCACACGCAATTTCGTCACGCACAAATTCAGGCGTGATGACATCCGGGATGGCGGCGCCGAAATTCTGCGCCGCGCGTGCTGCACCTGCCTCCGGCATTGCACCTTCCATCTTCTGCCGCCCGAGATTTTCCCGGATCGCGACGAATTCCATCTCCGGCGTGATGATCCCGGCCCGCGCATAGGCCCGTTGCGTCACGGCCCGACCGTTTCGCGCCCGTAAAGGCCGGTTGATCACCGGGAAAGAAGGTGTGAGCTGCGCCCCTTTGGCGAAACCATTATCCGCCGCCTGCACGATACGGCCATCATAAGATTCGACGTCGCCACGCTTGATGACCCAGTCCGTTCGGAAGCGCGGAAGCCCGGATTTGATATCGATCCTTGCTTCAGGATCCGTGTAAGGGCCGGACGTATCATAGACCCGCAAAGGGGGTTCCCCCGCTGTCGGGTGCACTTCAATCTCCCGCATGGGCACGTTGATCTGCGCATGGCGCGTACCCGCGACATAGATGCGCCGTGACGCAGGCAATGGCCCGGTCGAAAGCGGTTGGGAATTGCTGAATTTCTCGGATGAAGCCTTGGCGTCATCAGCCACGATGGCGGCATTTTCAAGGGTTGCGTGCGCGTCTTGTTGGGTCATGGATCGTCCACCTATCGCTTGAGATATGGTCTGGACCCAGTTGCGTGACGATGGGGGATGGATGAGGACACGCGCCTAACGCGGCACCCCTCATGCAGTAACCTTCCCTACGCCAGTATAAACTGGATCAGGTTCAACGGGTCACTGCGCTGCGTCACGGCGTAGCAGTTTCTCAGCCCCTTGTCAGAGCTCCCCCGGTCTTGCCCGCGAGTGTGCGGTTGGACGGGGCGGTTGTCAAATGGTTTAAAGGGTTGCGGAACGGCCGCAAAATAATGTATATACAAAGTATCTACTATTGGGAGATATGTCATGCGATCAGTCGTGCGGAAATGGGGCAATAGTGCCGCGATACGCCTGCCCGCGCACCTGCTTGAGTCCACGGGCCTCCTCATCAATCAAACGGTGGATGTTTTGAGGGAGGACGGGCGCATTATTATACAGGCTGCCCAGCCAGAACCATTATCCCTCAACAATCTCGTTGACGCGATCACGGAAGATAATCGTCACGATGAGGCGGATTTCGGCCCCGGGATTGATAAAGAGGTTTGGTAATGGCCGCATGGGTGCCGGATTGCGGCGACATTGTGTGGCTCGCCTTTGACCCTCAGGCGGGACGGGAACAATCAGGCCGCCGCCCAGCCATCGTGCTATCACCCGCCAGCTATAATGGGAAGGCTGGCATGATTTTATGTTGTCCCACAACGACGAAAATCAAATCCTACCCTTTTGAAGTCCCGCTAAAGGGGGCGCCAGCCAGCGTGGCGCTGGCCGATCAGATCCGCAGCCTCGATTGGCGCGCCCGACGCGCAAAACTGAAAGGCCGCGTGTCACATGAGGAACTTGAGGCGATCCGGGAGCGTGTGCGGCTACTCGTAGGTTAATCGCGCGGTGACTTATCTGACGGGATGAGGAAGCAAATCCTCACGATACACGCTGACGCGTAGCAATCCGATGATCTGCCTGAATATTGTCAGCGTGATTTGTGAAGATGAAGCTGGGATGACGAACAGCAAAAAACAACGCTGTAAAGCGCCCGCACCCGACCATCATGTCCTGAGAAACTGGAGCGGGCGATGGGATTCGAACCCACGACCCCAACCTTGGCAAGGTTGTGCTCTACCCCTGAGCTACGCCCGCACTCCGTGGGAATGGTGAATAAGTGATGTTGCCCGCGCTTGCAAGAGCTGAAAGCGAAAATTCTGCGTGATTCGCCCACCAGCACCGTCCCGGAGCCTTGACGTTACCTTTGCGACACGCGGCGCAAGGCTTCCTGAAGCTGGAAAATCGTAAGTGGCGCGTCGGAGAGATCAATCATGGCATAACGCAACCCGCGCATGGCGGAGAGGAGGTAGAAGCAGTTGCGCAGATGAGGCTGCCCGTCCAGTTGGCGGTTCAGTTCCAGCACGGCTGTGCCGGGCCGGGCAAAGGCGAGATTGGCCAGGCCCGCCCCATGGGGCGCGATGATGAGTTCCGCCCCGCGGAAAAGCGCGATCTGCGTTGATACATCCATATCATCAAGACTGACCGTCGCGATTTCGTGCGCCGCCAGCACAATGTCAATCACCGTCTGGTCCTGCGCGGAAATACGCTGATCAGCCGATTGCGCACGGGAGATAAAAAACCGCTTTGGCAGAAAAGCGGCGCGCGGCGTTGTGAAGCGGTCAAATTCCGCCTGCACCTGCGGGACACGCAGATAAAGCTCCGGCATTTTGGGTGTGTGCCACATAAAATAAAGTCGCCGCACCGGGTAGATCCCCTGAGAAACCGGCGTCACATGAGGGAGCAACCCCGAAACACGCAATGTCTCATGATGATAGCCGCGTGGCAGGACAGGGCGATGGGGTTCGAGGCAGGCTTCCGCATCCGGCAGCAAGATCGGTGTGGCGCGCGGCAGAAAGGGTCGCGCCACGCAGCTTTTGGAAATCGCATAGAGCAGCCAGTGATAATGGTTGGACGTGCTGCGATCAAACCCGGCAAAAGCGTGGCTGAAAGCTGCATGACGCGGAAATGTCGGGAAGGCCATGCCAGGGCAAGTCAGTTCCCTCTGACGGAAACAGGAGGGCTCTTCCACGATCTCACAATTTTCCGTCAGGATCACCCCGTTAAGTTGTGGCGCGATGACGAGAAAAGCATTTTGCAACATATAGAGGGAAAGGGTCAGCGGGGAAAAACATATATTCCCCGCCGCCGCGTCTCGTCGCGCGTGATAAGGTAAAAGGCCCCGGTCAAAATTGTCGAAATTCTGTCCGGGAAATGCTTCAACAGGTGCCGGGAGAGATGTTTCAGGAAGGACAACGATATCCCTGCGTTCAAGTGAGAGCGTATCGACAGATTTCGCTTCTCCAAATTGCATGGTTCTGCAACCTCCCCGTGAAATGACCGCGTCACCCTCCCTGTTTAGACCGCAAAAAGCGATGCCTCAATTCCCGCAATGTGGATCAGGCAGCATCGGGCAATAAGCTGTCAGGCCCGCATTAACCCTTGGACGCCAACCCGCCCGTCGTTTATCCTGACGCGGAAAACAGTGCTGCGGCACTTTCGTGATTTTGGGGAAAGAGAGAAACGTATGACGATGATCATCGGGGGCAACACGCAGCCGGGCGCTGGCGACCCGACGGCGCAAGGCGGCACATCATCAGCACCAGGCGCCATGATTGTCGATGCGGATCAGGCAAACTTCATGGCGGAAGCCATTGATGCCAGCCGGGAGCGCCCCGTCCTCGTTGATTTCTGGGCCCCATGGTGCGGCCCCTGCAAAGAGCTGACACCGGTGCTTGAGAAAGTGGTGACCGCCGCGCAGGGCCGCGTGAAGCTCGTCAAACTGGATGTTGAAGCAAATGCCGCTCTGGCCGCCCAGCTCGTTCAGATCGGGCTGCCCCTGCAATCCATTCCCCTTGTCGCGGTTTTTTACAAGGGCCAGGTGTTGGACATCATGCAGGGCGCGCAGCGGGAGAGCGACGTCAAGCGTTTCGTCGAGAATATCCTGAAGTCAACCGGCGCGGAAATGCCCAGCGCGGAACTTTTAGCGGCCGGTCAGCAGGCATTACAGGCGCAGAATGGTGCGGAGGCCGCCGGGCATTTCAGCAGTCTCCTTGAGGTCGAGCCCGAAAATCCGGAGGGTTGGGCGGGCCTGATACGCGCCATGTTGGTCCTTGACGACGTGGAAGGCGCGGAGGAGGCCGCATCCCAGGTGCCCGACACCATTGCGGAGCACGCCGCCATCCTTGCCGCGAAATCCTCCATTGACGTCCATCGGGAGGGCCGGGCAGCGGCGGCGCAACTTGATCATCTACGCGCGGAGATTGCCAAGGCGCCTGAAAATAGAGAGCTTCAGTTACAACTCGCCGGCGCGCTTAATGGCGCCGGGGCGCGGCGGGAAGCGGCTGCAACATTGCTGGAGCTCATCAGCGCGGACCAGAATTGGAAGGAGGGCGCGGCTAAAACCGAGCTTCTTCGTCTTTTTGAAGCCTGGGGCGGCGCGGACCCGCTGACACGGGAAATGCGACGTGAGCTTTCTTCCATTCTGTTTTCATGATTATGTGAAGGGTCGTTTATGAGCCAGAATCCAGATATTTTTGATGTCGAACTCCTCGACATCCTCATCTGCCCCTTGACGCGGACCTCACTGACGTACAATGCCGAAACGCAGGAACTCATCAGCGCGGCGGCAAAAAAGGCCTATCCCATCCGCGATGGTATCCCCGTCATGCTGCCGGAAGAAGCGCGAACACTGGATTGATAGGGGCCGAAGAAGCCCACCAGCCCACCCAGTCGACGCACCATCGGTATTTCTGCCTCTCGCGACACGCGTCATCTCCCGCGTGTCACGGAGATTATGGTTTGTGGTCTGCGTTTTCAGGTTGGCCAAACATGAGACTTGCATCAGGTATGACGAATTCCGACGCGGATCTCTTTTTCGTTTCCATCGGTGCCAGTCCGGGAAGCCCGGCTGGAGGGCCTGAGCTTGCGTCTGGCGGGATGAACGGATCAAACGCATCCCAGAATTGACGGCGATGATGCGGGTTTTGTCCCGGGGGGTGGCCGGGCGGGCCGCGCACCGTGATATCAGGTTTGAAGGCTTCCGGTCGCGATGCCGTGCAGCCCCCCAGCACGACGATCCCATAACTTCCGAGTGTTAACCAAACGCGCCTCATTATCGCATCCTACCAACTCACCGTATTGATCTCAATTGACGGCATGGTCTTTCTCGGGCAGGGAAAATTTCGTTTCAAAAGGAGCATCCCGTGTTTGACCGTCCAATGACGACGAGCAGGAACCGCCTGCGTGCCTGGATCGACAGTATATTCCTTGATCATGCCATTTTTCGGCTGCTCTGGACGAATCACGCCCCCATCATCGACGGGGCGTTCTATCGATGCAATCACCCCACGCCGCGGCGATTGCGGCGCCTTAAATCGCGACTCGGCATCAAAACGCTCATTAATCTCCGTGGTCACCGGAAATGCGGCTCGGACGCTTTATCCCGATGGGCGGCGGCGGAGTTAGGGATCAAACTGATTGACATGGCTTTTGAAAGTCGCGGCGCGCCACACAGAGACCGTATTTTGCGATTTCACGAGATTTATCAATCCGTCGAGACGCCTGTGCTGTTGCACTGCAAATCCGGTGCTGACCGTGCAGGGCTGGCGGCGGGGTTGATCATCATGTTCAGAGGCGGGACGGCGTCAGAGGCTCTTGAACAGCTTCATTGGCGTTTCGGGCATTTTAAACATGCGCGTACCGGGGTGCTTGATGCTTTTTTCCATCTCTATCAGCGTCAGGCCGAGGGACGCCTCAGCTTTATGGAATGGGTCAGGCACGAATATGACGAGGACGGACTTCGCGCGTCCTTCCGGGCAGCGGGGCTGAGCAGCTTTCTCACCGACAACGTTTTACGCCGGGAGTAGAACAGGAATTCACTCCGCGGCGGCGGCGGCCTGTTCAGATAAAGTTTTGATGAGGTCCATGACGCGCTTGCGCACTTCCGCATCCGGTATGCGGTAATAAGCGCGCATCAACTCCAGCGTTTCCCGCTTGGCAAGGATGTGCAGATCCTCATTGGTCTTGACACTGTCCGCTGAAGCGAAGGCACGGAAACCTGCCGACGTCTCCCGGAAACCGGAGGAATAGCCGAGTGAGGCGGATTGCTCCACCTTTCCCTGCATATCATCAAAAAAGAACCCGATGGGCACGCGAAGGATTTTAGACATCTCATAGAGTCGGCTGGCACCCACCTTGTTTGTACCGCGCTCATATTTCTGGACCTGTTGAAAGGTCAGACCGAGGGCGGCCCCAAGTTTCTCCTGCGACATGCGCAGAAGCATACGCCTCAAGCGGATGCGAGCCCCGACGTGAGCATCAATCGGACCAGCCGCAGACGGGGTTTTTGTGCTTTCACTCATGACTG
This sequence comes from Candidatus Kirkpatrickella diaphorinae, assembly GCF_025736875.1. Classification (GTDB taxonomy): domain Bacteria; phylum Pseudomonadota; class Alphaproteobacteria; order Acetobacterales; family Acetobacteraceae; genus Sorlinia; species Sorlinia diaphorinae. The sequence goes on from NZ_CP107052.1 coordinate 1,576,217, forward strand.
CGCGACCTGCTTTCCAAGTTGGAAGGGGAGCGGAACTTCCCTTCGGACGATTTTCGCTTCCTAGCATTTCTAATCGTTAGCAAAGCAATAAGAAAGGCCAATAAACAAATAAAGATAGGTATTGATCGACCAAAAATCGCGAACGGCGTTTTTTTTACCGGAGATGGCAGCGGTGCAACCAATATATCAGCCTTGTCCGGTGGAATCGCCCCAGTCTTCCTTCCTGCTGCGTCAAAAATGGCTGTCAGCCCCGTATTGGCGACCTGCGCAATCGGCACCCCCTCTTCAACAGCACGCAGGCGCACGGCCATTAAATGCTGCCAGGGCCCAGCACTGGCGCCGAACCATGCATCATTTGTCAGGTTCAACATCCAGTTTGGTCGCGGATTTGTGACCACCTGGCCGGAAAAGACAACCTCGTAGCAGACGAGCGGCGCAACGCGCCCCAATTGCGGTAACTGCCATGTGCGCAGCCCCGGGCCCGGCCGGAACTGCCCCGGCATGATGTTGAAGGGTAGAAAGCGCGGCTGATATTCCCCAAAGGGCACGAGGCGGGATTTGTCATAAGTCGCCGCGATCTCACCCTCACCATCAAGCGCCATGGCGCTGTTGTACCACTGGCCCGCTTCATCGCGTCGATCGCTGCCAATGATCCCCCAACTTCCCCCCGCCGCATGCGCGATCTGACGACGGGCGAAGGGTGCCTCATCCAGCAGGCCGGGAAAGCCCGATTCCGGCCAGGCATAAACGGCGTCACGGTCAGGGAAGAGGGCGTGCGCGATGGAGATGCCCTCCCGAGTCAGCATCAAGGAGCGTTGCAGGACTTCCCCGCTTTCATCGCGGGAGAGGATGTGATCTTCGCTCACATTATTCTGCACAAGGACGAGCGCGGGATTCTGAACGGGAAGAAGCGACAGATGATGCACGCGCTCATAACCATATATCGCGATGAACATCCACAATAACGCAGCAACATAGAGAGACCGCCGCACGCGAAAAAGCGCAGCGCTGGTGAGGATGAGGCAGAATGTCAGCCCATCGACACCGATGACGCTGGCGATCTGCGTTAGGACGGTGCCCGCATCGCCGGGAAAGGTGAGATCAGCCCCCAGCGGATTCCACGGAAAACCGGAAAAGAGGAAGATGCGGGACATATCGGCCAATGTCCAACTGCCCGCAAAAATAAGGATACTGCCCCAGCCAGAGGAGAATCTTCGGGCCAGCAGGCTTGGCACCGCCGCGAATGGCGCCAGGATCAGCGCACAGCCGGGCGTCGCCAGCGGCACCGCCCACCAGAATTGCCGTCCGCCCATCAATACGGCATGTGTCAGCCAGTAAAGTCCGCCGAGATTAAGGCCAAACCCGAAAACCAGCCCGTTAAAAGCGGCTTGCCGCCATGAGGCCGCCTGCCGCGCGCACCCGTAGAGAAGCCACACGCCGCAAATAAGCCCGGGGAGAAAATAAAGAGGCGGGTAGGCTGTCGCGGCGAAAAGGCCGGAGAGGAAGCAGATGAATGCGGGACGATATCGACGCAGTTTTGAGGCTTCAGGTCCGGACAAGTTTTCTGTCGATAAATTGGGGTTGAGAGGGGCCTTTATTCCAGGGCATCCCGTAGCCGACGCTCATAATGGCGGTAATATTTATCCGCGAGAAGTTCACTTTTGACGAGGACGGCAATATCCGTCGTGTTGAACTGCGCATCCACCACCGCCCCATCACCGACAAACCCGCCAAGACGCAGATAGCCTTTGATTAAAGGCGGCAGGCGCGCGAGGCACTTGCGATGGTCCAGACTATGCGGGTCCGTCAGTTGCATGGAAACATAACGCTCCGGCAGGGCGCGGATGCGGAGTGCAGGCGGGGCAAGGTGGTTATGATAGAGATAGGTGAGCTCCTGCGCTTTGGTCGACGGGTCCGTGCCGGGCAGACTGGCGCAACCAAACAGGACGTCGATGCGATGCAGGAAGATATAGGAGGCAATGCCGCGCCAGAGAAGCTGCATCGCGGCCCGCCCCCGGTAACGCTGATCAACGCAGGAGCGTCCGACTTCAAGAAGGCGCCCCGGAAAATCCGTCAGAACCGAGATATCGTACTCGCCAGACGTGTAAAAACGCCCGATTTTCGCGGCTGCATCGCTGCGTAGAAGACGATAAGTCCCGACAACGCCTTCCGCCCCTGAAGAAATATCATGATCAATGACGAGGAGGTGATCGGCAATATCGTCGAAATCATCCACGTCCCGGCGCGATTTGAGGGCTGCCGCGCTGGGATGCGCGCCCATTTCCTCAAAAAAGACGCGATAACGCAGCGCCTGCGCCGCCTCACGTTCCGCTTTGTTTTCCGCGATCCGCACGCCCAGCGCGCCCGCCCGTAATTCCGGCAGGGAATCACGTGACAGGTCCAGAGTGGAGAGAGACCCGGCTGGCGGGTTGCGCGCACCATCCGAAATCAGCATTTTCAGGAGTTCAGCCTGGCGCGGCTTCGCGGTCATATTGTCTCACCCGATTGCTTCTTCCGCCCGGAAGCCGGAATCCGCCGTCCGAACAATTCAAGGCGGTGGGAAACGAGGTCGAAACCGAGTTTCTCGGCGATGTCACGTATCATGTCGCGATGCGCCGCATCCTCAAATTCAACAACATGACCCGTATCGATATCAATGATATGATAATGCCGGTGATCCTCGGGCTCACTCGCCTCATAACGCGCGCGATTACCGCCGAAATTCCGTCGCTCAAGGATGCCTTTTTCCTCAAGCAGGCGCACAGTACGGTAGACTGTCGCGATGGATATACGCCGGTCGAGAGACGATGCACGCCGATAAAGCTCTTCAACGTCGGGGTGATCTTCGGCCTCCGAGAGAACCTTGGCAATGACGCGACGCTGACCCGTCATTTTGAGGCCATGATCGATACAAAGCCGCTCTATGATTGACTCGTTCCTGGATGACATTGCGTATCGCTTCGGCTTTCAGCAAGGCGGATATGGACGAAGCTGATCGTATCCGAGTTCATCCCGTTTGCCAAGAATTGACGCCAACAAAGCGTCACGCAGCCCGGTCGGCAGCTTCCACCCCCGAACGTCGCAGCGTTGCTGAAGTTCTCCTCCGTGCGGCGGGAGCTGGTTGAAACTTTTCAGGAACGATGGCGAATGCATGTCGACGCGTCTGGAGGGATGCCGCCCTCAAAGGTCAGCGGCGATGGCCCAGACCGATACGTCGCGCAAGTTGAGAGCGATGATTGGCGTAATTCGGCGCGACCATCGGATATTCAGGCGGAAGATCCCACCGCTCCCGATATTGTTGCGGCGTCATTTTATAAACAGTGTGCAGGTGACGCCGCAGTAATTTGAGTTTCTTCCCGTCCTCCAGGCAAACAATATAATCCGGGAAGACGGATTTTTTAGGATAAACAGCCGGTACAGGTTTGGCCTCTTCATTTTCTTTACGGGCGAGTGCCATCATCACGAGGTGCACCGACTTGATGAGCGCCATCATTTCCTCGCCTTCGATTTCATTATTCGAGACGTATGCGGAGATTATTTGGGCAGTCAAGGCATGGAGCGACACGTCTGAGGCTGGGCTCTTCATTAACATCACCTGGAACTTTAGAATTTGATTTTGAAAAGATTTAACCTTAAAATCCAATAATAGCAAGAAGAATCATTTGGTAAATGAGTATACTCGTGAGACGTGTAGTGACATGTTAGGTTAAATAACGCAACGTTTGTTTTTAAGTAAGTAAAGTGTCAATATATACTAAATAAAATTTTTTATAGATGGTTGCGCGCAGTAATGACTTCACGTCACATTGTGCGTGTTTAATCGAAATTTAACTCTATTTGCCGGAAGCATGTAAAAATTTGTCAGAGACTGTCTGACAAATTAGCGCACATTACGATGGCGTTGCTACCGTCACTATAGTAATTTGCCCGGAAGCCGCACCGACTATACCCCGCCGACGTATAGAGCGTTCTCGCCGCCGCGTTGTCGGCACGCACTTCGAGGAAAATCTTTTCCACTTTGGCGTGTTTCATCGACTCGGACATTCTCTTGAGGAGAGATTGCGCAACGCCGCGGCGTCGATAATCCGGCGCGACGCAAAGAGTCAGAATTTCCGCTTCATCCAGCGCTTTCCGCGCAATGACCAAACCGGCCAAACCGTCATGGGTCGCGACCACCCAGGCGCAACATCCCGGCATAGCCAGCAGATTTCTTATATTCGGAGCTGACCACGCTTCCCCACTCGGAAAACACGCTTCATGCAGGTCTGAAAGTGCCCTGGCGGCTTCCGGGCCGACCGCGTCAACAGGCCAGACCCTCATCACGGGATCGGGGCAGGTCGGAGCCCGGCCAGAGGGGGCTTCGCTTCAGGCGGGTCCACATAAAGCGGTGTCACACTCTCCATGGGGGGCACATTTTGCGCCGCCGCGGCAATCGCGCCCGGCGATGGTTGCTGGTCCATATCTGACCGGAAGCGATGCGTCGTTGCCAAGCGGTCATACAACCAGGAGGACGCGTCGCCGACGATCAATTGACCGGAGGGTACGTTCACGGAATCAGGTGCACCCGCCCAGAAGGTGCCATCCGGTCTTTCCAGAAAAATCCGGTTACGCCGCGCGCGTATCGCGGTCCAGACATCCCGCGTTTCCGTCTCCGCACGGTAACACGCACCGATGGAAACACCATGGAGCGGACATTCATAAGCTTTGGCCAATCCGGCGGCCAAAGCAAGGCTCGCGCGCAAACCGGTGAAGGAGCCGGGGCCGCGCACCACGGTGATGGCGTCCGGCCCGTTTTTTCGCCAGCCCGCCGCGTCAAGCACCTCCTGTAGAAGCGCCACCATCACCTCCGATGCGCCGCGCCCAAGAAGCGCGCATTGGGAAATCACCTCTCCCCCCGACAAGGCGGCGATGACGCCACCCGGCGCCTCTGCGGCTGGCGCAGCGTTGATCACCAACATACGCAGATTTTGCCTGACATTGACCGCTGCCGGGTCGCGCACCTCAGTCATGGCGGTCCCGTCAGAACAAGCGGCAGGCGGCATGGAAATCAAGTCGCGGTGCCCGTTCAGGCGGCGGAGTTTCACCCGGATATCCGATACCCATCAGAAAATTGGCGCGCCAGCCCGTCTCCGCCATCAGCGCATCCTCAACATCGTCGCTGTCAAAGCCGGAAATCGGCCAGGCGGCGAGGCCAAGCGCGCGGGCCGCCATGATCAGATAACCGCCCTGCAACGTCGCATTCCTGAAAGCGGTTTCCTCCGCCAGTCCCACATCTGAGGCAAACCAATCCCTTAAATTCTCCTCCGGATTGAGCTCCGGCAGATGATCAAAAAAAACCGGGTCCTGACAGATGACGACACCGAGCGGCGCATCCATGAAACGTTCAACATTGGGGGCGGAGAGAGCATGCCGGATCATCCCCCGACTCTCACGCGAGGTCAGGAAAATGAAGCGTGCCGGGCTGCAATTCGCAGAGGTTGGCCCCCATTTGACGAGTTCATAGAGCGCACACACCACATTTTCTGTAACGGGGCGGGGCGACCAGCTGACCGGCGTGCGCGCGGCGCGAAACATCTGGTCCAGAGCGTCAGCGCCCAAAGCGCCATTGAAGTCTGTTTCGACCGGCGACGCCTCCTCACCCGCGTCAGACGCTGGGGCGGGCTGACGCTGGATTTCATCGATTGGGGGAGGCGTCTCAAAAAATGGCGCGTTCTCATCCGCGCCCGGAAGAGTCGTCACGACATCTCCACTTGTTCAACTTCTTTGACCTCCGGCACATAATGGCGCAGCATGTTTTCTACGCCGTGCTTAAGTGTCGCACGGGATGACGGGCACCCGGCGCAGGCACCCTGCATGGAAAGTCGCACCACACCATCCTGATAGCCGCGGAAAACAATGTCACCGCCATCTCCCGCCACGGCCGGACGGACACGCGTGTCAAGCAACTCACGAATACGCGCCACGACCTCACGATCCTGCTCAGCAACTTCGTAAGCCTGCTCTTCACCTTTTGACAGCAGCACAGGCGTGCCATGTGTCAAGGCGGAAGCAATCTCCGTCAGAATGGCCGGTTTCAGGTCCGCCCAGTCTGACAGCTCAGACTTGGTGACGGAGATGAAATCAGCGCCAAGAAACACGCCGGTCACGCCATCAATCGCAAAAAGCGCCTCAACAAGCGGGGAGCGCCCCTGCGCGGCCTCGGCTGAGGCGAAATCCGCCGTCAGCCCGTCACCCGTGACGCGGCAGCCCGGACGAAATTTCAACGTCGCTGGGTTTGGCGTGTTTTCGGTCTCAATAAACATGGTATCCTCACTCATACGGTGCTCTGCCTCAAATGCGACGTGGGGCCACGATATGCAAGGGGCGGGGTCAGGGCAAGGCTTTAAAATCTGGCGCGCCGGGACTGTGACACATGGGCGGCAGGGCGGTTTTTCAGTGTGAAACCTCACGGGGAAGCATGACCTGCACCTCAAGACCCGAGGGTTGAACGTTGCGGAAACTCAGGCGACCATTGGCGCGCCTCACCTCCCGTTTGACAATCGCAAGCCCCAGCCCCGCCCCGCCCGTCTGGCGGGATCGGGAGTGATCCACGCGGTAAAAAGCCTCCGTGATGCGTGCGAGATCCTGCTCGGGCACGCCGGGCCCGTGATCCGTCACGGATATGACGATACGGCTCTCCTCCACACTCAGCGCCACCTCCGCACTGCCGCCATGAACACAGGCATTCTGGATGAGATTTGCGAAGACGCGTTTGATCGCGATGGGCCGCAATGTCAGGAGGCAACGATCTGGGCCCGTATAAGCGGTTTTTCGCCCCTGATCCGCCTGCGTGTCCAGAAGTGTGGAGATAATGGCGACGAGATCAACAACGCGCGGGACTTCCGGGTCATTATTACCGGCCAGAAAGGCGAGAACGCCGTTAATCATCGCCTCCATCTCGTCAATATCCATCACAATGGCGAGGCGCGCCTCCTCATCTTCCAGAAAATCGGCCCGCAGGCGCAGGCGGGCCAAAGGTGTGCGGAGATCATGTGAGACAGCGGCAAGGACGGATGTCTTATCTTCAATCAGTTTCTGGATGCGCGTCTGCATCGCATTGATCGCATGCGCAAGGCCACGCACTTCCCGTGGGCCTGCCTCATTGACGACAGTGCGTGCGTCTTCATCCTCATTTCCAAGATGATTGGCGACGGAAGAAAGGGTTCGAAGGGGAAGGCTGAGTGCGCGGATAAGAACCGCCGCCACGCCGCAAACAGCAACGGCCGTGATGGCGGCAATCGCGACCGCCCCATTCATGGATGTGACGACGAGGACGTGGGGCATCTCAAAAACGAGGTCCTGCTCCCCGTCAATCGCCAGGGCACCGCGGATCCCGACCGTCTCGGAACCGAGATCCGCCACACAGAGATGCGCATTGCTCAACATGGCATGGGCCGAACCCAGCGAGTCCACGCCCGGCGCGAGGCACTGCCCGTCCTCCATATCCTCGCCCTCACGATGCTCTCTTATGGAAAGACGTAAATTCGGGTTGGAGAGTCGCGCCACAATCACCGGTCTTCTGCGTGGGGAGACAGCATGAAGCATGTCGAGATCAGCGCTCAATTCTTCCGCGAGGACGGAGAGGCGAACGACACTGACCTGACTGATCTGCGCCTGGCGGTAAATGAAGGAGGAAGCAAGAAACACGGCACAGATTGCCGCGAGCACCACGATACTGACGCGACCCGTCAGGCCAATCGGCCAGATGCGAATGGCGCCGCGGGCGTCATCCTCCTGCATCGCGTGAGGCGGCGCCAATTTTCAGAGCCCCGCACCGCACGTGGGGATGACAGGTTGCGCCGCCATATGAGTCAGAGACGCTCAACTTCAGAGACGAAGAAATAACCTGTGCCACGGACGGTACGGATCAATTTATCCGCATCATCGCCCAGCTTGCGCCGCAGACGACTGACGAGCACATCAATACTGCGGTCGGAGGCATCTCCCAGGCGCGTGCGGGATAATTCCAGCAGCCGGTCCCGCGCGATGACGCGTTGGGGATTATCGAGGAAGCTGATGAGCAAATCATGCTCCGCGCCGGAAATTTCGATGGCGGCGCCTGACGGGTCAAGCAATTCACGGCGGCGCAGATCCAGCGTCCAGCCGGAGAAACGAAGTCTCTCCCGCCTTGAACCCTCGCGCGCCATCTGCGTCTGGCCACGTCGTAACACCGCCCTGACGCGCGCCAGCAACTCCTTCTGGCTGAAGGGCTTGGCCACATAATCATCCGCACCGATTTCAAGACCGAGCACACGATCCCCCTCCCCGCCTCGGGCGGAAAGCATGATGATCGGCGTCTGACGCAAAGGCGCTTCACCCTCGTGGCTTTTGCCATATCCGGCACGGAGGGCACGGCAGAGCTCAATGCCACTGACGGCGGGGAGCATGACATCAAGAATAATGAGGTCAACAGTGGCGTTGGCGAGCGCATCCCACATCTCGTCCCCGCTTTCAACACCGCGGACACGGTAACCCTCCCCCTGGAGGGCGCGCTGCACGAGGGTGCGCATCCCGGCGTCATCTTCAACAATGAGAATGCGGGGCGGCAGGGAGTGGGGCGATGGAAGCGTCTTCATGGGAAGAGCGTAAGCAATCTTGTCATGGAAATCGATTAAAAACACCAGCTTCTTCGTTAACGTCGTCGAAAAGTGAAGACGTCAACGAAACTTTCGCTCATTGTTGTTGAATGTTTCCGAATATGACTTATTATTTCACAATACTAGGGACTTATTAAGATGATAATGTAATTCTTTTACCAAACTTCAAATAGAAAACGGCGAATCAATCTTTTAATATTATTATTATAAATTTCTTGTTTGCCTTTATATTTCGGTAATTAGGCGGGTCGGACCGATGATCGGTCCGATCTCTGCTCATGTTACTTCGAGGCCCGTCTGCCGCACGGCCTCGCCGTCCGTATTTGCGATATGCGGGTCACGGCGGTGAATGGTTTTTGAGGAAGAAAAGCTTCGGTCGTCCAACTTGGGAGGACGCGACAAGGTCGCATGGTGGGGCGTGGCCTGCCATCATGTAAGCAGTGGCGTTATTGGCCACGTGTGCTCCGGCTTCGTGACAGCCTGGCCCTGACCGTAACGGGTCTTTACATGACTGGGAGGTGGCGTTTGACCAGATGATACGAGACGCCACCCGGTCTGCGCTCAGAATTTGGTGGTTAAAAGGACGCGCCGCAAACCTTTTCCGAGAAAGATCGCGGCTTCATCGCTTTCCAACCGGAAGATTTCCGGCCGGGGCGCATATCTCGCGCCCCCCCCCCCCCTCACCCTGATGAAGCTAATGCGCTGCGGGCACAGCCGGGTGTCGGGTGATAATCTCCCATAATTGCGCGAGATTCTCGGCCGTCGCCTCACCCGAAACAGCGTCGAACGCCTTGATGGCGGCCTGCGTCCGCCCCGCGTCACGCAACGCCATCGCATAATGGAGCTGCGCGATGGCTTTATCAGAACCGGCGCTCTTTGATGCGCCCTCCTGCATTAGACGGGCGCCGTCATCAATCTTACCGGCCAGGATCAGATTGTAACCCGACTTGATGGCCGCCTGACCCGTGCCATCCTTGGCAGCCTCTTGCTGCGCCTCCGTGAGATGGGCCGTCGAGTCCTTGACGCGGGACACCATCAGGACGCGGAGCCTCTGCATTCGCGCGGCATCCGCACCGTTGCCGATCAGGCGGGCTTTGAGGCCCTGATCGAGCAATGTCAGGCCGAGCTGCGGCAACCCCAGCTGAACGGCGCGCTCCGACATATCGACCCACTCACCCGGCGTACGAAGCGTGCCGGTCACCGCACGCAGGCGCATGAGGTTGAAGCGCAGGCTCGGCGCCATTTTTGGTTGCACCGCGAGGTCATGAATCAGGCGTTCCCAATATCCCGGCTTCGGGTAATATTTCGCCAGCAGCACATAAGCGTGCGTTTCCTGATCCGGCTGGTGGGTTTGATTGTAACATGTGGCGAGGAACTGCAATGCGTTCTCGCTCGGCTTATGACCCGCATGAATCTCTGCATCAACCATGGCACGCTGGGTCTTTGCTGCGTTGGCGTAATCACCCTGAAGGTAATAAGCCTGCACAAGCAGGTTCCGCATCTGCGCATTCGGCCCAGCGGATTTGACATATTGCTGGATGTAAGTGACAGCGTGACCATAATCTTTGGCCGTATAGGCATTCGTCGCAAGCGCCATCATCATCTGATGCTTTTCACCCGCGGAACTGCGTGGGGACGCGATCAGCGCCTGATAAGCGCGGGACGCCGCCGCGTGGTCGCCGCTCGCTGAGGCGATCGCGGCGCGCATCTGGTTGATTGTGTAGGTCTCGTAATCGGTCTTGCCTTTGACGGCATCGGCTTTCGCAACGGCTTCCATCGCCTTGGCATAGGATTTCCGACTCAGTGCCGTTGACGCCGCCTGAAGCGGCTTCCCCACCGCATTGGACAGAACATCCGCAGACGGAGAAGCGGCTTCCGCCGTCTGCACAATCCCACCCGGGGCGGCGGAAAATGCAACGAGGCTGAAAGCAGCCGCACTGCCGAGGATGAAGTGACGAAAAGCGAAAACACGCGCCATTTACTGGCCCTCATCCATAAACTGGTCCGATCCGACGATGCCCAGTTTCTCGACGCCAAGACGTTGGGCGTCAGCGAGGACATGCGCGACAGCATTGTAACTTGCGAGGCGATCCGGGTGAATATGCATTTCCGGCTGATCGGGCATGGCGGCTGCCGCCTGAAAATGCGCCTGGAGATCTTCCTCACTGGTGATGGGCTCACCATTCCAGCTCAGTTGATTGTCAAAATCAATCCCGACTGTCACCACATGGGGTGGCGCGTTGGAGGGTGGCGGGTTGCCCTGCGGCAATTGCAACGCAACGGAATGCGTTTGTAATGGAATGGTGATGATCAGCATGATCAGCAAAACCAGCATGACGTCGATGAGCGGCGTCGTGTTGATATCGACGATGCCCTCATCTTCATGCGTGCTTTCGGTTCCGACACTCATGGACATGAGCGACGCCCTCCCCTTCGAAAATCCAACCTGCTTAGGTAAAAGCAAGGTTTTAAAGTCTGATCAGCCCTGACATAGGATGCATCCGACATGCCTAACTGTGTGGTTGCTCCGTTATGAAATCAACGCGGGAGATCCCGGCTTCCTGACAGGTTGCCACGATCCGCCCGACTGACTCATAGCGCGCTTTCTCATCACCGCGAATCTGCACCTGCGGTTGCGGCTGCATGACAGCCACTTTCTCCAATCGGGAAAGCAGGTCCTGCCGACTGGTGATCTGACGTTCATTCCAGAACATCCGCCCGTCTGACGTGACGGCCAGTACGACATTGCCCGGTCGCGTGTGCGTTGGCTGGTTCTTCGCCTTAGGTAGCGCGACCTTGACTGTGTGCGTGGCGACCGGAATGGTGATAAGGAAAATGATCAGCAGAACAAGCATGACGTCGACAAGCGGCGTCGTGTTGATCGCCGAAACGACTTCACCCTCGTCTTCACCGCCTGAACCGACATTCATACCCATATTCAGTCCACCCGGCTGGAAGATGTGATTGTGGTCGGGGAAGCTGACTCACCCTGCTCAGCCACGCCGTGGCGGTAACCGCCCAGCAGCACCGCCTGCACATCGGCAGCGAAATTCCGGACGCGATCCATCGCGCCCTTATTGCGGCGCACCAGCAGGTTGTAGCCCAGCACAGCCGGGACCGCCGTCGCCAGACCGATCGCGGTCATGATCAGCGCTTCACCAACAGGGCCAGCGACCTTGTCAATGGAAGCCTGACCGGCAATGCCGATCGCCGTCAGAGCGTGATAAATGCCCCAGACTGTGCCGAACAGACCGACAAAGGGTGATGTCGAGCCCACCGTGCCAAGGAAGGCAAGCCCACCCTGAAGGCGCGAATTGATCATATCAACAGAACGCTGAATGGAAGTCGCAACCCAGCTATTGAGGTCAACAGCATCCCGCATCGAATTTTCATGGTGACGGGCTGCGGAAACCCCGGTCTCCGCAACATAGCGGAAGGGTGAATCTTCACTCAGCGCAGCCGCACCTTTTTCAAGGGAGGACTGATTCCAGAAATCGGTTGCAGCCGCCTTGGAGGAGGAGAAAATCTTGGCCTGCTCGATAAATTTCAGCACCATGATAATCCATGTGCCAACCGACATGACAACCAGGATCAAAAGGACTGAACGCGCCACCGCGTCGCCACCCGCCCAAAGTGCCTTCAGGCCATAAGGATTGTCCTGCACCGTCGCTTGCGGCACCTGAATTTCAGGAGAAGCTGGTGCGGCGGCATCACTCGGGTTGGCGGGCGCTGCTGCAGCCGCGTCTGCGGGGGCCGAAGCGTCGGCCGCACCACCTTCCGCTTCCGGCGCGGCATTGGCCGGGGCCGCTGATGTCGCCGCAGGACTGTCATCAGGCTGTGAAGCGGGCTGGGACGGCGCCGCATCCCCGGTCGCCTGAGCGAAAGAAATCTGGGGCAGCAACGCCGCAGCTGGCGCCACCGCAAGGGTCAGAGCCAGGGCGGGAGCGGCGAGCGCGGAAACGCGGAACAATCTCGTCATGATCTCCATATCCTATGTAAAAAGCCGGTTGAAACGTGTCTTAGCCAAGCGGACACCGGCGGCAACCCCGACCGGGCCCGGCGACGCCGGCCAGACATGGAGACCGGCGCTGCCGCGTCCCCGTAAACCCATCATGAGCCCAAACGCCCCACATCCGGGAAAGTCATATCTCTGCGCGCGTGATCCGGACGCCGACATATCGCGCCTACTCATCCAGCGCGAAGTCAATATTGATGACGTGGTGATGCTCAATCACCGCCACGCCATTGACGACAGCCGGTGCGTATTTCACGCGATGGAGGAAGTCTTCGGCTGCTTCGACAAAGGCAGGGCCGCCGGAACTATGAGATATGTGGCAATTGGCCGGACGCCCATCCGGGTTGATGTCACAGGTCGCCACGACACGCCCTTCCCGCCCTTCCTCACGCATTTCATCCGGATATTCCGGCCGCGCACCATTAATCGGGCTTGCACCGGCGGAATGGTCACCCGCGGCACGCGCGTTCCGGTCGATCTGCGCCGCAGGTGGCTGGGGCGTTGGCGGCTTGACGTGCGTGACTTCCTTGATGGCCTGCTTCTGCGGCGGCGGCTGAATTTGGATCCGCGGCGGCGGCACGTAAGGCGGCGGGGGCGGCGTCAATTTCGGCGGCGGGGGCGGTGGGGGTGGGGGTGGCGGGGGCGGCGTCTCCCGGATGATCTTGGTTTTAATCGGGGGATTAAAGTGCTGGACGAGCTTCGACCCCAAGCCGTTCATCAATGCCCAGATCGCAACGACATGGATCAGCACCGCCACGATGACGCCGACGATGATATACTTCGTACGATTGCCTTGCTGCTCGACGTAGTTCATCGATAACGCCACCCCATGGATCAACAGAGTTAAATCAGGCCACCGCCAAAATCATGGCCAACCCGAAACGATGAGAAACAACCTAACAATTTTAGTCGCTTACACCGAATCCTATATCTTAAAAAGTGCTTATCACATGACGATCCGACAATGCGAGTCTCAACCGCCATTGAACAACACCAGCGCGTAAGGAGGTCAACCCGGCCCCGGAAGAGACGGCTATGGGCAGACAAGGTGATTTTGCCTTCGAAATGGTGCGCATGGCAAGACGCGAATTTAAGAGATTCTCATTTTCAATCAATAATCGCGTTAAGGTGCCGTCATTTCCGCTCCCTTGCGCGCATAAGGGCTCACGGGCTTCAGGCGCGGAAAACGTATAAAAAGGGGCGCGCCTGAAGTCTTTAAAAATTCACACTGTTTAACGGGAAACAGTCAATAAGGGCCCGCTCAAAGCGGCGTTCGACGCCTGCGCCCTACCCCGTCACGCCCCGATTCGTTATGTGAAGCTGGGCGGGACGTTCGGCAATTTTATGTCACATGGACCGGTTTCTAGGGTCTCGAAAGCGGCACACCTTTTTTACCGGCATAAAACACAATCAACGTTGCCCCTTGCGGGCCTGCAATCCCGCGATGCAAGGATTTGACCATTTCAGGCAGAACCTCTCCGGCCTTGAGGGATCTATGCAGCCCATCCCGGTGCCGTTCAACCGTCAGTGCGCCCGCCGCCACATAGGCCGCATTCGGGACGTCGTGCAAATGCCACTTCAAGGCTTCACCCGGCGGAATCACGATCTTCAACACCGATAATTGCGGCGTGCCTGCGGGATAGGCCTTATATGGCGTGCCATCCCAGGAGGATTGCGTTTCCAGAAGCGTTTCTGTCTGGAATGGCGCCGCGGCCTGACTGACCGACATTTGCGCGCGCGCCACCACGGCAACGCAGAGAGCCGCGCATGACATTGTCACGGCGCGTTTGAACCTATTTTTCACAGTGTTTTTCCAATATTATTATTGTCGATAAGTCGCAATTTTACGCTGTCCCCGCGCCGCCTTCAATGCTGGTGAAGAAACGTCACGCGTTTGACATGATGATTTGTAGTCATCGTCATCCGGGATGGGTGAAGCCATGTCCAGCACAGCTTCACCCCCTCACCTTTACTGCGCGGCCGCACTCGCGGCAGAGCGCGTGGCCCCCGCACGTTGTGCCAGGGAAGCGGACATGAAGTCATCCAAAGCCCCGTCAAGGATGGCATCCGGGTTGCCTTTCTCGACACCTGTCCGCAGATCCTTGACAAGCTGATAGGGCGCCAGAACATAGGAGCGGATCTGATGACCCCATCCGATATCCGTCTTGGCGGCTTCCGTCGCGGCGGCGGCGGCCTCCCGCTTTTGCAGTTCCACCTCATACAGACGGGCTTTCAGCATTTCCATCGCCGTGGCGCGGTTGCGATGCTGGGAGCGATCCGTCTGGCAGGCAACAACAATGCCGGTCGGGATGTGGGTGATACGTATCGCGGAGTCCGTCTTGTTAACGTGCTGCCCCCCCGCACCCGAGGCGCGGAACGTATCAACTTTGAGATCCCCATCATTGACCGCGATCTCGATCGTGTCATCGACGACGGGATAGACCCAGACGGAAGCAAATGAAGTATGACGTCGCGCCGCAGAGTCGAACGGTGAAATACGCACCAGACGATGCACGCCTGCCTCTGTCTTCAACCATCCATAAGCGTTGGGGCCCGAGACGAGGATGGTGGCGGATTTAATTCCGGCCTGTTCCCCCTCGCTGCTTTCCATCAGCGTCACTTTATAGCCATGCGCTTCGGCCCATCGCATATACATGCGCAGCATCATCTCTGACCAGTCCTGGGCCTCTGTGCCACCGGCCCCGGCATTGACTTCGAGGTAACAGTCATTACTGTCCGCCTCGCCCGATAGGAGGCTCTCAATCTGACGCATATGCGCCTGTTCCGCGAGGTTCTTCAGGGTCGCGAGGGCTTCAGCGACCGTGTCCGCGTCGCCTTCCTCCTCCGCCATGCTGGTGAGTTCGACCATGTCAGCCGCCTCACGCTCAATCTGAAGGACATTTTCAATCTGATTGGAAAGAAGCGTGCGCTCCCGCATCAGCTTCTGCGCGGCCTCCGCATTATTCCATAAATCCGGGTCTTCCGACCTGTGATTCAGTTCTGCGAGGCGGGTTTGGGCAGCATCCCAGTCAAAGATGCCTCCTCAGCAGTGCCACTGACTGCTTGATCTGCTCATGAAGCGCGTCGCTTTCCGCGGACATAAAATTTCTCCATCAATCGCCCGTCAGGCGGTGTCAGCATGGTTCGGCACGGATATCGCGCAAGGCCTGACCGGTCCACGCGCCGTGTTAATAAAGCCCCCCGAGGCCGATGTCACTCTGAGATTGCGTCGTCGGCGCCGTTTCAACGCCGGATGGCGATGAAGGCGGCGGCAGGGCCTCTGCCGGGGGCGCGGTTGCCTCAGTCTCACCGGAAGGCATCATGTCATCTTCAGATGTGGCGACGTCTGCACCCGTATCAGATGCATTGAGGGGCTCCGTGCCCGCGCCATAACCATGCAGCGCAATCGATGCGCCCGGCGCTTCATCAGCTTTGAAACCGTCAACGGCTATCAACCGCCCCGTATCATAGCGCGCAAGGGTGATGCCGTCCGGCACGCGGAATTGCAGTTTCGGCCGCCCTTCCAGCGCAAATTTCATGAAGCGGTTCCAGATCGGCCCGGCCACGCGCCCCCCTGTCTCATTCCGCCCCAGGGAACGCGGCGTGTCATACCCCACCCACACGACCGTCACGATATCCGGCGCAAAACCGGCAAACCAGGCATCGCGGAAATCCTGTGATGTACCGGTCTTGCCCGCGATTTCACGGTCAATATCCGCAGCGGCGCGTCGTCCCGTCCCGCGCCGGATGGCATCCTGAAGCATGGACGTCACCTGGTAAGCGCTTTCCGGGCTCGCGATCTGTGGCTGCGTGCTGACAATATGCGGCACGGACACATTCTGCGCGTCCGCATCAGAAGTTTCATCTTGATGCCCGGTTTGATCCGATTTGCCAGAAGGGGTTTTCTGTGGGTCGGCGGCCTGCTGGGCGGTTTCAAGCGTGGCATCCGCCGCGCGGTAGAGCACACTGCCATCACGATCCAGCACTGTATCGATCAGATGCGGGGTGACGCGCTTACCGCCCGCAGCGAGTGACGCATAAGCCCCGGCTTCCTTCAATACGGTCGTTTCAACCGCGCCCAATGCGGCGGGCAGGACATGCGGCATTTTATCCACAAGTCCGACATCCTGCGCCATCTTCGCGACGGAATTCATCCCCAGATAGGCGGCGAGGCGGATGGTGACGAGGTTGCGGCTTTCACGCAGGGCATCATGCAATGTTGTCGGGCCCCAATTATCCTTCTCGTAATTCATAGGGTGCCATGTCCCGAAGGAAATCGGCGCATCATCGAATTTCTCAGAGGGCGGGACGCCATTTTCCATCGCGTCAAGATAGACGAACGGCTTGAAGGAGGAGCCAGGCTGACGCAATGCCTGCGTGACGCGGTTGAATTGCGACTGTTTGAAGGACCACCCCCCCACCATCGCCAGGACGCGCCCTGTATGCGCATCGAGACTGATCAGCGCGCCCTGTACTTCCGGGATCTGCCGGATCGCGACGAACGAACTGTTTCTGATCGGCTCGATCATGACGAGGTCACCCTCACCCAGCCTCGGGTCTCCGGATTTCATCCACGCGAAATCCTTGGGCAGAATCTGCGCAATTGTCGCTTTTTTTGACGCGTCAGGACGATATTGATCGCGCCATGCCACCACACCCCGCCGGGCATCTGTCATCACAGCCAGGCGCCATTGCGGCAATATGCCTGCGGGGGGTGTTAATTTCTGGATCAGCTCAGGGTCATTCTGCCGAAAGGCGGTCAGATTGACGTGCCCCACCGGGCCACGCCACCGGGATCGACGACGGTCATATTCCATCAGCCCTTCATGCAGAATATGCGTTGCTGCGTCCTGCAGGCGGGGGTCGAGGCTGGTATGCACTTCAAGCCCCCCTTCCAGAGCACGGGTTTCCCCGTAATCATCAATGAGCTGACGCCGCACCTCACTGGCGAACCACTCCCCGTTCGGCATGGGGCCGAAGCGCTTTGTGTCTTTGGCAATGAGGGGAGAACTCTGCGCTGCCGCCGCATCTTCAGCGCTGAGGGCGCCGGTCTCAACCATCCGGGTCAGCACCCAGTTACGGCGGGAAACCGCTCGATCCGCATGTTTATAGGGGTCATAATTTGACGGCGATTTGGGCAGAGATGCGAGATAAGCCGCCTCCGCATCCGTCAACTCGTCCAACGGTTTATTGAAATAAGTCTGCGCCGCCGCCGCCACGCCGTAAGCACCCTGACCGAGATAAATCCCATTAAGGTAGATTTCGAGGATTTTTTGCTTTGACAGAACGCGCTCGATCCGCATCGCCAGAAGCGCTTCGCGCTCCTTCCGCTCCAGGGTCGGGGCGCGGCTGTTCAGGATCATATTCCGCGCAACCTGCTGTGTGATGGTCGAAGCGCCGACAGGTCGCCGGCCTTTCGGGCGCGTGATGTTGCCAAACTCCGCCCGCAGGATCGCTTTGAGGTCAACGCCGTGATGGGCGTAGAAATTCTTATCCTCAGCCGCGATAAAGGCTTTTTTGACGCGGTCCGGAATTGCATTGAAAGGCGTGTAGAGACGCCTTTCCGCCGCCAGCTCCGCCAGGATGCGGTCATCCGACGCGTAAATACGGCTGACAGTCGGTGGAAGATAGGATTCAAGACTGGCGACACTGGGCAGGCCCGTCGTCATGCGGGAGATCTTGCCGATGACAAAAACGGCACTGCCTATAACCACAGCCAGGATGAGCGCGCCTGACCCGGCGACAAATCGCCGCCATGTGCGCTGACGCGGCCCGAGACGATGCGGATCAAAGGCGTCTCGACGCGGATTGCGGTTCGGCGTAAGGCGATCGGGGTCCGACGGCATGGGTGTCTTATCCAAAAAAAACGGCTGGGTTGAGCGCGCCGCGCAGGGCCGATCTCACTAGCAAAATCAGGCGGGTGGGGCAAATTTCCGTATGTTGCGCGTCGCCATGCTACGCCTGTTTACAGTAAGGCAGCGGCGCGGATCGGGAAGCACCATCAGGATTTATGCTCCTTACGTGATTTTTCCCACGCGTCCCGCCCCTGCTTGTCGAGGGCTTCAATATCCGCTTTCGATAATTTGATATCAACGGCGCGAATATTGTCATCCACATGTGACGGATCGCCGGAACCAGGGATGGGCAGCATCACGGGTGAGCGGGCCAGAAGCCAGGCAAGGGCGATCTGCCCGCTGCGCGCTTTCTTCTCCTTGGCGAGCTTATCAAGGACAGAGCCTTTATCCGCCAGCGCGCCCGCAGCGAGAGGCGCCCAGGGGATGAACCCGATATGGTGCTTCTCACAATATTCGAGGACGTCTTCTGACGTCCGGTCAACGAGGTTGAACCGATTCTGCACCGTCGCGACCTTGAAATATCGTTCGGCCGATTTGATGGTTTTGATATCGACTTCCGACAGGCCGACATGCCGGATCAGCCCCTCTTCCTGCATCGTTTTTATCGCTTCAAACTGGTGCTTCATGTCGCAGTCCGGGCCGATACGGTGTAACTGCCACAAATCGATGGACTTGACCCCAAGGCGGCGCATCGACATCAGAACGCATTGTCGCAGATAATCCGGGTTACCGACAGGCTTCCAGATATCCGGGCCGTGCCGCGTCAGCCCGCCTTTCGTGGCAATGATGATTTTACGGTAAGGGTGAAGCGCGTCATGGACAAAGTCCTCCGCAACGAACGGGCCGTAAGAATCGGCAGTGTCGAAAAAATTTACCCCTGCCTTCCGCGCATGATGAAGCGCGGCAATCGCGCGTGCATGGTCAGCGGGTGGGCCCCAAATGCCTTTACCGGTCAGGCGCATTGTTCCGAAACCGAGGCGCACGACTTCCATCGTTCCACCGATTTTGAACGTGCCCGATTTCCGGGCGTCAGGCGTTCTCATGGCAATATTCCTATAAATTGGCCCGATTTTAACGATTAGCCGCGTCCGCCGTTGCAATAATGGGGTGTATTTCAGCCGCAACCGGCGGGGTTTCGCTTGCCGGGCAATTATGGCATTCAAGGTTGCGGCGCCCATGATACTTGTTGATTGCGCCTTCCCTTCCCCCGAAATTAAGGACGGATTGCCATGACGCAAATCAGCCCGAAGGCCGGTCATACGCTTCCACCTGAAGAACTGACAGATATTCAGGCCCTGCAGGACGCTTATTACGCGCATATCCCGGACGTGGCGGATGCCACGCAGCGCGTCAGCTTCGGCACGTCCGGCCATCGCGGCACATCGGTTCATGGCAGTTTTAACGAAACCCACATCGCCGCGATCGCAGAAGCCATATGCCGTTATCGCGCATCTGAAGGGATTACCGGCCCGCTTTTCGTCGGGATCGACTCCCACGCATTATCCGCCCTCGCTCAAAAAACCGTGATTGAGGTCATGGCGGCGCATAATGTCGCGATTCACATCGATGCCCATGATCGTCTGACGCCGACCCCGGTCATTTCCAACACCATCATCGTCCATAATGCCGATGAGAACGCCCCGCGCGCGGATGGCATCGTCATTACGCCGTCGCATAATCCCCCGTCAGATGGCGGCATCAAATATAATGCGCCGCATGGCGGCCCGGCAGATACAAAAGCCACCGGGCAAATTCAGGACATGGCCAATCAGCTTATGTCGGCGGGGTTGAAGGACGTTAAACGCCTTCCTTATGACACGGCACGCGCCGCGCGTTGCGTCAAAATTTTTGATTTCGTCGCGCCTTACGTAAACGCTTTAGGGTCCGTCATTGATATGGAAGCGATCCGCGCAGCGGAGATTTCCATCGGGATTGACCCGCTGGGCGGCGCATCTCTGGATTACTGGCAGGCCATTATTGAGCGCTTCGGTATTAATGCGACGATCGTCAGTCGGGAGCTAGACCCGCAATTCGGCTTCATGACCGCGGATTGGGATGGTAAAATCCGCATGGACTGCTCCTCCCCCTATGCCATGGCACGTTTGATCAACATGGCGGGCCAGTTCGATATCGCGTTTGCGAATGACCCGGATGCGGATCGTCACGGCATTGTCTGCAAACCGGCAGGATTGATGAACCCCAATCACTATCTTGCTGTCGCCATCTGGTATCTTTTCCAGAACCGGCCTGATTGGCCGCAAGACTGCAAAATCGGCAAGACGCTGGTAAGCTCCGCCCTGATTGACCGTGTCGGGCAGAAATTGGGACGCGACATCATTGAGACTCCTGTCGGGTTCAAGTGGTTTGTGGATGGAATGGCCGCATCCACGCTGGGCTTCGCGGGTGAGGAGAGCGCAGGCGCGTCCTTCTTCAATCGTGCGGGCAAGCCGTGGAGCACGGATAAGGACGGGATCATCCTCTGCCTGCTTGCGGCGGAAATCACCGCCAAAACGGGCAGGACGCCCGGCGAGATCTATGCCGACCTCACGCGGGAACTTGGCGCACCTTTTTACGCCCGCATCGATGCGCCGGCAGACCCGGATCAAAAGCGTGTTTTAAGCGCGCTGAAGGCCGAACAATATGCGGAAACCACGCTGGCAGGTGACCCGATCACCGCCAAGCTTACCCACGCGCCCGGCAATAACGCCCCGATTGGCGGGCTGAAAATCAGCACCGCCCAAGGCTGGTTTGCCGCCCGCCCTTCCGGCACCGAAAACGTCTATAAAATTTACGCGGAAAGCTTCGTTAGCGAAGCGCATCTGAAACAGATCCAGGATGAGGCGCAGGCAGCAATCGCAGGAATCTTCAAAGCGGGTGCAGGCGGCCTTTAACGCTGCCGCACGGCTCGGCGCGTCTTCATCTCAGAAGCGACGACGCGCCGCGACACGCCTTGAGTGGCTGATGAAAAACTGACGAGAGCGCATAAGTCAGAAATGCCCGGCAAACTGTCCGCCATGGCGTGGTGACACGTCCCTACTCGTCGGAGGGACATTTCGCGTCCGCATTGATGACGGCGAGGCGCTCACATGCTTCCTCCAACTGATTGGCGAGCCAGCTCATCGTGTTGCGTCCGGCTTTCTTCGGCGCGCTGGAAAAAATTTCGAGCGTTTCGCGAAGAGCATGGAGATCGGAAAGAACATCGGACCTGTTGAAATCACCACTCTTTATCGTTGAGCGCGTCAAAATCGCTCTACGCATGATCCGTCTGATTTCATCCCGATGGGCAGAAGGCTTATAATCAAACTTTTTGTCCAATTTGCTTCTCCAGACAAGTTCAGCTTTGAGGGCTGAATGCAAAGTTAAGATGCGGGTTGATGCGCGGTCAACAGAAATCAAGAAGTGCTCAGGAGTTGTTGAAAATAATCGTTATCTCGCGCGCCAGAGAGGAAACGCGTGATACCGAACCGGTATTACGCATGGCACATCAGCTGAGCCGCCTCACCTGACCTCATCGCCGCTTTTCAATGATCGACATCACTTATGTGTCACCTGGGGCGCGCAACGAGGTGGTATCGGTGCCTTCGTGCTGTGACGAAAAGCCGCATCCATTTTGCGCGCACGGTCCATATCCTCATAAACAGCGGCCAGCGTGCTCAAAGCCAGTGCGCATTGTGCGGACACCTTGTTACGCACGGCGTTATCGCTGCGCTGCGGCATCAAAACCCGCGCCATGCCTGAGAAACTCAGTTCATCAATCAACATAAGTTCCAGCAGGTTGAAAATCGGTGCTTTGACAGCGTGCTGAAGCTCCGTCAGCGCCAGGCCCACCTGTGCGCGCGTCATACGCCATGAGAGAACGTTATGCACCAGATGCGTGCTGCGGACAGGCGGATCCTGATTTTCGGAATAGCCGTAACGCGCATAAAGCCAATCCCGCCTCAGCCGACAGGAAGCCTGAACTTCCGCATCCTGTATCGCACCGGCATTGAACAGCGCTTCTACCGTTGAAATCACCCGAAAGGGCGCCTTGCGCGTAAAGACGGATTTACTGAGGCGCTCTGCTGTCGGCGTGACCGGCTCGGATGTTGAAATGGCTTTTTCTTTTTCCGGGATACGCTGCTTCAGGTCCGAACTCATTTTTTTGCTCTCCAGACTTTTCTTGTTAATTGAAATATGAGGTCCACACCCTGTCGATGCCGTACCTGCTGACCAAAAAGAGCGCCCGCGCTGCACGATGATGCGGGCGCGTAAGGACTCGACATGGATCAAAGCGACACTTTCTCGACGCATCCATCGCGCCCCGCATCGCGCAACGGGCTTTTGCCAGTGGCGGCAGGCATCAACCGTGATGCGCACAGGCCCTGATACGGGGCCGCAGGAAATCGCGAGCCCCCGCCTCATCCCGCTGAAACCACGCCCCTGCCCACGTCCGTGCCGTTCCGCGCCATCGGAATGCGTTTTTCAGGGCCGCTCTCATGGCGCACGCGGCGTCGCGTGACGAATTCAGACATTGAACCGGATGGTCCACGCCGTGCATATGCGACAAGGCATAAACACCCGGCTTTGCGTCCTGCCGGCATCTTAATTTTTGAGGAAATCTCAATGGATGCGATGATAGAGAGAGTTTGTATCCATAAATGAGTGAAACCATGACTGATAACTCGTTAAAGAGCTTTGCTTCATTGAAATTGGAGGAGTGGATTACCCGCATCCAACAACCAAAAATACGACAATTGTTTTTGTGCCAGAGTGGAACATTTCACGCAAGGGGTAAAATTGCTGTAATGGAACTTCCTTTTCCTTTTTTTGTGATTTTATATTGCGATGCATGACGTCGGTGAAAAGCTGAGGAGCCTCCGGAAGGCTCGCGGCTACAATCAATATGATGTGGTCGCAGAGCTGGACCTCGAAGGTTTCAGCCGCTCGGACCTGTCGAAGATCGAGCGCGGCCATAAGCTCCCTTCCCTCATCGTCATCAGCGCTTTAGCGGATCTTTACGATGTTCCCCTCGATCACTTTCGCATTCCGTCTTCGGTTGCGTCGAACAAGCTTCCGAGCGAGGTCATCAAAGATCCGAGCGAACTCGCCCTGATCCGTGCCTGGCGCGCTATGGACCACTCGGAGAAGGCCGCCTTTGCGACTTTTGCCGAAATCGCGACGCGCGAAGGAATCCGAAAAATTGTTTGAACTTTTACTCACGACTCTGTCTCCTTTCCTAGAAGAATCCAGGTTCAAGAAGCAGACGGCCGATATTGACGTGAAATGAGCGATTGATCAGGACTATAAATTATCGGCAAGTTGGCGTGATTGCGCAGCAAAAGCCAGCAATATCCGACATCGTACCAAAGTTTAAGAGCAAGCATTAGCGCTACTGGAATATTCACTTTTCCCGGCGTCTCCTCCTCCCGGCGAAACCTGGCGACCGAGAATTTTCGACCATCGACGCCCCCTGGGTGCATGATCCCGACGACGAGCCGATTTGCTGATGTCAGGTCCCTAACAATATCTCTGCCGTAGCACGGTTTTCGGAGGCTTCATCCAAATAAAGGCCGGGCCGGGTTAAGCGCGCCCCTGCGCCCGCGACAGACAGACTGACATCAGGAATCCAACCGCCATCAGCCGCGGAATTCATCCACCTGCGAAGGCCTTTTCCCGAAGCATTTCCACCGCGTCAGCGCCACAACTCATGTCCGGAGGAAGGATCTAAACCTCTATTAAGCCGATAGGTCAGCAGAATTTACTCATCAAATAGGAGTAAATATATAAAAATTACCTTATTACTTGCCTAAAGGTTGCTGCTTCGGTATAATTTTACTGAAAATGAGAAAATTTAAATTTATCTACAAAATAAATTTTTTTTCTAAATTGGAACTTCGATCAGCGCATTTATGTTCTTTTTTGGAACAAAATTTTCATGTCGTCTGCGCAACCTTATGCAATATGTGCGCGCGGTCGCTTTGCTGACCTTATTCAGCCCTTCTTGTGTCGACGACCGGAGCACCGTCTTTACCGACAAGTAACAGCTCTCCCGAAACCATGATCATGTCCTGCTCAGCGCGATTCAGCCTTGGGAGCGGACATTATTGTCCTGAACGAAAAGTTTTCGACGATGCCGTTGGGCGGGACTTGAAACTCTCCGCGAACATGCATTCCACATCATGTTAATTTGAACGGTGTTTTTTTCGTAACTAGTCAGTTTGATGATACCGTTTAACAAAGCGGACCATCGCGACGCCCTGACCCGAAACAGGACGGAGATCATCGTGGATCCGGCATGTTCAGGCCGTGCCCGCGCTCCGAGTGGGCAATATGCGTTAACCGCGCCAATCACGGTAAAAAAAATTGATGACTGTCCGCGCAGCGACTCCAGATTTTATCGACACCGCATTCACAGCGTGATCCATCAGTAATCAAGTGCAAAGACCGTCAAATTTAACCCGATCATTGCGCCTCAACTCCGCTTTAACGAAGTTTATAGGTTAATAAAAATTGCCGTTCCATCATTGTGGAAAATTTTGTAGTCGATGTGAAATCGAAGTGTAGTCGACTGATGATATACAAGTTCTCGTTTTTTATCTTTTAAAAGTTTAAGGTATTAATCATTGGTACACGAAATTTTTTTCACTTATTTCGAAACTAATCGTTCACAAATCGCATTGACGCCTTCACTCTTACGTCAGTCGAGTCGTCCTTGCTTGGCGAAGACTCGATTGTTCACATCATATGAAGGTAATTATCGCCACTTAACATAAAAAACTTTTTATATTTTGCATTAAGTTCGAGGCATCCGAAAATATGATCTTCGGAACATATAGATATTGTTATTTTTTTCACACGGCACTTATCTCTCTCTCCCTCACCTGCCTTGCATCAACCGCACTCGCGGCCTGTGACGGCACGTCAGGAACGGTCACGTGTACGGGCACGATCACGAGTACAGTCGGGGCGGGCCGAAATGACAGTATCAAAACACTGAATTTGGCGGAAGGCGCGACCATCAACACGTCGAACGTGTCCATCAGTATGGGCACGGGGACGTCAAGCAACCCGAATGTCTTGAATATCGGCGGCACCGTCCAGGGTGCAGGTATCGGCACCGGCCCCTATAATACCGGGCCGAACGTCATTGAATTTGGCGGGAACACTGTCGTCAATATCAAATCAACGGGGCGCATCATCCAGACAGGTGGCGCCAATAATGGTGAGACGTTCAACCCGACAGGCGGCAATAACACCATCAATAATTATGGCTCGATTGAGACCACAACTTCTTCTGCCATCTGGTTTGAGGGTTCAGACACCAGCACGGCGGGATACGGCAACACCATCAATAATTATGGCACGATCCGGGCGGGCACGCAGGGCACGGGCACGGTTGTCGGTAACTCAGGCAATGGCCGCATTGTTTTCACCAATAATAAGGGGGCGGTGGTTAAGGGCAATGTCGCCCTGACGACAACGGGCTCATACGTCAATCTGGTCACATTATATAATGGCTCAACCGTAACAGGGAGCATTGGCGGCGGCGGTGGCGGCGCAATTCTGACCCTCACTGGCGATGACGCCACGGACACACTTAATAATACGGTGACCGGTTTCAGCACCGTCAATAAAAGCGGCAGCGGCACCTGGATCGTCGGCGCCCCCTCCCGCCTGTCCGGTCTCGCTTCAAATGTCGCGGTTAATATCAATGCCGGGACACTGGTCCTCGCAGGTAACGAATCTTCCAGCCAGACGAAAGCGACGATTGCCTCAGGCGCGACGCTTCAATTGGGAGAGGGCGGCACATCCGGCTGGATCGACTATATCAACGCGAATAATGGCACGCTCGCCTTTAACAGGTCCGACACCGTCACTTACGCCACGAATATCGCCGGGACGGGCAATGTGACGCAGATTGGCGGCGGCACAACAATCCTGACCGCCAATAACGGTTATACGGGCACCACCACCATCTCCTCCGGCACGCTGCAACTCGGTAACGGCAACACGACAGGCCGCATCGCCAGCAGTTCCGCCATCGTTAATAACGGCACGCTTGCCGTCAATCACAGTGATGCTGTCTCGATCGCGCAGTCAATTGGCGGTTCCGGCGCTTTTACCCAATCCGGCACGGGCACAACGACATTGACGGGCGCCAACACTTATTCCGGGGCAACAACCATCAGTCGCGGCACGCTGGCGCTGAGCGGTTCGGGCACCGTGGAAGCATCCAGCGGCGTCCATAATAATGGCACGCTCGATATCTCAAATATCTCGACATCATCGCCTTCCCTCAAAGCTCTGGACGGCACGGGCAACACCATTTTAGGGCAGAAAACCCTGACCTTGACGAATGCCAACAGCACATTCGGCAATAATTATGCCGGGATCATGTCCGGCACTGGTGGCCTGATCATCGCTGCAGGCACGCAGACCCTCTCAGGGCAGAACACCTATACGGGCACGACCGAGGTCGCGCAAAAAGTCAATCTGACGCTGAGTGGACGTGTCGCCGGGGCCTTAAACAATACCGGCACGACAGACGTCAAAGGCGGTGCGGTCGGCGGCGCGACAGATAATACAGGCACGTTAACGGCCGAGAACGGCACCTTCCAGGCGATCACGAATTCCGGCACCGCGAAGCCCAGCAACAGTCAGACGGGTGACATCACCAATACGGGCACGCTCACGCTGGATGGCACGACAAGCAGCGGCAATGTGACACTACAATCCGGCAGTTTTACCGTCACCGCCAGTAATGCAAGCGCCAATGCCATCAACGAAAATGGCAATGGCACGCTGAATGGCACGCTGACCCTGCGTAACGCCACCGGCACCTATTCGGGCGTGTTTTCCGGCACTGGCGGGCTGGCGATTGCGGGCGGCACCCAGCTTCTGACCGGTAACAGCACCTATTCGGGCGCGACATCCATTGGCAGCGGCGCGCATCTGACGCTCGGCGATGGGGGCACATCAGGTTTTATCGGCAATACGACCGGCATCGCCAATGATGGCGAACTGACGATCAATCACAGTGACAAAGTGACGTTGCACGGGGCGATTTCAGGGGCGGGTCGGCTGAACCAGGTCGGCAGCGGCACGACCATCCTCTCAGGCAATAATAGTTACACGGGCGGCACGACAGTCGCCGCCGGCATTTTGCAGGTTGATGGTGACCAGTCCGGCGCGACAGGCGATTTGGACGTTCAGTCCGGCGCGCAACTCCATGGTAAGGGCGTTATTGGCGGCAACGTCACCATCGCTGACAATGCCACCCTCTCCCCTGGTGAAGGCACAGACAGTGTCGGCACGCTGAAAGTCAACGGCAATCTCACCCTCGCTTATAATGCGGTGCAGAACTGGAATCTGGGCCAGGCCAATGCTGAGGGCGGGCAGAATAATGACCTCGTCGCCGTCAAGGGCGATCTCGTTTTCAGCGGCACGATCAATGTCACAGGTCCCAATAAGGGATCGGAGCCTCTGGGCCAGGGGATCTACCGCATCTACACCTATGAGGGGTCGCTCTCCGGGGCCGTGCCGACCGCCAGTTATCGTGCCACCGCCAATGGCGCGGGAGAAGAAATCGGCCCGAATGGCCGCCTCGGTTCTGTCGAGACCGCGCCCGGCACGACAATGCTGCTTCAGACATCGATCGATCACCAGATCAATCTCGTCGTCAGCGACAATGTCCTGACATTCTGGGATGGTGGCGACACTGTCTCACCCGGGCCCGGCGGTATGGAAGGCAATAACACCGTCAATGGTGGCGATGGCACCTGGACGACCGATAATGGCAATTGGACGGATGTTGATGGCGGGCGCGATGGCGCATGGACGCAGGGCACGTTTGCCCTCTTCGCCGCGCAGGCGGGCACGGTCACCGTCCGGAACACGACTCACGATGGCGCCGCGTCGAACGTTCTGACGCGCGGCATGCAATTCGCGAATAATGATGGCGGCGTTTACAAAGTTACGGGCGATGACCTCTACGCCACGACCGGCACCACGACGATCCGGGTAGGCGATGGTACGCAACAAGGTGCCTCTATTTCAGCCGTCCTTGATACGGTGATTAATGACAGTCTCGTTGCGAACGGCACAAGTCTGGTGAAATCAGATGCGGGCACGCTCATCCTCACCAAAGACCAGAATTATCGCGGCGAAACATCCATCAGCAGCGGCACGCTGCAACTGGGCGATGGCGGCACGTCGGGCCGAATCACACGCAGCGCGGTCATCCATAATAACGGGAAGCTCGTCGTCAATTTCAGCGATGATCTGGCCTTGACGCAGCCCATTGATGGCAAAGGCCGTGTCGAGCAGGCTGGCTCAGGCAAAACCACGCTGAATGACCGCAATAATTACGCGGGCGGCACAGCCGTGACGCATGGCACCTTGCAGGGCACGGCGAGCAGCTTCGGCACGGGCGGCATTGATGTCGGCCAGGAGGGTCACCTGATTGTCAATCAGCAAAGCGCGGCTTCACTCGCCAATGCGCTCTCCGGCGCGGGGCGCTTCATAAAAACGGGCGCGGGCGACATCACCATCAATCGCGATAATGCCGGCTTCACCGGGCAGGTTGACGTGCAGAACGGTGGCCTTGGCATCAATGGAAACATGGCGCAGGCGCGTTTCAATGTGCAGGATGGCGGCACATTATCGGGTGCGGGCACGATCGGGGCAACGCAGATCGCGCAAGGCGGCGTTATCGCGCCCGGCAATAATAACGCCATCGGCACGCTGACAGTCAATCAGAACCTCTCCATGGCCCGCGGCACAGTTTTCCGTGCAGAGGGAAATGGGCAATCTTCCGGCACGTCGATCACGGATGGCGGAAAGACCTATGACGGCCTCAAAAGTGACCGCGTCAAAGTGGCCGGAGATGTCAGCCTCAATGGTGGGATGGTCAACTTCAATGTTGCCCGGGGCGCTGTCCTTAAAGCACGGAATGCCTACACGATATTGGAAGCGACAGGCTCCCTGTCCGGCCAGTTTGACCGGCTCGAATCCAATATCAGCGAGCAATATTTATTCCTCAAGCCCAGCCTTTTTTATGTGGGCAATCTTGTCGGGATCAAGCTTGATGGCAGCGGCGTCAGCTTTGCCGCGGTCAGCCATGCACAGAACGGGATCGCCATTGGCCGCGCGCTGGATAAGCTGCCTGAAAC
The DNA here is from genome assembly GCF_025736875.1 of Candidatus Kirkpatrickella diaphorinae. Lineage (GTDB taxonomy): Bacteria > Pseudomonadota > Alphaproteobacteria > Acetobacterales > Acetobacteraceae > Sorlinia > Sorlinia diaphorinae. The sequence goes on from NZ_CP107052.1 coordinate 1,605,873, forward strand.
CAGCCCGCTTGCGCTCGCTTTCACAGGACTGAGTCAGAATGACGCGCGGGATGCGTTAAACGCTGTATCGGGTGAAATCCATGCTTCCATCGTCACCGCACTGATTGAAGACGCCTATCAGGCGCGTGAGACCGTGGCGGAACGGCTCGCCAGTGCGGAATGTGAGGGGGCTTTTTCATCCGGATCCATGCAGACCGCGACGCTGCGAGGCGACGCACCTGACCCGCGCTGCTACCGGGATCGCGTCGTTCTCTGGCATCAGGCTTATGGAAGCCTCGGGCGCAATTTCGGCAATGAAAATGTCGCGACCATGAACCACACGACAGCCGGGTTTATGATGGGGGCGGATGCGCCGATTTTTGAAACAGCGCGTATCGGCGCCCTGTTTGGCTACAGCAACTCGTCCTTTCATATTTCAAACGGACGCGCCTCGTCAGGGCACAGCAATAATCTCATGATTGGTGGTTACGGCGGCAATCATTGGGGCCACGTCAATCTGCGACTCGGTGCAACCTATAGTTGGAACCTGCTCGGCACAAACCGCACCATCCTCTTTAATGGCTATCAGGGCTCGCATCTGGATGCGGGATATCTTTCCGGCACCGCGCAGGCCTTCGGGGAAGTTGGCTATCGGATCCGTCGCCGCCGGACGATCTTTGAGCCATTCGCCGGGATCTCTTACGTCAATGTGCATAATGGCAGCTTCCGTGAGCATGATGGCCCTGAAGCGGTCACCGGGCGGGCCTCGACGGCGGGCGTCACGTTCTCAACCTTCGGGCTTCGGTCATCAGCGACCTATCATATCGGCCGCGCCATTATCATGCCGCGTCTGATGATCGGCTACCGCCACAGTTTCGGCCCGCTCACGCCGCATGCCGCCCTTAATTTCGCGACATCCAGTGACGCAAATATGAGCGTCATGGGCACTGGCCTCGCCTCGGATGTCGCGGTCGTGGATGCTGGTATCAGTCTGAAAGTGACTGACAGCATTAATGTCGGATTGTTCTACCTCGGTCAGTACGGCGTTCAAGCCATTGATAGCGGCATCCGGGGCAATCTGGTCATCAAGTTCTGAAGATGAAGACCCCTCATTTCATTAATAGGAGACGAAAATGAGAAAATTCAAACAGCGTGAAATCGCCGCTTTGCTGATCGCGGTCACAGTGACAAGCATTGTGGGATATGCGGCGATGAGTGTCGCTTCCAGCCGGAAAGCGCCCATTCATCCGAAACCTGTCATTCATGATGTATCCAAGCTGGAATATCGCCTGCCGGACGGGGTCACCGCCCTGAACGAGACGTATCAGGATTGGCGGGTCAGCTGCCAGAAGCTGGAAGCGGGGCCGAGATGCGCCCTCGTGCAGCAATTGGCGGATGAGAAAAGCCACCAAAAGATCCTGACCCTGCAATTTGAGCCGGAGAAGGATAAGATCGCCAGTCTGGTCGTCATGCCTTTCGGCCTTGCTTTGACGAAAGGCATTTCGATCAATGCCGATGGTGGGCAGGTTGTCTCCGTGCCATTCAGCACCTGCATGCCGAATGGCTGCCTCGTCCCTTTCAATCTGACGCGTGACCAGTTCTTCAGCCTTCAGGCCGCGAAGAAGCTTGAGGTCAAGGCGTCGACACCGAAAGATCAGAATGTGATACTCGTTGTGTCCTCTAAGGGCCTTAAGGAGGCTTCCGCACGGCTGGCCGCGATGCTGTCCGGGTCATGACGCTTTTCAGGCACGGCGCATCAAACCCTCAATGCTGCAAAACTCCTGCAGCATCAGCGCCCATTGAGAAGCGGAACCGTGCGCGCGCGACGGTCTCCTGTCGGTGTGTGACAATCACCCGCGTGACAGCGAGGTCATCAATCGTGGCTTCAATCCGGCGTTCGGCTGTCGGGTCTAGATGGCTTGTTGCTTCATCGAGGAAGAGAATATCCGGTTGGCGGTAAAGGGCCCGGGCGAAAATGATGCGCTGGCGCTGTCCCCCGGACATCGTCGCACCCATTTCACTGACCCGCGTCTCAAACCCCATCGGCAGATTTTCAATGTCATCCAGGATCTGCGCCTGCGCGGCACATGTCATGACACGGGTGAAATCGATTTCCTCATCGAAACTGGCAATATTCTCCGCGATATTGCCTGAGAGGAGGATATCATCCTGCATCACGCCTGCAATCCGGGCGCGATAAGCCTGCCGGTTCTGAGGGGTGAGGGCCACGCCGTTCCAAAAAATCTGTCCTTCTTCCGGTGGGATCAACCCCATCAAAACGGACATCAGGGTGGATTTGCCGCACCCGGACGGCCCTTCAATCGCGAAACTGGCCTGCGCGGGGATGGTCAGATTGAGATGGCGAAAAACCCAGTTCTCCTCCGCACCATATCGAAACCCGATATTGCGGCACTCAATGACGGGAACGTTTTTTTCGGACGGGACATGGGACATGGATGGCAACGGAAAGCTCTCCATCGCGGGGTCAACCGGGGTCAGGGCGATATCCGCAAGCCGGTGGCATTGGACTTTCAGATTACGGATCTTAAAAGCCGCATTGATGAGATTGCCAAAACGATGGGCAAACTGATCCCGGTAGCTCAGAAACGCGATCAGCATCCCGATCGACATCTCGGCTGAAAGCACCATGCGTGCGCCGAGCACAAGCAGAAGCACACGATCCGCCCCCCATAAAATCTCCTGAGAACGACTGAAAAACAGGTCATAGCGTTGCAGACGCAGATTCGTATTGAAGCTGTCAATCAGCCGGTTGCCCCAGGCAAATCGTCGCCGCCCCTCCAGCGCCAGAAGCTTGATGGTGCGCATCCCGCGCAATGTTTCCAGAAAATGGCTTTGATGCGCGGCATTCCGGGAGAGCAGCTCTTCAGACAAATCCCGGTAGGGGTTGAAGAGGAAAAGCCTCAGAAAAAAATCCAGCGCGGAGAAAGCGAGGATGATCAGCGACAACCATCGCGCATAGATGATGATCATGATCATCATCCCGACCGCCATAAGCCCATCTATGACGCTCTGGATCAAATCGGTCGTCAATGTCTGCTGAAGGGTCGCGAGGCTTCCAAATTTTGACTGGATATCGCCCGCACCCCGCCGCGTGAAAAATTCCTGCGGCAATTTCAGCAGATGGGAAAACAGGCTGAAATTCCATTGCACGGAAATACGTGTCGATAAAATCATGATCGACCAGCCGCGAAATGTCGCGAAAACACCTTGAAGAACCAGCAGAAGCGCCAGTGCCACAGCAATTGTCCAAAGCAGGGATTGATCCCCTGTCACAAGCACCTCATCAATGATGATCTGAGCCAGAATAGGGTTAATCAGCGCGATGACTTCCAACCCGAGAGAGAGGACGCCAAGCGCGAGGAGCGAGAGGGGCAGCCGGGGGACATGGCGCAGCATATCCCTTATATCGAGAAGGTGACGGTCATCACGCCGGGTGAAACGTGTTGTCGGTGAGAATTCGACAGCCACGCCCGTAAAATGACGCGAGAACTCCTCCTGCGACAGAACCCGTTTGCCATAAGCCGGGTCATGAAGCGTTATGCGGCTTTCCGTGACCTTCACCAGCACCACAAAATGATTGAAATCCCAATGGATGATGCAGGGGAGATTCAGACGTCCCAAGGCCGGCAGACCCAGCTTCAGGGGGCGGGCATCCAGATCCTCCCGCTCCGCCCTCTGGATCAGGGATCTGAGTGTCGTGGCCGCGTGAAATGAAGCCGTGTCCCGCCGCAACGTCGCGAGATCGATCTGATGGCCGTGGTGAGACAGAATCATCGCCAGACAGGCGAGCCCACATTCGGAAGCCTCCGATTGCAGAATGACCGGCATGCGCCGCCTCAACCCGAATTGCAGCGCCTTGAATTTCACGTCGTCACGCCCCCGCCATCCTTTTGGGAGATCTGCCGCAACTTCATGGCGCTGGAGATGAAGGGGTCGAGAAGCCACTGGTAGAGGCGGCGGTGATCCACGGCGATCTCCGCTTCCAGCTTCATGCCGGGCTGCAATTTCTCCGGCCTGCCGTACACCATGGCAATGTCACGCGCCGGCCTGACGCGAATGCGATATTGATCCGCGTCGGGCCCATCCGGCGCCACGCCCCCTTTTCGGGGCATTGTCGCGAAGGGCACTTGAATCGGGGACCGCGTGACCTCTATAACGCGCCCCTGATAAAGGCCGAAACGCTGATAAGGGTAAGGCGCGTATTTCAGCAACACGGGTTGCCCGACATGGATGAAGCCCACGGCCCGGCTGCTGACGAAAAGCTCTGCCAGTAAAGTGGCGTGATCTGGTAGAATGGTCAGTAATGGCTGGTCATTCCTGACATGTTGGCCGACGTGAGACGTTATCCCGTCAATCGTTCCGGCAATACGTGCGTCCAGAATGGCCTCCGTCTCCCGGCTTGCCTGAGAGATCTGTCGCCGACAATCCGCCAGTTGCGTGTCGATCTCGTTCAACCGACGCGCCCATTCAATGGGGTGCTGCAGGATTTTGAGCTGATCCGCGGATCTCTGCCCCTCGACGTCAATCAGCGCCCTCACCATTTGCGCATGGACGTTGAATGACTGGAAATACACGTTGAGCTGGCTTTGAAACTGCGTCTGCGTCACGAGGCGCGTCCCGATCGCGTCCTGCATCTGCTTCGTCGCACGATCAACAAGGGGCAGGATTTTTTCATCCCGCGCGATCTGCGCTTTCAGCATGGCGCGCTGCCTGTCGAGCGTGGCCAGATGGGCCTTGATTGTAAAGAGCGCGATCGGCGCGTCTTTTTCAGCCAGGCGACGCTTTTCCTGCAGAAGTCGGTATTGGGCCCGGAGTGTCTCGAGGGCGTTCCGGCCCGTGACGTCAAGTTCTGACCGGTGCGCCACATCGAGGGAAAAGAGTCGGTCCCCCGCTTTGACATGCTGGCCCTCACGCACATGGATTTGCGTCACGATGCCGATTTGATCCGCCGTCATCACGACCAGCCCTGCCGTCGGCACCAAGGCGCCCGCCGCGTGGACGCGCCGCGTATAAGAGCCGAGCACACCGTAAACACAGATGGCGACGAAAAACAGACCCGCTCCCAGCGCGACCCATCTCCCGGAAATCGGCGCCAGTTTGCACGTCGCGCCCATCCAGCTTTCCTGACGCCATTGAAGCGCTTCCTGCCGGAAAAGCGGCCTTGAATCCTGATTCGCCATCTTTATTCTCTGCCGGAAATCTGCAATAAAATTTTTTGATGACACGCTAATCAAATGCTTTTACATAGAAGTGCGTCATGTAAAAAGCGTTATTTTATGAATATATCGCGCCGAATCGCACGAATCGAAATCCTTTTCGATCCGGGATTCGAATTTGATCTTGAAATTGACGGAAATTCCTGGATTGCCATAATTTTGACTTGCTGACAGTGACATGTTTCGGGGGTGATGAGATTGCAGAATAGGCGGTCGGATGATGTCAGGATCATCAAAAACCTGACGGAGGAAAGCCTCGCCCCCATCGTGGACCGTCCGTTTGATTTGCGACGTCACGCTTTTTCCGGCCGGTTTGGTTACATCCGCGAGTCCCGGGCCAGATGGGCAGGGCAATCGGTTGAAGATCAGACATTCGGGCAGTTCCGCTTCAAGTTACTCGGTGGGGGTGCCGATTTCTCCGCGCAGCAGGCCGCGTTGAAAGCGGTCATTGAATGTGCCGAGCGCTATGCAAGCGCTGTCTGCGCACCGCGCGATATCAAACTGGCGAAAGGCGAAGCGCTCCATGACGCCATTCCGGTTGAAAAATTTCCTCGCTTTTCAGAGGAGGAAATTGCCCGCTCACCGGATCTGCTGGGACAATACGATGCAGGCGCTGAGATCAGATGGGTAAAGGGTTTTTGCTGTCAGACGCGCAGGATCGTCTCCATCCCGCTCGTCATGACCCATTTCGTCGGCCATCCTTTGGAGGCGGAACAATTCTGCCTCCCGATTTCCACCGGTGTCGCGGCACATACGCAACGGGACAAGGCCATCCTCGCCGCAATCCTTGAAGTCATAGAAAGAGACGTCATCGCCACGACCTGGCTTGCACGATTGCCTTTGCGCAGGCTGATCATGGATGATGATATCCCGATTGATCTTGCCGAGACGGTCCGACAAGCGCAGAGGTCGTCCTCCCCCCTCACCATCCTCGTCTCTGACGGTGAGTTTGGCGTGCCCAGTTTCTACGCCATCCGGCAATTTCCGCAGCGCAACGACATCACGACAATGGTTGGCTGCGCCACAAAGCTTGACCCTGTGGAAGGCATCAGGAAGGCGATCTCGGAGGTTTTTTCGGTCGAGCTTGCCCTTCAGAACCATCTATTGACAAGATCGCCCGTCGCATCGCCGGAAGATTGCACAAATATTGTGGATGGCGCGCTTTATATGGCTGCGCCATCCCGTATGGACGCATTCGATTTCCTCCTGCAAACAGAACAATCGACGCGTCTCTCAGCTTTGCGCGCATCCATGCCGTCATTTTCGGGTCTCAAGGAATTCATCCGCGCGCTTCAGGGGGCCGGGCTCTCCCTCTATTTATGCGACATCACGCCTGACGACATAGCGGATGCGGGAATTCACGTCGTGCGCGCTTTGATACCGGAACTCATGCCTTTTTCCTGCCTGCATCGGGGGCGTTACCTCGGCACGCCGCGCCTGTTTCAGAAAGCCGAAACCGTCCTGGGAAGGCCCTTTGCTTTGAGCAACGTCAACCCGATGCCTCAACCTTTCGCATGAGGTTGGAGATGAGATTTTTCATGGAAGATGCGGATTTGTTCGCGACCCACATGCGCCGGGCGCTCCTTGCAGATTTCCCGAAAGATGCGGATCACGCTTTGCGCGATCGCGCGATTATTATCTCATCATCCTATCGCAAGGCCGTGCATCTTGCGCAGCTTGATCGACAGCGCCTCGGTGAAAAGCTCATCTGCATTTTTCTGACCAAGATGAGCATCGCCGCTAGTCCGCTTTTGGAAGGGCCTTATGTGTCAGCATGTGCAAGCTGTTTTGAGAGGAAATTTTTCGCGCATTTGTCATCGCTTGAAGATCATCTTTGGACGCAGGATAGCGCAGCGTTGAGCGGGAAGTTTTACACTTCCTTCCTGCCATCGCATCTCACCATGTTTTCCGCCATTCTGCGCCGCGCCGTCACGGATGAAGGTGCGTCGCGGAAAAATTCCCTCCTTTATCACTTCTTCGATGGCAGCGTGCAGCGTCTGGCATTTTCACCCCTGCACCGATGCGCATGCCGCCCGCCCAGCGCCTGCGCGACGACGCAGGATTTTTCACAGTTCGTGTAAGAAGCCGGTTCAGCATGATCGAGAACAGATCCATTCTCCAGGTTGCAACACCTTATTCCCGCGATCGGGAGTTATTGTTGATGCTGCCGGAATATCCCCGTCTCGCCCGGACAATTGAAATTGTCGATCTGCCACCGGACGGGCTGCGCTTTATCGGTGATGCCGGGCATTTCTCGCTGAAAGGCACTGATTTGAGGGATCGTGTTGCAGGGATCGCGGCGTTATTTGACGGCAGGCGATCGCTGGACCAGATCATTCAGGACCATTCGGAATTCTCCCCCACAGCGATTTTCGGGGTGCAAGCGCTGCTCTTCCAGCAATGCATGTTGGAAAATGGCTGTGCAGACGACGCCGCGGATCACGACGAAATTTTTGAGAAAAATTACCTCAGTTATCTCGCCAGTCAGCAATCCGATGCGTCCTCCGGAGAGACGCTGAGCCGGACGCTCAAACAAAGCAGAATCGGCCTTCAGACGGCGTCAGACATGCTGCGGAACACGGCCATGGCCCGCCCGAACCACCATTTTATCGCGTGCAGCATCGACGACATTGCGGGAAGGGCTGTGGATTTCATCATCTGGCACGTCGATTTGAGGGACGCGGAAGGCGCTGCTCGCGGCATCGCGGCCTGCCACGATGCAGGTCGCTCCGTCCTTCTCCTGACGCGATGTTTGCAGGGTTTTGTCGTCGGGCCGTTACTCATCCCGCATTTCGGCTGTCATCCTGACGCTGCTCTACGCTATCTCAAATCCTTCGGCGTCAGTGATGCCATGGATATTCCTGAAGAGGTAATTTTCGATTATCTCGACATCATTGCCTGTCATCACGCGGCGCGAAAGACGGATTTTCTGCCCATCAATAAATGCATGATGTTTCCGTCTGACAAGCGCGCGCTACCAACATTTCACGACCTGCCGATCCATATTGCCGCGCAGCGACCTTCCCCATGTGGGGAGGCGTCCGGGGCACGATCTTCAGATCTTGAAAAGACGCGGCTCTACCTCGCGGCCACGTTACGGCCACCAGCTTATTACCGATCAGCACGGGATTATCTCAGCCATTACCATCCGCGAAATGTCGCTTTATCCTCCGGCCAGACTCACCCCGTCATGCGCGCTGCGCCGGAGGGACATGATGTCCATCACGCGCTCCACGACGATATATTGCGTGACGTTTTGCACATGGCTCTCGGCACAAACATCACCACGGGGCGAAGCCGGACCCCCTCTGGAGGCAATATCGCCTCACCCCTTATTTATATCGCCGAATGGCAGGCTGACCGCGCCATTCGACGCCTCCATCTGTACACTGCGCATGATACAGGTCTCACTTATTTCAGTGAGCGCTTCCTGCCCCTTGAAAAATCGGAGCGGCGCAGCGAGGCGCAGATTCTGGTGATTGGCAGTATTGAGCGACTTCAGCGGAAATATGGAGATTTCTCCTACCGCATCAGTCTGCTCGATTGCGGTGTTGTGATGACGTCTCTAATTCTCGCACTGCATGACCATCAGAAGCCTTTCATCATTCGGCGCATCGACCCGCATATTGATTTCAGCCGGGATCTCGAAGTCTCGTCCGACCATCATTATCCTTCCTTCACGTTGGATATCATGCGTACCGCGACGCAGGAGGACGATATCCAAACCACCGCGCCATTGATGGAAGCGGTGATTAGCGAGGATGCCCCTGATTTCTTCCCACCGGACGCAGATCATCTGGCGCGATTACTGACAGTTGAATATGGTCAGGATCTTTATGACCTTCTCGATAAACGTCAAACTGCGCGCTATCTTGCAGGGCCACTCACCAAGGCAGAGATTGCGACGCTGGTTCGTGAGATTTTCCAAGTTCATCACGCTCTGTGCCAAACCAGCCTCTTCTCCCTGATTATTCTGCACCAGGATGGCGAAGCGCGCGTGACTCGCACAATATTTGAGCCCGTCACTGGTGAGACGCAGTTACACAAGGTGAGCCGGGAACTCCCCTCTGAGGTCGTCGCGCAACGCACGTTGGCCGCCGCCCCCGTGATCATCCTGCCCGTCATTGATTTTTCCCGTGGTGCGACCTGGCTGGGCAATCACGCGCTGCGCCTTCTCTACACCGCCTCCGGCGCGGTGCTCATGACAATGTGGCTCCTGATCACGGCGCGGGACTGGCGGGGTTGCCCCTGTGGCGCTGTCACTGAAAGCGCGTTTGCTGATCTCGGCATTAATGGCGTTGACCGCATCATTCCCTACGCTTTCTGCCTGGGCAGAGATGAGGCATCATCATGAGACTTCTCCGGGAGGGCAACCCGGATGACGGTGCATTAATGCGGATGGGAAGAGTCTCTTACCTTCACATCGCTTCTCAAACAGAGATGCCGGAAAATCTGCGCAATGGAATCTGGTTTTCCTGCATGACGGAGCATATTCATTTTCTGACAGATGGGACGGGAGACGTTATTGGATATCTGTGTTGGGCCCGTCTATGCCGCGAGAGCCTGACAATCCTGCGGCGTGATAACGTGCTGCCCGCCTATCTTTATGAATGGAATGACGGCCCGCATCTCTGCCTCTTTTACTGCTTTATTCTGCCGCATTACCGCTCCCGTTGCGCCCTGATTCTGTCACTGCCGAAGAAAATGTTTCGGGAGGAACGCCATCTTTTCATTTTCCGCGAGGGGCAGTTGCGCCGCTATAAGCGGCCTTGAGCATGAGCCGGGATATTGATCTCCCCCTCACGCCATTTCACGCTTATCCACTTTCAGCAGCTTCCCTGATCTGGACGTCGCACGCGGCTCAAGGTCAGAGCGATATCATCGCGCGCATGAATCGCGGCTTGGTCGCGCGCGTTGGTGAGCCTTACTTTCATCCGAGCGCCTTCGACCTCACACAAAGGCCCGTCCTGCTGGGCGCTGAAAGTTATGGCGGGATCGGGGGCAGTTTCAATGGTGGGGGCGTGCGGGTCGGTAATCTGGATGACCGCGTGCAGATCAAAGGTATCGGACGTAACCCGCTGGCCGGCCTTGCCAGCCGTGCCGCGCATCAATATGGCGGCCTGCTGCTTGACCAGGCCGCGATTGAAATCGTCTTCTCCATGTTGGCGGATAAGATCCTGCCCTATGGTGCGTGCCCCATTTACGGCCTCGCCATTACCGGAATCGACTTCAAGTTTGATGAGAGGGCGGCGGACCTCGCTGCCTGGCGCGGACAGGGCGGCAAGGGGGCTCTGCTTTTCCGCAAGCCCCTTCTCAGACCCGCGCATTTCCTCCAGAACCGCGCTTACGTGCCGCTGGATCACCGCCCGGTGCTTTACGATGATCTGGAGAGATGCCGAATTGTCGCCCGACGCGCCGTCGAGAAACGTAGCTTTCACCGTTGGCTGGAGGGCTTCATCATGCGTGCAGCGCAGCAATTCGCGTATGCCAGCCTATATGGTCTGATGCATGGCGCCCTTTCCGCCTCGAACCTGACAATGGGTGGGGAATGGATCGACCTTAATTTTTGCAGCATCGTCCCACCTGGCGTGAACCGCAAATTATATCCCGGCCATATCGCATTCAGTGATGAAAGTTATTACCCGGCGCTTGTCAGCATGGAGATGTCTTACGCGATCCATAAATTCGGCTTTCATCGGCGCGATGTTGGGCGCCGCCTTGCTGATGCTTACGGGCGTTATTACCGGCAAGCGCGCATTGAGGCCTTTTTGAGCCTATTGGGTCTCAACCTCAAACTTCAGGAACCCGACTTTATTTACTTCTCGAAACTCTGTGCGAAAGTTTTCCGGGTGGAAATCCTGAAGCTCAGTGGAGGAGAGGGCCCGCATTTCCGGATGTGGTTGGATCATGTGCACGTGACGCTGATCATCCCCCTCCTCCACCGCAAGCGCATTTTGCAATGCTACATTGCGCGCGCGGCGGATGAATTGACCGCCATCATGCGCATGGTGATCAAAATTGCCCAGCTCCAGCCATTTACAAATGAGGCGGTGACATCCGACTTTGCGGAAAAGCGGTTTTCCGCAGAGGAGATAATGCGCGAATTGCGCCGTTACACCGCATTTATCGACGGGATTTTTGATGAAAGCGAAAACGACATCGCGCTCAATCTTGCATCAATAAGTGAGGGCACCAAACTCGTTTTCGATAAGCGTAATCTGGCGGTGCGCGACCTCGCGACCGGGAGGGTTGTGACGCCGGACGAAGTAAGCGGTCACGACCCGGACCGGCTCCCTGACTTGGCGGCCACGCTCATCGCGTTCCTGTCCCGCAACGCGGAGAAATTTCGGGAGGCGTGGCATTCTGACCCTGTTATGTGATGTTGAACTTCGCGACCTTGCCGCCCGCGCCGCGCAGCATTTGCAGACGGCGCATTTTTTCCGGACGCGATGCCGCCTGACATCAAGCCAATTACCGATTTTGGCGAACGCGCTCGGGCGACCGATCTGGGTCCCGCATCAGGGTCAGGATGAGGCCCGGCGCGCTCAACTGACCCACCTCGGCCTCGGGGACGACCCGATTACGGGGAAAGGCCTCCTCCCTTTTCATACAGATGGTGACCGGGGTGAATATAAGACCCGCTATCTCATCCTTTATTGCCTCGAAGCGTCAGAGGATAATCAGGGCGGCGAGACCCTCATCGCTTCAACCGAAAATATTGCTGGGATCCTACCGGCCGATATTTACCAAATTCTGACGCAGCACGATGCGACAACGCGCTTCCGGCTTGACGCGGAGGGTCATTTCAAATCGCTCACTTATCGCGTTTACGTGCCGGAAAGCGCCTCCTTGATGGCGTACTTCCCGTATCCGAAAAGCGAAACCCCGCATTGGGCAACGATCTTCAGCGGATTTTCCGCCGCTTCAAGCCGCGACATTCTGACGAATATGGAGGAAGTCCTGACAAAGCGCAGTTTTTGCGCCCATCACTGGCGAAAGCATGACCTGCTGATCATTGATAATGAGAAATCCATTCATGCGAGGCAGCCCCTTACGCACGGTTATCGACATGTTGTGCGTGTCATCTGTCGGTAAAAGGCGCGTCAGGGGGCCAGCGCGTTTCGCGCAACTCATCTTTTGTGGGGGTGCGGCTTCGGCTTTCGGCTGCCGCCCATCGTGCCGCACGTCCCCATCGTGCCCGCCGTACCGAATGTGCCACCCAGCGTGCCGACAGAACCCGCTGTACCCAATGTTCCGAATGTCCCGGCGGAGGAAGGCCCGTGGCGCGGCCCGTCCCTGTCGCTCACCATCACATCAGACAGATCATCCGGTGGTGGTTGATGAGGGCGACCGTGCTCGGCTTTCATGAATCACCTCCGCCCATACACATAGAGGACGCGCCAGACCCGAATGTCCCTGCCGTCCCGACGGAGCCGAAAGTGCCACCTGCCGATCCTGCCGACCCCGCCGTCCCGACACTGCCAAAACAATCCGCCCCGCCGACGACGCGATCCAGTTCCTGATCAACAAGGATTTCCGTCAAGGCATCATCCGCGCAGAGAGACTCGAAACTGACCGAAGGGGGTTTGCTGAGCATAAGGCATTCCTTCTATGGAGGGTTGATGAAATAATACGCCGGGAATCATCAGTACGCAATGCGCATTTACCATGGTACGGCAATAAATAGTAATTCTCTTCCGTCAATTTCGTATAGAATTCCACTTTATTGCTCATAACTTGTTAATGATGCCGTCACACGAGTTTTTCCAAATAAGAGGTAAAGCGCCATTGGCCCTACGACCAATGCCAGGGCGGAGGTTGCCAGGATAGAGATGGAAAGAAGGAGCTTGCCGGATAAAAAGCGGTCCGAGATAACGCCCATTGTCACCGCGCCCAGCGCGCCGAAAGCCGACATGAAAAGTGACCATATTGCGAAAACACGCCCATGAAGGGATGTCGGCGTGACCTCCTGAATCACCGTCGGTATCGGGACATTGGCCACGCCGGAAAAAAACAGGAAAGCGCCAACCATGGCGATATCGAGATGCGCATTGCTCACTATACTGGCGGCACCGATAAAGGGGAGGGCCATAGTCAGGCAGATCAACATGATTTCAAGCCGGATATCTGCTCTGAAGACGTGACGGGCGACGCTATCCACAGCCGCCGCGACCGGAAAGCCAAGAAAGCCGATCAGCCAGCTCATTGCTCCAAGATGATGTCCCAGAGAGGAGAGATCGAGCTCGAAGCGCCGATGTAAAGCGAGCGTCATCATGGATAGGGTGCCTTGTGCAGCAAAAGCATTCGGGCCCGCCAGCAGGGCAAGGGTGAGGAAACGTCGCTTTAAATCCCGACGCATCGTGCAGCCAGGAATAAATCGACGTGTCAGCCTCACCCCGGTGGAAACAATGCCGGGCCGGGGAAGAACAATAACGGCAAGTAAAAGAAGTAAGCCCAAGAGGGCGCTGACCGCCTCCACCCCGCGCCACAGCCCGTCGCTTCGCGCGGGTGCAAATAAGGTGGCCACCGTGAAGAGCGCGCCACTGAAGTAATATCCGGCGCCATAACTTAAAGTGATGAGCGCCCCGACCGCCGCATTGGTGAGCATGAGGTTTATCGCGCCGGCATATTGCGGCGTCATGGCGTAAATCACGGGAACCATGCCAATTTCAGTCGCCGCAATGATGATTTTGAAGAAGCAAAACTGGCTGAAGCTGGCGCTCAAACCGCATGACAAGTGGCTGATGACCCAAATCAGAATGAGGTTTTTGAGAACGCACCGACTTCCGTAGCGATCCACAAAAAACGCGCAGGGCAGCGCGAGGAAACTTGCGAGAAACAGGTCGAACGTGCCCTGTAAGTGCCCTATCTGCGTGTCAGAAACGGCAAAATGACGCTGTATTTCGGGAAGTAGAAGAGAACTGGCACTACGCGTCATCATCTGCGTGCCCGGCACAAGGCCGATCATCAGAACAGCTTTTACAGTTTTTACGTGGCGACGCCGATGATCCACAAGCTTCATCCCGCTTGTTGATTGACGATGCCACATCATTACGGCTTTATGACTGTGGCGAAAACATGATTATACTTTAAGAGGGGTAAATGCGGCTTTTTATTGCTGCCACAGCAGGGCGATGACGGCCAGGTACATTCCTTCTTCAGGGCCGGACGCATAGATACGTCCGCCCGGTCGCGGCTCCACCCTCTACTCGCCACGCTGAACGCAGGTGCAACGGCATATCGGCATCCCGATACACCGCCGAATGTGATTCAGAGTTCTTTGAGGGCGCGTTTGATTTCCGTGCCACGTTCCTCCAGAAGCGCGGCGAGTTCATTCAAGGCTTCCGAAAGCGCACGGGCGTCTCGACGACTCAGCTTCTCATTTGAAAGCCGGTAGCCAACCGTTTTAACGAGCGCCGCAAGGGAGGACATACGCTGATTGGCCCGATCAACGGAATTGAGAGCGGGACCAACTTTGCTCGCCGCAATCATGACTTTTCTGACGTCATGCGACGTTGAAAGCGAGATTTCCTGAAGTTCGCTGCGAAGCGCCGCCAATTTGAGGCGCTCAAGCATTCCGAAACGTCTGGAAGGGTCTGGTCTGACATTGTCACGTGTCAGAACATCGTTGTCTTTACGCATGAGCCTTAACAAATCCTTCCCGATTGTTACTTGCGTTGCAGGCTAAACCGCGCCTCTCCCGACCGTCAATATAAATAAACCAATCATTAACTTTTCATTTCAGCCGTCACAACGCATGTCCACGGTGTTTTCCGTCAGACGCGCCGCCTCTCCGGCCCGACTCAGAAAGGAAGTTTTGCCGCGATGATCAAGTCAGGATGCGAGTCGGTGAACTGACCTCAAAGGCCCATCGGACCTTCAGGGTGGAGACGGGAAGAGGGGCGCAGCCCTCCCCTCCCGCCACCCGGCAGAACTGGAAGGCGCTTCTAAAGGACGGCCGCGCTTCGCGGCGCGTCGGCGGCGGCATGTTCGGACGACATACCGTCCTGCGCCTTAAGGTCGCGCAATATGCCGTCCCAGAGATGTAGACGCATGGAAATCGCCATCCGGGCGGTGTGGATGGCGCGATCACGGCTGGCGTCATCGCGGATCAGATCAGACAGAATTTTCTGCGCGGCCGGACCGTGATCTTCCCCATCCAGCTCAATATGACGGGTCAGATAATGCACCAGGCGCGGCACTTTGCCTTGGTCCAGCCCCCAACGATCCAGGAGAGCCTGAAACATATTCGGGATGGAGTCTTCGCGGCCATAGAAGAAACTGCTCGCCACCTCCTCCAGACGCCCCTCCAACGCGACGGAAAGGGTGGAACGGACAAAATCCCTGACATATTTGGGCAGCGCGGCCTGTTCGAAACTTGCATCAAGCGTTTCACCACGACGCAGGGACACGGAAAATGTCTCAAAAGCGACGCTTGAACATGACATGTCCTTCATCGCGGCGAGATACATCTCAAGATGGCTGGCCGGTTTACCATCAACGCCGAAATCCGTCTCCTCCCCCAGAATGATCTCATTGATGAAGCGCGCCTTGGAGGGATCCTGCGGCGGAAACCAGGGGAGTGTGATGGTTGTCAGTTCCCGCTGCAGACGCTTTGCAAGCGACATGAAATCCCAGACGGCAAAGAGATGCGCCTCCATGAAGACCCGCAAATGCGCGGGTGTTCTGATATAACTATACAACTCATGATCGACGAGCTTGCGCTGCAATTCAGCAACTTCTTTATCAAACATAGGACGTCTCGCTCATAAAGATAATATCAGGTCAAAAATGCGAAAGCATTGACCTTGGTATGATTCGCATATTTACGCCATAAAGCAACTGGTAATATTCTTGCTTATGCTTTATTGATCTGGATCAATTAATTTATAGATCGTTTTTTCCGCTTTTATTGTATTTATTCAAATATTCGTGAGAGGGCGTGATCGCGGCGAAGCGGTCATCACGCCTGACGAAACGCGCGCGCACCAATATCAGCCAAGTGCGGAAGCAAGGCGAAGACCTTCCCTGCCGCCATCGCATCTGACTGACAAGCTCGGACTGAAATCCGGAATGTCCCCCCTCAAATACGCGAAATTCGCCTGCGAAATCATCGAGATGGGACGAATGCCCGTGTCCCTCGCCCCGGCAGGTGCGTTTTGGGGCAGAAAGCCGACGTTTTGACCTTTCAATTTCGACAGTAAATGTCTAGCCTTCTTGCATAAAATGGGGAGGCAATATGCACGGTTTCGGTGAGCAGAATTCCATTGAGGCTGATCCCGAAGAGGACATCCCGAAAACGCCATCCATCTATGCGGATCTTTCAGACTGCTTTACTTACGCCTCTTATCAAAATGCTGTCCCCGTCCTCCGCGCGATTGAAATCAGAAATGTCGGCGGCCTGCATCTCGAAAATATACGTCTGGAGCTTACCTCCAACCCGGCTTTTTTAAGGCCGAAGACCTGGACGATTGAACGTCTGATACCCGGTGATGACCTGCCGCTGAGCGATCGGAAGATTGATCTCGACGCCGCTTATCTTGCCGGACTGAATGAAGCTGAACGCGGCGAGGTGACGTTACGGCTCATATCCAAAGATGTCGTGCTTGACGAGCAGCATTTTCCCGTCCGCCTCCTGGCACGTGACGAGTGGGGCGGCGTCAAGGGAATGGCGCAGTTATTGCCCGCTTTCGTCATGCCAAACGACCCGGCCATTTCAAAAATTCTGCTCGCCGCCGCTGATATTCTGGAAAAAAATGGTCATCCGAGTGGATTGGATGGTTATCAATCTGACTCGCCTCAGCGCAGCTTTATGCTGACAGCCGCAATCTATGCTGCGATCGCGGCAGCAGGCCTCCATTACGCGGAACCGCCCGCCAGTTTTGAGGAACGCGGACAGAAAGTGCGCCGACCGGGCAGGATTGTTGAAGAAAAACTCGCGACATGTCTCGATACAACGCTGCTTTTCGCCGCGGCGCTGGAGGGGGCGGGCCTGAACCCCGTCATCCTGATGTTCAAGGGTCATGCCGCGGTCGGCGTCTGGCTCATCAAACGGCATTTCAGCCATACGGTGGAAGATGATCAGATGGAGGTCCGCAAGGCGCTCGCATCGCATGAGATGATCATATTTGAAACGACGGGCGTCACGCAACGCCCACCGATGATACTGGAAGCAGCACAGCACGCGCTTGATCATCGCATGAGCGAGGAAGCCGCGCCGGATTTTACGGCAGCCATCGATGTCAAACGCGCCCACAGCGGCGGCGTTACCCCGCTCGCCTCGCATGAAGCCCCGCAACATCCCGTTGAAGACGCAGATTCAGGCGGCGCTTTCCACCCTTTATCCTTGCCCGCCATCCCCTCTTTCATTGATATGCCCGGCCTCTTTGTTGAGGAAAAGCCGACAAATGCTGCCGGTCGCATTGATCGATGGCAGAAGAAACTCCTTGATCTGACATTGCGCAATCGCCTGCTCAATTTTCCCTCAACGAAAAAGACGATCCCGTTTCTCTGCACGGATGTCGCTTATCTGGAGGACCGCCTGGCGGATGGCGCCGCGATTCAAATCGTGTCTCTGCCAGAGCAAAATCCGATCGGGGAGAGAGACGAAGCCCTCTATCGGGAAAAGCACGGACGCGACCTGAATGAAAGCTACGCCGCCGCGGCCCTGAAACGGGATGAACTCCCCTCCCCGCTGAGCGGGGAGGAACTCTCAGCACGCCTGATTGACATGCATCGCCAGGTCCGCAACGATTTTGCCGAAGGTGGCGCGAATACGCTGTTCCTCGCGGTCGGATTTTTACGATGGCGCAAAAAGCCGGAAGATGAGAAATCCTATCGTGCGCCCCTGTTACTGATCCCGGTCAAGCTGGAACGTCGAAGTGCGAGCGCGCCCTTCCGCCTGCGCTTTAATGAGGATGATCCACGTTTCAACGCAACGTTGCTACAATTTCTGGAGCGTGACTTTGATCTGCAGCTCCCGCAATTTGGCGGCGAACTCCCGAAGGATGAAAGTGGCATTGACGTCCCCCGCATTCTGAATGCGATGCGCCAGGCCGTGCGCGACGTGCCGGGCATGGAAGTCATTGACGAGACCGCCCTCTCCACTTTCAGTTTTGCCAAATATCTGATGTGGAAAGACCTCGTCGAGCGCACGGAGGCATTGAGAGAAAACCGCGTCGTCGCGCACCTGATCGACACACCTGACAAACCATTCGATGACGGTACGTCTCTGCGATTTGATGAAACCGAGCTCGACCAGCGTTACGCACCGGCGGATATCATCAGCCTCCTCCCTGCGGATTCATCACAGGTTGCGGCGAGTATTATCGCAGCCGAGGGGCAGGATTTCGTGCTCGTGGGCCCGCCGGGCACGGGTAAAAGCCAGACGATCGCCAACATGATCGCCAATTGCCTCGGTTCCGGTAAGACGGTCCTTTTCGTTGCGGAGAAGACCGCCGCGCTTGACGTTGTTTATCGGCGCTTGCGGGAGCACGGTCTGGGCGCACATTGCATCGAGCTTCATTCCAGTAAATCAGACCGACGTCATTTCCTGACCCAGTTACGAACAGCCTGGGAATACCATTCCCGGAATGATCCAACAGAATGGATCACGATTAATGACCGTCTCAAATTGCGACGCGATCAACTTAATCTGTATGTCGACGCGCTTCACAAGAAATATTCCAATGGATGGACGCCCTATCTCGCCCTGGGCACCGCGCTGCGCGGCGCTGATGTCGCGGCACCGCATTTTGAATGGCCGAAGGAGCGCACGCACGACCCAGCATCTCTAGCCGCATTGGAGGAGCTTGCGGATAATCTCGGTGAATATTTTGCCGCGTTGCAACACGTACCCGCATTGGAGCTCGTGGATTTCGACGATCACAATATCGCCTGGCAGAATGCGCTGCTCGATAGCGCGCAGGCCTTACGTAACGCGGCGGAGAGGCTCGCCAGTTCCCTGAATGTCTTTCGCGATGCACTCGGTATCTCCGCCACCCGACAGCCCGTTGAGGACGAGATCGCGATGCTCACGCGTTTGGCGTCCGCCATCGAGGCAGGCCGTGATCGCGACCTCACCATCGCTTTCGAGGGAGATTTCACCAGATATGAGAGAGATCGCCTCGACTTCACCGCCGCGATCACGGCCTACCGGGATGCGGAGCAGAAACTTGCGGCGCGTTTCACGCCGGAATCCGTGCAATCCATTGACGTAGAGGCACTTGACCTCCGATGGCGGGAAGCCAACGCCGCCTTGTGGCCGCTTTCAGTATTGGCCCGACAAAAAGTGACGCGCCTGCTTCAGACCTATGCCGCGGAAGGCACGGTCAAGCCTGAGAACGACCTGAGCCTTCTGACACGGATGAAAGATCAGGGCGCGATCATCACGCAAACACCGCTTAACGGTTTGTCGCTTCCCATCAAAGGGCTCGAAACCAACCTGACCGAGCTTGAGGAGATTTTTGATCACGCCGGACGTCTGCGCACCGCATTGAGCTTTCACGGCCGCAATCTTGATGAATCTGCGCAGGCAACCCGGAAAGTGGCGGCCGCCTTGCGCGACAGGCAGGCCCATGACGGCATCTGGCTTGCCTGTGAGCGTCTCCTCTCGGCGCATCAAAGTTTCGGCGATGCGTGTGAGCGGTTTTCAGAGCGGGCAGGGCGCGCGATCCGCCTTGATAAAACCTCAGACGCACTTATTGCGCTTTGCGACCGTCTGGAGGCGCTGGAGAATGCGCGACGCAACCTGCGCGACTGGTCAGGCTGGTGCCGCATCCGCAACCAGGCGCGCGCCGTCGATCTCGGCGCATTGGTTGAGCAGATTGAAAAAGGCGCCATCCCCGCCAGCCAGGCGCGGACAGCCTTCCGCCTCGGATATGCACGATGGTGGCTGGGCACCGTCATGGAAGAGAATGCGGTGCTGCGCAACTTTGATCGCTTCCTGCATGAAAAAGCGATCCGTGACTTCCGGGAAATTGATGATCTCGTCCGGAAACATGCTGTCGGGCGGATTGTGAGTCGGCTGACGCATGATCTGCCCGATGTGCAAAGCGTGCCCAGAAAATCCGAACTCGGCCTTCTGCGTCATCAGATGGAATTACAGCGCCCCAGTCAGTCGATCCGGGAGATGATCAGTAAAATGCCGGAGAGCTTCCCGAAGCTGGCGCAATGTATGTTAATGTCGCCCCTCTCCATCTCCCAGTTCCTGCCGCCGAACCAGAAACTCTTCGATGTTGTGATATTCGATGAGGCCTCACAGATCTCCACATGGGACGCGGTAGGCGCGATTGCACGCGGGCGACAGACGATCATTGTCGGTGATCCCAAGCAGCTCCCGCCGACCAATTTCTTCGGCAGCAATCATGATGATGAAGATGTTGCTGAATATGAGAAAGATATGGAGAGCATTCTCGATGAGGCGAAAGCCGCCGGTATCCCCGTGCGCGATCTGCGCTGGCATTATCGCAGCCGCAGCGAATCCCTTATCGCCTTCTCCAATCATCATTATTATCAAGGCCGTTTAGTCACCTTCCCTTCTCCTCAGGTCGATGACCGCGCCGTCAAACTGCGAAAAATCCCGCATGGCGTTTATGACCGCGGCAAAAGCCGCACAAATCGCATTGAGGCAGAAGCTGACGCAGATGAGGCCGTTTCCCGCATGCGGCAATGGTTGAACCTGCCGGAAGAGAAACGCCCGACCCTGGGCGTCATCACTTTCAACGTGCAGCAACAGGCGCTGATCCTCGACCTGATTGATCTCGCCCGCCGCAATGAACCGGAACTTGAATGGTTCTTTTCCGATGACCGAATCGAACCCACCATCGTCAAAAATCTTGAAAACGTGCAGGGTGACGAGCGCGATGTCATTCTCTTTTCCATTACCTTCTGGAAGGATGCGGCCGGCAAGCTCTTCATGGATTTTGGCGCGCTGAATCGTGAAGGCGGGGAGAGACGCCTCAATGTTGCTGTGACCCGTGCACGGCAGGAACTCATCGTTTTCTCCGGTTTCACCGCTGACCATATCGATGTTGCCCGCGTGAAGGCGGCAGGCGCGCATGATCTCAAGGCTTTCCTCGATTATGCTGAGCGTGGGGCGGTCGCATTACCGGCCCGGAATGCGGGTTCTGTCGGCGATTATGACTCACCATTTGAGGAGGCCGTCGCCGCAAAACTCACGCAACGTGGATGGCGCGTCGCGCCCCAGATTGGCGTTTCCGGATTTCGTATCGATATTGGCGTGCACCATCCGGATCTCGCCGGGGCCTATCTCGCTGGCGTAGAATGTGATGGCGCCACTTATCACAGCGCCGCAACTGCCCGCGATCGGGACAAAGTGCGGGAGCAGGTTCTTGCCGGGCTTGGCTGGAATATCATCCGCGTCTGGTCAACCGATTGGTGGTATGACGCCGAGGGTTGCACTGAGCGCCTGCATCAGGCCCTCGAAAATCTGTTGGAGGAAAGTCGCGCGAGACAGGACGCAGAAGCGGCACGCTTTCAGGCCGAAGCGGGCCTTGACGCCGTCAAAACCGACATCGCGCCATCAGAGGAAGCAAGCGTCGAAGATTACCTCCCGCCCCCTCGCATTGATGAAACCCTACCGCAAGCGGCTGACGTCACGCCCCCGCCCGTGACAGCACCGGAACCGGAGCGCTTCGCGAGAGCCATGATGCCTCCCGTGCCAAGAGTTTCGTCGGATCGATTTTACCGAATCACTGATTTCTCAGCCATGAAGATCGACCCTGACCGTTTTTACGATCCTGATTACGGCGACACGTTACGTGCGATGGTCAATGCCGTCATTGAAACGGAAAGTCCTCTCCGCACCGATATACTTTATCAGCGCATCGCGCGGGCGCATGGCTGGTCACGGACCGGCAGCAAAATCCGGGAACAGATTGACAGACATCTGCCTGATTTCACGCGCGCCACCGAATCAAGCGGGGAATTTATCTGGCAGCGCGGCGCGGATACAAGCCTCATCGCTTACCGTCGCCCACAGGGAGAGGAAACGCGCCGCGCCATTTCCGACATCCCCCTTACGGAAATCGCATCCGTGGTTCGGGGCAATCCAGAGATTTTCAATGATGCAGACCCGGCACGCGATCTCGCCCGCCTGCTCGGCGTCGAACGTTTGGCAGCCGCAGCGCGCGCGAGGCTTGAAGAAGCCATCACCCTCGGGCGTCCGGATATGACCGCCGAAACCACATCATCGGAAGCGGACGCCCTACCTTGAAGAGCACGCTCCCCCCTCATCACCTCTGCCCGAACGCCTGCACAAAAAGCTCACCGCCATCAATATCTGACATGACTGAGAAGCCCGCATTATCCAGGCGCCCAATCGTCACGTCCCTTTTCTGTCCCGTATCTGAAAAGAGCGTGCAGGTGACGCTTGTTATGTTCGAGAAAACCCGCGGGAAGTTGATCCGATCGAAGATATTGACGGACCCCGTCTTGAAGCTTTGGATCATCCCGCCGAAAGGGAGCCAGATCACACGGTTATCAGCGGAATCATATTCCCAGACACCAGGCCGCTGATAGAGCTGATTTTGCAGATCAGCAACTTTGGCATCGTAGCTTTTCTGGTCCACGCGGCTTTCGATATTTGTGGTGATCGTCTTCATATCCTCATCAAGGTTCAAGAGACGTCCATTCTGCGTATACACATTATTATCGCTTCTGAACGCGAATTTGTGCTCACCTCCCGTGGCGTCGTAAAGTCGAATGAGATAACCGCAATATTGGCTGCTGATATCATAGGGGCCGGTGATCGAACCGATCTGCTGATACGGCCCCATCTGCTTAATGAGGCCGCCATCATATTGATAACTCACGATGCGCCCGCCAACGTGGGTCACATTCACCGTAAGTTGCCCCGTCATCTCATCCCCGGCCTTTTTAACGTATGACGCGGCGCTGTCGGCCTTGAGGGTTTCGACCAGTTGGCGGACGGTGGCCTCCAGCGTGTCGAGGCGTTTGCGTGTCCATTTTGTGGTGGGGGCGGTTTCGGAGTCATCATCTTCAGCGGGGGAGGCGAGCGAGAGCGTGCCATCCGCGTTCAGCGGGGCGATGCGGTCCCCCGGCAGGCCGGAATAGACGCGCACTTCTGTCGTGAAGTTCAGCGGGTTGCGCCCCGCGCTGGTATTGCCGAGGATGGTCTGGCGCGTCAGCGTGTTGACGGCGCCGATTTCCAGCACGCCCACGCCCCATTCGGCCTGGGACCCGTCTTCCGCGTAATAATAAACATCGCCCCCTTCCGCCAGGGCGGTGGCGAAGCTGCGCCGGCCTGTCGGCGCGCCATTCAGCACAAAAGCGCCAATGCCGGGATTGGTGCTCGTCTCCAGGACGAGATCGAGGACTTTGGGCGTGCTCATAATCTTTCCTTGATGTCGATGGTGGTGGCGTGACGGTCCGCCGCGCCGAAGGGGTTGGACATCTCATTCATGACGGCCCGCCCGTAAAGCGCCGTATGGGTCACATCCTGCGGCGGCGCACCGGGGTTGGGGATAAAGAGCGTGTTCGCTCCGCTGGCGGCCGCGACCTGCAGGCTGCGCAGGGCGGACACATCATCATCACCCAGTGACTGATGCGCGATGGTCAGCCTGCGCTGCACATATTGCGGCGCGACAAATTCCGCCCCCGCCATGGTGGTGGTTTCAAGCGCGGTGGCGGAGACATTTTCCTTGCTGGCCGCGGCGTAATTGCGGGCAGGCTGGAAGAGCGGCCCCGCATAGCAGAGCGGGATGGAAAGAAAGCCATCCGGGTTATCGTGATCCGTGATGTCGAGGCGCATCTGGTCGCCTGAATATGTTCGGGGGAGGACAATCACGCATTGTCCGTTCACCGGCTTATGCCCGTCAGAGGACGCTTCAATCACCGCAACATCGCCGCGATAAAGCGTCACCCGCAAAACAGCGTTGGCGGTCAGATTGGTGCGATGCACACTGACGACGCGATATGCGCCCGCGGCACGAAGCATCAGCGACGCCGCGCCCCCGATCGCCCGCCAGGCCAGGCTTGCCGCGCCCTGGGGGAGTTTGAGGTTGGTCACCGGCAATTGCGCCCGTTGGGAAGACGCACTGAGAGAGCCGGTCAGAACGAGGTTCTGCCAGCCAAAGCCACAATTTTCCATATTGTCAGACCAGGAGGGTAAGGGTGGTGGTGGGATCGGCCGCGTTCGACATTTCGCCGATCACCGTGCCGCGCGCGCCATCATCCGCGCCCGGTATCGGGGCGCGGATGAAAACCGTGTCGCCAAGCTCAAATCCCGTCGCCATATCGCGCGGCACGTCGATCGCCCACATATGACGCCGTCGGCCCCAGACGTCACCGAGGCGATCCGCGATAGCGGCCGCATCGCTCTCCTGCGCGAGGGCGGTTGTCAGGAGAGGCGGGTCGGACGGGACGCGCCAGTCTGATTTGACTGTCGTGCTGACCCATAAGGCGGCACGGTCCGACTCCGCAATAAAATTGCGCTGATCTGCCGTGATCTGGGGATGGAGGTCATTCAGATGGGTCTGCCGCGTAAAATTATGCGCATAGCCAACGCGCCAGCGCCAGGGTGGCGGGTCCAGCGACGCATCCAGGCGCATGGGGGCGATGCGGGCAATCACATCGGCGCTGAGATAACGCAGTTCCTGCGCCTCATCACAGACGCGCCTCATGAGAAAAGGCCGCAACGTGCCGGTGCGCGTCGGGATCAGGCTGATGCCCAACCCGGAAAGCAGCGTATTGCAGACGCCCCGGCCTGAAACATTCTCCCCGCCATCCCAATACCAGCCCCCTGGCGGGTCATAAGATGCTGCAACCGCATCCCAACCCGGGTCAATAAAGTTTGCGGGCAAAGTTAGATCTTCAATGAGCATCTGTTTGAGAAGGCTGAGCAAGCCATGCGGCGCGGCGCCGGAGGGGAAGCGCCCCGTGGCGTCAAGCGTGATGGCATAGACGGGTTTGGTGCCCAGGCGCAGCCACGTGCCCGCGGGTGAATGCTGCAGGGTGTAATGGCCGGGCGCGGGTGGTGACGCGTAAAGATCATCAACCCGCCCGCCAAACGCGATTCCCCCACCGAAACCCCCTTCATAAACCGCCATGATGTCGGCTTCGGCGTCGGAGAGCTGATAAACAAGATTGACAGCATCGATCAAAATCGGGGTGATGTTGCGGCACATGCCGCGCAGGCGCGGGTGGCTGCGGCCGACGACATTTTTATCCCCATCCAGGCCACCCCCGCCACCATAACTGCGCGTGGGCATGGCTGTATCAAGCCAGTATGTTGCATCCAGCAGCGGCACCTCAAAACCGGTCAGCCCGGGCTGCCAGTTGCGCCCGAGCCCGGCAAAGACAGGAGAGGTCGCGTCATAAGGCGGGTCACGCCAGAACTGCCGCGCTGCGTCCCAATCTTTCCGCCCCGCGCGGATGCGGACGGGGAGGTGATCATTGACACGGCTTTGCAAAAGGCCCGAGAGCGCGCCATCAGGGTTTGCGATTTCCAACGCGCCCACACTGTAACTGCCGCCCAACGCCTCGGCTGAAAAGGTCAGTGCACGCGTGAGGCTTAAACCTTGAATAACGTAAGGTGGGTAAGGCGTATGATCATCCGACACGTAGCCCGCATCGGAATATCGCAGCGTCTCATAGCTTTCCACCGCTTGCGGATAGGCGGAGAGCGCCCCCCAGGGGCGGCTATTCCAGCCTTCCAGCCCCGCCATCTCTGGCAGGACCGCCTTGTTGCGGATGAGGTCGAGTTCAACAAGCTGCACGCGCATCAGGCGCGCCTCGGGCGCAGCGCTTCATTATTGCTGGCCTGTTTCTGCTGCGCCTGGATGAGCTGAACCTGTTGCAGCAACTCCTGCATTTTATCACGCAGCGCCAGCATGGCGTCCTCCTGCTTTTTGGAGAGTTTCTCCACCAGGCTGGCGGTCAGTTTGTCACTATCCGCCCCTGAAAGCCCGCCCAGCATCTCCGTCAGGCGTTGGAAGTCATCCGCATAGCCCGTGCCGGAGCCCCAATATTTCTGGGAGAGGCGCAGGGTCGTTTCCATATCGCCCTGAAAGCGACCGAGCGCATCCGTGTCCCCCGCTATTGCGGCGTTATAATCCTTCGCGACATTATCATTCGCGACCTTATATTGGTCCTGAATGGAGAGGGGCGAATAATCCGACGTCACCAGCCCGCGCGCATAGTCTGTCAGGCTGCCGAAGCTTGTCGTCAGTGACTGCGCCGCGGAAAGGCTCGCCTGTTTTGCCTGATCCGCATATTGCTTCTGGATGTTCAGCCTTTCCGCGGCGAGGGTTTTATCAAGCTGCGTTGCCTGGTCGATATAAGCCTGCTGCGACGCATAAGCATCGCCGAGATAATTCTCCCACGTCGTTTTAAGCTGCTGCCGCTGCTGCGCCGCCGACACGTCGAAATTCAGCAAAGCCGCACCCTGCGCGTCACCGGTCGCGCTCAGATAGCGTGCTTTTACGGTGTCGGCATTCTGGCTCAGCGTCCCTTCCTGCGCGGCTTTGCTTTGATCATAAAGGGATGCGTATTTCTGGCGCAGGGCGCCGCCATCCAGCCCGTATGAATCCGCCTGCTGGGCCGCATCTTCATAGGTCTTTTTAAGCGCGGCCATCTGATCGACCCACGTCTTCTGACCGCTCGCAAGGGCCTTGAGCAGGTCGGGCATGGTGGTGTTCACGAAGGTTGAGATCGTGTCAAACTGCGCTTTCAGATCATCGACCGACATCGTCCTGCCGCCGATCGCCGTCTCCAAAGCCGTGCGCAGATTGCCGGAGAATTTGGAGAAATTCGCCCCCGCCACCGTGCCATCATCATTGAACTTCCCGACTGAAATGCCGAGATCATCCACCACCTTGGCCATGTCCTTAAGCTGCGTGATGGCGCGCATATAATCATTGAGATCACTGTAATTGCCGGTCACGCCCTGGCGCAGCGCCTGATTGAATGTGGCATTGCCGGACGTCAGGGTGGCGTTTTTGATGATATCGACCAGCGCGACGTTTTTAAGCGTCGGATCCTTATTATTGCGGTCATCCCGCACCGCGCCGATGTAACCCCCACCCACATGGATGCCGAGCCGCGCAAATTGCGTGTTGGGGCGGTCAATATCCTTGCGCAGGGGCCCGGTAATATTGTCCGTCTGCGCCTGATTCCAGACTTTACCGACTGAAAACCCGTCCGGCCCGGCCTGCACCTGCGCAATGGTATAAGGGTTCTTGCGGTGCCCGAACAACCCGCCAAACAACCCACCTGCCGCCCCACCGAGGAGGCCACCAATGACCGTGCCCACACCGGGGAAAATCGCTGACCCGATCGCCGTCCCCGCCGTGGCCCCGATGATCGACCCCATATTGCCATACCGCCCACCCCCAATATTCCCCAACGCCGAACCCACCGAAAAACCACCCCCAATCCCGCTAAAGACGCGGCTGAGGGGAGTAAGAACATTCCCGATTGAGCCGAGAATGCCGGATGATGATGACGCGGCTTTTGGTAAATTGAGGCTGGGCGGATTGCGGAGCGAAACGCCGGCTTGCATTTGTTCTTCCAGATATCTTGTAAGATCCGCCTCGTTCCCACCGCCGCGCACGCGTACGACGGAGTCAATGGCGTCCAGCAATCCGCCATCGCTTCGTTTATTCGCCTTTTGCGCTGATTGGAGATAGGCATTGAGATCGAAGCCACCAGCCCCACTGACATCTCCTGCAACGTCAAAAGCGACATGACGCCCCCCTCCCCATGCTTTCGCGAGCGTAAGGAGTGTACCGCGTGTTCCGCCATCGATATTATTGAGAAGCGGATTGACCAGACTCAATTTCGCGATGAGGGAAAGGGTTTGCGTTTGAATCTGCGCCAGAACGGATTTGAATGTGATGCCGCTGCCTGACGATTTCACCAATGCCTGAGAAAGAGAATTTGTCAGCGTCGTCGCCATTGAGGACACAGATTTCGTGAGCTCATCAATGGCTGATTTCTGCTGCTTGAAGTCGCCGGTCGCTTGCGTCAGGCGGCCGGACAGACCAGCATAATTCTGCGTGGTTTTCGGCAGCATGTCGCTGAGTTGGCGTTGCGTCGCGAATGCGGCCATGTTGCCGCCCGCTGACATCGCTTGCGCGGCGGGCTGTGGCGAGGATTGTTGCGAAAGCTGCGACTGGAAACCCGGTGCTGCCGGGGACGCGATGTTTCCGACATTACCCGACGTGACGCCCAAAGCCCCCACGCGCCCTGATGCCGCATTCTGCGCCTGCGCAACATGATTCAGGGCGCGCTGCACCTGCTGATATTTTTGCGCGGTCGCCGAAAATTGGGATTCAATCTGCTGAGCATCAGCGTTATCGCTCCCCTCCGTCGCATCCTTCATTTCTCCTCGCAGCGCTTCCAATTCTTGCAGACGCGCTTGCAGATTTGCAGCCTCCTGCGACAGTTTCGCGAATTTCTCACGCAGCGTGACGACCGCACTCCCCATGTCATCGGACAGGACACGCGCTGAAGCACTGGCGCGGCGTGCCATGTCGTCAAAACTGGCAGCAACATTTTCAGCTTTACCCTGGAGAGTATCCAGATCTTCGCCAGCGGATTTCGTGTCAGGCGTGATGTCATCCTGGGTCATGATGCGGTTTTCACTTTTTGTTTTTGACGTTATTCCATCTCGCGACCATGTCGAGGGGAGAAATAGAGGCGAAAGGCGCGATGATTTGACGTGCATGACGCGTTGAGAGCGTCAGATTTGCGCCTACCCGCACGGCCTCTCAACACGCCGCGTGACGCCCCTTTTACTGCGGCCGACTTTCGTGATGCTACGGCATGTGACCGGCGTCAGGCGACGCAGCCTGGCCCGGTCATCGGCATGCTCTTGGCGAGAATAAAGTCCGCGCCATCACCGGGCATATTTCTTACGCTTATGCTCCCAATGATCGCGCGCGACACGGTCCATCGCGACGATACAATGGTCGAGAAGTTGATATTCCTCCCGAGTCAGACCGTGATGATCCGCCCATGACCTGACGATTCTCCAAGGGGTCGCGCCGGGTTGGGTCGCGATGATGCCGCCATGCATCGGATGGATGACACCGAACGGGTTTTGCGGCCTGTCCGCCGCCAGGCGATGCCATGCCCGCCAGATCCAGAAAAATTCCGGCTTCGGGTCCGTTCGCGGATTATCCTCTATGATGGCTGAGATCAAAGGCGTGTCGAGGTAAGCGCCCCATTGAAGATGCCAGGAGAGGGCGGCTGTCAGTTTCCCACAGCGTCCGCGCGTTGTTGATCCGCATTCACTGTTATGGCAGCGGCGGCCTCAAAACAGAGGGCGAGGAGGCGGTTATATTCCGGCTGGGCCAGAAGGGACTTCAATTTCTCGACATTGAGTTTCGTCTCGCCATCCGGCTCCGTCAGCCCTTCCACATCGAGCAACAAATATTGCCCGACAAGTTCGGCATTTATGTTGCGCAGGACATTTTGCGGCAGCGTGTCAGACGTGCAGCGATAGGTTTCGGTCGCGCGCTTCATGCGCTTATTGAGTGCGTCAATATAGTCATCCGTATAGCCGCGCGTCATGATTCTGACGTCGGGGAAATCGGGGCTGGCAAACCATTCCCCGTCATTAATGGCGCGCGTATCACGGGCCAGCGCGTTGATCGTGACCATGTTTCTCTCCCGATGGTTTAACCGCGTCACGCGGCCTGTGGAATTTCGCTGAAAGGCGCGACGTTCAGCCGACGCGACGAATGGCGAGCGTCCCGCCGCCGAGGAAAGGGTTACCTGTCACGGCGACGTGCAGGATCATCGATTTGTTTTTCTGGTCGATCGGGGCTGAGGCGTTATGAAATTTCGCGTTGAGCAGTCTGACTTCATAGCGTCGCTCTTGCTCGTCAAAAATCGTGAAAGAAACGGGGCCGCTCCCGCCGGAAAAGAATAGGTCTACCGGGTTGTCGCTGCGGAGGTAGATCTCCAAGTCAAGTGTCACACTGAAGGAGCCGAATTGAACGCCGGATGGATAGACGCTCCCAATGCCTTGCTCCAGCGTCGCGCCATTGCGGGTCAATGTCAGCTTCGCGGATTGAACCAGCCAGTCATAAGACGAATCCCCAAGCCTGAAATTTTGAAAGCTGGAGGCTTGCATGATCTGCGTCGTCGTCGCAGGAGTCGGGCCTTTATATTTGGAAACCTCATCAATATTCATCTTCGCGCCGATAAAATCGATTTGTATCGATGGCGTTTGCTGCGTCTGAAAGTCAAATTTTATTTTGGATACAATGTTACCTGAAAAAATTTGGTAAGAGCTGTTAATTTTCTTTCTGATTGTGAAAGATTTACTGAGATTGCTATTTACGATAGCGCCCAATTGTATTTTCTGGATCTTGAGATCTACCGTATCGCGAGCGAAAAGATCATCCCTTTGAATCGAGTTAAGGATCTTAATCCCATCGTCGCGTGAGAAAGTGATGATGTCGCGCCAATCCTCCAATCGATCGGAATTGATGATGCGGTAGGGGACCTCGACCTCACTGCCTTCGAGATTCTGAATTCTTACGGTCCCGGCGGACGGCCATTTCAGTAGTATCGGGGTTTCCTCGTGGAATTCGAGTTCAACTTTGTCGCCTTTCAACCGCAAGGTCGGGAAGCGCTTTTCATCAGTGACCCGAAAAGATTTCTCATCGACCCAATCGATGCCCATCACGGCCGCGATGAAATCGTCGTAGGTACTGTAAGACAGCAAGCCCGATATAGAGCCGCCTGCGGATCGGCTTATCACTGAAGTCGCGCCATCCTCAGGCTCGGCGTTGATTTCTTCCGGCGTGACGACCACATCCTGCATCGCGATGGTCTCGCCCGCATGTCGCAGAGTTCGATAACCGTCCGTCGGCATGACGCCATAAGTCACTTCCTGCGCATATTCGATCTGCGTCAGGTTTGTCAGCTCGCCAGCCGCGTATCCAGATGTCGCACCTGTGATCGCCATCGGTCACTTGCCCTTCTTATCAGCCGTGGCGCTTTCATCGGACGCGGTGTCCGTTTCCGGCGTGACACTTCCCTGCCCTTCCTGATCCTCCTGCAAGGCCATCAGCCCGATGCGGAAACCGTAAACTTGCCCGAGCGCCATCGCGATCTGCGACGCGTCAATCTGCGTCGAAGCAGGTGTCTGGTCAAACGGCGTGAAGAACGCATTTACGCCGCCAATCTGTGCGAGTGCGCTGTATTTCTGCCCGGCTTCGTCAGGTTCGGCCGCGTTGGAAACGGGGCCACCCGCCACGGATCGATGGGGAAAGACCCCGATTTTCCGCCCATCTGTTACGAATTGCGCCGCTTGCGACAGGGCGTCACGCGTTGATGCTGCCTTGATGTCTTTCGGCAGCATTTCAAATTTGCCAGATCCTGATGCTGTTTCGATGAGGGGCGTGTAGGTCATTATTGTCATTTTACTTTCCCATTCGGATGACGCTGAGGAGGAATTGAATGCGGTGTTTTTCGTGCACATGCCCACGCGACCGAAAGGTGGCGGGACGCATTTAACTGGCGCGTGTCGCTTTATTTTCGATTGGGGTGCCGTCGAGGCTGCACCCGTCTGACTTGAGACGCTCAGACAAAGATCTCATCGTCGCGACGCACGCAGGCGCAATTTCCAAAGCTTGAAAAGGGTCCTGAGGCTGACAGTGGTGGCGACAGGCATAAAGCTTGCGGCATTGGCGCGCTGAAGAAGAAAGGTCTGTGGGAGATAGACTGAGAATAAAGTCAGCTCATGACGCGCATGCCATTTCATGCGGCAAAATCGGCAAAACTCGTAAGTTCAAAATGACAGCGACTTCGTCCACAAATGAAGAAAGCCGCTTTATCCAGCGGCTCCCATCGTCAACGTCGATATTGTGGAATTCTGTCAAATTTTACGTCGATATCGGTGTGCCGTCAAGTGTCCTCATTAGGGAGGCGACGCTTGAGTACGTCCTGACGCCGACGCTCCTGATATACTTCTTCAAGGCGGGATAAAGTGAGGGCAAATTGCGCGGAAACACGCTTGCGCGCATCATCCACGCGACGATGCGGCATGATTTTAGCCGCCATCTGCGTGAAACTGACTTCATCAATCAGCCCCCACTCCAGCCGACGATGCGCCTCCGCGCCGATCGCCGTCCGAATTTCCGCAAGGGTGCGCCAGACTTCCGCGCGCGTCATGCGCCATGAAATCTCATCATGTTTGTAATAAGACGTGCCCAGACGCTGACTGCTGATTTCCTGATAGCCGAAACGGGCAAAAAGGTAGTCCCGTCGCCATTTAGGCGCGGCCGTGTAAGCCTCATCCGAAATATCGCCGGATTTGAGAAGCGCATCAAGCGCTGTCACCACGCGGTGAGGATGGCCGGCTGCGAAATCGGATTTCCGCAGGCGTTCGGGGGTTGGCATCATCGTCATATCTGCGTGAACCTGAATGTGGCCTGACGTTGATTGCTTTTTTTTTGTTTTCAACACAGTCATATCCTTTACCCGGTGAGCGAATTTTATATTTCCGTCGCTTCACATCACACGAAATTATCAGTCCCTCTCAAATCACTGTTCATTTCTTGCATCTATGCGTGGATCGCGGGGATGATAATGGAATAGTTTATCTTAACACATCAACATAAGACTGTGTAAGATTGAAATTCTTTGCACTGACTTTTCTATACCAGTATCAGAGACGGTTTTTCGATTGAATGACCATGTGGTGACTGACCAGTTCCATGGCACAGAATGATCGGATTGATGGAGTGATCGAACCGATGATTTCGGCGAGATCGGGGCTCGGATGCAGAATATCGTGCGGGTTGCATTGCCCATGAGGCGGCGCCGCCCGGACAAAGTTCGACGGTCGATGCAGCCTGGTGAAGAATGGCTTTGACACGAAAATTTGCCCGGGCGCTACTCCCGCTCTCCAACTTGGAGCTAAAAATCTTCCACATTTTTCGATCGTAAAGTGACCGCCCCACTAGCCACCAGAAACCTATTATAGTGGCACGCGTCGTCGTCACCAAAGCGATGAATTCTGAGGCTTTCAGGCAAATTGTCCAAAAGCTTGCGCGATCTCTTTTGCTGGCTTCCGCAAATCAGCTGAAGCGCCGCAAAATGGCGTCCCGTACGGGATTCGAACCCGTGTTGCCGCCGTGAAAGGGCGGTGTCCTAGGCCTCTAGACGAACGGGACTTGAGGCGTGAGGGTGAGTATCGTAGACGCGGCTGCGGGTCAAGCCCCGACGGGCGCTGCATCGCAAATAAAAAATGTCAGATTTTCCTGACCCTGCCACATATCGCATTTAAGATGCCCCGCTATATGGAGGGGCTTCATGCTGCGATCTTCCAGCAAAGCGCAGAAAGCCTTGTCCGCCGCGCGAAAGACCAGTCCCTTCAGACGATTGCTGAATTCATCCTGCATGATCACGCGCAGCGTATTGCCATCGCGGCCGATGCGATCACATTTAACGCAGCGCAGGCGCGGGATGGCCAGGACAGGCTCATCATTACCCGCCCCAAACGGTGCGAGACGCGCAATTTCATGCGCCAGAGCGGCATGGGCACCTCGGAGAGTCATCACCGCGTCGATCGGCATGACAGCTTCGCGCGGCTGACTGGCCTGCGCGGTAAAGGCCGCGTCAAGAAACGCGCGCAAATCTTCCACCTGGCTTGCAGGGAGGCCAAAACCCGCCGCCATGGCATGCCCCCCTCCGGTGGTGAGAAGGTTTTTCTGTCGCGCATTGATAACGGCCAGACCCACATCCAATCCGGGGACGGAACGCGCCGAGCCTTTAATGACGCCATCTTTTTCCGCCCCGACAAAAACGGGGCAATTAAAGCGCTCTTTAAGCCGCCCGGCCACGATCCCGACAATACCAGGATGCCATGACGGGTCATGGACAAAAATAAAGCGCGCGCCTGCTGCGATCTGTGCCTCCGCCTGCGCCTCCGCAGCGGTGAGAATGGCGGACTCCACATCGCGGCGCCGGGCATTGATGTCATCCAGTTCAGTCGCCAGCGTGCGCGCCTCATGGACGTCCTGAGACAGGAGCAGCTTCAGGCCAAGATCGGCGCGCGCAATGCGCCCCCCCGCATTAATCCGTGGCCCGAGGAAAAATCCGCACGCTGTCGCACTCCCCGGCGTGTCCACTCCGGCCACGGAAGCAAGCGTGGACAGGCCCAGACGCCGCCCCTGCGCCATGACCTTCAGGCCCTGCGCCACCAAAGCGCGGTTGAGTCCCTGAAGGGGCATCACATCACAAATCGTCGCGAGCGCGACCAGATCGAGCTTCGACATCAGGTCAGGACGGCGGCGCGTTTCGAAAAAACCGGCGGCGGCCAGGCTTCTTGAGAGGGCGATCAGCGTCATCAGCACCACCCCCGCCGCGCATAACGTGCCAAGCTGAGAATCACAATCCAGCCGATTAGGGTTGACGATGATGGCTTGCGGCAGGCGCGCGCCATCCGGCTTGTGATGATCCAACACGATCATCGGCACTCTGCCTGAAAAAGGATCGAGTACCTCCATCGCTGCCGTGCCGCAATCAACGCAGATAATGGTGGCGGCACCTTTCGCCAGCAGCCCTTCAATGGCCGGCGCATTCGGGCCGTAACCCTCGGCGATGCGGTCGGGTATATGGGTGTGCACCTGGCACCCCAGCTCACTTAAAGTCTCTGTCAAAAGGGCGGTGCCACAACCGCCATCCACGTCATAATCACCCAATATGCCCACATTTTGCTGTTGCAGGACGATATCCGTCAGGCAGGCGACGGCCCGGTCCATATCACGGAGGCAGAGCGGGTCAGGCATGGTGTCGCGCAGACGTGGCGAGAGGAACGTTTCCGCCGCGTCAATGCCAATGCCACGCGATGTCAGGAGGCGGCAGGTAAGCTCCGAAAGGCCGAGCTTCTGCGCCATCGCAAAGCTGACGCGTTCCGTCAGGGCGTCATCCATCGCCTCATGCCGCCACACCCAGGCCTTTCCCTGCCCGCTATGCGTGACATCAAGGACATGGTTGCGCGCGGGCGGTGGGGCGGTGTCTTCCTGCATCAACATCGTCACGGTATAACGTATAAACGCCCCGGTTCGAAGGCCGATCTCGCTTCGACTGCCCTAAAACGTCTGAAGCTTCAGCGACACCCCGCCCGGGATCAACCCGCTTTGCTGATGAAGCAAAATCGGAGGCACGACACTGGATGGCGCCTTAGGATACACCCAGATAGTTTTCATTGTTCGGGGATTGTCGAAATGCGACAATGATGAGGTTTGCCCAGCCGATCGATTATGACGCGCCGACGGGCTTTAAACCTTTGCGGGAAGCGCCTTAAAAATCTTGGAGAAATGTGCCGAGGCCGGATCGCGCAAATGGAATTATCCTCCGACGCGCGCCGGGATCGAGCCCTTGCCCACACGACCGAGACGCAGCGCATCTTCAAAATAACGCCATGCGCACGTTGGAAAGCCGCATCTAAAGCGGGCGCTCAAACGAGGACTGTTAACCGCCTGGAAGGCGCGCGGGTCCGGCTGAATATCCGTCCCCGCGCGCGCATTCCAGAAAGCGGAATCAGATCCCTTCAGGCGAAGCCCAGGTTTTGGTGGAGAAATCGTGACGCCCTTCAATGAAGCGAATGGTCGCCGATTTTGACCGCATCACGATGGAATGCGTCCGCGCCAGGGTCGGGCCCATAAAGCGCACACCGCGCAGCAGCGTGCCCGTCGTGACGCCGGTGGCCGAGAACAACACGTCGCCCGCCGCCATATCATGGAGGCCGAGTTTACGGGTTGGATCCTTGCCCGGCGCCATTTCCTTCGCGCGGTCAATCTGGCTCTGATCCTCAAACATCAAGCGGCCCTGCATCTGGCCACCTACGCAGCGCACCGCCGCAGCCGCCAGAACACCTTCCGGCGCGCCACCTGAACCTGCATAGAGGTCAACCCGGCTGTCATCGATGCAGGCCGCGATCGCCGCCGCCACGTCACCATCGGTCAGCAGAACCACGCGGGCACCTGCCTCACGGGCACGGGCGATCAGCTCCTGATGCCGATCACGCTCAAGCGCGCACATGATCAGGTTGGTGATGTCCTTCCCTTTTGCCTTGGCAACATCTTTGAGTGTCTTCTCAATCGGGGCGTCGAGATCGATCAGATCTTCAGGCAGGCCAGGTCCGACAACGAGCTTCTGCATATAAATATCAGGCGCATGCAGGAAATTGCCGTTTTCAGCGAGCGCGACCATGGTCATCGCATTCGGCATATCTTTGGCACATAAATTTGTGCCCTCAAGCGGGTCCACGGCGATATCCATCTTCGGGCCACCACTGCCGACTTTCTCCCCGATATAAAGCATCGGGGCCTCGTCCATTTCGCCCTCACCGATGACAACGGTGCCGTCAATCGCCACTGTGTCAAACGCGGAACGCATTGCGGTCACAGCAGCACCATCCGCTTCATTCTTCATGCCGCGACCGGTCCAGGCAGAGGCGGAGATGGCTGCCGCTTCCGTCACGCGCACCAGCTCAAGGGCGAGGTTTCGGTCAGTGACCTTGTAATTGGGTGAATAAGTCATGTTGGACCTTTCCATTAAGCCGGGCCATGTCAGCATGCGTTGTAGACACAATAATTATGTGTTTTCAAGCAGTTGACTGTTCACGGCTTCGGCATCTCTTCAGCTTTCAATTTTCATCAGCACAGGGTCGTTCAAGACCTCATGCATGTCGGACAGGCGCGCGACGACGTTTTTCATCGCGCTTTCTTGTGTCTGGTGCGTGATGATGGCCAGAGGCGCCACCGGCTCCGGGGCGCTGGCGCTCAGGGGCGCATCACGGTCATGCGTCACGAAACTATGTTGCGACATGGCCCGCATGGAGACATGTTCATCTCGCAGGGCAGAGGCGATACCGGCCATCACGCCCGGCTTGTCCCGCACGAGCAGACGGAGGTAATAAGCGCCGCTCAAGGCGGAAATCGGGGCGCAGGCGCGCGCTGGCTGTGGTGCGGTCCCCCAGACAGGCAGGGCCGCCCCACGTGCAAGATCCATCACATCGGCCATGACAGCGCTGGCGGTCGGGCCGGCACCCGCGCCACGGCCCTCAATCAGCATCGGCCCGCTGAAGCGCCCTTGCGTCCTGACCGCATTAAAGACACCATTGACATTGGCAATGGGCGCGTGACGCGGCACCATGCAGGGCCGCATCCAGGCTTCGATGGCACCCGATTTGTCAAGACGGCGCGCCATGCCCAGCAGCTTGATGCGATATCCCATCTCCCGTGCAAACTGGTGATCATAGGATGCGACGTGGCGTATCCCTTCCACCCGGATGCTGGAGAAACTGACAGGTTGGCCAAAGGCAAGACCCGCGAGAATGGCGAGCTTATGCGCCGCATCCCATCCATCAACATCCGTTGAAGGGTCAGCCTCCGCATAGCCCAGCTTTTGAGCCGATGCGAGAATTTCGGAGAAGTCCTCACCCGAATCACCCATCTTTGTCAAGATATAGTTACACGTTCCGTTAAGGACCCCGCCGATTTCCTCCATCTGGTCAGCGGCGAGCCCTTCCCGGACAAGCTTGATCGCCGGGATACCGCCCGCGACCGACGCTTCAAACAAAAGCGCCGCACCATGTGTCGCCGCCAGATGGGATAGATGCGCGCCATGGATCGCGATCAGCGCCTTATTGGCGGTGACGACATCCCGCCCATGCGCAAGGCTGGCCTCAACGAGTGTCCGTGCTGCACCCTCAGCGCCACCGATCAGTTCCAGCACCACATCAATATCCGGGGCGGTCGCAAGGGAAACAGGGTCATCATACCATGTGAAACCTTCCAGCTTCACCCCGCGATCGCGCTTCCTGTCCCGCGCGGACACGGCGACGATCCTGATGGCTCTCCCGGCCCGCGCCGCAAGCAGGTCCGCATTTTCCTGCAGAAGTGACACGACTCCGGCGCCGACAGTGCCCAACCCGGCGATGGCCAGACGCAGTTCTTTTTTCCCGTTTGACACGCTCTTGGCTCTCTTACCTGACAATGAAGGGACGTCCGGCATGTGCGAGATGCGTCCATCGTGATTGACCAGCCACTGACATACGCCTGTCGCCAGCACGCATCAACTCCGCGGCCTCAAGCTACCGCATATTTGTCGGGATCGGCCTGGCCTGCTGAATTTCTCCCGCGTGGCCTGACGGGATGCGGAGGTCACGACCCTTATCGACGCTCACGAAGGACGCGGCTTGAGAACGCCGCCTCGACGCTACCCTGCCCCACACGCATGGATCCGTTGACGACGACTTGAAAATTTCAGCTCTCTTTTTCATTGGAGAAACGGCGCAAGTCCCATTAAAATATAGGGATAACAACAAAAATTGGAGCCATTATGGTCAAACATTGCCTCTTTTTGGCAGGCGCTGCCATGACGTCGGCTCTCGCCTCGCTCTCAATCGGGCACGCCGAAGATACACCCCTTTTCAAGTCACAACTCAATCAACCTGATGGCGTCGCGGGTCTCAACGCAGACGCCCATGTCACCGCGCCGATCGAGACGGAGGGAGACATCAAAGCATTGGGCCATAGCTATCTCGGTCGGCTTTACAGCGGTCAACCGGCGATTATGCAGGGTGTCCCCCGACTTATTGACGGCGCGGTGGCCCCGACCTCAATCCTGCTGGGCGGCATCGGATATAATGACTTTGCCCCCACCAAAATCACCTCGCCCCTTATCGGACCCAATGATTTTGGCGGTTGCGTCCTGAGCGTCAATGATTCACCTTTTGAGCAATATTCCCGGTGCGGGACGGGTTTTGATGAGTCGATCGGGGTTATGGAAAAGGTGCAGAACCGCCCGCCCAGACTTGCGCTCGGACAGGATATCAGCGGTGCAGAGCGGCCGCCCAGTGGCGCCACCTACAACGTCTTCTTTGAAGGCACGGATGTCAAAATCCGTCCCGCTCTTGCGAAAGAAGATGCTGCTCTGCTTGTACCCCAAACGCGAATTTACGCCAATTATTATAATGGTATGGTCAACACGCGCGCCAATGGATCAAACGACACGCCGGCCCTCTGGTATAGTTATATCTGGAATTGGTCCTACGGCGAGGATGCACAAGGCTCCTACACGCAAATCAACGTATCCACAGATCCTTACAATCTTCAGGGGGGCTGGATGCATAACACCCCGGATTTCAGCGCCGTAAGGACAAATATTGCGCCCGGCCAGAATCAGGGTGACCTTCTCGATCACTACGTGTCCTCTTACAGCCATGCCGCTGCTTTCATCGGCCAGGTGGGGAAAAAATTCGTTGTTAACTCAATGATTCAACTCGATGCGAATGTGCCAGACAGCCCTACCCTGGCCGCGGAAGGAGAGGAGCTGGACCTCCAGCTTCTCGACACAGCATACTGGGCACATGAGAAGAAATTCACCGTTCATGGCAAAACCATTACCCTGACCGGAATGGACCACCCGGCTGACGACTCTTATTTGGAGCGTCTGGCCGGCACTAATCTGATCAAAACCGGCCTCAAGGTTGACGGTATTATCTATGGTGGCCGGCCGATCTCAGCAAGTGACAGTGGTTTTCACCTTCATTCCGAAGGTGATCTTGAGGCCGTCAAACCGGGAGACTCCCAGCTTCTGCTTCAGGTCGGGTCGATGAATTTGGCCGGCGTCTTCAGTTCTCTCCTGCTTTACGGGTCGCATGATCATGCCTGGTCGCCTCAAACCTCTGGCTGGGGTGAGGAAGGGTCATTGCATCTTGGACTTCAGGAGAAAGCGGATCAGAGCGTGATGGCCGGCACGACGGTCGCATGTAGCTATTGCACGTCGGGTGGTCAGATCGTCTGGAATCCGATCGGCTATCATTACGGAATCGGTATCGG
Organism: Candidatus Kirkpatrickella diaphorinae; assembly: GCF_025736875.1. Classification (GTDB taxonomy): domain Bacteria; phylum Pseudomonadota; class Alphaproteobacteria; order Acetobacterales; family Acetobacteraceae; genus Sorlinia; species Sorlinia diaphorinae. Next base: position 1,645,942 of record NZ_CP107052.1, read on the forward strand.
TGTCGGATTTGGCACCAACATGAAATATGGCGTTCTTATCAAGGATGACGGAATGACGGTCGCACCAAACGGTCTGACCGCACAGGCTGACATCCGCGCGACAGGCAACATCACATCTGATGGGGTCGTTTCAGCCGCCGCTTATATTGAGAAACTCTCAACCCCGGCCTCATCCTCTGCCCCCTGCCAACCCGGGCAGTTCTCGGATGATGCGCATTATCATTATGTCTGCGTCGCCACAAATAACTGGAAACGCGTCGCCCTCGAAGCTTTCTGAACGTCCACTTCAATTCGGAACGGTCAGGCAGGTGACACCGCCTGAACAAAGCGGCGCATCACTTGTAAGGCGGGGTCCCGATGATGGAAAATCGGGACCCCAAGCGTTATTGGCGGCTGATCGATCCCGCCATTTCAGGGGTGGTTCATCACGCCGATACATCATGCTTGTGCAGAAATGCCTTGATGGCGCGGGTGGCCTGGCGGAGGCGTTGCGTGTTTTCCACCAGCCCGATCCGCACAAACCCGTCGCCATATTCCCCGAAGCCCAGCCCCGGCGCGACCGCAACCCCGGCCTCACTCAGCAACATCTTGCTGAAAGCCACGCTGCCAAGATGCGCGAATTGTGGCGGGATCGGCGCCCAGGCAAACATTGAGCCCTCCGGTGGCGGGACATCCCACCCCGCGGCCGTCAGGCCCCGGATCAATACGTCCCGTCGCTCCTTATACATGGCGCGCATCTCGCTGACACAATCTTGCGGGCCCGCCAGGGCGCTGACAGCCGCGACCTGTATCGGCGTGAAGGCGCCGTAATCAAGGTAGGATTTGATCCGCGTCAGGGCGTGGATCAGGCGGCGATTTCCGGCGGCGAAACCCATCCGCCACCCGGCCATGGCGTAGGTTTTCGAGAGGGAAGTGAATTCGACCGCGATATCCTTCGCGCCAGGAACCTGCAAAATCGAGGGGGGTGGCGTGTCGCCAAAATAAATCTCGCAATAAGCCAGGTCGGACATGATCCAGATTTCCTCCCGCCGGGCGAAAGCGACAAGCTCCTTATAAAAATCCAGGCTCGCCACGTAGGCGGTCGGATTGGACGGGAAATTGACGATCAAGGCTGTCGGTTTCGGTATGGAGTGCCGAACAGCGCGTTCGAGCGCGCGCAGCATCTCGTCATCCGGTGTCGCGGGGATGGCGCGCACGGAGGCCCCGGCAATCATGAAGCCGAATTGATGGATCGGGTAAGACGGGTTCGGCACCAGAATCGTGTCGCCAGGCGAGGTGATGGCAGAAGCGAGATTGGCGAGACCTTCTTTTGAGCCCAGTGTCGCGATAACCTCTTCTTCCGGGTCCAGCGCCACATCAAATCTCTGCTGGTAATAGGAAGCGAGCGCGCGCCGCAAGCCCGGTATGCCGCGACTGACAGAATAGCGATGGGTGCGCGGGTCCTGCACCGTTTCGACAAGTTTTTTGACGATATGGGGCGGTGTCGGGCTGTCCGGATTGCCCATGCCCAGATCGATAATATCCTCCCCACGGGCACGTGCGGCAGCTTTCGCCTTATTGACCTCCGCAAAAACATAAGGAGGCAGGCGGCGGATACGGTGAAATTCTTCGGTCATAACGCTCTGTTCTCTGTACTCAGCTAAAACGCGATAAGCTTGCCCTTGATTGCGGTATCACAACGGACATTTGTCAACGGGAAGATAAGCAATGTGTGTGGCAGGCACTTACCCTCCAGACTGCTCGACACGCGCGCCATGGCCAAGTGGTGTTGCCGCGAGCCGGATTTCCCGCGCCGGGATGCCCAATCGCATAAAAGCCTCTCCAACACGCTTAGCACGCAGAATAGCGAGATTCATGGCGGCCATCTGGTCCGTCAAACTGAAAGAGACCGCGTCTCCATGGCCGGTGATGCGCATGACCTGGCCGAAAAGATGTTGTCCCTTCAGACGATTAATGGATTTCTGCCCCTCCATATCCAGAACGTCCGATGTCGCCTGAAACTGGACAAGCCCCCCGGGCGGATCCGCGCGGAAGGATTGCGGGAGGGGGGGGATGACAAATTTTGTATCGGGAATGGCGAAGCCCGCGAAAACAGGCGGTGGTGGCGGCGCGTCAGGAATGGGAGGTGTCTCACCAGCCGTGATGGGCGGTGGCGCGAAACGCGTCACTTGCGGCAGATCATCATGTGTCGCGTCCTGCGTCTGCGCAGTACGAGGTGCTTCGGGGGATGCGACCGGCATGGTCGATGACGCCGCCTGCCCTGAATTGCCCAGCTGACCCGATTGCCGCCTGGCATTTCGTGAAGCTGATGGTGAGGGAGGGATCGGGTCCAGCACGAGTGACCCGTCGCGCACGGCCAGATATTGTGCGTCATTGCGCTGTTCGATCAATTTTTCCGACAAGGTTTTGCGGGCTTCCGTGCTCGGAAACGTCACTGTGTGGCGCGGCACACGCCCGACTTTCGGGTAAGGCTTGTCGAAACCGGGGGGCGGCAATAAAGGGCCGGCAATCACCCCACCCTGTAAATCATGCGTCAGGTCGGAAAAATTTTCGACGGCGTCTTTCTGCCCGCAAGCTGACAGCGCGGTCATTCCCAGCATCAGGCAGAAACGGAGCCTCATCATGGCTTCTGACTTGCGCACATCACGCCCCTTCCCGGCCAAACCAAGCGCGTGGCCACTCAGCAGGCGCACCACATCGGGCATGATACGCATGAAGCGCGCGGTGAGCAAACATTGTCTGCAACCGCGCGCGCCATGGCGCCAGGCCCCTTCATGAAGCGCGGGGGAAGCCCGCTGCCTTAGGGATGCGAAAGGGACATTTCTAATCCCCTTTGTTGCAGCTTGTAATAAAGGGGTTCGACGACGTTGCGTGCGACAACAAGCGGCGCGGCCGATGCGCTGTGCCAGTATTTGACAGGCGCGTGATGCGCGGTTTCAATTTCATAATCCCGGAAAGCCGCGCGGTTGCCGGTATCAAGGTAGCTCTCCGTCAGCAAGCCATTCGCCTCAATGATGGCATGCTCCTCTGTCTCAATATGGTAATAAGTGTAAGCGCGAAGGGCCTTTTCATAAGAGATCGTGATTCCGTTGACCAGCATCCTTGCAGGGATGAAAGCACCGTCACAGAAAATACAGTGATCCGCCGTCACTAAAAGGTCATGCGTTGGTTCACCCGGGCCGAATGCATGGGCACGGATGCGCACAGGCGCGCCGGAGAAATCGTCCGGCAAGGAGGAGCGAACATGGCACCGGGCCCGCCCTGCCCAGATGACACGATCCGCATTGCGGGACCCGTTATGCGCCACCTTCACCCAATCTCCGGGACGGATATGCTGAACAAGCTTGAACCCGCCCGGCACAGCAATGCGCGCATTTTTGAGAAAGCAGACGATGGAGCTGAAAGCGTCCTCAGTCGAGTAGTGGTCGGTATATGTGCGTGGCCCCGCCGTCCATGAATGGTTGTTCATGTCATAATCGACGATCTGAGACGGCGGCAGCGCGTCTAGAGGCTCAGCGGAGAGGATGAAGTGGCGAAACGGGCTGTTTGTGGACTCCAGAATGACGGAATCATGGGTGTAATCAAGCTGCCCGAAAAGTTTATCGGGTTCATAGGAGATCGCATGGGTAACGCCACGGTCATCCACAAAATACATGATGTTGTCTTTAAAAGTAACTGAGATGTTTTTCCAACTGTAATTGGTGTCTTCATCGATTCGATACCGAAGGCGTACGCCGCCACTTTCGGAACTCACCAGATGACCATCCTGAAGAGCGTAGATACTGAAGGTGTAGGTCCCCGACTTTGGAACGGCCATATACTTTCTCCTATTATTATTACCGAATCGTATCAGGCTTAGAGAGCGTAATTATATTATTACAACAATATTAAGATAGTCTTTATATCCAGTTTTGTTAAAACTATGTTGAAAGTGCTTGTAATTCCCGCAAAAATAACCGTTAACCGCTCGATAACGACTCTGAAAGGCGGCACATACCTGCCCAAAGGGCGTCATGAGAACTTTGACAGGGCTTCGCAAACGAGTTTGGGCTTGTGAGCCGCGTTCATGGAAGGCAGAATGGCGGGCTCAACCGCCGACCGTGAGATAGGACCAGTGCGTATGCAGGTAAAATCCGACTTCCCTTCACAGTTCAATGTCGCGCGACTTCAAGGCGCCTCTCCCACCTCCATTCGTTCGGCTGACCCGGAGCCCGCCGCACCGGATGGCGGCAATACGGAAGCCGCCCCCGCGCCGGGCGCGAGCAACGTTGAGAACAAACTGTTTGAGCAGCGTACGGTTCTTATTTTCGGCGGCATTGACGATAAGATTGCGCGGGACGCGACGGCGCGCCTTCTCGCGCTGGCCAGCGAGTCCGATAAGCCCATTGATGTTTACGTCAATTCACCCGGTGGTCATGTGGAGAGTGGTGACACGATCCATGACGTCATCAAGTTTGTGGATGAAAAGGCCCCGGTCAATATGATCGGCACGGGTTGGGTCGCGTCCGCCGGTGCGTTGATATTTGCGGCCGGGCATCGTGACCGCCGCTTCTGCCTGCCGAACACGCGTTTCCTATTGCATCAGCCTGCCGGTGGGGTGCGGGGACCGGCCTCGGATATTGAAATCGAGGCGAAGGAAATTTTGAAAATGCGCGAGCGGTTGAATCATCTTTTCGCCAAGGTCACCGGGCAGGATTATGAGAAAATTCTCGCGGACACGGATCGCAATCACTGGCTTTCTGCTAAAGAGGCGATCTCTTACGGACTTGTTACGCGCGTTATCTCTCAGATGTCAGAGCTTACGCGCTGATTAAATCGGGGGCCACGCCATGAGTAAGCTTGAAGAAATTTATTCCCACCTGCCGGATGCACCGACTGAGAAAACGCTTGCCAAAGCGGATTACGAGGCGCGGCACTGGAGCAGCCCTGTGCAGGGGCCCCTCAAACCCGGGACGGCGGCGCATAAAAAGGCGGTGGCGGATATGTTCCGCGAGACGTTCAATCCGTACAAGCCCTCCGTCATTAAATGGCCTGAGCTTGACCCCGTGACGCTGAAACGCATCACCTCCCTTCCGATCTGGGATATTGCCGTCCAGACAGAGGGGAAGGCGCGGCTGCGTATGGCGGCTTACGCCGACATGATTGATGACCCGGATATGAAAGATGCGCTCTCACGCAATGCGTGGGAGGAGAATCGCCACAAGGAAGTGCTGTCAAACCTCGTCGCGGCCTATGACATTAAAATGGCGCCGGAGCCACCTTATATCACCCCAAAAGATACGGAGTGGGCCTATCTGGTGACAGGCTTCTCCGAATGTGTGGATAGTTTTTTTGCTTTCGGTCTCTTCGCGCTGGCGGAACAGGCTGGGCTTTTCCCCATGGAGCTGGTCGAAACATTTGAACCGGTGATGCAGGAGGAATGTCGGCATATCCTCTTATTTGCGAATTGGCTGGCCTGGCATCGCGCCGTGATGCCGTGGTGGAAACGCCCGTGGTTTGAAGCGCGGGTGGTGGCTGTCTGGGCTTTTCTGGCCTATGAGCGCATGGACCTTGCCAAATCAATGGACCAGGATGGCAACGAATACACTCAGGACAATAATTTCACCGTCAGTGGCGCGAAAGAGATGACGGATATCGACATCAAGCTGCCAGCGCTCATGCAGCTTTGTCTGGATGAAAATGACCGGCGTTTCGCGCATTACGACCATCGTTTACGCCGTCCAACCACCATGCCCAATCTGGTCCGTACGGGCCTGGCGGCTTATCGCGCCTGGGACAAAATCAGCCGCAAAGTGCGGAAGCGGCGCCTGGCAGCCTGAAATGCACGGCGGCGCGCGTCCCGCCCCTTTCAGTATCGTCAAATCATCCTCCGCCTGAGAGTGCCCGGCCTTCAAATGAGGGGCCGGGCGTCGGCGCTCACCCCTCCGTCACTCTTTAAGAAAGTGTTCGGCGGGGCTGCCGACCCGCTTAGGCGGCTTCATGCAGAGATATCCTGAAATAAGGACGAGGATGAGAGCGACGCCGTAGGCGGGCACAAAAACCTCCCCGAAAAACATCACCAGCCAGATCGCCGACAAAATCGGAGAAAGGAAAATAAGCGCTGCCGTCTCGCTGGCATCACCGCGGGCACAGGCGAGAACCCAGAGGATGTAAGAGACACCATTGATAAAGACACCATTCGCCAGGACGGATACGAGATTGACGTCTTCAAGATGCGGAATCTGGCTGAATGACATCATCAGGATGAGAGAGCCCATCATTGATGCAAAAAACAGCCAGAATGTGCCGATAAATGCGTCAGAGACGAAATTTTTACTGAGGGTCGACATCAGCGCAAAACAGAAAGCTCCGGCCAGCACAATCAGAATGGAAATCGGATCGGAGATATTGAGTGACGTCAAATGCCCCTTCGTCACCGCGATGAGGAAGGCGAGACTGCCTACAACGAGACCTAGAGCTTTGACGCGGCCGGGCCATTGCGCGTCCCGAAGCGATGAGAGAAGGACGATCATGAGCGGCCAGCTATATTGCGCAACAAGGACGATCACCCCGTTATAGCGTGCATAGCCTCGATAAAGGGCCAGGTAGAAAAGACAGTCCAAGAGGCCAAGGATACTGGGAAGAAAAAACCCGCGCCAACCGGGACGCAAAATGCGACCAACCTGTCGCCCCGCCATCAGGCACGCAGCACCCACTGCGAGAAGGGAGATGACGTTGGAGAGGAAAAGAAACTGGTAAAAATCGAGCCTGGACTGACCTGTCTTCGCGACGACGGCAATCATACTCCATAAGATGACGCAGATCAGTGCAGCCAGGCGCGGACTCATCGGCATCGTCATATCTCACCTTATTTCGTTTGATTTTTGAGATAAAGCACGCTGGCGCGGCGATGTCGTCAGGCGGGGACCGCGACCCTTTCACTTAAAGACATCCAACGCCGTGAGGCAAGGCAGGGACTGAAATTGTCCCGCTGATTGCAGCATGCTGCCACACCCTGCCGGGATGAGCATCCGCACCTCAAGGCGTAAGAACAGGCGGGCCCTCAAGGTGCGCTTGACAGGCTGGGCAGCGCCGACATTTGTTGAAGAAGAGGACTTATTCCCCTTCAACAGCCTCCGTCTCCTCCTCCGGCGTGCCCATCATGGCATCGGAGACAACCCCGGCCTGATCCCGAATGCGGCGTTCAATATCAGCCGCAATCTCAGGATGGTCGCGCAGGAACTGCTTGGCGTTTTCCCGCCCCTGCCCGACGCGCTGACTATCATAGGAGAACCAGGCTCCCGATTTCTCGACGATATTGGCTTTGACGCCGAGATCAATCAATTCACCGGTTTTGCTGATGCCCTCACCGTACATAATGTCAAATTCAACCTGCTTGAAAGGCGGCGCCATTTTATTTTTGACGACCTTGACGCGTGTCTGATTTCCCGTCACCTCATCACGCTCCTTGATCGCACCGATCCGACGGATATCCAACCGCACGGAGGCGTAGAATTTCAGTGCGTTCCCGCCTGTCGTCGTCTCCGGATTACCGAACATGACGCCGATTTTCATGCGGATCTGGTTGAGGAAAATCACCATCGTGTTGGAGCGGGAAACTGTGCCCGTCAATTTCCGCAAGGCTTGACTCATCAACCTTGCATGGAGGCCGACATGACTATCCCCCATATCGCCTTCAAGCTCCGCCCTTGGGACGAGCGCCGCAACGGAGTCCACCACCAGCACATCCACCGCGCCGGAACGCACAAGCGTATCCGCGATCTCCAAAGCCTGTTCCCCCGCATCGGGCTGGCTGAGGAGAAGGTTATCAAGATCGACGCCCAATTTACGTGCGTAACCTGGATCAAGCGCGTGCTCCGCATCCACGAAGGCGCAGACACCGCCCTTCTTCTGCGCTTCCGCGATGGCGTGGAGCGCGAGCGTCGTCTTGCCGGAACTTTCCGGCCCATAAATTTCGATAATCCGGCCGCGCGGCAGCCCGCCAATACCCAGCGCAATATCGAGGGAGAGCGAACCCGTCGAGATTACATCAACCTGCTCATGCGGGCGTTGACCCATACGCATGATGGAGCCTTTGCCAAAAGCACGCTCAATCTGACTTAAAGCGCCTTCCAGAGCCTTGTTTTTGTCCATCCTGGTCAATCCCTTTCTTTAGGCTGATCCATCAAGCTGCACCGGATCAACAGATCTAGAACAAAATACGAACAAAAAAGTTTAATCGCAAGCTAAACTTTAACGATTTCCCTGTCGCATCACGGCGATTTTTTCTCACTATCGCTCAAAGCCAGGCCACCGCCCCTCGGGTCAGTCTGCGCTATGCAGGCACGTCCGTCGCATTGCGAGAAATTGACGCGCCCCTGTGCCGTCTCCGGTGCCGGGGCGGCCCCTTCATTGACGGCTCTGACCGCCTTAGCCAAAGCATCCGCAGCGTCATTCTGGCCGGAACTCGCCAGTGCTGCGCGCACCTGTTTCTGGCGCGTCACGATGGCGGCGCTCAGCATGGGTCGCGGTGCGGTGTCGGGGGACCGTGCCAGCACGATACCGGTCAGGGCCGCGACACGCCCGGTGCCGAAGAGGTTGTTATTTGTCAGGCTACATGCCACGGCACCGCCGGAACGATCCATAACCGTAAAAGAGGTCGATGCGGGAAGCGCAGCCAGTGCGACGGTGTAATTCTGCGCCTGATCCACCCAGGCCTGGGCTGACGCCGCGTTGGCCTGCGCGGACGGTGTTGCACGCCAGGCCGCCACAGCCGCCTGCGCCGACCCCGCCCCCCGAAGCGCCACCGCCGCCCCGAGGCCGCCATCGGCCGGAGGTGGCAGAAACCAGACGATATAATCTTTTCCCTGCACACGGATCGGGCTCTGCACCGCCGGTAAAGCATCCCGCATCGCGGCGCGGCTCAGCCCCCCGCCAGCAAGATTGGCTTCCGTGAGGAAAAACGTCCCCATTGCGCCATTATAGAAATCGCCGACGCCCATGCGGCGTGTGCGTTCCAGAAACCGTGCGAGGCGCGGCTGCACCAGCCGGTCACCCTTTTTGAGGGGTGCATCCTCCCCGCGCATGAAGATATTTCGCGCGGCGTCATCCGCGAAAAGAGCGCCATGCACGGCCTGGAGATCCTCCGCCAGGCGCGGGCTGACACTTATGCCGCGTTCCGCCAGTGTGATGGCGGGCACCATAAGGTCCTCAAACTGGATCTGCCCGTGATCGCGTTGCAGGCGATAAATGCCGCGCAACATCATGGGCACGGCGGCGGGCCGCGACGCCCCTGAACCGCCCCCGGCAACAGGCAGGAAGGTCACGGCTTGCGGCTTCTGACCGGAATGGGCGATGAGGCAGGCCCCCCCGCCGCCGAGTGAAGCACGGGAAGGCAGGGTGACGGATAAGGTCAGCGCCATGGCGGCCGCGGCATCAGCCGCATTGCCGCCCGCCAGCAAAATATCACGCCCGATTATGGCCGCGCGCGGCTCATCAGCCGCGACGGACCCGAATTGGGAAGGGAGTTCCGGCGTCGTATGACCGAAAAGCGCGTGGCCAATCGGGGAAGCTGAATGACAGGCCGCGACCCCGAAAGCCACGCAGAGACTTGTCACGCCAAAAAGCGCGCGGCGCATGGCCCCCCGGGCGGAAATTCGATTTGAAGGTGCAGGCGCTACGAACGTCACCGGGGCTTCACTCCTGGCTGTGGCAGATATATCCGGCAGGGATTGATTGAAAATCGCATCCCGGCCCAGGCAGGTCCGCATGCGCACGCCACCCTATAGAGTCAGGTCTAACGGCGTACGCGCCGGTCGGCAACTTAAACTCACGCCGCGCGCCGGATGTTTTTGCTTGTCGCCGGTAAATGGGCTAAACTAGGCCCGTTCATAACAAAATTGCGCTGTGCTGCAAGGCACATAAATATCTCTCCTCCCGTTTAAAGCAAGGATCGTAATGCGTCGTCCTTTGACCGCCATCCCGGCCTTATTCCTCGCACCGTTTTTCTCGGGCAGCCTCGCCTGTGCCGCGCCTCAGCAGGACATATTTACACCCGCCCAAAGGCAGGAAGTCGTGAAAATCCTGCGTCAGGCCCTTAAGGATGATCCGACGATCTTGAGCGACGCCATTGTCAGCCTCAAATCCAAAGCGCAGGAGCAGCAGCGTTCAGAAGTGGCCAGCCAGTTGGATGCGCAGAAAGACGCGCTCGAACACGCACCCGCTTACGCCGTGCGCGGCAACCCGCATGGAGATGTCACGATCGTTGAATTTTTTGACCCGCGATGCGGTTATTGCAAACGGGCCATCCCCATCATTGACGCCTTGCTGAAGAAAGACAAAAACATCCGTTTTGTTGAAAAAATCGTGCCTGTGCTAAGCGATAAAAGCGTCACAGAGGCGCGCGCCATCATCGCCGCCGCGCTTCAGGGCGGATATGACAAAATGAAGCGCGCTTTGATGGCAGATAATGCGACGCCGACTGACAGCTATCTGCGCGACATTGCGCGTCAGAACGGACTGGACGCGGATCGACTGATCAAGGACATGTCGCGTAAGGAAGTCATCGCTGCCATTCAGGTTAATCTGGATCAGGCGCGCGATATTGACCTCTCCGGCACGCCCACCTTCATCTTCAATCATAAACGCGTCGTGCCCGGCTATATGTCGGAAAGTGACATTATGAGCGAGGTCCGCGCGCTACGGAAGAAGTGACACAAGGCAAGGCGCGCTGAACGCACCGGACGAAGCGCGCTTTGACGGAAATCAGACGCATTACCACCGGCACAGAGACGCGAGTCTTCGAGGACGCGGTCTCCCTCCCTGAAAGCGTACCACTCCCTGAAGGGCGTTTATCGCCATGCGCCCGGTTTTCCCTTCGTCAGGCATCACTTGCGACCGTCAGGGCGATATCCTGCGTGATAGTGCGGAGCATCGCCCTGCAAAAAATGTTAGGTCACTTTGTGCGCCAGCACCTTGCGGCTGGATGATGCCGCGTGCTTCCGCGGCGCATTCACATTGGGCAGAAGTTTTTCCGGCCTCGCAACGCCTTTTTTGGGGATCTCGCTTTCCTTCAGCGCTTTTTTCAAAGCATCCAGATTTTTAATGATCTCGGGCGCAGCTTCAGGCATGCGGGGCGGATGGCGTTCAAAAACATCGATCAACGCTTCAAGCACGACCAATCGGGAAAACCATTTTTTATCGGACGGCACCACATACCAGGGTGCCTGCGCTGTGGCGGACCCGGCAATGGCGGCTGCATAAGCGTCCTGATAGGCGTTCCAGTAACCACGCTCCTTAAAATCGCTCGCTGAAAATTTCCAGAGTTTCTCCGGCCTTTCCAACCTTCTTAAAAGGCGCCGCTGCTGCTCCTCCGGGGAGATATGCAACATGATTTTGACGATATGCACGTTCTGCCGGTGCAGATAAGTCTCAAAATGCCGGATATCCCGTAAGCGATCGTCCCAGAATGACGGGTCATCAGGGTTTCCGGCCAATCCGCGACGGTCCAGATTTTCTTTGTGCACGCGGGCGACCAGCACATCCTCATAATAGCTGCGATTGAAGATACCGATCTCGCCCAATAAGGGTGTCGCACGGGAAACGCGCCATAAATATCCGTGGTCACGTTCAACTGGCGTCGGCTGTTTGAAACCCGACACGCGCGCGCCCTGCGGGTTGATGCCGCCCATCACATGACGGATGACGCCATCCTTCCCCGCCGCATCCATGCCCTGCAGGATCATCAGCACGGATTGCGTCTTTCCGGCGGCCATCGCTTCCTGAAACGCGGCAAGGCGCTTCTTTCGCTTGCGCATCCAGGCTTTGGCATCATGCTTGGAGAAGTCGCGATGTTCGGCGGGGTCATAATTGCGGAGGTTGAATGTTTTACCGTCCTCAATCCTGAATTTCAGTGAGAGCTGGCGCGCTTCTTTATCAGTCAGCATGGTTTGTGCTCCGGTCAATTGCGAGGCCACCCGCCGCCTGACAGACGGGCATGACTTCAATCTCGTTGACATTGACGTGAGCGGGTTGCTGCACCACCCACGAGACGATTTCAGCGATATCAATGGGGGTGATCGGCGTCGTCCCCGCATAGATCGCGGCCGCGGCTTCAGTATCTGCCAATCGCACGGCGCTGAATTCACTGCCGCCACACAAGCCGGGTGCGATATTGGTCACGCGGATGGGCAGGCCGAGCAGGTCGGTCCGCAGATTTGCGGCAAATTGCGCAACATAGGCTTTCGTCGCGCCGTAAACATTGCCGCCTTGATAGGGATATCGCCCGGCGATGCTCCCCATCATGACAATATGCCCGCGCCGCCGCGCCACCATCCTGGGGAGAAGGGCATGGGTGAGCGCCGTCAGGCCCGTAATATTGGTTTCAATCATCTGCGCCCAATCGGCCCAATGACTGTACTGCGCTTTCGAGACGCCCAGAGCGAGGCCGGCATTATTGATGAGAATGTCAATGTCCCGCCAGGACGCGGGCAGAGAATTTTCAAAATGCGTGATTGCCGAGATATCGCGCATGTCGCATGCGGCGGACAGAAAAGATGCACCCAGTTCCGCCGCCAGCGCCTCAAGCCGTGCTTCACGACGCGCAACACCGATGACACGCATCCCCTCCCGAACAAGGCGCCGCGCGATTTCCCGCCCGAAACCTGCACTTGCGCCTGTCACCAAAGCCGTCATCATTTTTTGCTGCTCCATTGGGTTTGTTGATACCAATTTGCGCGCGGGCTTCTGACGCGTCAAATTGCTTTCTTATGAGTCTGCATGATGCGGCGATGCCTCCCGTAACGGCCCTGACCCGATGTGACATGACAAACTTTAATCAGTAAAACGCCTGACGCTCAACCGGCGATTCTCATCCGAATGGCTGAACGTCACCCATAATATTGTTTTTCCGGACATCAATATTCCGTCATGATGTCTTCTTTATTATCCCACATAAGGTGTTGCGTTAGGCCAAGCATCTTTAGTTCCAACGCCGTCTATTCCGGGTAGATGAAGGCGATATCACCGCGGGTCAGGTCGCTCAGAATCGTCGTCATCTCCGTAAGCACGGCATCCGGCACAGCGAGGCAGATTCTGACACCGTCAGCTTCAAACGTCTGCGCCAGGCTGTCAGCCTCCCAACCGGCCAGACGTGCCTGGATGATGGGGAAAATATTGAATGGGATGCGACACGCGATGCGCGTTTTTTTCACCCAATATGTCGCGTCGCCCGCACGCAGGCATTGAGACGCCGCCCCGCCATAAGCCCGTATCAAGCCACCGGCGCCAAGCTTGATGCCCCCGAACCAGCGTATGACGAGGACCACCACATTTTCAAAACCCTGCCCTTCAATCGCGGTCAGGATCGGGCGGCCCGCCGTCCCACCCGGTTCACCATCATCAAACATCCGGTAGCGTGGCGAAACCAACCACGCCCAGCAATTATGCGTGGCATCGGGCACATGATGGGACGCGATAAACGCCATCGCCTCATCCTCAGACGCTACCGGCGCGGCATGGGCGCGGAAAAGGCTTTTCCTGACCGTCGTCTCAAACTGTATCGGCGCGCGTAAACGCCATTTCTGCGCGTCATCCGCCACGCGACACGTCACTCAGCAGCGTCATTTTCAAGTTGCTTCAGCCCTCACCGCCTCAGCAGCTTTGGAAGGCGTAATAAACCGCGCGACGAGATCACTCAGGTGGCCGAATTCATGGATCGACAGCCCTTCCGGCGGTTGGGCGCGTTTGGCGGCGGCGGTGCTGCGCCGGGGCAGAACGGCCGCATCAAAGCCGAGCTTCGCGGCTTCCTTGAGGCGCAGATCGGCCTGAGCCACCTGACGCACCTCGCCGGATAATCCGACCTCACCGAAATAACTCGTGCCCGCGGAGGTTGGCTTCCCTGAAAGAGCGGAAATCAAGGCCGCGGCAACGGCCAGATCCGCCGCAGGCTCCGTCACGCGCAGGCCGCCCGCAATATTGAGATGCACGTCCATCCCCGCGAAGCGCAGGCCGCAGCGCGCCTCCATCACCGCGAGAAGCATATTGAGACGACCGGAATCCCATCCCACCACCGCGCGGCGCGGCGCACCATCTCCGGCTTTGGCAGAGACGAGGGCCTGAATTTCCAGCAGAACGGGGCGCGTCCCCTCCATCCCGGCAAAAACAGCGGAGCCTGCAATATTGCCGCGCCGCTCCGCCAGAAAGAGCGCGGAAGGGTTCGGCACTTCAACGAGGCCCACATCCGTCATGGCGAAAACCCCGATCTCATCCGTCGCGCCGAAACGGTTTTTCGCGGCGCGCAAAATGCGGAATTGGTGGCCGCGATCCCCTTCAAAATACATGACCGCATCCACCATATGCTCCAGCACGCGCGGCCCGGCCAAAGCGCCCTCTTTGGTGACGTGCCCGACAAGTATCAGCGAGAACCCCACTGTTTTCGCCAGTCGGATCAGCTCAAACGCGCTGGCCCGCACCTGCGCGACGGAGCCCGGAGCGCTTTCCACCGTGTCGAGCCACATTGTCTGGATCGAATCAATCACGACGACCTGATGGTCACGATCATGCTCAAGCTTTGCGGTGATTTCGGCGACATTGATGCTTGCGGCAAGGTCGAGCTTTGGCGCGGCGAGGTTGAGGCGGCGGGCGCGCAGGCGGATCTGGTCAACCGCCTCCTCCCCGGAAACATAAATGACTTTCTTCCGCGCCTGGGAGAGGGCACATGTCGCCTGAAGCAGCAACGTGCTTTTGCCGATACCCGGATCCCCGCCGATCAACACGACTGAACCGGGAACAAGCCCGCCGCCGAGGACACGATCAAATTCCGCCATCTGCGTTTTCACGCGCGGCGGCGGGGCGGTATCGCCGTCAAGCTGCGTGACCTGAAGCTGCCCGACATGCGTGTTGCCGCGCCGCGCACGCGCGGTGGGCTCGACCGATTCTTCCTCGATACTGTTCCAGGCCCCGCATATATCGCACCTGCCGGACCATTTCGGCGAGACGGCGCCGCATTCCCGGCAGACAAACCGTGCTGAGGGTTTTTTTGCCATGAGCCGTCACATCCTTTCGCACCGCATCCCGATCTGACGCGCCAGCCCCATTTATCGGGGGCGCATCAGTTCAACGCCGCAATTCCATTTTGATCGGCCCTTCTGTCCGACCATGGGTGAACTGATCGACCATCGCATTGCCGCTTTCGAGCAACTTCGATGCAGGTCCCTGCCAGACAAGCCGCCCATTATAGAGCATGGCCGCCTTGTCACCAATGCGCTGAGCTGACGCCATATCATGCGTGATGGCGAGAGCCGTACTGCCGAGGCGCTTCACGCAATCGACAATCAATTCATCAATAATCGCGCCCGTAATCGGGTCCAACCCCGTCGTGGGTTCATCAAAAAACAAAATATCCGGCGTGCCTGCAATGGCGCGGGCCAAACCAACACGTTTCTGCATACCGCCTGATAATTCGGAGGGGGACAGACATCCGACGGAAGGGTCTAACCCGACCTGCCGTAAAATATCCCCTGCCTGGCGGGCTGCCTCACTGCGGGTCGGACGCTGGCGGGCAACGCGCCCCTTCGCCATCAGCCCGAAAACGATATTGTCACGCACGCTCATACTGTCGAAGAGCGCCGAGTTCTGAAACAACATCCCGATCTGCGCCACAAGCTCCCGCCGACGGGCGCGAGTGGAGGTCAGGAGGTTTTCCCCGTCAATTTCAATGACCCCTTCATCCGGCGTCAACAAGCCGAGTATGCAGCGCAGCAGGACGGATTTGCCACTGCCCGACCCACCAATCACGACGAAGGACGTGCCCCGCGCGATATCAAGGTCAATCCCATCCAGCACGACTTTATTGCCGAAGCATTTGGTGAGGCCGCGCACGCGGATTTTCGGTTGAGATGTCATTGGTCAAAAAACAGATCTGTCAGAAGGTAATCGAACGCCAGCAGCAGAATGGAAGCCCCGACGACAGCGGCTGTCGTCGCCGCGCCGACGCCCTCTGCCCCGCCGCGACTGCTATAGCCGTGATAACAGCCCAGCAGGGCGATGAGAAAC
Source organism: Candidatus Kirkpatrickella diaphorinae (assembly GCF_025736875.1). Lineage (GTDB taxonomy): Bacteria > Pseudomonadota > Alphaproteobacteria > Acetobacterales > Acetobacteraceae > Sorlinia > Sorlinia diaphorinae. Next base: position 1,661,974 of record NZ_CP107052.1, read on the forward strand.
CCGAACACGGCGGCTTTCGCCAGCCCGACCCAGACATCTAGCGCTGTGACCACATTCAGGGTCGTCACGACGTAAGAGGCTGGATCGAACCCTAATTTATAGACGGAGACGACGAAACCGCCCAAGACACCTAGCACGTCCCCAACCAGCACAAGCAGGGGCAGGGCCAGTGTCGCGGCCAGTAGGCGTGGTGTCACGAGGTAACGCATTGGTTCAACGGCGAGTGTTTTAAGCGCGTCGATTTGATCCGTCACACGCATCGTCCCGATTTCTGCCGCCATCGCCGCGCCGACGCGCCCCGCCACCATCAGCCCGGCCAGGACAGGCCCGAGTTCCCGCGTGACGGCAAGTACCACGATGCCGCCAATAGCGCCCTGCGCGTGATATTGTGCAAAACCGGTATAGGATTGCAGCGCGATCACCCCGCCGGAGAAGATCGCCGTCAAGGCCACAACGGGAAGCGAATAATAAGCGATTTCGAAGAAATTCGTCAGGAAAACCCGCCAGTAAAAGGGTCGTCTTAAAAGGCCACTCAGCCCGCCCCCGGCGAAAATGGCAAGAGCGCCAGCGTGGCGCACCATGGAGATGGTTGCGCGCCCGATTGCTGAGACAAAGTCGGTGAGAATGATGTTTCCCCAATTTCAGTCGAGATGCTGTCTAGCCCTAACGCGCCCGCGCGACAACGTCAAAGCCTGCAGTAAAATAAACTCGGTGGCGCGTTAGCCTCTCAACGCTTCAATACGCTGGGAGACGCATGATCTCGCAACGCGCGGTGCATGTATCAGCCATGTTTCTGATGAAGTTTCGGCTCTGTTCGTGGAAAGTCGGACAGTCTGGCATCCGCGCTTCAGACATTTACTGACGGGCCGATGCCGCCTTCCTGTCCGCCGCCTTGGCCGAGGGCTTTTCCACCGTTGTGGCAGAATTCACTGGCGCGGATGAAGGAGAGGTTTGCGGCGCGTCCCCGTGTGTCGCCTCCGCTTTCCCCGTCACTGTCGCAGGATTTTCAGGACCCGCCGCCTCTGACGCCGGGGCGCTGCCGGGATCCGCATGCGCGGCATTGTCAGTGACCGTCACGGTTTTTCCATCGCTTTGCTGCTCAGGTTTCGCGTCAGGGCGCGCCGTGTCGGGGAGGGCCTGCGGTATCATGGCTTCGCCCGGCATGGCCTTAACGGCGGGAAGCGTATTTGTCGTCGGCAGCGCATTCCAGAACGGCGCAACGGCCGAGGTCGCCGGCGCATTGATCGGCGATTCGCTGTCCAAGGATGGCGCGGGGCCTGAAAAAGCCTGAGGCGTCGTGCCAAGGGGCTGGGCCGTATGCGCCGCCGCGTCATCCTGATTAGGAACATCATTCGCGACGGTCGTTCTGATAAGGACCTCAGATCTGGCATCCCCACCTTTGGACTCAGCCGATCGGACCTGATCGGGCTTTGTCGCGACCACCTCCACCGGTTTCTGCACCGCATCGGGTGCCGCTTCCGGCTTTGACTGCGTGATGCTTCCCGTCCCATGTCGCACAAGCGGGGCGGTCGTAAGCGGCAGGGATATCGCGCCGGAACCATTCGCCGTCACAATGGCCGTATCGAGCGACCCGTTCACGCGGGCAGAGGCGGCGTCCTGCGTTGTGAGCGTCAGAGCGACAATCTTGCCGCCATCAATCTGCAATGACGCACGGTCGGATAATGTTGCGGAGAGCGCGTCGAGGGCAGCCTCTCTGACGGTCAGCCGTGCAGTGCCGTTCGCGGTGACCTGCCCGGCGCGCTCCAACCGTCCGATCGCAACATTCTCCGACCCATGGATGCTGATATCGAGAGACGCAATCTCCACCGCGGATACGGAACCATCCGACAAATTCGCTTCCAGGGAGGCCAGACGCCCGCTCACGACGAAGCGCGTCTGCGGACTATCATGCAAAGTCACCCCAACATCTCCACCGACGCGCAGCGACATCGTGTTATATCCATGGCCTGCCTGACATGCCGGCGCGGTGAGCGCCACACGCGCTGCACCCTGGTCCTGAACGACCCGGGAAGAAACCGTCACGCCATGGCGCGGCCCTTCGATGGCGACGGCGCGCGGATATTTGGGGTCGACCTGTATCGCGACACGCTCGAAGCATGGAAGGCTGAGGTCTACCTCTTCCACCGTCCAGGTGGATGAGTCCTGCGCAAAGGTCCGCCCCGGCCATGTGAGATATGTCGCCACAAGGCCACCGAGGAGCACGACCATCCCGGCACGAAGGATTCTGAACTCTGGAATCGAAACGAGGCTACGCCGTCGAGGCATTACGTCTTCCTCATCAAACGCCAACTCAAAAAGCCTGCGCCATCATGCCGCCCGATGGCCGTGCGGCAACGCAGCAAGTCAGGCCTGCCTCACACATTCCCTTAATGATGCCACGTTGTCGACATGGCGGCAACGCGTGGACACGTTCAAAATCAGTTATTTCAGTTAAAATCTGGACGGGATACGCGGTCTCTTATCGTTATGCGGTGCGCGACCTCCCGACCGCATGATAGACCGCGCCCGCCGCGATAAATGCGGGCCCGTTCCAGATATCGCGCATATCGAGGATGATATTGCCGCGCATGTCTGCCATCACGTTTTGAGGTTCAAGCTTACGGAAGCAATCCCATTCCGTCAGCAAAACGAGGATGTCGCTTCCTCTAATGGCGTCGCGAGCTGAGGGCATGAAGGTGACATCGCCCGTCACCATCGATTTCGCCTGCGCCATGCCCTCCGGGTCGTAAGCCTGTATGCGCGCGCCATAGGTGAGCAGATTGCGCATGACAGGTAATGATGTTGCCTCACGCATATCATCCGTGTCGGGCTTGAAGGTCAGTCCCAGCAAGGCGACCACTTTACCCGCGATCTCGCCCCCTGCCAGTGCGAGAATGCGGCGCGCCACCGCTTCCTTGCGATATTCGTTCGCGGCAATTGTCGCCTCCACGAGACGCGACGGCACACCGGCATCCTGCGCAATAGCCGCGAGCGCGCGTGTATCTTTGGGGAAGCACGACCCCCCGAACCCCGGCCCCGCGCGTAGAAATTTGTCACCTATTCGGCGATCAAGCCCCATGCACGCCGTGATTTCCGCGATATCCGCGCCGGTCTTCTCACTCAGGTCAGCCATTTCATTCACAAAAGCGACTTTCATGGCGAGGAAGGCATTTGAGGCATATTTCGCAAGCTCGGCGGATTCGAGCGAAACAAATCGGAAGGGTGTGTTTTTCGCCGTCAGCGGCGCGTAGACCTGACGCATGGACGCCTCGGCGCGTGCCGCGCCTTCAATGTCGAGCAGGTCAATGCCGATCACGACGCGGTCCGGTTCGATGAAATCGGTGATCGCGTTCCCTTCCCGCAGAAATTCCGGGTTCGACGCCACGTCGAAACAAATATCCGGCCGCGTCTCACGTAAAATACGCGCTACCTCACGCCCTGTACCGACCGGCACCGTTGATTTAGTGACAACAAGCAGCGGCGCTGTCGCGGCCATCGCGACGGCGCGCGCCGCCTCATACACAGCGGTGAGGTCCGCATGGCCACCACCCCGCCGGGTCGGGGTGCCCACCGCGATAAACACGACATCTGCGCCATCAACCGCGCTTTTGAGATCCGCTGTGAAAGCGAGTCGCCCGGCTTGGACATTCCGCGCCACGATCTGATCCAGACTCGGCTCGTAAATCGGAATTTTATGGTCACGCAGCATGGCAAGTTTGGCGGGATCACGCTCGACCACCGTGACCGAACTGCCGAAATCAGCAAAACAGGCACCGGAAACGAGGCCGACATAACCGCCACCGATCATTGCAACGCGCATTGAGCCTTCCCCTTTTCGCCCGGATATTCAGCGCCGTAGCACTTTTTACCCTGCCAGGCCCGCGCAGATTGCCGAGCCTCGATGCTGCGTCAAGAGAAATGTGCCGCTGAGAAGAAGTCAACCCGTCACGCATTGATGGCATTCACCTGCCCATGACACTTGTACAGCCCACCCGCTGATCTTGACCGGGCCTTGTTAAAAAACCAGTGAAAGCTTTTTTTAACAGTGGCGCAGCGCATCATTAACTGGCAAAGTTCTTTTCGGTGCCTGTCAACTGACGGACGAACGGTTCTCCTCGTCGTTCAGATGATACGAACCGCTCATATCTGGACACGTATTGATCCATGCCGTCGCTTTTCAATCACGCCGCGCGCCGCGCGATTCTTCCCAATCGAAAAATAGAAGCCGTTAAACGTGAGGACACTGTCAGCAGCCTGGTCCATGTAGAGCGGACTCGTCAGTTCTCGACCGCGCAGATCACGCTGATGGGATTGATTTTCACGGTCGGGCCGATATCGACGGATATGTATCTCCCGGCCTTCCCGCAGATCGAACATGATCTCGGCCAGTTGCCGGGCAGTGCGCAACTGACATTGACCTGCTGGTTTGTCGGGCTGGCTCTCGGGCAATTCTGCCTCGGCCCGCTTTCCGACCGTTTCGGGCGGCTGAGACCCCTCCAGATCGGGCTGTGTGTCTATATCGTCGCAACGATTATTCTCGCAATGACGCATCATTACGGGGCGTTCTGCCTGATGCGCTTCATTTCCGCGCTGGGCGGCGCGATATGCAGCGTGGCACCCCGCGCCATTGTCAGAGATGTCGCGACCGGCCGGGAGGCCGTGAAGCTGATGTCGCAACTGACCCTCGTTTTCGGGGTCGGGCCGATATTGGCGCCCAGTCTCGGCAGCCTCCTTCTGGCCCTCGGCCATTGGCGGCTGATTTTCTGGGCCTGCGTCATCGCAGCGTCACTCCTGCTGCTGGGATCCTTCTACATAATGCGCGAAACCCTCCCGCCGGAACGCCGCTTTGCGATCATGCCGTCGGAAGTGCTGCAACGCTATCTGTCCCTATTGCGGGAGCCGGTTTTCCTCTCCACGACATTGCTGACAAGTTTCTGCAGCTTTGTCATGTTCGCCTATCTCGCCAATGCACCGCAATTATTTGAGCATATATTGGCCTTCACCCCGCGGGAATTCGCGATTTTCTTCGGCGTCAATGCGGGGGGCTTCATTCTTGCAACCCAGATTAACGGGCGGCTGGCCCGGCGCTTCAGTTATGTCCGCGTCATGGAGGCGGGTATCTTCCTCTGCCTTTTCAGCGCCCTGGCCCTTCTCGCCGCGAGTGAAAGCCATCTGGTCGGGACGCATAATCCCTGGCCTGTCTGCGTCACATTGGTGGCCACCACTTTCTTCCTCGGATTTATCAGTCCCAATGCAGGCGTGATGGCTTTGGCGCATCACGGGCATCAGGCGGGCGCGGCTGCAGCCCTGCTGGGCACGCTCAATTTTGGTCTCGGTGGGAGTAGCGGGATCCTCATGGCTTTTCTCAATCCCCAGAAAGTATCCTCCACAGCGATTGGCATGCTGGTCGGCGTCACCGCAATCCTGCTTTGTGACGTCGTGCGGCGGCGCGCCCTCAAGGTCAATCCGCTGCCAATGCATGAAATTTAGGCCCCATCTTGATGCCGGGGCACCGACGTCAGATCTTAAATGAGGTCTGCCCCAGGCAATATGATTGTCCCTCAAAATCAGGATCACAATCATGATCAGACTCGTCTCAAAACTTCTTGCCCTGACGGCCGCTTTTTACGCGGCCATCATCGGGTATTTCTACATGAAGCAGAGCACATTTGTTTTTCCAGCCTCCCATGATGCTTTGTCGGACCCGGTGGCTGTCGGCCCGGATTTCCGGCAGGATAAGCTCGTGACCTCTGATGGGCTGGAACTTGCAGCCTGGTATCACCCACCGCGTGACCATGGGCCGGTCATACTTTATTTTCACGGTAATGCCGGGACGTTGGTCAGGCGCTCAGACCGTTTTGCGACTTTCGCGAAAATGGGATACGGCGTCTTCGCGCCGGAATATCGCGGTTACGCCACAAATCCGGGCAAACCTTCCGAGGTCAAACTCGCCTCTGACGCGGTCTCCGCCTATGGCCACCTTCGGGAGAAGGGCGTCAAATCCGCGAATATCGTGGTTGTCGGAGAATCTCTGGGCACTTATCTCGCCACGTATGTCGCCGCGCACTGCCCGGTCGGCGCATTAACGCTCGACTCGCCTTTTACCAGTGTGGCGGATGTCGGGGCGGAGCGCTTTCCCTTTCTGCCCGTGCGCACACTCATCACGGACCGCATGGAAACGCAGGGCCTGATCGGGCGTGTCAATGCGCCGCTTCTGGTAATGTACAGCGTGCAGGACAGGACAGTGCCGCCATCGCAGGCTCAACAGGTTTTCAGGTCCGCCAACGGGTCAAAACATCTTTTTGTCGCGCGCAGGGGCGGCCACTCCTCCGTATTGGAAAATGGCGGTTTCGACGCGATGAAAAATTTCATCGCCGCGCTGAACCCGTGAATATGGAAGATCTGCGCCATCCCATTGAAATCGATTTTACATCGCACCTATATCGTCGAGTTTACCGCTGCACCGCCTCCAATGATGGTAAAATGACGATGCGCGATGTAGTGTCTTGCCATATCGGTTATCTTGCGCGTTAAAAGCCCGAAACATGGATGAATGATCATCAACAGGGCGCGTCGCAAAGGGAGGGGTTATGACGGTGGAAATCAGGGTTCCGGTCTTGGGAGAGAGCGTCGTTTCCGCGACTGTCACGCGGTGGCTCAAACAACCCGGTGACACCGTCATGCGTGACGAACCGATTGCTGAGCTGGAAACGGACAAGATCAGCATTGACGTGCCTGCGCCTTGCGGCGGCGTCCTTAAAACCGTCAGCGTTGCAGCCGGCGATGATGTGCAGGTCGGCGCCATACTGGGCCATATGGAAGGGCAGGACGGGCTGAGCCTCTCGCCGCGCTCGCAGCAGGCGCAAAACGGCACGGAAAAAGCGTCAACGGCTCATGCTGCGCCGCCATCGCATTCTGAATCGACCGGTGACGCAGGGCGCCCTCCGGCGGGCAAAGCCCCCCTCCCGGCGGCTGAGAAAATGATGAAAGCCCATGACGTTGCGGCCGAGGCTGTGGATACAGGCACTGGCAAAGATGGCCGTATCACCAAAGCGGACGTCATATCCCATCTGGACAAGACACAAGGGCAGATTTCGCCCGCGCAGTCATCGAACGCTGTGCCGCAGGCAGCGTCTCTGCCGCGCGCTGAGGCTGTTTCGAGACCCGTTGAAATCGACGTCACGCCCGTCAGAGACCCGGTGATGGGCCGCGAGGAGCGCGTGCCAATGAGTCGGCTGCGCCAGACCATCGCACGCCGCTTGAAAGACGCGCAGAATACCGCCGCGATATTGACAACTTTCAATGAAATCGACATGAGCGTCGCGCGTGACCTTCGTGACACTTACCGTGGAACATTTGAGAAGAAGCACGGCGTCAAACTGGGTTATATGTCGTTCTTCGCACGTGCGGTGATCAAGGCGCTTGAAACCTTCCCGGTCTTGAATGCCGAGATCGTGGGTAACGACATTATCTACCGTCAGGATATTAATCTCGGGATTGCGGTCGGGAGTAAACGCGGCCTGGTTGTGCCGGTGATCCGCCATGCCAATGAGCTTGGCTTTGCCGAGCTTGAACGCAAAATTAAGGATTACGGCCAGAGGGCGCGCGACGGTAATCTCAAACTTCATGAATTGGCGGAGGGCACATTCACCATCACAAATGGTGGCGTTTTCGGCTCCCTCCTCTCCACGCCAATCCTCAACACCCCGCAATCGGGCATTCTTGGTATGCACGTCATTCAGGACCGCCCCATCGCCGTCAACGGGCAGGTTGTCATCCGGCCCATGATGAATGTCGCACTCTCTTATGATCATCGCATCGTTGACGGGCGTGAGGCGGTGAGTTTCCTCGTGCGGGTCAAGGAGCTGGTTGAGGATCCGCATTGTCTGTTGCTGGATATCTGACCGATGGCGCGCGTTCAGGAAAAAGGCACCGAAGCGGACGTCAAAAAACCGTCCGCGACCACCCCGGGCCTTCATGAGGAATTTGATGTTACTGTGATTGGCGCGGGGCCGGGTGGATATATCTGCGCCGTCCGTGCCGCGCAGCTCGGCCTCAAAGTATTATGCGTGGATAAACGCAAGGAGGCAGGCGGGACATGCCTCAATGTCGGGTGCATTCCCTCCAAAGCGCTGCTCCACGCGACGGAACGCCTTGTTGAAGCGCGCGATCTTTTCCCCAGAATGGGCATTCAATGTGGCGAGGTCAAAGCTGATCTCGCCGCGATGATGGCGAATAAGGACCGCATCGTTTCGGAAACCGTCAAAGGCGTCGCTTTCCTGTTCAAGAAATATCAGGTGACGTTCCGGACCGGCCACGCCTCCATCAAATCGCCGGATTGCATTGTCCTTGACGGGGAGGAGGTTCGCACAAAGCGGATCGTGATCGCCACGGGTAGTGCGCCCGCCACGCTTGGCGGCATTGAGATTGATGAGAAACAGATCGTCACCTCCACGGGCGCGCTGAAGCTCCCTCACGTGCCACGTCACCTCATTATCGTTGGCGCAGGCGTGATCGGGCTGGAACTGGGCAGTGTGTGGCGCCGTCTCGGCGCGGACGTCACCATCGTCGAATTTGCGGATCATATCGCGCCGGGTTTTGACCGGGATATGTCCAAGCAACTGGCGCGCAGCCTGCAAAAGCTCGGCATTAATTTCCGCCTCAATACCAAGGTCACGCAGGTGGATAAACGCGCGGATGGGCTTACCGTCCGCGTCAGCCCTTCAGACGCCACGGGCGCGGAGGGGGAGGAGGCGCTCTCATGCGACACGCTGCTCGTCGCGACGGGTCGTCGGCCCGTCACCGAGGGACTCGGCCTTGAGGCGTTGGATATCAAGCGTGATCAACGCGGGCACATCATTATTGACGAGAATTTCAACACATCCTGCCCCGGCATTTACGCCATCGGCGATGTTGTCCCTGGCCCCATGCTGGCTCATAAGGCGGAGGAAGAAGGTTACGCCCTGGCCAACCATCTGGCCGGTCATCCCCACCATATCCGGCGCGACCTGATCCCGGGCGTGATCTATACGCACCCGGAAGTCGCCATGGTTGGCGCGACAGAGGAAAGTTTAAAAGCGCAGAACGCCACTTATCGCGTCGGGACTTATCCATTTATGGCGAATGGCCGTGCGCGCGCCAATTGCGACACGGAGGGCAGTGTCAAAATCCTGACATGTGAGCGGACAGACACATTGCTCGGCATCCACATTATCGGCCCGTCTGCGGGCGAACTCATTGCGGAACCGGCTTTGGCCATGAATTTCGGGGCCAGCGCCGAGGATATCGCCCTCTCCTGCCACGCGCACCCGACTTTGTCGGAAGCGGTGAAGGAAGCCGCCCTCGCCGCTTTTGATCGCCCTCTGAACCTGTAGGCGCCTGAATGGGACTTCAGACTTCGAGGAAGGCGCGGCGCGGACACCACGCTTTTGCCTCTGACATGCTCGAACCAGGCGTGGACGGGCAGCCCCGAGGCTGCCCGATTTCCTCATCCATCAATCGGCGCGGAGAAGGCGCTCGCAACGAGTTCCTTCTGCTGGCGCTCATGCTCCTTCAATAACCCTGTCGCCGGAGAGGCACTGGGGAGACGCCCGTTATAAATGGGGCGCGGCGCATTATACCCGACACCATTTGCTGCCGACTCAATGTAGCGATCAACGAAGTGCCAGGCGCCACTATTCTGCGACTCTTCCTGACACCAGACGATGCGCGCATGGGGGTATGGCGCGAGCGCTTCCGCCAGCCTGTTTGTGGGGAAGGGGTAAAGCTGCTCAACGCGCACCAGCACCGCGTCCTTGACCTCATTTTCATCCCGATAAGCGGCGAGGTCGTAATAAATTTTCCCACTACAGAGAATGACGCGTTTGACGTCCGCAGCCTTAACATCGCGCGGCTCATCCTTGATGACCGTCCTGAAACGCTGGCGCGCTGAGAAATCGGCCGCAGAGGAAACGACATTTTTATGCCGCAAAAGGGATTTCGGCGTGAAGACGATCAGCGGCTTGCGGCATGGCCGGATGATCTGCCGCCGCAGCGCATGGAAGTAATTGGCCGGCGTGGAGGGCACGCAGACGCGCAGATTATTTTCAGCGCAGAGTTGAAGATATCTTTCAATCCGCGCCGATGAATGTTCCGGCCCCTGCCCCTCATAGCCATGCGGCAAAAGCAGCACCAGCCCGGAGCTGCGCAGCCATTTGACCTCACCCGAGGCGATGAACTGGTCAATAATAACCTGTGCCCCGTTGGCGAAATCCCCGAACTGCGCCTCCCACAGGACAAGCGAGTCCGGCGCCGCCAAAGTGTAGCCATATTCAAAGCCCAGCACGCCGAATTCGGACAAGAGGGAATTATAGATTTCGATGCGCGCCTGCTCGCCCCCGATATGGTTGAGGGAAACATATTCCTCTTGATTGAGCTGGTCGATCAGCACAGCGTGACGCTGGCTGAATGTGCCGCGCTGGCAATCCTCTCCCGAGAGTCGTACAGGATGGCCTTCCAGCAGGAGAGAGCCGAATGCCAGGGCTTCCCCCGTGGCCCAATCGAAACCCTCACCACTTTCAAAAGCCTTACGGCGCGCGTCGAAGAAGCGCTTGAGACGCGGATGCATTGAAAACCCGTCCGGCACACGCGTCAGGACCGCGCCGATTGATTTCAGCGTTTTGGCGGAAATCCCGGTGACAGGTTGCTCCCGCAACGGCGTGTCGGAGAGGCGCGTCGGGTCCTGACGGCAATCGAGCCAATCTTCCCGACGGGGTGTGTAACTTTTCGCCGCTTCATATTCCCGATCCATCCTCGTGAAGAAGTCGGACAAAGTACGGTCGGCTTCTTCCTGCGTGACGACGCGCTCACGCACGAGGCGCTTCGCGTAGAGTGCCCGCGTCGTTTCACGCGCGGCAATCGCCTTATACATGGTCGGCTGTGTGAAGGCAGGTTCATCACCTTCATTATGGCCGTGACGTCGGTAGGTCACGAGGTCAATCACGATATCGCTGGCAAATTGCGTGCGGAAATCCGCCGCGAGGCGGGCGCAGTAAGCCGCTGCTTCCGGCTCATCCCCATTGACGTGCAAAATCGGCGCCTGCACCGATTTGGCGATATCCGTGCAATAAAGGCCCGAATAAGCATGGGCGGACATCGTCGTAAAACCGATCTGGTTATTGATGACGAGATGAACAGTGCCACCCGTGCGATAACCGACCAGCTCCGACATGGCCATCGTCTCATATACAACGCCCTGACCGGCAAAGGCCGCATCGCCATGGATCTGAATGGCAAGATGGGCGACGCGGCTTTCGCGCCCGACACAGCCATCGAGATCCTGCAAGGCGCGCACGCGTCCGACAACGACCGGATTGACCGCTTCAAGGTGTGAGGGGTTCGGCAGGAGTGTGACGCGCATATCGCGCCCTTGAACCTGCAATGTCGCCGCCGTGCCGAGATGATATTTCACATCGCCGGAACCCTGCACATCCTGCGGTTTAAATGACCCGCCCGCAAATTCCGAGAAGATGGCCGCAAACGGCTTTTGCACGACATTCGCCATGACATTGAGGCGACCACGATGCGCCATCCCCAATGAGACGGAGCGCGTGCCATGAATAGAGGCGCGGGCCATCAAACCATGCAGGACCGGAATTGTGACTTCACTCCCTTCCAGCCCGAAACGCTTCGTGCCGCTATATCGTCGGTGGCAAAAGCTTTCGAACCCCTCAGCGGCGGTGAGCTGGGATAATATTTCCTGCTTTTGTGCAGCACTGAAGAGATGACGCCAGTTATCCGCCTCAATGCGGCTCTGCAACCATTGGCGTTTCTCAGGGTCCTGAATATGCATATATTCAAACCCGATCGGCCCGCAATAAGTCTCACGCAAGGCGGCGAGGAGGACATGCATGGTGGGCGCAGGCGTGTCCGGCAGGAGATCTTCCGCGAAATGCCCGAGATAAATCGGCCGCTCCATCTCGGCCGCCGTAAACCCGTATGAGGCGGGATCAAGATCAGCATGGATGGGGGCTGTTTTCAGATTGAGCGGGTCAAGAACCGCCTGGAAGTGCCCACGAACACGATAGGCGCGAATCAGCTCCATCGCGCGGATACTGTCCCGGGCGGCGCTGATAAGCGCACCATCGGGTGAAGCCGGGGCAGCTTCCCGCGCTTTCACGACTTCCTCATCCAGAAGGGAGGGCTTCTCTGCCCAGTCCGGCAGAGCATCCCACAACGTATCCGCACGGGCGGGACGCGCCATGGATGGTGCGGCGTCGCCATGATCCTTGGCAATATTTTCAGCCTTGCCGCCCGCCAAAGCGCCGAAGAGGGGGACGAAGGAAGGATCGACACTCGCGGGATCTGTCAGCCAGCGATTATGTAAATCCGCAAGATAGGATGCATTCGCACCATTAAGCGCATCGGGTATAAACCCATCCCTACCCATTTGAGTCAGCCCTCCCTGGCTGTTTTAACCGTCATTCCGGCAGGTCCCGAAAGGTCCCCGCCCGTTATCGCCTTTATTGTAACACGTGGTCGTTGCAAGACCACCGCGCGATACCATAATGCTTCACAGTAACGTAACGTATTTTTTGGGATTTGCGCCTGAGGTCAAGCGATAAAAGCCCCCCTCGACCTCATCATCCCGTGACTGAACGTCAAGCCCTCTCCCCTGAGGGTGACATCTTCGGATGGGACACATGCAGTTATGCACGGTGCGACGATGGGCCATAACGCCGAAATAGATGGCAAGGCGCGCAAAAGCCCGTTATGAATCGCGCCGACATTATCTCTGAGCCCTCATCAAGGGCCTGCCATTTTGACGTTGGGAAGTCGGCCGAGGTCGACCCAGGAAACAGGTTTAAGATCATGACATATAAAGTCGCGGTCGTCGGTGCGACCGGCGCGGTCGGGCGGGAATTGCTTCGTATCCTCGCTGAGCGCGATTTTCCGGCGTCGGAAGTCGCCGCACTCGCCTCCGCGCGCTCCGCGGGGCAGAAAGTCTCATTCGGGGATAAAAAGATCCTCACCGTTCAAAACCTTGAAACGTTCGACTTTACCGATTGGGATATCGCGCTCTTCTCCCCCGGCGCCGCCATCTCCGCCCTTCATGCCCCGCGCGCGGCGGCGGCTGGCTGCATCGTGATCGACAACACGTCACATTTCCGCATGGAGCCGGATGTGCCGCTGGTCGTGCCCGAGGTGAATCCCGAGGCACTCAGGAAAGCCCGCCGCAACATCATCGCAAACCCGAATTGCTCGACAGCCCAGTTGGTGCTCGCGCTGAAACCGCTGCATGATCTGTTCAGAATTCAACGCGTCGTCGTCTCGACCTACCAGGCTGTGTCCGGCGCGGGCAAGGAAGGAATGGATGAGCTGTTCGCGCAGACCAAAGGCAGCTTTGTCGGCGACGCACCGCGCATCAGCCAGTTCACGAAGCAGATCGCCTTCAATGTCATCCCACATATTGATAAATTCATGCCGGATGGCGCGACGAAGGAAGAATGGAAAATGGCGGTCGAGACGCGCAAAATTCTCGACCCGGATATCCGGTTGACGGCGACCTGCGTGCGCGTGCCGGTATTTATCGGCCATTCTGAAGCGGTGAATATCGCGTTCGAAAGTAAAATCGATCTTAAAGCCGCGCGGGAGGCCCTGCGCGCCGCTCCCGGGATTATCCTCCGTGATGAGCGGGAGGATGGCGGTTACGTCACGCCGATTGAATGTGTGGGGGAGGACGCGACTTATATTTCGCGCCTTCGTATCGATGAGACGGTTGAAAACGGGCTGGCGCTCTGGTGCGTCTCAGATAATCTGCGGAAAGGCGCGGCCTTGAATGCCGTTCAGATTGCTGAAACCCTCATATCGATGGGTCTTGTGCACCATTCATGATTGGCCATGTGCGCAACCGGTCAAATCATCACGCGGAGCCCCATTCAGAGGTCGTGGCCCCGTGAGCGGGGCGGGTGCCGCGCCTGGCCGTCTCAACAACGATGCGTCATCGTTAGCGTAACACCTGCCCTCTCGTGACTTGCCTAATGTTCAGGTCAATGCAAGATATTCGTCATGGAGACATTAGCGCGACTTGAAGACGATTTTCCACCGACCCATCGCGTCGGGTTGCTGCTCATCAATCTCGGCACACCTGATGGGACAGGATATTTTGCCGTCAGGCGCTATCTGCGTGAATTTCTCTCCGATCGCCGCGTGATCGAGGCGCCAGCGGCCATCTGGCAACCTTTGCTCCATGGCATCATCCTGCCGCGACGGCCCTTCAAAAGTGGCGCGGCCTATAAACGCATCTGGGACAAGGCGCAGGATGCAAGCCCGCTGCGTGTCATCAGCGCCGCGCAGGTGCAGAAGGTCGCGGCAAGATTGGGGCCGGATGTCGCCGTTTCAGGCGCCATGCGCTATGGCACACCATCGATAAGCCAGGGCGTCGACGCCCTCCTGAAGGCCGGGTGCGTGCGTATTGTCGCTTTCCCGCTTTATCCGCAATATAGCGCCGCCACGACGGCAACCGCGAATGATCACCTTTTCCGCACGCTCATGAAGCGGCGACATCAGCCCGCCATCAGCACAATTCCGGCTTTTCCCGATCATCCTCTTTACATCAAGGCCCTTGCATCAAGCCTGCGCGCGCACCTCGCGACCCTTTCCTACGAACCGGAGCGCATTGTGATCTCGTTTCACGGTATGCCGCAAAAATGCATCGCGCAGGGTGATCCTTATGCCGCGCATTGTGAACGCACGGCACACGCCTTGCGGGCGGAGATGGGCGCGGCGGCGGATTTCATGCCCATGACGTTTCAATCGCGCTTCGGGCCGATGGCGTGGCTTCAACCTTATACAGCGCCGTACGTTGAGGCCCTTGCACGACAGAATGTGCGCCGAATCACCGTCATCACTCCCGGCTTTCTTGCGGATTGCCTGGAGACGCTTGACGAAATCGGCAATGAACTCCGCCATCAATTTCTTCAGGCCGGAGGGCAGGATTTCAGCGTGGTGCCATGTCTCAATGCGGATGAAGAGGCGATATCCCTCATCACTTCCCTAGCCCGACCGGCGATTGAAAGCTTCTCAAACTGATCGGGGCCGACGCTGAAACTTATCCGCAAGGCGGAACTGGACGCCTTTATTTTCGCTGGCAACAAATCTGATCTCAGCACGACGAACGGGCGGGCGAACGGCACGAACGGATAAAAAAGGAGCCGGGTTATTTCGATAAAACTGGGTATCGGCATCACGACCTATAACCGCTCGGAACGCATGAAACAAACAGTGGCGGCCGTGCGCCGACACACGCAGGCGGAGCACCATCTGGTCGTTGTGGATGACGGCTCCATTGACGAGACCGCCGCAACATTGCGCGCACTTGATTGCGATTTCATCCTTGGTGGCCATCGCGGCATCGCCTGGAACAAAAATCGTGCGCTCTATTACCTGAAAGTCATGCAATCCTGTCACGTCATCATCCTGCTGGAAGATGATACTTTCCCGACAGCGGATGGTTGGGAAACTTCATGGATTGAGGCGGGCCGGAAGCTGGGACACGCAAATATCTACCTTCCGGACGTTTCGGGGGAGAAAATCATCTGCGGCGCGGGCACAGGCGCGGACCCTTTTGTCGCGACGAATGTTTCCGGGCAATGCGCCGTATTCCATCAACAGGCGCTCGATCATGTCGGCTACATGGACTCACGCTTTACGGGTTACGGATATGAACATGTTGAGCACACGCATCGCATGATCGAAACCGGATTTGGCGGCCTTATCAAAGATGAGGGTGAGGCACGTCTTCACTGCTCCTTCCTCATCCAATCTCCGCTTGAAGTGACGGAGCAGCGTACCGAACTGCCGGAGGAGGAAATCGCCCGAAGTGGCAGGATCTGGGCTCAGATCCGACATGACCCGCTTTTTCGCGTCGCGTGGCGGAATGATGCCGAACGCGCCGTGTTCCTCGCAGAGATGTACGCCGCCCGCGATTATCAGCGTGCAGAGACCGCCATCCCCTTCTGGCATCGCTGGGTGATCGGGACAGATCAGGAATTTCTCCTGCGATATGATGAAGCAGCGCTGATGATTGAGACATCTGAGGAACCGCCGGAAAACCCTGTCATCGCATTCTGCGACGGGCGGCGCCTCCATTTTATGCTCAAATCGGCGGAGGGGCTGGTATTTCTCGTGCCGTCCCTGGAGGGCGATCTGAATTTTACGCCGCAATCGACACCAACGCCCGGCGTGGAGCTGACAATTGGCCGCGGGCATCGCCGCGCCGTGACAATATGGCGCGAAGGTCTTCCGCTCACTTATCAGGAGGGTGACGGCGCCCGGCTTGTCATGGCCACCGGGCAAGAGGATCACGGCGCTTTCATATTTCTGCGTTATGACCACATAGCCCCGAAAGCGACGTCGTGACGGGCGATTTGCTTTAATCTCCCCGTGCTTCCCCGCGTGCATAAATATCGTCGAGGCGGATAATGTCATCTTCCTCCAGATAAAGGCCGGTCTGCACCTCAATCACAATCAAGGGTTCTGCGCCGAGATTTTCCAATCGGTGGGGCGTGCCAACGGGGATATAGATGCTTTCATTCGCTGAAATTGTCAGGATATCAGCGTCACGCGTCACGGTCGCCGTTCCGCTGACAACCACCCAGTGCTCCGCACGATGCTGATGCTTCTGGAGTGACAGTTTTCCGCGCGGATGCACGACGATCTGCTTGACCTGAAACGCCTCCCCTCTCGCAAGAGACGTATAATGCCCCCAGGGGCGATAGATCTTCCTGTGCGATGTGGCGGCGCGATGGCCCAGGGATTCGAGCTTTTTAACAATCTTCCGGACTTCCTGCCCCTGGCCCCGCCTTGTCACCATCACCGCGTCCTCTGTGGCGACAACCATCGTATCCTCCATCCCGGCAAGGGCGATCAGAGGGCCATCCGTCTGGACAAGGCAATCGCGGGAGTTGTCAAGGATGACGTCGCCGCGCGTGGCGTTGCCCGCCGCGTCCTTATCTTGCGCTTCCCAGACAGCGTCCCAACTCCCAATATCCGACCAGCCGAAATGGCTTTTGACAACGGCGGCACATTCCGTTTTCTCCGCAATGGCATAATCGACGGAAATCGAGGGGCAGCGCGCGAATGCTTCGGCATCCAGACGCTCAAAATCAAGGTCGCGCGTGCGGCCCCGCACCGCAGATTCCGTCGCCGCCCCGATGGCCGGGGCGTGGCGCTGAATTTCCCGGATGAATGTGGCCGCGCTCGTGACAAACATGCCGGAATTCCAGAGTACGTGACCGGTGCGGATCAACGCCTCTGCCGCGTCGCGGGTCGGTTTTTCGATAAAGCGCCGCACGTGAAAAACGGCGCCATTTTTTTCAGAAGCGTGTATCGAAAGGGGTGTGCCCGTCTCAATGTATCCGTAACCTGTCTCCGGATGCTCCGGCGTGATACCGAATGTGGCGATATAGCCTTGCCGCGCCGCTTTAACGGCCAGGTCGAGGCTTTCTTTCAGGGCTTTCTCATCACGGATCAGGGCATCGGCGGCCATCACCCACATGATGGTGTTCGGATCTTCTTCCGCAAGGAGGAAAGCGGCGGCGGCAATGGCCGGGCCGGAATTGCGCGCCTTCGGCTCAAGCACAATGCGCGATGACGTGATGCCGATCTGACGCATCTGTTCCGCCACGATGAAGCGATGTTCGGCATTGCAGATGATCAATGGCGCGGCGTCACGCACCGCCCGCCCGCGCAGGACGGTTTGCTGTATCAGGGTTTGCTGCGAGATGAGGGGCCAGAATTGCTTCGGGAAAGTTTGTCGGGAAACAGGCCATAAACGTGTCCCGGAACCGCCGGAGAGTACAACAGGTATGATCTTCTGAGACATTTATTTCGCTGATGACCTCCGAGCAGGACTGACCATCCGTGATTTGACACGGTTCAACGGGCGGACGTCAATATCCCCGGAAACTCAACGTGGCAGGCACCGTGCCGGCTATCCGGCCTCAGGGCTCATAGAGCATTGGCACCACGGCGACGATCAGCAGCAGACCCATGGCAATATTGAAATAACGTAACCGGCGGGGGTGGGAAAGATAGGATTTCGTCATGATCCCGGCGACAGCCCAGGTAACGACTGCGGGGATTGTGCCCAGCCCGAGGAAAAGGCTGATGATCAACATCGATGCATAATGATGCGCGGGATCAGCATAAAGTGCGATGCCACCTAACACGATCACCCAACTTTTTGGGTTGACGATCTGGAACATTGCCGCTTGAATAAAGGTCATTGGCGGCTTGCGCGCCGTGTTCATCGTCGGGTCCACGGGCGATGTCGCGATGCGGATGGCGAGGAAGATCAGATAGCCACCGCCCAGAAATTTAAGGACTTGCCGGGCGACAGGCACCATATTGAACAACGCGTCCAGGCCAAGGCCACAGGCCCACAACTCGACGAGGAAGCCGAAAGCAACGCCGAGGATCTGCGGCCACAGGCGTTTGATGCCGAAATGCACGGCTGAGGCGAAGGCCAGAAGCGTGTTTGGTCCGGGCGTCACAAGAGACGCCACCGCGTAAAGCGTCAGCGACCACAAAACACTTCCACTCATTTTGGCCCTCCAATTTTCATCAAAAAGACAAACGCGCCGACGTCACAAATCGTCCGACGCGGCGTCCAAGGATGAGGGCCGCGGAAGAAACCTCCCGCCTCGGTAGGGTACTGACCTCCTGGGGCGACTCACCGAGAGAAGATATGGTCGGAGTGAGAGGATTCGAACCTCCGGCCCCTGCGTCCCGAACACAGTGCTCTACCAGGCTGAGCTACACTCCGACATGTCGCAGGGCTATATAACTCCGGGGCGCGAAGTGCAAGAGGCCGGGCGCGATTTAATCATTCTGATTTCTTAAATGACCGGCAATGTTTTTGCGTGTCAGACCGTGCCGAGACGGGAAAGAACCGCGTCAACATCTGACATGACTTCATAGCATGTCTGTATATCCGGGTCCGCGAAACCTTGCGCGATGGCACCCTTGAGACTCGCGAGCAAGTGATCGGCCCAGCCATGATAATTCAGGATGATGATCGGCTTGTCATGGAGCCGAAGATGCCGCCATGTCAGGACTTCAAACAATTCATCAAAAGTGCCGATACCGCCGGGAAGAATAATGAAGGCTTCCGCCCGGTCCAGCATGACCTGCTTACGTGTATGCAGAGATGGCGTCAGGATCAATTCAGACACACCCTCATGCATGACTTCCCAATGATGTAGAAAAGTCGGGATCACACCGATGACCGCCCCGCCCTCCTGCAATGCCGCGTCCGCGAGCACGCCCATCAGGCCACTTTTCGCCCCACCGTAAATAAGGGTGATGCCCTGCCGTGCCAGCCCTGCCCCGAGATGCGCCGCCAGATCTGCGAACGCGCTCCCGACACCCAGGCGGGAACCACAAAACACAGAAGCAGACATCACCATAATGAGGCACCCTCCGAAATTGCGCATTCACACCGCTTATTGCAGCACGCAAACAAAAAATCTGTCAAACGTGCGTGCGGAATAAGCCGGGATGAAGTAACGCGCTTTCAGGCCATGCGCTGGTTTAAACGTTTCTGCAAAGCCAGAAGGGTGACGGCACCAAGTGTCGTGATGGAGGCTGTGAAGATAAATAACGCCGCATATCCCGCGAGCGCGATCACCAGCCCAAGAATGGGGCCTGAGAGGCCGATGGCCAGATCGGAGAAGACTGAATAGGCCCCGAGCGCCGCCCCGCGATTTTCCGCGCCCGCGCTTTCCACAGCGAGAACGCCCAAGGCCGGAAAGATGAGCGAGAAACCGGCCCCCGTCAGCGCCGCACCCAAAAATGCCGAGATGACGGTGCCAGAGAAAGCAAGCACCAACAGGCCCATCGCTTCCACCAGAAGGGAGATCATCGCCACGCGCGCCCCGCCAAGGCGGGCGATCTGCTGCGTGAAGATAAAACGCACACAGACAAAGACCAACCCGAATATCGCAAGCGCCAGGGACGCACCGGGCCATTGCCGGGCCGCATAATAAAGGGCGAGACACGAGGATATCGCGCCAAACCCGACCGCCCCGCAGGACAGGAGACCGCCGAGCGGAAGCACCCGCCTGAAAACCTGCCAGAACGGCATAGGCGCCTTACCCGTCGGAAGCGAAATCACTTTGGGAATGCCCTGCGCATAAAAAGCCCCGATCAGGGGCAGGAGAATTGAGACGGTGCCGATGAGAATGAACCCGCCCCAGTGACCGCCAAAATGGTAGAATTGCGCCCCGATCGTCGCACCAATGGCGATGCCCCCGTAGGAGGTGACGCCATTCCAGGAAATAGCCTGCGCGGTGCGTGATGGCCCGGCCCGGCGGATATTCCAGATGATGGCGGCCGTCGTCGTCCAGCTCTCCCCCCATCCCAGCGCGCATCGACTGGCGAAGAGCGTAAAGAGCGATAAAAATGCGAGATGCGCCGTGAGTCCGGAAAGAAGCAATAAAACACCCGAGAACGCGCAAAGCACCAATCCGGCGATGACGACGGTTTTGGGACCGCGTAAATCAATGCGCTTACCTGCCTGGGGCCGGGAGGCAAAGGTTGCAAAATATTGGAGGGAGACAGCGAGCCCTGCCCATACTGTGTTGAAATGCAGGATCTCAACCATAAAAAGAGGAATGACGGCCATGGGAAGGCCGACAATCAGATAAGCGATGAAATTGAAACTCACGACCGGCACGAGGCTGTGCCGGGAGAAGCGCAAAAACGGTAAGCGTCGGGAAAGCATCAAAAACTTATACCCTGTTTCATGATGACATCAATCTCGGCTGCACGGAGGCGCGTGCATCCTGCAATCTTGTCATGATGGCGGCGTCCCTGATGCCGGGACAAAGGAGAGTGCGACGATAGCGCCGTGATAACGCGGCAGGTGTCCTCAGGGTCAAAATAACGTCATTTGCGGATTGTGCGTGGCTTCCGCGCCGGAAAAGGAGGAAAGGGTGAGACCTAGAAGCCTGATCCCCATACGAAAAGGCGCTTCTGATTGCAGTAAGTGCAGCGCAGCTTCCCACATCACGGATTTTTCGCGGACAAATTCCTTAAGGGATGTCGCACGCGTAATCATGCGAAAATCGGAGAATTTGATTTTCAGTGTGACGGTGCGCGCGTGAAGATTTTTCTCCATATAAGCCATCCAGACACGATCCGCCACATCCGCAAGTGCTTCCTCCGCCGCGGGCAGATCATGAATATCATGCGCATAGGTTGTCTCGCTGCCGATTGATTTGCGCACGCGATGCGGATCAACAGGGCGATCATCAATCGCGCGCGCGATATTATAGTAAAAATCCGCGACCTTGCCGAAATGGGCGCGCAACATGTCCCGGGAAACCTGGCGCAGGTCGTTCCCTGTGTGGATCCCGAGCGCCTCCATGCGCCGCGCCGTCGCCGGGCCGATGCCATGAAATTGAGAGACGGGAAGACGGGCGACGAAGTCCGGCCCCTGGGCGGGGGTGATGACGAACAAACCATTCGGCTTGCGGCAATCAGATGCGAGTTTTGCCAGAAAACGATTATATGAGACGCCAGCCGATGCGGTCAGCCCTGTTTCCCGCCTGATATCCTCACGTATCGCCTCGGCAATTGCGGTGGCGGAACCATATTTCGATGCGGCTTCCGTCACGTCGAGATAGGCCTCATCAAGGGAAAGAGGCTGGATGATGGCGGTATAACGACGGAAGATCTCATGGATCTGCGCCGAGACGGCATGATAGACGGAGAAGCGCGGCGGGACAAAGACGAGATGCGGACATTTGCGCCGCGCCACGATGGACGGCATGGCTGACCGCACCCCGTAAGCCCGCGCCTCATAACTGGCCGCCGCCACCACACCACGCCCTTCCGCCCGCCCGACAGCAAGGGGCTGCCCGCGAAGTTCAGGTTGGTCACGCTGCTCAACCGATGCGTAAAACGCATCCATATCAATGTGGATAATACGCCGGGATGTAACGCCCGGTCGTGGCGATGAGCTGAACAATCTCGTCTGACTGCATGTGAATTATGTCGGGTGATAAGTTTAGCATGTTTTGGAGTAAAATGGGGTGTATTTGACTGGAGGACGCCCTCAAACGCCATCGGCTTGCCGCCATCTCCGGACGGCAGACTTGCAAAATTTTTTGAGCGAGGCGTTTCTGTCGGCGAATTTTCCAACAATATTCAACGAAGATTGATTGATGTCGAGGGGAGTGGCAGTCTGTTAACCAGAAGCTGAACTTTGACGGAAGCAAACAAATGTGTGGAAACGAAGCGCCCCTGCCGAAATATGAGGTTCTTTCAACGCGAATGGCGTATCAAAACCCTTGGACAGCCGTGAGGGAGGATATCATCCGGCGCCCGAACGGCAAACAGGGCCTTTATGGTGTTGTCGAACGGGGGGAATTCGTCGTTATCCTGCCATTGGGGCATGATGGGGTCGATGACACTGTGACACTTGTCCGGCAATATCGTTACCCGATTGATGCGCGTTTATGGGAATTGCCTATGGGCATGTGGGAGACACGTCCCGACGTCGCGCCGGAGGTCGTGGCGGCCGGAGAGCTTCAGGAAGAGACCGGGCTTGTCGCGAAGGACCTCTTATATGCGGGCTCCATGTGGCAGGGTGCCGGCTACTCGACGCAGAAGGGCCATATTTATCTCGCAAAAAACCTGACACAAGGCCCTGTTTCCCGGGAGGAGACGGAGGACGACCTGACGTGCCACACTGTAACCTTGGCGCAGTTTGAAGACATGATTGCGCGGCAGGAAATTACCTGCATGGTGTCGCTGGCAGCCTTCGCACGCATCAAGGCCATGGGCTTGCTGTGATCGCTTGAGGATTGACGCTCACGCTTCGTCAGGTCTAGACAATAATGAGCGTTTCTCCGACAGCATATGCGAAAATGAGACATATGCTGCGGTCGAGCGAGCAATAATCGAGGAAATCATATGACGCGATTCAACCGTTTAGGCGCCGCGCTTGTCGCCTCCTGCACAATCTTATCTGCACCCTATGCTCTGGCCGCCGCGCCAAAGGTCGCTTCGGGCGACTATAAAGTTGAGCCCGCTCACACGCAGGTCATTTTTTCGGTCCTGCATTTTGGTTTTACGCCCTTTTCCGGGATGTTCAGCCAGGCCAGCGGGAAGCTCCATCTCGACACCGCGGATCCTTCAAAATCGACCCTCACTGTCACTGTGCCGGTTTCCTCAGTTGAGACATCGAACAGTGTCCTCAATAATGAGCTGAAGGGTGATGCGTGGTTTGATAGCGCTAAGTATCCGAATGCGACTTTCGTCTCAACGAAAGTGACGCCAATGCCCGGCAATCGCGCGACCATTGATGGACAATTGACAATGCATGGCGTGACGCAGCCTGTGACGCTTCATGCTCGTTTTATTGGCGGTGGTATGAACGATCTTGACCATGCATATACGGTGGGTTTTGAAGCGCGTGGGGAGATTGACCGAGGTTTATATGGACTTCGGACGTATCTTCCGGCTGTTGGGGCGAAGGTTGAGCTTCGTGTTGCGGGTGCGTTTGAGAAGACTGAGTAGAGTTATGGCCTGAGTGTTCTGTCTGCGTGACCCTGCCCACGCGGGCGGGCGGGGTTATTTTGGGGGGGTGCTGCGGACGGGCTGTTACCTGCTATTTTATGCGCAGGGGGCCTGTCGGGATGGGAATGGTTTAAGATGGTTGCGGGGGCAGGATTTGAACCTGCGGCCTTCAGGTTATGAGCCTGACGAGCTACCGGGCTGCTCCACCCCGCGATGATGGGGGATGCGTGATGTAATCCCCTGTTGTTGTATGTTTGATGTGGGTGGGTCAGGAGACCTGGCGGCGACCGACTTTTCCGCAGCTTAAGCTGCAGTATCATAGGCGCTGGGGCGTTTCACGGCCGAGTTCGGGAAGGGATCGGGTGGAAGTCTCCCGCCATGGCCACCAGGTCATCTGGCCCACCCTTTTCAGGGTGGAGAGGCTGGTGCATGCCCTGTCTCGCTTAATGAGTGAGACGGGATGAGGAGAAGGGGTAGGATGAGATGAGAGACACGCAATGGATGCGTGGATGACTGCTATGTATGTGCATGCTGCTTTCCTGTGAGGGAGAGCGGCGTTGATGTGAGTAATAAGGGCGATTAGGACTGGTCAGCTGCACGTGTTACCACGCTTTCACACCCAGCCTATCGACGTGATGGTCTTTCACGGCCCTGTGAGACCTTGTTTTGAGGTAGGTTTCCCGCTTAGATGCTTTCAGCGGTTATCCTGTCCATACTTAGCTACCCGGCGGTGCCGCTGGCGCGACAACCGGTGCACCAGAGGTATGTTCATCCCGGTCCTCTCGTACTAGGGACAAATCCTCTCAAGTCTCTTACACCCACGGCAGATAGGGACCGAACTGTCTCACGACGTTCTAAACCCAGCTCACGTACCACTTTAATCGGCGAACAGCCGAACCCTTGGGACCTGCTCCAGCCCCAGGATGTGATGAGCCGACATCGAGGTGCCAAACCTCCCCGTCGATGTGGACTCTTGGGGGAGATCAGCCTGTTATCCCTAGAGTACCTTTTATCCGTTGAGCGATGGCCCGTCCACGTGGGACCACCGGATCACTATGGCCGACTTTCGTCTCTGTTCGAGCTGTCACTCTCACAGTCAGGCGGGCTTATGCCATTGCACTCGACAGTCGGTTTCCGACCGACCTGAGCCCACCATCGCGCGCCTCCGTTACACTTTGGGAGGCGACCGCCCCAGTCAAACTGCCCACCATGCAGGGTCCCGGACCCGGCTTACGGGTCGCGGTTAGACATCAAAGACAGTCAGGGTGGTATTTCAAGGATGGCTCCACACAGACTGGCGCCCATGCTTCATAGCCTCCCACCTATCCTACACAGAATGTCTCTGATGCCACTGCAAAGCTGCAGTAAAGGTTCATAGGGTCTTTCCGTCTGACCGCGGGTACCCCGCATCTTCACGGGGAATTCAATTTCGCTGAGCCGATGCTGGAGACAGTGGGGAAGTCGTTACGCCATTCGTGCAGGTCGGAACTTACCCGACAAGGAATTTCGCTACCTTAGGACCGTTATAGTTACGGCCGCCGTTTACCGGGGCTTCAATTCAATGCTCTCACATCTCCTCTTAACCTTCCGGCACCGGGCAGGCGTCAGGCCGTATACGTCGTCTCTCGACTTCGCACAGCCCTGTGTTTTTACTAAACAGTCGCTACCCCCTGGTCTGTGCCACCCGCACATGGTTGCCCACATACGGGTCTCGCTTATCCCGAAGTTACACGAGCAATTTGCCTAGTTCCTTCAGCATCGTTCTCTCAAGCGCCTTGGTATACTCTACCAGTCCACCTGTGTCGGTTTCGGGTACGGTCTATATGCCAGAGCTCTTTCCCGGAATGCTCCAAAAGCCTGTCCAATCCATTAAGAACAGACAACATCTCGCATTCGTCACTTCTGGCAGGCCCAGTAATATTCAACTGGTTCCCATCGACTACGGCTTTCGCCCTCGCCTTA